>JAFWDV010000023.1 GCA_017515985.1 Clostridia bacterium
CTTTTATCAAGGGACAGAACATCGTACCATTAAATACCTGAATAATTTGATTGAACAAGACCATCGTCCAGTAAAGAGACGCAATAAATTCTATCGAAGTTTACGCACTGCCTCTACCACGATTAAAGGCATGGAAGCCATCCGAGGATTATATAAGAAAACCCGAAAAGAAGGTACTCTCTTCGGGTTTTCGGTCTGTACTGAAATCAAGGTATTATTGGGAATCCCAGCTTAAATCATAGATACCGTAAGGGATTTTATTCTTTATTTAAAACTTTGCAACAGAACCATTATCACTAATATCAACAGTAACTAAAATTTCAATTGGGGTATCTGTTTTCTTCTCAAAATAGTCCGAGTCTATAAAATCGTTTCTTCGAGTATCTCTATCAAAAACAAATCGTAAAGCTGTTAATAGATTTGTTTTTCCGACATCATTAAGTCCGAAAAAAATATTTTTGTTTGATAGGTTAAGACTTATATCTTCAAAACTTCTAAAGTTCTTAATCTGTAGTGACTTAAATTCCATAATTTTATTTTTCCTTCGATTCTGATTTGTATCAAATTATTTGACGTTACTTCAAAAAGGACTTCTTCCAATTTCATTTAATATCTACATTAAAAACACAATATATTAGCATTACGAATATATTGTTATTGCATTGTTTCTATATTATGTTTTCGTTTTTCAAATTCTGCTTCAGCAAATCGTTTAAAAATTTAGACGTGTTTGAGTACCCTTGCTTCCTAGCTAATTTAATTAATCCTTCTTTTACAGATGGTTCTAAAGTATAAGAACAAGTTATCCGTTTCTCATTTTTTGTCTCATTAACAGGTAGATTACTATTTTTCTTTTTAGTCATCACTTTTTTTATATTATCCGTATCTAAATCAAAAGCCATTATATTTCCCTCTCTTCTATAAACATTATGCAAATATTGTATCTACATTATTTTTCTATTGTATTTGTAATATTCTGGAATGTACTATCTAACGCATTAAAAAACGTTTTATTTTTAATATTTATTTCTTTATCTTCCTGCATCTCAACAATTGGAGTTCCGTCTAAGGTTGATCGATTAAAAAGTTCTTTTTCTGGAATTAAAGCTATTACGCTTTCATCCTCTGAAATCTTTTGTGAGAACTCTTTAGATGATTTTGTATTATGTCGTATCCTATTACCTATAAATAATGTCTGTGCTGTGATATAACTTTCTCTTGATCTTACATCAATCACTTCATCTTTAAAGTTTGCTAGTCTTTCTAATAGTAAACTTTTTGATGTAAATCCATATTGGCTAGGTTCAATTGGACTGAGTATGTAATGACTGATTGCTATAGCATTTTTGGTGACAGTTAAAAAATCAGGGTGGCAATCAATTAAAACAAAATCGTATTTTCTTATTGTATCGATATTATCTTGAAACCACATCATCAAAAGTAAATCCTTATTATGTTTTGTACTCAATTCAATTTCTAACTCATCAAGCATCGGAGAAGATGGGATTATATCCAAATTATTATGAATATTATGAATTTCTACTTCCCCACCTTCAAAAATATTATAAACAGTATTCTCTGTTGTAAATAAATTATATGTTTGACTTAAACTACATTGGTGGTCACAGTCAATTAACAAAACATTTTTACCTTGTTTTGAAAGCCACTCCCCATAATTGAATGTTAATGTTGTTTTTCCTACTCCACCTTTAATAGCTGCAAAGCTGATAATTTTCATAATCTTTCCTCTGTTCTAAATTATTAATACAATACATTCGCAATATATTTATATTATATCATGGATATATTGTAAGTACAATATAAAAATAATACGAAAAATAATAATAATATATTATTTTTCGTATTATTTTCTTTTGGCGTTTTTTTAAGCTATACTTCTTTCTTTTTCATTGAGTCTGACAGTTCTTTTTTAATTCTCTCTAGTTCCTTTTGTTCTTCTGATGTCGTTTCATTCACATATGCAGGTTTATATCTATGGTCAGGAATTTTATTTCCATTGACAGCTTCAACTTTCCCTTTTGTTTTAGTATACTTTGTTTTATCTTCTTCAGGTTGCAGTATATCACCACTATCAATATAGCGCATTACAGCCGTTTTAAGATACTTAACTAGATTTGGCTTAGAATAGTCCAATTTCTTGTTTGAAACGTATTCCAGATGCTTTCTGACACCTTTGAGACCTACTATTTCTTCTAACTCTTTATATAGGGGGTATACTTCTTGTTGAAGATTAGCCATTAAAGTAATGTCGGTCATTTCTACTGGGGAAAGTAATGTACTCGTAATCAGTTCCATAGTGTATTTACTTTGCATTGCTTCAGCAAATAATGTCTGTTGATTTAGTTCCCTATCTGCCTTCCCTTGCAAGTATGCAGGATCTTGTTCTCTTATCTTGTATTCTCCATTTAATTCTTGTGGTTGTTCTTTCTTCGTTATATGGAACTGTATGCTGTCAATAGTTCGCCCTATCTTTATTTTTTCATAAGTAACATTATAATGTGTATGTTCGTTAATTTCTTGAATTGCTGTTTTTAAAATTCTAGTTTCAAAATGTGTAAACCTTTTATATTCTGTGACAGTGTCTGTTAAAACTCTCAACTCATTCATTGGAATAGAGGGATTTCGGTATTCTTCTAATTGATTATGTCTCCTACCACCTTTATTTTGATAATGTTCGTATTGATTAAAGTGCATACACAACCACTTATAAATAATAATGCTATATTTACTATTTAGTTCCATTACATCAGTCAAAGCGTATTGTGTGAAGTTCTGCTTTAATTCAATTAAATAAGGCATAATATCAATATCAAATCTAATTTTCACTTCGTTATTATAACTATTCCATTCCACCATTGGAATTGGAACAATGCTTTTCATCTTATACCCTTTATCTTTAACCTCTTTTATCTCAAAGTAAGCGGTTTTTTGCATTTTTTCAATCGCTTCTCTAAAACGACTATGTTTATTGCTATCTGATACATCAAAAAAAGCAAAAAGTTCCCTTTTGGACAAAAAAACAATATTATCTTTTGGAGGATTATCGGTATCTATACAAGATACTGCCAACTCAAAAATTTTGAGTGGTACTTTATCCATTTTTGCAACACTAGAAATAAGATCGTTATGCTCTACTACTTTTCTCTTTGGAAATTCGTTCATAAAGGCTGCCTTCTTTTGTAAGTGATTGTTTTCTGTTATAATTGACATTAGAAATACGTTCCTTTGCGTGTTTTGAATGGGCATAGAGAAAAGGTTGACTAAATCTAATTCTCTATGCTTTTATTATATCATAAAAATAGCCACTTGTAGAGTATTTTTGTGGCTATATACATAGTTTTTTGTGGCTATATACATAGTTTTTTGTGGCTATATACATAGTTTTTTGTGGCTATATACAACTGTCAACGTACATTATTACTGGCTTTATCTGTACGCAAAAGAACAAAAGACAAATATATATAAGATAAATAAAGATAGGCTTCGCCTATTTTTTCTTTTTTAAAATTTGAGTAAATATTTGACATCATTTTGAAAAGTGCTAGAATAGTGTTAGTTAATTTAACTAACACTATTTACAAAGAGGTGTCTATATGATTAAAATTGACCCTTTAATTGACTACTCAAAAGAACAACGAAGGGCGATTGCTTTTATTGACATGAAATCATTCTATGCAAGTGTAGAATGTGTTGAAAGGGGGTTAAATCCTTTGTCTACATCACTATGTGTCATGAGTGGTGCAGATAACTCAGCAGGGTTGATACTTGCAAGCTCGCCTACCTTTAAAAAAGTATTTGGTAAAAATAATGTTGGTCGAAGTAGAGACCTACCCTTTTATACCAACAATCGAAAATTCAACTATCAAAATTATTATCGTACAGCTCCACGTGATTGGCTAAATAAAGTTAATCCCCCCTCAAAAAGTGAGGTAGCATTTATAGAGTCTTGGGCAAAGAGAACAGAAATTGTACCTCCGAGAATGTCAAAATACATTGAGAAAAACATTGAAATTCAACATGCTATTCAAAATTTTGCATCTCCTGAAGATATATTTTGGTATTCGATTGATGAGGGGTTTGTTGATTTAACAAGTTCTCTAAACTACTTTTATGATAAAGCGTTGCCTGCTGAAGTAAAGCTCGATAGATTATCAA
>JAFWDV010000022.1 GCA_017515985.1 Clostridia bacterium
TAAAGAATTATCAAACAACGCCTGCAAATGTGCATGATTCTCAAGTAATAGGCGTTCTTGTTGATCCCGATGAGATCACCTTAGCAGACTCAGCTTATCAAAATCAAGCAACACCTAAAGGTGCTGAACTTTTTACCTGTCTTAAAAACACACGTTGTAAATCTCTTAAGGCAGACGATAAAATGTTTAATAAAATCATTTCGAAAATACGTGTCCGTATTGAACATGTATTTGGCTTTGTTGAAAATTCAATGCATGGTTCTAGTTTACGTTCTATTGGATTCGATCG
Organism: Clostridia bacterium; assembly: GCA_017515985.1. GTDB lineage: Bacteria > Bacillota > Clostridia > TANB77 > CAG-508 > CAG-492. Next base: position 290 of record JAFWDV010000022.1, read on the forward strand.
AGCTGTTTTAAATACTGACCTTACAAATCTGACTTATAACTTATTGAGGTACGAACAAGTTAAACGTTTAAATCTCAAAACATGGCGGTAATCTGTCTAAAATAAGAATAAACAGTCAAGTGGCGTCTGTAACATAAAGAAAAACACAGTAGACCATGCTTAGTTTTCTGTGTTTTTTTCTAATTTCATTTAGAGGTGAATTAATTGGTAGTTATTAGAGGTGCCCTTAAATAATTAAAGAGAGATTCAGCTATAAGTTATAAAAAGTACTATAATTTTTTTAGTAAATCTTGTAAATAGAGTGCAAGATGTTCATGGGCAAAAAGATTAGCACGTTTTTCAGCTTCGGGATTATAATTTGTATTAGTATTCACATCGTAAACATAGATTTTTCCGTTTTCAGATTCTATCCACTCAATTGCTGCCACATCAATTTTTGCTGAATTCAAAAATTTTTCGAACATATTCTGACGTTCGAGAGGAAGTGGGTCAGTTATTTCGAATTTATTTGATATTTCTAACTGTTCGGAGCGACTTTCAATATTACATTCATCCGCAGGACAAAGTTGGAAACCATCAGATGAGTCAATTGATACTGTATATAGAAATTTTTGATTAATAAATTCAGATCTTCTAATTCTACCGTCTGTAGGTTTTACATATTCTTGTAATAAAGTAATGCCATCAATTGAAGGTTCGAAAAGAGGTCCTGTAACATAGTTATTTAATTCTTCTTCATTATTAAATAGTTTGACACCTAATCCTTTACCAGCTCTATTATGTTTAGTAATTAAAGGATAAATATTTAATTTTCTTGCTGCTTCAATTATGTTTTTTGAACCAAGGACAGCAATTGTTTTTGGGGTTGTAATTCCAACTTCATTTAGCTTTAGATACTGTTTAACTTTACTAACTTCAAGATTGATTGCATCGATACTATTTATGACTTTTCTATTATGGAATTCTAACCAAGAAATAACCTGTTCAGTGTATTCTGGAGCATAGCGGTGATTTCTTGTATGTGAAGATGCGGACATCCTATTATAAAATATTCCTTTAGGAGGTTCTTCTTGAAGATTTAAATATCCGCTAGATAGATCCCATAGATCATATGGAATTTCATAATGTTCCAACCAATTTACTAAATGTTGAGTCCATTCTAAATTTTCATGTATTATATAAACTTTTGAAGTTTCCATTTTGTTCTCCTTTAAAACTTTAAAATAAATATTTTTTATTCAATTTCTCAATAATTAAAACTGTCATTCCTTGTCCAAGGACATTCAAAGCTGTTCTGCCAGCATTGACAAAAAAGTCAACTGCAAAGATTAATGCAACACCTTCTTTAGGAAGTCCTAACATTGTTGCTGAAGCAAGTAGAACTACAATTGCGCCGGAAGGAACAGTTGCTGCAGTTTTTCCGATAAGTGAGAGTATAAAAATGGTATAGATTATCTGAGAAGTCGACAGATTTATATTGTATACATTAACAATAAAAATTGTGGCCATTGAAAAGTATACAGCAGCTCCCTGCAAATTAAAGGTATAGCCTAGGGGAACAACTAAGTCAGTAATATTCTCGTCAGATCCGTTATTTTTTAATCTTTTAAGAAGTTCAGGAAGGACTACACTCGAACTCCCTGAGATAAATGCAAGTAGTAAAAGATTCCGTATACTTTTTATTAATTGAAAATAGTTTAATTCAAAAATATATGCAAGTAATGGGTAAAAAAACAAAGCTAAAATGCTATAAGCAACATAAGTACCAATTACAAATTCGCCTAAACTAATTAATTTTTCAAACCCTGTAGTAGCGACATCGCTTGCAATGAATCCGAAGACTCCGAAAGGGGCCCACTTAATAATTAGCTCAACTATCTTGTATATAGCATCAACCCATACATGTAAAGCGTTGATAAAAATTGAATTTTTCCTATTTTCTAAACTGCCGATTCCAAAGCCAAGGAAAATTGCAAAAACTACAACTGGAAGGAGAGAACCTTGTGATAATGAATTGAATATATTTGCAGGTATGATTCCAAGTAAGAAGTCGTTTAAGTTAATGTTGTTAGTAAGGTCATTTAATGATGTCTTTTGTTGACCGATATCAATTCCTTGACCAAATTTTAATAGATAAGAACCAGTTACGAATATTCCAGTAATAATTGTAGTAATGATAAAAAAATATAGGATACTTTTCAAAATTAGTTTTCCTAATGATTCTTTATTAAGTATTTCAGCAACAGAGAGGACAATGACTGGAAATACCAATGGTAAGATGACCATACTGACCAGTGATATAAAAGCTTTCTCCAGAAATTGATATATACTAGAAAATTGAGGAAGTAGAGAACCAAAGATTGTACCAATAATAACTGCACTTATCATCTGTAAGCCAATGGAAGATTTGTATTTATTATAAAAATTATTCATTATTACTCCTTTCTATTTACCAATAATTATACATAGGCTAGAATGAAATGTATAATATATATTTTATATCACACCTATTAGAAAATCGTATGACAATATCTAAAAAATTGTTATTCATGTGAATGTATAGGGCACCTCTAATAACTACCAATTA
>JAFWDV010000024.1 GCA_017515985.1 Clostridia bacterium
AACATAATTTAAAAGACTGGGCAGGGGTTTATATATAACACTAAAATTTGTTGAAGTCTTAATATATATTTTAAATAACTTGCCTTTCACTAACCTGCCCCATTAGTTTAAGTACATTTTTTCACAATCTCAATAGAGTAAGCCTATTGGTACATAATTAAATTATCGTTAAATTAGGACTTCATAATTTCTCATAAGACTTGTATCAAAATGCTTAACGTTGTAAATCCGCATTTTTCTGACGCTACCCCAATACTAACATAAGAAAAGCAATGACTGCATGATGAGTTTTTATATTTAAATTAAATGCCAAATTCGCAATAATACTTCCGATAGAGATAGCACCAATAAAATCAAAAGTATTCATTTCAGCAATAATTTGCTTTCCTAGTAGTTTAGCTCCGATAAATAAAATCGAAAAAGCTAATAGTGTTCTCAAAATAATCTCTATATGTTCAGACACAAGTAGCTAACCCCTTTTGAATTAAGTGTTCGTATTATAACAATTTATATAAGGATAGTATGTGTCATTGTAAAAGAATTTATTATGTTCAATAGTATTAAATAATTCAAAATTAATGTCATGGTTATTCCTCTGTAGCTCCCCTTGACATCGGGGAGCTACTCCCAATTTTAGAAATTATAATAACACCACTTATAAGTAACAAAAAAGCTCACTCCTTATTTATTTTTATATAGGAGTAAGCTTTTCTCTATTATTAAATTCTAATTTATTTACCAAATAGACGACTCCAAAGCGATTTCCTCTGTTCTGAAGCTGCTATTAATCGCTTACTGTCTTGTATTTCTCTTAATACTTGCATTAATTGAATATCTCTTTGTTCTTCTCTTATTATTCTTTGAGCATCTGTTTCCTGTAAAAATTTACTTTGTTGATCCAATCTTTGAATTAATTCTAAATTAAGCTGTTCTAAACGTTCTATACGTTCTGATAATACTATTATCTGTTCTGTATCTACTACGCTATCTGTAGCAACAGTTGCTATCTCATTTTCTATAACACTTGTCATTGCTAGATTTACAGCCTGTTCTAGTGTTACGTTCTTCTTGTTCATAGCTGTTAATAGCCGTTCTATAATTGCTACATCCTTATGATAAAAAATTCTAGAATTATTACTACCGCGCTCGAAAGGATACCCAACTTCCTCCAGAGCAAGGCAATATTTACGCAAAGTACTTGAGCCAATCCCTAAATTCTTGGCTACCTCAGATCCCCAATAAGTTTGAGCCATATTTTGTCCTCCCTCTGCTTCAAGCTGTTCTCCAGTTGCTATATAGTCTTTTCCTTCTTTGAAAAGGTAACACCTTCTTTTTAAAATTTAAAGAAGAGTTTTCAATTGTTTTTTAAGATTAACAAAAGTTTATTTTTTTGCTTTTTAAAACACAGTTATAGATTTTATAATAAATCTTGATTAATAACCAACTGTATTCCTATTGCCATGACTATAATCTTCTTCCACAGCCAATGCATCTGCTTTAGTAACATGAACGGTACCAAATGAATGATTTGGAGGAGCATATATCGAATAAAGTTTTAACGGAATATTACCTGTGTTAATTACATTATGCCATGTTCCTGCAGGTATCATTATTGCAAAATCATCATAAGCATTTCTTTTGAAATTTAAATTATCTTTACTCTTTCCCATTTGAACAATCCCCTGACCTTGTTCAATACGTAAAAATTGATCAACATTAGGATGTATTTCCAAACCGATATCTTCACCAACATTAATGCTCATTAAGGTAACTTGTAAATGTTTCCCTGTCCATAAAGCAGTACGATACGTATTATTTTGCTTTGCTGCTTCATTGATATTAACAACAAATGGTTCTGATCCATAATCTTTTAACGAAATACTTCCATCACCATTGGAAAAACGAAAAAAATCAAATCTGTTTGCATGCTCTATCTCATTAGGAAAAGTACAATAAACAGACTGTCTTCCATAGTTATACATTGGTATTGGTACATTAACATAATAAGGATATTGATATCGATACATAAAAGGAATATAGTGCATTTTTCTCAATCCTTCACAATTTTATAAAATTATCCTATGCACTGGTTAAGTCAATGTACTTAAAATTCAAAGTGACTTTTGTAAAGAAAGATTTTTAGCCTAAAACACTTATTTCATTAAATGGACCTTTAACTTAACAATACAATTGAAGTTTAAAAATCAAAAGAAAAAAACTATATCAACAAAGTTTTTCATCAAACTTTGTTTTAAAATTATCAATCTTTTTTATACAAGATTTTATACAATTTTTTGTACTAATACAGGACATTCGTAAACCGGAAAAACCATAGTATCTCAACAATGTATAAAATCATGCATAGGATGACAAACAAAGAAAAAGCGGAATCCTTATTATATCAATGGATTCCGCTTTTTCCTTGCTGCCGATAATGAGACGTTATGTATACTAGATTTGTATAACGTATTCATGTGTTTTTAATAAGTCACCTTGAATCTAAGTACATTTCTTTAACAAGTGCATAGAATAATTTTGTAAAAACGTGAAAGGATTGGGGAAAATGCACTATAATCCTTATATATATCCATATCAATATCTTTATTATGTTAATGTACCAATACCAATGTATAACTATGGAAGACAGTCTGTTTATTGTACTTTTCCTAATGAGATAGAGCATGCAAACAGATTTGATTCTTTTCACCCTTCCAACGGTGATAGAAGAATTTCGTTAACAGATTATGGACCAAAACCATTTGTTGTTAATATCAATGAAGCAACTAAACAAAACAATACCTATCGTACTGCTTTATGGACAGGAACACATTTACAAGTTACTTTAATGAGTCTCAATGTTGGCGAAGATATTGGTTTAGAAATGCATTCAAACGTTGATCAATTCTTACGTATTGAACAAGGCCAAGGGATTGTTCAAATGGGAAAGAGTAAAGATAATTTAAACTTTAAAAGAAATGTCTATGATGATTTTGCAATAATGATACCAGCTGGAACATGGCATAATCTAACCAATACAGGTAATATTCCTCTAAAACTTTACTCGATATATGCTCCTCCTAATCATCCATTTGGTACTGTACATGTAACAAAAGCTGATGCCATAAGCTGAATTAAACTATTAGGGGTAGCATCAGGATTATGCGGATTTACAACGTTAAGACAAAAAACCTTGTATCAATAGAGTACACTCTATTGATATATAATTGTACTTGAAAAATCACGTCTCTTACTGACCTTAAATTCAAAAAATCTAAACAATCTGCTTTTAATCGGTTTACGATGACATTACCAACCATAAGCATCCCCAGCTGTCCTTCTCCTTCAGCTTCTGCTCTCATCATCCTTGCCATCAGTGCAACATCACTTTCGGTATATTTCACTCGTTACACCTTTATCACTCCTTTTATTGAATTATATGAACAGTGCTCAACAAAAATACGTTGTTGTCGATTCCTAATGAACCTGTTTAAATATGAAAAAATCAGGGAAACATATGAATGATAAATGAAGGAGGAATGCAATTATGGCATCAACACCATATGACCCATTTAGACAATTGGTAAATATGCGAAGAGATTTTGACCGTATCTTTTCTGAATTACCGTTTGATTTTGGAGGGGATAAAAATCACTTTGGAAACATTAAGGTAGATGTTTATGAAACTGAAAATGAAGTTGTGGCAACATGTGATATACCTGGACTTGAAAAGAGCGAAGACGTGAACATTGATATTGAAAATAATGTATTAACCATTAGTGGTTCTATGAATAAAACAAATGAAACAAAAGAAAAGAATATGTATAGAAAAGAACGTTACACAGGCAGTTTCCAACGAGTTATAACACTTCCTAGTCCTGTAACTATTGAAGGTGTATCTGCGACATACAAAAACGGTGTGTTAGAAGTAAAAATGCCAAAAACAACACCAAATAATAAAAAGAAAATTGATGTGGATTTTCATTAAAAATGGGCGATTTATATCAAGTGATGAAAGAATTCGAAAGGGACTATTTAGAGGAAATATCTAATATACAGCCAGAATTAGTGGACCTGCTTATACTAACTTGTCATTCTTCAGAAATTAAAAAAAAAGCTATATTAAATGAACTTACTCATAACATTAAATTATCATATATGAAAAATAATATGAATAATCTTTCGATTAGCAATCGCTGAATAAGGACTGTCGAATACGACAGTCCTGTTATTAAGGGTAGCATCAGGATTATGCGGATTTACAACGTTAAGACAAAAAACCTTGTATCAATAGGGTCTACTCTATTGATATGGAATCAATAATACGTAAAATAAGAGTTTTGAATGTATCATATGACTTGTCTCAAAACCCTTATCGTTGTTAAGTTAGCCTTTTTTTCTTCTCAGAATTGCTTAACGTTGTAAATCCGCATTTTCGGGACTGTACCCCTATTAGAAATAGTAAAAAGAATCTTCAATTTAAGATCCTTTTTTTATGCCGATAACG
>JAFWDV010000002.1 GCA_017515985.1 Clostridia bacterium
TTTAACGAGTGTAACAATACCAGAAGGAGTAACAAGCATAGGAGATAGTACATTCAGAGGATGTAGTGGTTTAACGAGTGTAACAATACCAGAAGGAGTAACAAGCATAGGAGATAGTACATTCAGAGAATGTAGTAGTCTAACAGAGATAACAATTCCAGAAGGAGTAACGAGTATAGGAAACAGTGCATTCGATGGATGTAGTAGCCTAACGGAGGTAACAATTCCAGAAGGAGTAACAAGCATAGGAGATGGTGCATTCTATGGATGTAGTAGCCTAACGGAAATAACAATACCAGAAGGAGTAACAAGCATAGAAAAATTTACATTCTATAAATGTAGTAACCTAACAGAAATAACAATACCAGAAGGAGTAACAAGCATAGGAAAAAGTGCATTCTATAGATGTAGTAGTCTAACAGAAATAACAATACCAGATAGTGTAACGAGTATAGGAAGTGAAGCATTCAGTGGATGTAGTAGCCTAACGGAGATAACAATTCCAGATAGTGTAACGAGTATAGAAAATGGTACATTCTATGGATGTAGTAACCTAACAACTGTAAAATACACAGGCTCAGAAGAACAATTTAATGCAATAACAATTGGCTCAAACAATCAATCGTTCATAAACGCAACGAAAATTTACAACTACGACCCTGATAACCCATAAAATTATAATTATTTAATATATAGTTCAATTTAAGGAGGTGAATTTATGAAGAAAAATAAGAAGGTTAAAGCTATTATTGTTGGAGTAAGTGTTGCTGCTGTAGTTGGTGTTGCTGGCATTGTTGCATATTTTACAGATACAGCTACAGTAACAAACCATGCTTCAATGGGTATTGTTGATATTGATTTAAAGGAGTATACATTGGATAGTAATGGCAGAAAAGTTGATTGGGCAGATAAAACTAATGTATTGCCAGGAGATACAATTGATAAAATAGCCGAGATAAATGTTGTTGATGGCGCTGCTGATTGCTACGTAAGAGCTAAAGTAGAGATTACTTGTAGAGATGAAGATTTAGCAGAAGATTCAAGAATGTTAACACTTGATAATTTAAATGTTAGTGCAACCAATTGGTATTACTGCGAAGCTGATGGATATTTCTACTATAAAACAATACTTAAATCTGGAGATAACCCAATTACATTGTTTTCAGAGGTAAGTATTCCAAGCAGTTGGGATAATGATTGGTCTCTTGAACAATTAAGTATTGATGTAACAGCTGAGGCTATTCAAAGCAAAAACTTTACACCAAACTTTAGTGCAGGAAGCACAGCACCATGGCCAGGAATAACAGCTGCAGATATTGAAGAATGTATTTATCCACTTCATGTAAAATATAATGATTAATTAAAGTGGTAGCAAAGGAGGCGGATAAATGCGTAGATTAAAACTAAGTAAAATATTGCTAATTACATTAGTAATATTAACGGCAATGTCTTTTTCTGGAAAAGCTATGGCAAATACGGTCGAGTATAAAGGAGGGGCAGATGGACTGATAACAGCGCCAGATGATTTCTTTTCAAACTTCGATACGTTGATGCCGGGAGATACCGAAGAAGATGTTGCATACATAAAAAATAGCACAAATGATAAAATCGAGGTATTTTTTAGAACAGAGCCACTAGATAGATCTCAATATTATGATGATATAGACTACTCATTGCTTGATAAAATAACATTAAAAATCAGCTTAAAAAGAGCATCTGCTTCTGAAGAGCAAATCTTATATGATGGAAATTTAGGAGCAGAGCAAATGAGTGAGTTTATATCACTTGGTGAATATGAAAAAGGATTTGATGGTGAGTTTAAGTTTAAAATAGAAGTACCAACAAGTTTAAGAAATAGTTATACATTGTCAAGAACAAAGGTAAAATGGATATTTGCAGTTGAGAAGAAGGAAGAAGAAAAGAAAGAAGATAAAGAAAACGAAGAAAAACAGGAAGATAATTCAAATGCAAATAGTGCAAAAACAGGTGATAATATTATTATCATATCAATAGCTTTAGGGGTTGCAATGATAATTTGTATAATAGTTGTAATCTTAAAGAAAAAATCATCAAAAAAAGATGAAAATAATAAATAGTTATATTATAATAATCATTGTAAACGAATGATAAAAGAAGGAGGAACATTATGAAAAAAATGGGCAAGAAAGCTAAAGCAGTCATAGCTGGACTAAGCGTAGTTGCTGTTGTTGGAGTAAGTGGAATAATTGCTTATCTAACAGATACAGATACTGCATCAAATAAGTTTACTGTAGGACAAGTAAAGATCGATTTACAAGAAGATTCTTGGGATAATGCGACAGATACAGATAGCGATGGAGTGCCAGATTTTGCTGAGAATTTAGTACCAAATAAAACAGTAGCAAAGGATCCAAAGGTAAAGAATGTTGGAAAGAACAATGCATATGTGTATCTAAAGGTGAAAGTTCCAGTTGCTACAGTAATAACAGCAAATGCAAATGGTACATTAAAAAATAATGGAACAGCAACAAAGACACCATTATTCTCATACACAGTGCCATCAACATCAAAGTGGAAACAAATTGCATCAGCAACTGATGAAACAGACGCTGGAAATACAGGATACTATACATATGTGTACTACTATAATGAAGCAGTAGCACCAAATGCTACAACAGCAACATTATTTGACACAGTAACATTTGCAAATATTGTATCAAATGATCCAGACGCAGTTGGAAATTTATCAGAGGAACAAATCGATATTGAAGCATATGCTATACAATCAGATGAATTACCAGCTAACACAACAATAGAAGGCGCTTATGCAATATATATGAATCAAAATAGTTAGTAAAAATAATTTATAATACTTTACAAACAGCACCAAATGTTGTATAAATAGTACATCTATTTAGCACATTTGGTGCTTAGTTTTTTCAAAAAATTTATTTCAGGATTTTTATTTCTAAAACAAATCCAAAAAGTCTAAAAAGTTAATCAAATGAATTTTAATATAAAGGAGGTGTAATTTTTATTCTTAATTGCACTAATTTGTGTTGGTAGAAATTTACCTATTAGTATAGCAAAGTATTGAAAATGAATTTTTTTGTTGCTATAATAAAGAAAGGAACAGCTATTGAAAAATACAAATAAGAAAATGAATATTGAGAATTCACGTAGTCATATGAATAGTGCGGATTCAAACGAACAGAAGAAAAATTACAACTTAAAAAATGATATTATTTTTAAAGCATTCTTTGGAAGAAAGGGAAATGAAGAGTTTTTAATCGATTTCTTAATTGCGATTTTAAATATAAAAATCGAAAAAATTGAAGTGCGAGAAGAAGTAAATTTAGAGCAATTGAACCCAGAAGAAAAAGGTGGAAGGCTTGATTTGCAAGCAACATTGAATGATGGAATAATTGTGGACATAGAGCTTCAAATTGAGAATGAGCATAATATAGAAAATAGGACGACGTTTTATAGCTCTAAAGTAATATCGATGGAAACAGAGCGAGGAACCGACTATAAAGATATTAATCAGGTTATAATGATAAATATATTGGATTATGAATTGTTTGGTTTCGATGAATATATATCTGAAACAGCGATTGTGCTGGACAAACATCGTGATTATGAAGTAATGAGGGGAATCAAATGGTATTTCATAGAGCTACCAAAGTTCAGGAGGTCACATCCTAACATAAACGAGAGATTGAACCAGTGGCTCATGTTATTAGATGATTATGATAAGGAGGCGATTGAGATGGCGGAAAAGAAAAATCCGACAATAAAAAAAGCGAGGGAAGAAGTAACATATTTAACAGGAGATGAAGCAGTAAAAAGATTGGAGTTTTTGCGTGAAAAATGGGAAATGGATAGAATAAGCGATATAAATCATGCAAAGGAAGAGGGAAAGCAAGAAGAAAAAATAGAAACAGCCAGAAAACTTATAAAAAAGAGAATGGATATTGAGTTAATAATTGAAATAACTGGATTAAGTAGAGATGAGATTGAAGATTTAAAAAAAGAAAAAAACATCTAATCGCAAAAGAGCTTGCCGAAATATAAATTTTGGCAAGCTCTTTTAGTTTCACTTTTTCATTTTGTCAAACACATATGAAAAAGCAATTATACATGCAAAGTATAGAATTGAAAGTTTTAATAATGTGTAGCCTACGTAAAATTGAATATATGAATATGTAGATTTATAAAAAAGCATTATCATTGAAGAAACGAGCCCAAGTAATAGACAAAAAATTGATAATACATTTCTTAATTTTTGAATTTTTTTATTAGATATGGTTAGGTCAAAAATTTTTTTCATAGCAAGTTACCTCCTATAAAACCTATTACTAATAAAATAGTAACATTTTTGATTTCTTCAGTCAAAGTCAATATATGGAAAATCAATGGATTCAGCCAATAAAATTTAAGTATTTTTCTATTGAAAATCATGCATAGAAATGATATAATTCGTCAAGAAGTTGAGGTGTTGAACATGAAAGTAATTTTACTAGATAATATTAAGGGTGTAGGGAAAAAAGATGAAATAATAAATGCAAGTGATGGATATGCAAGAAACTTTTTATTTCCTAAGAAATTAGCTGTTGAGGCTAATAACGAAAACCTAAGCAAACTAAAGGCAAAACAACAGTCTGTACAGTATAAAAAAGATGTTGATAAAGAGAATGCGCAAAAACTTGCTGTACAACTTGACGGTATAACGCTAACAATCAAGGTTAAAGCTGGTGAAAATGGTAAAATATTTGGAGGAGTCACTTCAAAAGAAATTTCGGAGGAGCTTAAGAAACAAAATCAGCTAGATATAGATAAAAAGAAAATTGTTTTATCAGAGAATATTAAAAATATTGGAAGCTTTGATATTAATATAAAATTATACGAAGGAGTAACTGGAAAACTTAAAGTTAAAGTAGTTTCAGAGTAAGTTAAATAAATATTGCTTAAAACAAAATAAAGGTTTTTTGCAATATTTATTTTAATATAGGAAGTATTTTAGTATTAGGATTACAGGTTAAATAATTAAGAGAAGAGCTATATAGAAAGGGCTGTAGCACAGATGGAGTATAATAAGGTACCACCGCACGATGTTGAAGCAGAGCAAGCAGTATTGGGTTGTATGATTACAGATAAAGATTCTGTTATTGCTGCCGTTGAGTCTCTTGCGGAAGAGGATTTTTATAGAGAAGATAATAAGTTAATATATAAGGCAATTTTAAGTTTATACAACAGGGCGGAGCCTATAGATATCATCACATTGAAATCTGAGCTTTCTGCTATGGGAAAATTTGATGCAATTGGTGGTTTAGAATATCTTGCTGAGCTCCCAGAAAAAGTTCCTACTACTACGAATGTTGATAAATATATAAAGATTGTTGAAGAAAAATCAAAAGAGCGTACATTGATAAAAACTGCAAATGATATACTTGCTGCAGCGTATGATCCAACTCAAGAGATAGATGAAGTGATGGATAGTGCTGAAAAGAAGATTTTTAATGTAATGCAAAAAAATAATCAAACAGGCTATTCAACAATAAAGGATATTTTGGTGGATTCGTTTACGGAGCTAGAAGAGCTATATAATAGAAAGCAGCATGTAACTGGTGTTCCAACAGGATTTATTGACTTAGATAATAAAACTGCAGGACTTCATAATTCAGATTTAATATTGGTTGCTGCAAGACCTGCAATGGGAAAATCTGCATTCGCTCTTAACATTGCTACAAATGCAGCTTTATCTGCTGGTACAGGGGTTGCAATTTTTAGTCTCGAGATGTCAAAAGAGCAGATGGCAAACAGAATTCTAGGTAGTGTTTCTATGGTTGATGGAAATAGTATAAGAACTGGTAGAATTGCAGATGATGACTGGATAAAACTTGCTACTGCTTCTGGTGAGCTTTCACAAACTGGTATAGTGATTGATGATACGCCAGGTATTTCAGTTATGGAAATTAGAGCTAAATGTAGAAAACTTAAAATGGAAAAAAATATTGGATTAGTTATTATAGATTATTTGCAGCTTGTTCAAGGAAGTAGCAGGGCGGGTAGCCGTGAGCAAGAGATTGCTGAAATCAGTAGATCTTTGAAAATACTTGCAAAGGAAATAAATGTGCCAGTAATTGCATTGTCACAGCTTTCCCGTGCACCTGAACAACGTCCGGACCATAGGCCAATGCTTTCAGACCTTCGTGAATCTGGATCTATAGAGCAGGATGCTGATATTGTTATGTTTTTGTATAGGGATGATTATTATAACCCAGATACAGAAAAGAAGAATATTGCTGAAGTTATTATTGCTAAACACAGAGCTGGTTCAACAGGAACTGTAGAGCTTGCATGGCTTGGTAATTATACAAAATTTGCTAATTTGGCAAAGGATTATGAATAAAAGATTGGTGTGATTAAAAAGTGGAAAATAAAGTTGTTGAAACGATAAAAAAGTATAATATGATATCGGAAAACGATAAAGTTATAGTTGCCGTTTCTGGTGGTCCAGATTCAATGGCTTTATTAAATGCTCTTTTTAACCACAAAGATGAATTAAAAATTAGTATTTTTGTTGCTCATGTTAATCATATGATTAGAGCGGTGGCTGATTCTGAAACCGAGTATGTTAAAGATTTTTGTGCAAATAAAGGAATCGAATGTTTTGTAAAAAAAGCCAATGTATTAAAGATTGCAAAAGATGAAAAGATAAGCACAGAAGAGGCCGGAAGGAATGTTAGATATGCTTTTTTTGAAGAAGTGTATGAAAAAGTAGGTGCAAATAAAATTGCGATAGCACATAATGCAAATGATAATGCAGAAACAGTACTTATGAATATTATTAGAGGTACAGGGGTTTCTGGATTAAAGGGAATTGAACCTGTAAGAGATAATAAATATATTAGACCTCTTATTGAAATTGAAAGAGCAGAAATTGAGCAGTATTGTGATGATAATAAGCTTGATCCAAAATACGATGAATCTAATAATGAAAATACATATACAAGAAATAAAATTAGGAATTTATTAATACCTTATATAAAGAAGGAATTTAATCCAAATATCATAGATTCAATAAATAGACTATCAGATTTAGCTTCACAGGAAAACATATATGTAGAAGAAGTTGTAGATAGTTATTATAAAAAAATAATATTAGAAGAGCATAGTAAGCCTGATGGAGAGGGAATTGATTTAATCAAGTTAGATTTAAAAGAATTCAATAAACTTGATGATTTTATTAAATCAAGAATAGTTTTGCTTTGTGTGTACAAAATATTTGGTAGTACAAAGGGGATTGAAAAGAAACATATCAAAGATATAATTACATTGTGTGAAAGAAATATAGGCAACAAATTTTTGACGCCAAACAAGGGCTTAAAAGTTCTAGTAAATAAAGGTGAAGTATCAATTTTTAGTTTATGAAAGTTTTGTGTATAAGCTTGAATTGTACGGTAATATATGCTATATAATATAAAGTGATTTGTTATGCTCATTAATCATGTGTGAGCAACGAAAAGGAGGAGAAGTATTGAAAAACGGCATAAAGACGTTAGCTGTATGGCTAATAATTGGAGTTATTATGGTTGTTGGTATATCTGCAATATACGACAATCAAGATAAAAAATTTACTTACTCAGATTTTATTGATAAGGTTCAGAAGGAACAGGTCGAAACGATTGATTTAAGAGCCGATGGAGAATCTGCAATTGTTAAATTTAAAGATGATACAACGGATAAAAAAGTTAATATTCCGGATGTTCAAACATTAATGAAAGATATTGATGCGCCATTGAAAGAACATCAGATAACTCTTGATAAAGAGTCTGAATCAATTTGGGTAACAATTATTTCATTGATAGCACCACTTGGAATGCTTATAATATTCTTTATATTTATGTTTTTAACGCTTGGTGGTAGACAATCTGGTGGAGGTTCAATGTCATTTGGCAAAAGCAGAGCTAGAGTTGTTACACAAGCAGATAAAAATAAAATTACATTTAATGATGTAGCTGGTGTTGATGAAGAAAAACAAGAGCTACAAGAAATTGTTGATTTCCTAAAGAATCCAAAGAAATTTACAGATATGGGTGCTAGAATTCCTAAAGGAGTTTTACTTGTTGGTCATCCAGGTACAGGTAAAACATTACTTGCTAAAGCTGTAGCAGGTGAGGCAGGAGTACCATTCTTTATTATAAGTGGTTCTGATTTTGTTGAAATGTTTGTTGGTGTTGGTGCATCAAGAGTTAGAGACTTGTTTGAGCAAGCTAAGAAAAATGCACCATGTATCATATTCATAGATGAGATTGATGCTGTAGGTAGACAAAGAGGTGCAGGCCTTGGTGGAGGTCATGATGAAAGAGAGCAAACATTAAATCAATTATTAGTTGAAATGGATGGATTTGCTCTAAACGAAGGCGTAATAGTAATGGCTGCAACAAACAGACCAGATGTATTAGATAAAGCATTATTAAGACCTGGAAGATTTGATAGACAAATAGTAGTTTCTCAACCAGATGTTAAGGCAAGAGAGCAAATACTAGAGGTTCATGCAAGAAAGAAGAGATTAGCACCAGATGTTGATCTTTCAATAATAGCAAAAAATACTTCAGGATTTTCTGGAGCAGACTTAGAGAATGTTTTAAATGAAGCTGCACTATTAGCTGCAAGATATGACCAACAAGAAATTAACATGAAAAATGTTGAAGATGCTATGGTTAAAGTTACAATGGGTCCTGAAAAGAAGAGCAGAGTTAGAAGCGAAAAAGAAAATAGACTTGTTGCATACCACGAAGCAGGTCATGCAGTTGTAAGTAGATTTTTACCTACACAGGATGCTGTACATCAAATATCTATAGTTCCAAGAGGTATGGCTGGTGGATATACAATGTATAGACCAACAGAGGATAAGTCATTTATGTCTAAGTCTGAGATGCAAGAAAATATTATATCACTACTTGGTGGTAGAGTTGCTGAGGCTCTTATATTAGATGATATTTCAACAGGTGCAAGCAATGATATTGAAAGAGCTACAAAGATAGCAAGAGCTATGGTAACTAAGTATGGTATGAGTGAAAAAGTTGGTGCTGTAATGTATGGTGGAGATCAAGAAGAAGTATTTTTAGGAAGAGATTTTGCTCATTCTAAAGAATATTCTGAAAATACAGCAGCAGTTATTGATGAAGAAGTTAAAAATATCATTGATAAAGCATATAGAAATGCAGAGGAAATTTTAAAAGCTAATATAGATAAATTACATGCAGTTGCATCAGTTCTTCTTGAGAAAGAGAAGATTGATGGCGATGAATTCGATGCAATTTTTAGTGGATAATCAATGCAAAATATAATAATAAAAGTTTCGAATCATTCAAACAAATTAAGTTTTGTTTGAATGATTTTTTTGTTTAGAGTCGAAAAATCCAATTATTTGACGAACGATTTATGTTGAAAAATAATTTTTTAGCAAGTATAATGGAGAGACAAAAATATTTTTACAAGTTGCAATTTTTTTCAAAAATATTTTATTCTTAAAAATCCCAATAACAAATGAATTACATACAACCATTGAATTTCTTTATATTTAATGGTACAATTAAGGAGGTGAATAGATGCCGATTGTTTCACAGTTTTATGGTATTATCGTCAGAATGAATTTTAATGAAGATACCAAACATCATAAAGCACATTTACATGCGTATTACGCAGAATATAAAGCAGTGTTTGATTTTAATGCAAATATTTTAGAAGGATATTTTCCAAATAAGCAAAAAAAGATGCTTGAGGTATGGATTAGTATACACAAAGAAGAGCTAGAAGCTTTATGGAAGACAATGAGAACTCATAATGATTTCTTTAAAATAAATCCATTACAATAAATATAAAAGGGGGAATTGGCCATGAAAATGATTATGCCAAATATAGTCGAAGCAAGAGCGTTAGATGATAGACATATATATTTGAAGTATGAGGATGGAAAAATAAAAGTTTATGACATGAAACCTTTAATTGATAATAATAACTTTTATGCAAAGTTAAAAGATAGGAATTATTTTAACCAAGTAAAACCATGTTCGGATACAATAGAGTGGCCTAATGGAGAGGATGTTTGTCCCGAAAATTTATATTATGATAGTAAGGATATCTAAGTAAGTGACGAAGAATATTTCAATATGTTTTCTTCGTTACTTATTTTGATGACTACAAGAAAAAAATACAGTTAAATACTTGCAATATGTTGATAGTTGTGGTAAAATAACTTCTGTTAATAGTTAGAAATATGCAAAAGGAGGTGCAACATATGCCAAATATTAAATCAGCAATAAAAAGAGTTTCTGTTATCAAAACTAAAACTGAAAGAAATAATATGATTAAGTCTGGTTATAAATCAGCTGTAAAGAAATTTGAACAATCATTAGAAAATGGAAGTGCAGACGAGAAGAAAGCATTATTCACAGATGCTACAAAGAAAATAGATCAAGCTTGTACAAAAGGTGTTTTAACAAAAAATACAGCAGCTAGAAAAAAATCAAATTTATCAAAAAAATTAAATGCAGCTAATGCATAATCAGTTAAAAAATTGTGCACAGTTTTTTAACAATAAATTGAAGCAAGAGATTGCTTCTTTTTTTTGTAATTAAAAAAATTATTTTTGCTATTGAAAATTTTAAAAATCTATTCTAGAATAGGTAAATAGAAAAGAGTAAAAGGAGTTTAATATGGCAAACAAATTGATAATAGTTGAGTCTCCTGCTAAGGCAAGCACAATAACTAAGTTTATAGGTGGGAGTGTTAAGGTTATGGCCTCTATGGGTCATATTAGGGATTTACCCAAATCAAAATTAGCAGTTGATGTTGATAATAATTTTGAGCCAGAGTATATAAATATAAGAGGAAAAGCCGACTTAATCAAAAGCTTGAAGAAGGAGGCAAACGCTGCAAAAACCGTATACCTTGCAACTGACCCTGACCGTGAGGGGGAGGCTATTGCTTGGCATTTGGCTTATATTTTGAATATTTCACCAGAAAGTTTATGCAGAGTTACTTTTAATGAAATAACAAAGGATGCTGTTCAAGATTCGATAAAGCATCCTAGAGCTATAGATAAAAATTTATTTGATGCTCAGCAGGCAAGAAGAGTTTTGGATAGAATTGTTGGATACAAAATGAGTCCAGTTTTATGGAAAAAAGTAAAACGTGGTTTATCTGCAGGTAGAGTTCAATCTGTCGCTGTTAGATTGATTGTTGAAAGAGAAGAAGAAATAGAAAAATTTATTCCTGAAGAATATTGGAATATATATGCTAACTTGTTATCTAAAGGTGCAAAGAAAACTTTTGAAGCAAAATTCTTTGGTAAAGATGATAAAAAAATTGAGCTTAAAAACAAAGATCAAGTTGATGAAATTTTAAAAGATATAAAGGGTAAAGATTTTATTGTTACTGATATTAAAAAGGGTGAAAAGAAGAGAAATCCTGCACCTCCATTTACTACAAGTACAATGCAACAGGAAGCATCAAGAAAACTTGGTTTCGCTATCAAGAAAACCATGTCGGTTGCTCAAGGATTGTATGAAGGTGTTAAGGTCCCAGAAAAAGGTCTTGTTGGTTTGATAACATATATGAGAACTGATTCTACAAGAATTTCAGACGTTGCAAGAGCTGCTGCTAAAAATTATATAGAATCAACATATGGTAAGGCTTACTATGAAAATAGATTTTATAAAACTAAAGATGGCGCTCAAGATGCTCATGAGGCTATTAGACCTACTTATATTGATTTAACGCCGGCTATGGTTAAAGATTCACTTACAAGCGACCAATACAAGTTATATAATTTAATATACAATAGATTTATTGCTAGTCAAATGTCTGCTGCTGAATATGATACAGTTGCTGTTGGAATTAAAGCTGGAGATTATAATTTTAAAGCTAACGGTCAGAACATTAAGTTTCATGGATTTATGAAGTTATATGTAGAAACAAAAGATATTGATAATGGTGAAGATGACGAGTTATTGCTTCCTTCACTAGAAGTAAATCAAAAACTTGAAAATAAAAATATAGAGACAAAGCAAAGCTTTACAGAGCCACCTGCAAGATATACTGAAGCAAGTATTGTAAAGGCTCTTGAAGAAAAAGGAATTGGTAGACCAAGTACATACGCTCCTACAATTTCTACTATATTAGATAGACATTATATTCAAAAAGAGCAGAAACAATTGGTACCAACAGAACTTGGAAAAATTGTAAACAAATTACTTATTGAAAATTTTGGCGATGTTGTAAATGTAGAATTTACTGCTAACATTGAAGAGGAATTTGATCAAATTGCTGAAGGAAAACAAAACTGGAAGCAAGTAATTGGAAACTTCTACACACCTTTTGCAAAAACTGTGGAAAAGGTTGAAAAAGAGCTTGAACATGTTGAATTGGTTGAAGAAGTATCTGACGTGCCTTGCGAAAAATGTGGAAGAATGATGGTTTTCAAATATGGTAGATATGGTAAGTTTTTAGCTTGTCCAGGTTTCCCTGAATGTAAAAATGCTAAACCTATAATAGAAACAATTGATGTTCCATGCCCAGTATGTGGTGGAGTTGTTCAGATAAAGAAAACAAAAAGAGGTAGAAAGTTCTTTGTATGTGAAAATAATCCAGGAACTTGCGAATACATCTCATGGAATAAGCCAGTTCCAGGAGAAAAATGGAGTCCTAGTGATTCAGTTGTAGAGGATGGTTCAAAAGTAAAGAAAACTAGAAAGAGCTCAAAGAAAACATCAAAAAAAACAACAACTAAGAAATCAACAACTAAAGCAAAGAAGAATACTAAAACATCAAAGAAATAGTAATTATGCATTGGATACAAATGAGGATGGTGAAGCAATATGAAAAAAATCTTTTCAAGTGATGACAGTAAAGAAAAAGTGTACGAAGATTTTAGCCAATTGTTAGGTGATAATAAAGAAATATTATATATTCCATTTGCAAGAAAATATGAGGAATCTGATGCCTACGAAGACGATATAAAGAGCAAGTTTGGCTGTGTAAGTATTAATCAAATTAAGACTATTAAAAGTGTCAAAGATATTGCTGAGGAAGATTTATCTAAATATGGTGCAATTTATATCGATGATGGAAATGTATATAAATTGTTATTTGAATTAAAAGTTAATGGTGGTCTTGATGCTTTTAAAAAGTATGCCGATAACGGTGGTATTATTTGTGGAGTAGGAGCTGGAGCACTTTGTTTGGCTGATGATGTTAAATTGATATCTAATGAAGATGAAAACAAAGTTGGTTTGATTGATACTAAGGGATTTAATTTTGTAGATGCACAACAAATGATAGATACGTATTCAAGTTATCCATTGGGAATTATATTTAAAGGAGAAAATGATATGGAAGAGAGAGAAGTAAAACCTTTTACAATGTGGAGACATTTTAAAGGATCACGTGCAATGGTTATAACAGTTGCAAATCATAGCGAAACAGGAGAAAGCTTGGTTGTTTATCGCTGTATGGATAATAACGGTAATACAAATCATAAAGATGGTATATATGCTAGACCAATTAGTATGTTCCTTTCAGAGGTAGACCATGAGAAATATCCAGATGTTACACAGAAATATCGTTTTGAAGAGATAAAAGATTAATAGAGAAAAAAAGAATAGCTTTGCTATTCTTTTTCTTTATGGTGGGCAATCGGGGCCCCCACGGTTCTCCCTTCGGGCGCGTCGGAAAGATAGTCCAATGGACTATCTTTGCCTGCGTTCTGTGCTGGCTCCAGACCAGCACAAACTTGGCAGCCTCCTTTTCGAACCCCCGAATTTAATAGAGCAAAAAAAAGAATAGCTAAGCTATTCTTTTTCTTTATGGTGGGCAATCGGGGGTTCGAACCCCGGACCTTCTGATTAAGAGTCAGCTGCTCTACCAACTGAGCTAATCACCCAAATATTTTGTTGGGCTCTTGATGAATATGAGATATCAACAAGAAACTTTTATTATTATAGTCTACTTGTGGGGCAATGTCAATATAATTTTTTTAATTTTGTCTTTATTTCTGAAAAAAATTATGATATATTACATAGTACCTTTTAGCTATTTTTTAATATATTATATAAATTACCAAAATTTACTTGTTTCTTTTTTAGAAAATAACTTGTATAATATATTTAGAACTTTGGAGGCGCCTATGAAATTTGAAAAGCTAAATGAAAATAAGATAAGAATAATATTAAGTAATAAAGATTTAATCGATAAAAATATAAATTTTAATTCTTTTATGTCCAATTCTGCTGAGGCACAAGATTTATTTTTGGATATGCTTGAAGAAGCTGAAGAAAAGGTTGGTTTTATAACTAAAGATTATAAAATTAAAATCGAAGCATTAGCTATGGAAGATGGCGATTTTGTTGTTACAATAACTAGATTTGGTCAAAAAGAAAATAAAGATTTTAGCATAAATTCTAGAAATAAGAAAATAGTTGCAAAGAGAAAAACAGCAACGCTAAAGTCTGATAATTTGGTGTATGAATTTAAGTCATTTGATGATTTTTGTTTGTTTTCATCTATGGTTTCTAAAGTAAAAGAATTAAATGAGATTTCTAAGATCACTAAGTTGTATACATATAATTCAAGATATTACTTACTATTTTCAAAAATTAATCATGAAAATCCATATATAAAGAAATTCTATACAATGATAACTGAGTTTGGAACATATGTTAATAGTTCGGATCTTTTTGCATCAAAATTAAATGAGCGTGGTACTTTAATTATCAAGAATAATGCTATTAAAATTTGTTTAAAACATTTTAATTAAAAAAGATGACCTTGCACTGTGTGCAAGGTCTTTTTGTCAGTTCTGCTGGTTAGCATCCAATGCAGAGGTGCTAGAGGGAACATCGTGCCCAAAAGCATACGACAGGTCTATAAATCCGTCACAATAGAAGGTCTTTCCCATGGATTTCCCATAGATTTTTGGGTTCCTGCACCGAACAAACGGCGTTTTAGATCCAATGCAGAAGCTCACTTCATTTTCCTTGATGTTGAAAACGAATTTGCAATAGGGACACTGTACAGTCATATACATACCTCCTTTGTAGATTGTATTAGTATACATCAAAAATATGAAAAATCAAGTATAAATATAAAAAAAAGAGGACACTTTTTTGTCCTCTGAATTATTCGATTCTGGTTCACCCATGATACTGGTGATATTTTGTAGCTCTGTCTTATAAGTATTGTACCAATTTTTAGTTACGTCTGAATTTCCAGCTTCATATTCTTGAATTTTTTTATTTAAATCAACAATTTGATATCTATCTTTAGCATTTGCACCGTTGTCTTGCATATATATTGGTGTGTAATTATAAGAATCTATTGTTGTTTTTCCACCAGGATGTTTTGTTAATTGAAGATTTAATATAATAGAATCTTTTGTATATTTATCTTTTTGTGCCGAACAGAAGTTACCTAAAGAATAGATTACAAATCCGTCTTTTGTTGTGCCATCATCTAATGTTATAGTTCTTTTTTCCATTGGTTCAAGTACGTGAGGGTGGCTACCTAAGATAACATCAGCACCGTTTTGAAATAGGAAATCTGCTAACTGATCTTGCTCTGAGTTTTGCTTTGTTTTGTATTCTACACCCCAGTGCATGCTAACGCATATTAAATCTGGATTTAGTTCTTTTGCTTTATCAAGATGTGATTTTATCAAGTCTTTATCAATTAAGTTAATACAGTATTCTTTGCCTTTTGGAACAGCTATACCATTTGTTCCATATGTATATGATAGAAATGCAATTTTAACACCTTTAACATCTTTTATAAGTATTGTATCTTTTTCTTCTTGCGATCTAAATGTTCCTGTATGTGATATTTCAAGTTTATCAAGTTCATCAATAGTATTTAGTAAGCCATTATAGCCTGTATCCATACTGTGATTGTTTGATGTTGTTAATACATCAATACCCATATCTTTTACATCTTGTGCAAGCTGAACTGGCGAATTAAAAGTTGGATATCCACTGTATGCTTTAGTTCCTCCTGCAAATGTTGTTTCTAAATTTCCTATTGCTATGTCTGCGCTTGATACATATTCTTTAATTTGTGTAAAAAATGTGGAAAAATCATAAGTTTTTGTTTGTGAATTATATGCATCATTATAATTTGGACTGTGGCACATAATATCCCCAATAACTGCCATATTAATCGTGGTATCTGGTTCAACAACCTTTTCGGGAGCTGATTGCTCAGTTTCAACTTTTGTACTTCCAACCGTGTTAATTGGTGACTTGATAAAATTTGACACTACTAGTAAAACGAAAAATACTACTAATAGAAAGAAAAAGAATTTTTTTAATCCTGAATTATTTCCTCCGTTTTTCATATATGCATCTCCTTATATTTATTTCCTGTATAAAGTATCATAAAATTAGTTTTTTTTCAATGATATTAATAAAAAAGTGATAAATAAGAAAAAATTTTGTAAAAAAATAAAAAAAATACTTGAAAATTAAAAATATTATATATATAATTCTAATAACTAAAGATAAAATAAGGAGAGATTATTATGGAGTTAGTAAAAAATATCTTTTTCAACACTGATAAAATAGTTGAAAATACTGAGGTTAAGGTTACCTATGCAGGTACATTGTTTCAAAATGGATCTGATAGTGTAAACGTTCATTATGGATTTGGAAATAATTGGGATAATGCTAAAGATGTTCCAATGGAAAAAACAGAGCTTGGATTCCAAGCAAATATTGTTATAACATCTGGAGATACACTTAATATGTGTTTCAACAATTCTAATGGTGAATGGGATAATAATTATGGAAGCAATTATGGATTTTCTGTTGTAAAAGCAGAAAGTGCTGGATGGAATACTACAGCAACTGCAACAACTACAACTGGAACTGCAAGTACAACAGCTTGGAGCAGTGGAACTACTCCAACAACAGGTACTTTTGAACCATCAAATTGGAATACTACAAATACAACATCAACAACTGATACAACGGGTACTTCAAGCTGGAATAATACAACAGCAGGAACTAATACTACAGTTAATAATGCTGCAGGATATAATTATAAGACTGTACCAACAGGATATAAAAAGACAAATGCAAGTGCAAATATATATGGATATAATGGAACAACAAATCCTGTAAGTGGTAGTACAGCAACAACAGCTGGTAACTCAGGTGTATATGGAAGTTATAATGTAACAGGAACTACAGCTGGAAATAATGGTAATACAACACCAAATGGTGAGTCATCTATAGCTGTATGCACAACACCATCATGGGGTGATTTATTTAAGAAAACATTTTCTAATATTAAGAATTATTTTTCAAAAGTATTTGGAAAAGGTACTGGAAGTGTAAATAATAAATAAGTAATAAAAAGCAATATGTATTTTATGCATATTGCTTTTTTGTCGAATAATCTTTGAGACAGGTGACCGCCTGTCTTTTCTTTTTGACAAAAAAATAAAAAGCGTACAGATATAAATATCTGTACACCTTTGGCGGAAGATGAGGGATTTGAACCCTCGCGGCCCTTACGAACCCTAACAGTTTAGCAAACTGTCCCCTTCAACCACTTGGGTAATCCTCCGTGTTTGAACAGTCTGATTATAATATAGATAATTATGTGAGTCAAGATAAATTTTAATATTTTAAAATTTTTTTTAACTTAATAAAAAAAATGATATTTTTTGTAGATTTTTTTATTTATTAATGTTATACTGGGTTCAGAAAATGGAAAAAGGGGGGAATAAAATGGACGAAATGAACAATCAAAATGCTCAAGTACCAGCAGGAAAGAATGGTGTAGCTGTTGCAGGTATGGTATTAGGTATAGTAGGACTTGTTTTCTGTTTCACAGGATGGTTTGCTATAATATGTACAATACTAGGTTTAGTTCTTTCTATAGTAGGTATGAAGAAAGCTAAAGAAACAGGTGCAGGAAAAGGTATGGCAATAGCTGGTATAGTTTGTAGTGTTATTGGTCTAGTTATTTCTGCAATTATATTAATAATTGCACTTATGGCTGTTAAAGCAATTACAGATGCAGTAAATACTACAGATTACAACCAATTATACAATTATTTAAACAACTTAAATTCTTTATATTAAAATATAAAAATGAATCTGAATACTTTCATTGTTTAGATTCATTTTTTTGTTAAAATAAAAGTGCGAGGATAAATTAAATACTTCGCACTTTTTTTATTTTATAATTCTATTTGTTTTTTATAATTGAAATTTTTTCCAGATATAAATCTAGTTAGATTTTTCTTAGAAATTCCGGTAGCGTATGATAAATCATTTACTGTAATTGGTTGTTTGTTTTCAATGAAATAATTATTTAGCTTTGACATTTCGTAGTTATCTTTTGGTGCACATGAAGGGCATACATTTCCATCGGATACAAAAAAACATCCACAACGTTCACATTTATTGAAGTTCATATAAATACCTCCTTATATGTATAGCGATTTTGTTATAGTAATTTTATCATAGCTGTATTAGAAATCAAGTTTTTTTAATTTATTTTTATTTTTCGTAAACATTAGGTTCACCAGTATTGATTTTTCTAGAGAAAAGCTATATAATGGTGAACAAATTTGATTAAGGAGATGATTAAATGCAGGTAAGTGAGGAGCAACTTCTACATATAGCTAATTTAGCTTGTATAGATTTAGATAAGAATGAGATTGATAGTTATTTAGAAAATTTGCAAGATATTTTAACATTTGCCGAGAAGGTTAATGGTGTTTCAACTGAAGGCTTAGATGAAACAATTGGTGCAAATGATAAATTTAATGTGTTTAGAAAAGATGAGATTGTTCATTTTAGTGATACAGAAGCTTTACTTCAAAATGCACCATCAAAAGATAGAGGAATGTTTAATATACCAAAAGTAATTCAATAATATTTGAAGTAAAAAGTAATAGGGAGGAAATAGAATGGATATTACAGAACTTACGGTTCATGAGCTTCAAGATAAAATAAAATCAAAAGAGCTTACAGTTTCTGAAATTACAGAAGCTTATCTTAATAGAATTAACGATAAAGAGCCTGAAATTGATGCTTTTATAACTGTTTTAAAAGAGGAAGCACTTGCAAAATCAAAAGAGATTGAAGAAAAAATAGGTAACGGAGAAATACAATCTGAATATGCAGGTATTCCAATAGGAATAAAAGATAACATCTGTACAAAAGGTGTTAAAACTACATGTGCATCAAAAATGCTTGAGAATTTTGTTTCACCATATGATGCAACAGTTGTAGAAAATTTAAATAATGAAGGATTAATTAATTTAGGAAAATTAAACATGGATGAGTTTGCTATGGGAAGCTCTACAGAAAATTCTGCTATAAAGAAAACTAAGAATCCATGGAATCTAAATACAGTGCCTGGAGGATCTTCAGGAGGTTCTGCAGCAGCAGTTGCGGCAGGTCTTGTGCCTTGGGCTTTAGGAAGTGATACAGGTGGATCAATTCGTCAGCCAGCTTCATTTTGTGGAGTAGTTGGACTTAAGCCAACTTATGGACTAGTTTCTAGATATGGATTGGTTGCTTATGCGTCATCATTAGATCAAATAGGAACATTAACAAAGGATGTTAAAGATTCAGCAATGCTTTTGAATCTTATAGCAGGTCATGATGAAAGAGATTCAACTTCTATGGATAAGCCTAAAATTGATTATACCGAAGCATTGAAAAATGATGTTAAAGGCTTAAAGATTGCAGTTCCAAAAGAGTTTTATGGTGAAGGAATTAATGCAGAAGTTAAACAAAAACTTCAAGAAGCAATTGAAAAATATAAAGAGTTAGGGGCTACAGTTGAAGAAGTTTCTTTAGATATAGCTGAATATTCTTTAGCTGCATACTACATTATTGCTTGTGCCGAGGCAAGCTCAAACCTTGGAAGATTTGATGGTATAAGATATGGATATAGAGCTAAAGATTGTAAGGATTTGAAAGATATTTACATCAAATCAAGAAGTGAAGGATTTGGAGCAGAAGTTAAGCGTAGAATTATACTTGGAACATATGTACTTAGTTCAGGATACTATGATGCTTACTACAAAAAAGCACAAAAGGTTCGTACAGCTATAACAAATAAATTTGAAAAAGTATTTGCAGATTATGATGTAATACTTGTACCAACTTCACCTGTTGTTGCATTCGAGTTTGGATCAAAATCAAATCCTCTTGAAATGTATTTGTCAGACATTTGTACAGTTTCTGTAAATGTTGCAGGACTTCCTGGTATTTCAGTTCCTTGTGGTGTAGATAGTAATGGAATGCCAATTGGAATGCAGCTTATCGGAAACAAATTCCAAGAATCTACAATATTAAATGCTGCATATACATATGAGCAGGCTACAAATTTTAGAGCTAAATATAAACCACAATTTAAAAAATAATGTTAAAGGAGAATATATATGGAAAGAAGCGATTACGAAGTTGTAATTGGACTTGAAGTTCATGCGGAACTTTCAACTAAAACAAAAATTTTCTGTAGTTGCCCTGCTGAATTTGGCGGTGATCCAAATACACATTGTTGTCCTGTTTGCATGGCAATGCCAGGAGCACTACCTGTTTTAAATGAAAAAGTTGTTGAATATGCCGTTAAAGCTGGACTTGCTACAAACTGTACTATTTCAAAAAATAGTAAGAATGATAGAAAAAATTATTTTTATCCAGATACACCAAGAGCATATCAGATATCTCAGTTTGATAGACCTCTTTGTGAAAATGGATATGTAGAAATTGAAGATGATGAAGGCAATCCTAAAAAAGTTAGATTACTTAGAATACACATCGAAGATGATGCTGGAAAACTAAATCATGATGAATTTGGTGGCGGAAGTTTAGTAGATTTCAATAGAGCAGGTGTACCACTTATAGAATCTGTTTCTATGCCAGATTTAAGATCTGCTGGTGAAGCAGAAAGATATTTAAAGAAACTTAAATCTATCTTTGAATACATTGAAGTATCAGATTGTAAGATGCAAGAAGGATCATTCCGTGCAGATGTTAACGTTTCTGTTAGAAAAAAAGGTGCCAAAGAATTTGGAACTCGTACAGAGATGAAGAATATGAGCTCTTTTAGATCTATTGTTAGAGCTATTGAATATGAAGCAAATAGACAAATAGAGGTAATTGAAAATGGTGGAGTTATAAAGCAAACATCTTTAAGATGGGATGATGTATCTGGAAAAACATTCCAAATGAGAAATAAGGAAGATGCACAAGATTATAGATATTTCCCAGAGCCTGATTTAGTTGCTATAAGACTTTCTGATGAGTACATTCAAAATATAAAAGATAATTTACCAGAGCTACCTGAAAGTAGAAAAGAAAGATATATGTCTGAATATAGTTTATCTGAAAAAGATGCTAGATTGATTACTGCATCAAAACATTTATCTGATTTGTTTGAGAAAACAAAAGATATTTGTGGAAATGCTAAATTATCTGCAAACTGGATTTTATCAGATATATCTAGAATTTTAAATGAAGAAGAGATGGAACCAGACCAAATTCCATTTACTGCTGAGCAATTAGGTAAAATGATTTGCTTAATTGAAAATGGAACTATAAGTAGTGCAATTGGTAAAAAAGTTCTTACAGAATTATTTGAAAATCCAAATGATCCTGAGGTTATTGTTAAGGAAAAAGGATGGATTCAGATTTCTGATGAAGGTGCAATAAAAGAGGTTGTAATGCAAATATTGGAAGCAAATCCACAATCTATTGCAGATTTTAAGGCTGGAAAAGATAGAGCATTAGGATTTTTAGTTGGTCAAGCAATGAAGGCTACGAAGGGAAAAGCAAATCCACAAATGCTTAATAAAATGTTCTTAGAAGAATTAAATAAATAATTATACAAGCTATTTGAGTGCGGCTGTGCCTCAAATAGCTTTTTGTATTATCAAAAAAAGTTTCAATATTTGTGTGAAAAAATTGAGCAAATACTTGATATTATTATCTTTTTATAATATAATACTAAACTGTATGTGAGATTTCAAAAGAGGGGTATATCATGTTAGTAAGTAAAGAAATAATTGAAGGTTTATACCGTGGAATAGATAATGAAATAATAAATAATGTAAATAGTTTTTTACGTGACGACTCAATAAAGATAATAAAAGCAACTTATGATGATAGTAGAAATTTCGAATTACATGCAAAAGTAAAAGACAATTTAGAGACGTATGATGAATATATAAAGGTTCAGAAGAATGAAATTGCAAAAAATAGATGTAGCTGTAGTAACGCTGGTATGGATAATAAGCTATGCAAGCATACGATAGCTACAATAAAAAAATTTGATAATAGTAGTGAGTATGCTAATATATTTGGATTTGAAACAAAAAAACAACAGGATAATAGACTTTATGATAAAGCCAACCAGTACAAAACATTCAGCCAAATAATTAGCTCTTTTTATGAGGATTTGAAGGAAAAAGAAGATAAAGGAAAGGTGAAACAAAAGGTTCAAAGTACTATAATTGGTATTGAATCGAAGCTTATATATAATTCAGCAGATAAAGAAATAAGTGTTGAATTTAAAATTACTGATGGAAAAAATAGCTACAAGTTAAAAAATCTAATAGAATTTTTTGACCATTTTGCTGATGGCGGAGTATATAAATACGGACAAAAAATTGAATTTAAACATTCTAAGGATGTAATAAAACCAAGCGATTTAAAGGTTTTAGAATTTATACTAAAATATGCAGAAATAATGAAATATACAAACGAATCAATCGGGCAGCAACGTTACTATGGTAAAGTAATGAAAGAGGGCGAAATAACTGTATCTAACACATGTTTAGATGAGCTATTTGATGTATTGGAAGGAAATTACGTCGAGGCAAAGAAGGACTACAAGGGAGATAAAATCCTATTTTTAGATGAAGAGCCTGAAATAAAATTTGTATTAGAAGAAGCAGATGAAGAGAATTTTACATTATATCCTAATATTGATATATATAATTATGATGTATTGACCGGAAAAAAATATCTTTATATGTTAATAGATGATGTACTTTATAGATGTCCACTAAGCTACAAAAATACTATAATAAAGCTTTTGGATTTGTACAAAAATAATTTTACGAAGGAAGTAATATTTAAAAAGAGCGATTTACCTAAATTGTATTCTCTTGTTGTACCAAGCATCAAAGACAATTTAGAGATTGGTAAAATAAGTGCTGATGAAATGGAAAAATATATTCCTCAAGATTTATATGTTAAAGTATTTTTAGATGCGACTGAAACAAACTTTATTACAGCTGATATAAAATTTGGATATAGGGATTTTGAGTTTAATCCTTTAGAAGATGATAGTAATATTAGCATTCCTAGAGATGTTTTAAAGGAAACAAGTGCTCTTGAAACATTTATGAAAAGTGGATTTATGCTAGATCAGCATAATAGTAGATTAGTGCTAGCAGATGATGAAAAAATATATAATTTTCTATCTGATGAGATAATTCAGTACATGAAAAATTATGAAGTTTTAGTTACAGATGCATTCAGAAAGAGAGAAATAAAGCATCCTAAAATTTCTAATTTAGGAATAAGAATAGAAAATAATTTATTAAAAATTGATCTAAATGATTTTAATTTTTCAGCGTCTGATTTAGCTGAAATAATGGAAAGATATAAACTACATAAGAAATTTTATAGATTAGAAGATGGAAGTTTTATTGATTTAGAGCAAAACGAAACATTAGATTTCTTAGATAAATTAAATATAGATGGTGAATTACAATATGAACAATTAACAAATGGAGAGTTTGAGTTACCAGTTTATAGAACATTGTATTTAGATAAGATTTTAAATAATACAAGTATAATTATTTCTAAGAATAAAGAATACAAAGATTTTATAACTAATATAAAAAGTAATGATGATGAAGTGATAAATGTTCCACAAAATCTTAATGCTACAATGAGAAGGTATCAAGAGGTTGGATTTAAATGGCTAAAAACGCTTGATAATTATGGCCTTGGCGGAATACTTGCAGATGATATGGGTCTTGGAAAAACACTTCAAGTTATAGCTTTATTATTGGATTATAATAATAATGAAGAAGACAGAAAAACAAGTATTGTTGTTTGTCCAAGTTCATTAGCTCTTAATTGGCTTAGCGAAATAAATAAATTTGCTCCAAGCTTAAATGCTTGTGTTATTTCTGGTAATGCTGATGAAAGAAAAGAGCTAATAAAAAATGTTAACGAATATGATATAATAATAACATCTTATGATTTGCTTAAGCGTGATGTTGATATATATAGTGAATGTAAATATGAATTTAAGTATATCGTTGCAGATGAGGCTCAATACATAAAGAATAATAATACACAAAACTTTAAGGCAATCAAGAAAATAAAGGCTCAGACAAAATTTGCTCTTACAGGAACTCCTATTGAGAATTCACTTGCAGAGCTATGGTCTATATTTGATTTCTGTATGCCTGGATATTTATATGGATATAGACAATTTAAAGAAATATTTGAGACTCCTATTATTAAGGATGAAGATGGATACAAAACTAAAAAATTAAAAATGCTTATTGAACCTTTTATATTAAGAAGAATAAAAGAAGAAGTTTTAACAGAATTACCTGAAAAAACTGTTACTGTTCTTAATAGCCAAATGGAAGATGAACAACAAAAAATATATATGTCTTATATGGCTGAAGCAAGAGAAGAAGTAGCAAACGAGCTTAGTATAAGTGGTTTCGAAAAAAATCAAATGAAAATTTTAGCACTTCTTATGAGATTAAGACAAATATGTTGCCATCCAAGATTATTTGTTGATAATTATCAAGATGGAAGCGGCAAATTAAACCAGTGTATGGAAATAATTAAGGATGCCGTACAGGGAAATCACAAAATATTATTATTTTCAGGATATACATCAATGTTTGATATAATAGAGCCAGAGCTAAATGCAGAGGGAATAAAATTCTTTAAATTAACTGGTCAAACAAAAGTAAGCGATAGAATAAAACTTGTTGATGAATTTAATGAAAATGACGATATTAAGGTATTTTTAATATCATTAAAAGCTGGTGGTACAGGACTTAATTTAATTGGTGCCGATATGGTAATTCACTATGATCCATGGTGGAATATTTCAGCTGAAAATCAAGCTACGGATAGAACATACAGAATTGGTCAAAGGCGAAATGTCCAAGTGTATAAGCTAATAACTAAAAATTCTATAGAAGAAAAAATATATGAATTACAACAAAGAAAGGCAAAATTGGTTGATAATATGCTTTCAACTAACGAGACATTTATAAGTAAATTATCTAAAGAAGAAATTATGGATTTATTTAAATAAGATTTTGATGTATAATTTTATACAGAAGGGAGTATTCGCTTTTTAGCGGAGTAACGGTGGCGTATGGATAATTCTTTAAAATTTGAAAATTATAGAAATGAATATAAGGAATTTTTATATAACGATTATTCTTTAACAGAGGATTCGGAAGCAATATATCTAGAGTATAACTTTGAGATTACCGGTCTTACAAAGTTTACACCTAAGCTTAAGATTCTAAAAAAGAATATGAGTTTTAAATCAATAGATTCTGAATATGCCAAAAATATGGCTTTCAACATAGGTCTAATTGAGCTTATTAGTTACTGGAAATGTGCATGTCCACCAAAAATAATAGTTAAGTGCGGATACTTAAGCGATGAGCAGATTGCTTTTTGGAAAAAAATATATTTTTATGGTTTGGGTGAATTGTTTTATACAAATGGTATTAAAACAAATATAAATGATTTTGTAACTATTGAATCTGCAAAAGAGCCAACTTTCAATTACGAGAGAATTGAAGATATATCTAATGGATACATTGTTCCTATAGGTGGTGGTAAAGATTCAGTCGTTACATTGGAAACTTTAAATATTGATAGAAAAAGCGATTATGCATTAATAATAAATCCAAAACCTGTAACGTTAAAATGTGCTGAAATTGCAGGTTTAGGTAGTGATAATATAATTGAAATTAATAGAGTAATAGATAAAAATTTGATTGATTTAAATAGCAAAGGTTTTATCAATGGACATACACCATTTTCAGCAATGCTTGCATTTGTTTCATACTTTGTTGCTTATTTATTATCAAAAAAATATGTTGCTTTATCTAATGAAAATAGTGCTAATGAATCAAACGTTGTTGGAGAGAAAATAAATCATCAGTATTCAAAAAGTTTTGAATTTGAATGTGATTTTGAAAGATATGCAGAAAACTTTTTAAAAGCACCAGTCAAATATTTTAGTTTTTTAAGACCATTGAATGAACTTCAAATTGCGAAGATTTTTTCTAAGCATGAAAAATATCATGCTACATTTAAAAGTTGTAACGTGGGAAGTAAAAGTGCTGAATGGCAATGGTGTTGTAACTGTGCAAAATGTTTATTCGCATACATTATTTTAAGTCCTTTCTTATATAAAGAAAAACTAGTTAAAATATTTGGTGAAGATTTATATGAGAAAGAAAGCTTGCTTAAGACGTTTGTGGAGCTTACAGGTAATGGTGAAACTAAACCTTTTGATTGCGTTGGAACCTACGAAGAGGTCAATTTTGCTATATCAAAGACAATCGAAAATATACAAAGTAATGGCGAAAAAATGCCACTATTACTAAAATATTATCTTGAAAATTATAAACTTGTTGACACATCAAAAGATATAACAAAGCTATTTAATACTGAAAATAATTTAACGGATGAGCAAAGCGAGATGCTTAGAAAAGAGGTTTTTTAAATGATTAATGAACTTATTAATTATTTTAAAGATAAAAAAATTGTTATCTTAGGGTTTGGAAGAGAGGGAATTTCTTCATATAATTTAATAAGAAAACATTTACCTGATCAAAAACTTTTTATTGCTGATGGAAACGAAAAGATTTATGAACAATATGATTTCTTAAAAAGTGATAAAAATGTGGAAATCATTGCTGGAAAATCTTACCTAGAAGGTTTGGAAAATTTCGATATAATACTAAAAACTCCAGGTATTTCTTTTGTTGGAATTGATATATCAAAATTTAAAGATAAAATAAAATCACAAGTTGAGTTGTTACTTGAATTTTTTAATATAAGAACAATTGGAGTAACGGGTACAAAGGGAAAAAGTACAACAAGTTCTTTAATTTATAAGATACTTGAAGAGCAAAATGTTGATTGTAAATTTATGGGAAATATTGGTGTTCCTATATTTGATAATGTTGAAGCGCTAAAAGAAAATATGATTGTTGTTCTTGAGCTTTCTTCTCATCAGTTAGAATACGTAAAGCATTCACCTAATATTTCAATTTTATTAAATATTTTTGAAGAGCATCTAGATCATTACGATTCGTATGAAAAATATGCTGAAGCAAAATGTAATATTTATAAATATCAAAGTTGTGATGATTGTTTCTTATATAATATTGATAATGAAATGATTAATAGGTGCGTAAATAACGTCGAGGCTAAAACATACAAAGTAAGTTTAAAAGACGAAAATGCTGATATTTATTTAAAAGATGGATTTGTATATTGTAAGGGTGAGAAGATTTATAGTGAGAAAGAGCCTAGAGCTCTTTTGGGAGAATTCAATTTAAATAATATAATGTTTGCTTTAGGGGTTGCTAAAATCCTTAATTTAAACATTGAAAAGGCTATTAAAAGTATCGCAACATTTGAAACTTTGGAACATAGATTAGAGCTAGTTGGAAAATTTGACGATGTTTATTACTATGATAATTGCATTGGAACTATTCCAATGGCAACTATAGAGGCCGTAAAGGCACTTAAAAATGTCGATACATTGATAATTGGTGGTATGGATAGAGGTATTGATTATAGCGAATTTATTGATTTTTTGAATAATAGTGATATTTCGCATATAGTTTGTATGCCAAAGACTGGCCACGATATTGCAAAAAAATTAAAAGAAAACAAAGCAATAATAGTTGAAACTTTAGAAGAAGCCGTTGAGGTTTCAAAGAAAATAACAAAAAAAGGAATGAGTTGCCTTATTTCGCCAGCTGCAGCAAGCTATGGATTCTTTAAGAATTTTGAGGAAAAAGGCAATAGATTTAAGGAGCTGGTTAAGGGTAATTAATTTCTAATAGAAGGAGAATTAATTATGAAAATAATACTTGCGTCTCAATCTCCACGCAGAAGAGAGATTTTGAAAAAAATTGTACCAGAATTTGAAATTATAGTAAGTGATGCTGATGAACATCTTACACCAGGATTAACCAAAAAAGAGCTTGTTATCGATGTTTCTTATCAAAAGGCAAAAGATGTATTTGATAAAACAAGCGGTGATAGAATTGTTATCGGATCAGATACTATGGTTATAAAGAATGATAAAATATATGGAAAGCCAAAAAGTGAGGAAAATGCCAAAAATCTAATAAAAGAGCTATTATCTGGTGATGGTACTCACGAAGTTTATAATGGAATTTCTATAATTGTAGAAAAGAGCGGCAAAATTCAAAGGTTTGATAGATTTGATTCCGCTAAGGTTTATTTTAACGATATTACTGATGAAGAAATTGATAAATGGATTGCAACAGGAAAAGCAATGGATAAAGCTGGTGCGTACGCAATGCAAGAAGAGTTTGGAGTATTTGTTGATAAAATAGACGGAAATTATAGTGCGGTTGTAGGACTTTCTATGCCAAAAGTTTATGAAATAATTAAACAATTTATTTAATTGTGATAGATTTCGAAATATATTGGACGTCATATTTATTATGGCGTCTTTGGTATTTTATTGGGAAGGAAGAAATATATGAATGATTATATTACAGTAATTGGAGCAGGTTTAGCGGGAAGCGAAGCGGCATATCAAATAGCTAAGGCTGGAATAAAAGTAAAGCTTTATGAAATGAAACCAAAAAAGTTTTCTCCAGCACATTCAAATGAAAATTGTGCAGAAATAGTTTGCAGCAATTCATTTAAATCAAATTTGCATACAAATGCTTGTGGACTTTTAAAAGAAGAGCTTAGAATGCTTGGCTCTTTGCTCATAGATATTGCTGATAAAACATCAGTACCGGCTGGACAAGCTTTGGCAGTTGATAGAGAATTATTTGCTGAAAAAGTAACAAGTATATTAAAAAATGAACCAAATATAGAAATTATGAATGAGGAGATTGGTGATAAAATTCATCTAAAGGATATAGCTGATAAAGGTATTGTAATAATTGCAACAGGCCCTCTTACATCTGAAAAATTATCGGATGAGATTAAATCTATAACGGGTGATGAAGATTTACATTTCTACGATGCGGCAGCACCAATAGTTACTAGGGATTCTGTTGATATGAATATCGCTTTTTGGGGTGATAGATATGATCAAGAAAGATCTAAGGATGAGGATATTGAGGAATGGAAAAATAAGATAAAAAGTATAAAAAAATCTGATTATTTAAACCTTCCAATGAATAAAGAAGAGTATGAAATATTTTGCAATGAGCTAGTTAATGCTGAAGTTGTGGAATTGCATCAATTTGAGAAAAGAGAAATCTTTGAAGGATGTATGCCTATAGAAGTAATGGCCAAAAGAGGTATTGATACACTAAGATATGGTCCTCTAAAGCCGGTAGGTTTTACAGATCCAAGAACGGGATATAGACCATATGCTGTGGTACAACTAAGGCAGGATAATTCAGAAGGAAACATATATAATATGGTAGGGT
Organism: Clostridia bacterium; assembly: GCA_017515985.1. Classification (GTDB taxonomy): domain Bacteria; phylum Bacillota; class Clostridia; order TANB77; family CAG-508; genus CAG-492. Next base: position 29,735 of record JAFWDV010000002.1, read on the forward strand.
TTCAAACAAACTTGAAATTTGGAGAGCAAAAAAGAGTATTTGGTTTAATTCCTGGTCTTGAAAATGCTGATTTTCAAAAGTATGGTGTTATGCACAGAAATACATACATAAATTCAACAAAGTTATTGGATAATACGTATAATTTTAAAAATAATACAAATATATATTTTGCAGGGCAAATTACAGGCGTTGAGGGTTATGTTGAATCAATTTCTTCAGGTTTTGTTTCTGCAAAAAATGCAATTAATAAAATAAAAGGATTGGGGAATATTAATTATGGTGAGCTAACGATGATTGGTGCACTTTCGAAATATATTTCAACTGAAAATAAAAATTTCCAGCCTATGAATGCGAATTTTGGCATTTTACCGCCACTTGAAAGCAATGTAAGGGATAAAAAAATTAGATATCAAATGCTTGCTGATAGAGCAATAGAAGAGCTAAATAAAAAATAGTCGAAAACTTTAAAATTTCAAAATAAAATATAGACAAAAAATATTTTTTTTAATATAATTAAAAAAAACGGGGGATGAAAATATGGCAGAATTAAAATATGAAATAATTGAAAAATTAGGAGTTTTATCTGAATCAGATAAAGGATGGAAGAAAGAGCTTAATCTAGTAAAATGGAATGATTATGCTCCAAAGTATGATTTAAGAGACTGGAGTGAAGATCATACTAGAATGGGTAAAGGTTTAACGTTAACAAAAGATGAATTAACTAGTTTAAAAGACATATTAGATAAAATTGAAAAATAAAATTTAAAGGAAAACGTTATGGATAAAGGATTTGATGATATATTTGAATCACTAAAACAGTTGCATAAGAAGTATAGCTCTGAAGAGTATTTAAGTAATTTAGATACTTTTAATAAGAATTCTGAAGAGCTTCAAACATTATTAGAAAAATATAATACTGATGAGGTTGATGATAAAAAACAAAAGAAAAAATCAAAATAATTATTTTATAATGTACGGATTATAAGAGAAATTTAGCTCTATTTTAGGGCTAAATTTTTTTGCTTTATGAAGATGTAAGAGATATTTGATAGAATAAAAAAATTACAAATATAAAAACGTTAAAAAGCGCTTTCTCAAGCGCTTTTCTAAAAATAAAAGGGGATGTGGTTAGTAACTGGAGTAATATTTTTTTATTGTTACTAACGTTAAATAAAATATAACAATACAATTTGTCCTTATTGTGAATTTATAGTGTCGTATTGGAAAAGTTTTTTCGCTGTAGAAAAAAAATCTAAAAATCCAATAGTATAAAGGCTTTACAAAGTCTGAACAAAATATTCACAATTACATAAAATATATCATGAAATAATTAAAGGAAGTGAGATAGATGAAATCGTATATTATAGAAGGAGGGAAAAAGATTGAAGGAAATGTTAGAGTTAGTGGCTCTAAAAATGCAGCTCTTCCTATATTAGCTGCTACAATTCTTTGTCCGGATTCTAATAAATTATATAATATTCCTAAAATAAGTGATACCGAAAATACTTTGGAAATTTTGAAGATTTTGGGTTGCAAGATTAAGCAAAATCATGGTAAAATATATGTCAATTCAAGGAATATTAATACAAAAGAAATACCCAGTGAATTAATGAGTAAAATGAGATCTACGGTAATACTTGCAGGGGCCATTTTGGGTAGATTTAAAGAGGTTATTTTTTCATATCCAGGTGGATGCGACATAGGTGCAAGGCCGATAGACATACATATTAATGCTTTTAAAAAATTGGGAATAGAAATAAAAGAAGAAAATGGATACGTAAGGTGCAAGGCTGATAAAATAATAGGAACAGATATTAATCTTGATTTTCCAAGTGTTGGCGCTACAGAAAATATTATTTTGGCTACTGTATTAGCAGATGGAAAGACAACAATAAATAATGCTGCGATGGAACCTGAAATAATAGACATGGTGAAGTTTTTAAGAAAAATGGGAGCTAAAATATTTGGAGAAGGAACAAATCAAATTTCGATAATTGGAGTAAAACATTTATCAGGAACTAGTTATAATATAATGCCAGATCGTATAGAAGCTGGCACTTTATTATGTGCAGCTGCAGCAACAGGAGGAAAAATTGTTTTATCGAATTCTAATAGTGAACATATGGGAGCTATTATAAATAAGTTAGATGAATGCGGATGTCAAGTTTCTTGCAGTGCTGATAAAATAAGTCTAAGTGCACCTAAAAAATTAAAGCATATAGAAATTAAAACGATGATTTATCCGGGATTCCCAACAGATTTGCAACAGGTGTTTACTTCTATGATGACTAAATCATCGGGTACTTCGATTATTGTTGAAAATATTTTTGAAAACAGATATAAATTTATATCAGAGCTAAGAAAAATGGGTGCTAAAATTGTTGTTGAAGGTAGAACGGCAATTGTTACAGGAAAAAGAAAGCTTCAATCTGCAGAAATGATATGTACAGATTTACGCGGTGGAGCAGCACTTGTAATTGCTGCAATGACAGCAAAAGGAATTTCCAAGATTAGCAACATAGAATACATACTTAGAGGCTACGAAAATTTCGATAAGAAACTCAGTAGTTTAGGAGCAAAAATTAGAATCGAAGATATCTAAAACCTAGGAGGATGAGGATTTATATGGCTAAAAGTACTAAAAAGAGAACGGTTATATATTCTAACGTTAAAGAAAATAAAAAGTTAGCAGAGCAAAAACAACAAGCAAAAAATAATCCTATTAATTTAAATGATGAGGTTATTATTGGTTTTAATAGCGGAAAAAATAATAGTATTGAAGATGAACCAGATAATAAAAAAGTTCCTACAAAACAAGGTTCAAAAAAAATGAAACCAAGTAAGAAAAAGAAAAAAGCAAAAGTAAATCCTCAAAATAAAAATCAAAACAAAACTCAAAGCAAAAAAAGAATTCCAATAGTTGTTAAGCTTATACCTGTATTTATAATACTTGCGATTGGAATAATTGCTTTTTTGAAATCACCAGTATTTAATATAGAAGAAATAATTATTACAATTGACAATGATAATGTACTTACGATACCTGAAATTGAAGAACTTTCAGATGTTAGCGTTGGAGAAAATCTTTTTTCAATTAGTAAAAGTAAAATCGAAAAAAATATAAAAAGAAATTCATATGTTGATGATGTTAAGATAAAAAGAGTATTACCAGGAAAATTGAAATTAGAGATTACGGAAAGAAAAATTAAATTTCTATTGAAAACTGGTGATGAAAGTTTTATAATGGTTGATCAGCATGGTGTTGCAGTGGACAACACTACAGAAAAATTGGACTGCATATGTGTTACTGGATATAAAACTGCAGAAGTGAAATTTGGAGAAAGCTTAAATGATGAAGATTTGGAAGGCTTATCTACTGTTATATCAATAATGCAGGAAGCAGAAAACTATGATATAAAGAATGAAATAAGTAGAATTGATATTTCAGATCACAACGATTATTTAGTATATTTTGATAATGCAGGTAAGGTTGCACACTTTGGTGAGGCTATATCATTGAATGATAAAATGGCCAGAGTCAAAAAGATTCTAGAAATAGAGGCTGAGTATCAAGGTGAAATATATGTGAATGTTAATTTGAATAATGGTGAATATCCATATTTTAGAGAAAGTGTATAGGGAGTAATTATGAAAAAATTTAGTAAACCTTTAATTTTGGCTGTAATTTTTTTCTTATTATCTTTTGCTATAACAGTTCAAGTTAGATTAACGAACAATAGTGAATCAGAAGCATCGCGAGATAAAGTTTCATCTGAACTTAAAGACAAGATTTTTGAACTAAGTAATAGCAATGAAAAACTAAAAAAACAATTAGATGTTACAGAGAAAAATTTGGATTCTGTAAGATCAAACGCATCTAATGATGACGCAAGTAATAAAGAAAAAAGTGAATTGATAAAGAAATATTCTATAATAGATTGCGAAACAGATGTGAAGGGCGCAGGAATAATAATAAGGTATTTTCCAAATGAAAAAAATGCTGATGGATATACAGTAGGAAATAGCGATATAACAAAAGATCTAGTTGATATTGTTAATGAACTAAAAAATGCTGGTGCTGAAGCAATTTCTGTTAATGATATCAGAATGACAAATATGTCTTCAATTGAAATGGAAAAAAATAATATTGTTATAGATGAAAATAAAATTGCAAAACCATATGTAATTAAGTCAATTGGCAATTCTGAAACTATGAATAGTAGTTTAATTAGACCAGGAGGAACAATTGAAGTAATAAAAAATAGTAATGCAAAAATTGAACTTGCAATTAGCAAAGAAGTTAAAATACCTAAAACAATGAATATACAATAATAGTTTATAGATTTATTAAAATCTAAATTTATATGTAAGGAGAAGTAGTTTGCTCTATATATTTTTTTTACAGAATATATAAAGTGAATTAAAGAAAGCTATGGTAAATTCAAAAAAACTTGCTTTATCATTAGGAATTCTTTCTATTATTGCTACATCATGTATTTGTATGCAATACAGAATTACTAAAGCGGCTAATCTTGATGGAACGATATATCTTACTGATACAAATTTAAAAAAATCTGTATTGCAATGGAAAGAAAAATGTTCGGAAGCAAATGAAAAATTGGATAAATCAAATAAGGATCTGGAACAGCTTAGAAAAAGAGTGGCTGATATTCAAGTAAATGAAGAATTAAATAAAAAAATTGAAAAGTACGAAGATATACTTGGGTTAACGAATGTAAAAGGACAAGGTGTTAGAGTTACTTTAGCAGATAACACTAACAAAAAGAACACAAATTCCTTTGCTAGTATTAACACATCCAATTACTTAGTTCATGATGGAAACTTGATTTCAGTTGTAAATGAACTTAAAGCAGGCGGAGCTGAAGCTATTTCAATAAATGATAAAAGAATTACAGATACTACAGCAATTACCTGTGCAGGAAATGTCATTCAAGTAAATGGTGAAAAAGTTGGAAGTCCATTCATCATAAAAGCAATTGGCTCTAAAGATTTACTATATGGCGAATTATCAAAAAATGGTGGCACTATATACAAATTAAAAAAATATGGTGTAGTAACTGAAATAAAAAAAGAAGATTATATTGAAATTCAAAAAGATTTATAGTATCTTATCTAAGATGAAATTATAAATGTTTGGAATTTTCAAAAGGAATGGGGTTTGAAATGAATAAAGATAAAATAAAAATCTCAATAGTTTTGGGGATTATATCAATATTTCTTGTTAGTTTGATGGGTGTTCAAATTAAAACAATTCAAAAAACAGATATTACAGCGTTGGAAACTATGCAAGAAGATGAATTGAGAAATGAAATATTAGGATTAAAAGAAAAGAATGATGAAATCCAGACTAAGATTACAGAAAATGAAGACAAAATAAAAGAGTACAATGAAACACTAGATAATAATCAAAAAGCAACAGAGCTATTAAATAATGAACTAAAAGAATATGAAGAAAAAATAGGATTAACAGATGTAACCGGATCTGGTGTAATAATTACATTAACAGATACTGATGAGCAGTCATATAGTTTCAGTAATTTAGTTGATTTTGTAAATGAACTAAGATACGCAGGAGCAACAGCAATTTCTATAAATGACTATAGGGTAATTACAACTACAGAAATTGTTGAAATATCCAAAAAATATATACTGTTAAACGGTGATCAAAGAATCTCATCTCCATATGTAATTAAGGCAATTGGAGATAAAGAAAAAATATTAGAAGTATTTAATTTAAAAGATGAAGGATATGTAGACTTGTATAAAGAAGCAGGATATGATATTAAAATAGAAGGCAGTGATCAAATAACAGTAAATAAATACAGTAAAGAAATTAATTTTGAATATATCGAAAAGGGAGATGATTAGTTTGGTATATATAGCAATAATATTAGGATGTATAATAGGTGCTTTTATAGGTAATTTTGCACCAATGATTTCATATACATATTCAGAGTATTTGGCTATTGCAATTGTTGCAGCATTGGATACAATATTTGGTGGAATAGTTGCTTCAATTAATAAAAATTTCAACATGGGTGTATTTATTTCAGGATTTTTAGGTAATGCAATTCTTTCAATTTTACTTGCATACTTAGGATCAAGATTAAACGTAGATATTTATTTAGCTGCTATATTTGTTTTTGTTGGAAGAATATTCTTTAACCTTGGTGTTATAAGAAGATATTACCTAGAAAAATGCACGAACTTTTTTAAGGCAAGGAAAGAAAGTAAGGGCAAAACAGAAGAAAAAACGACAACAAAATAGTGAATAAAACATTATTACAAAAATGTTACGATAATGTTACAAAAATATAACAATTAGTATTGACATTTTGAAATAAATATAATATTCTAATGCATGTATAGTGCATACATAAAAAGAGTTATAGATGGAGGAGTTAACCTTGGCTGTTGGAGATATAATTGTAGGTATGGATATAGGTACTTCAAAGGTTAGTCTCGTTATAGGGGAAGTAAATAATTTCGGACAAATTGAGACGCTTTGCAGTACAAGTAACATATGCAATGGGATTAAAAAAGGAAAAATAATAGATGAAGAAGATGTAATAAAAACAGTAATAAAAACTTTGGAGGATGCAGAGTCTGAATCTAATCTTAAAATTAATTCTGCTTATATTACAATTTATGGAAAAGATGTTACTATTGTACAAAATAGTATTACGAAGGAAATTAAGGATAGATATGTTGGTATAACAGCAAAAGATATATCTTCTGCAATAATGCAGGCAAAAGATATTGATGTTCCAGAAGGTAAAGCAATAATAGATATAGTTGCCGACAAGTTTGTTTTAGATGATGGAAAAGTTACTTCAGATCCGATAGGAAGTTTTTGTTCATCATTTACATTGAAAGCACAGATAGTATTAGCAAACAAAGAATATATTAGGCAGATACATAACATATTTAGAAAAGCAGATCTTGAAATTGATGGAATAGTTCCAATAACATTAGCAGAGAAAAATGTTATTTTGGATACAAACGAAATGAATGATAGTGTTATGATTTTGGACATCGGAGCAGGAAATACCGAGATAGGTGTATTTGAAGGTTCGGAATTTATTTATACAAATACAATACCACTTGGTGGAGATAATATAACTAACGATATAGCACTAGTTTTGAATATAACCCAAGATGAAGCGGACAAGCTAAAAAAACAATATGGGTTAGCAATGAAATCATACATAGATAATGATAACGATATAACTCTTAATACATGCAAAGATGAGAATAGAAATAAAGTAATAAAAAGCTCAGAGCTTATTGAAATAATAGAAGCGAGAGTCGAAGAGATATTTAAATTAATTAACGACGACATAACGATGCAAGGTGTTAAATCTAAAATAAACAGTGTAGTTCTTACAGGACAAGGAATCGTTAATATAAGTAAAAGTGACGTGGCAGGAAAAGTAATACTAAATATACCGGTAAAAATTTCAACAGGAAGAATGGTAAGCACAATAAGACCAGGATACAGAACAGCATATGCTTTAGTTAGATACGTTGCATCAAGACAATATGCAAAGAATGTTTCAAGCAGTATAGATACAAACAAAGAAAAAAGTGCAGTAAAAGTAATATTAGAGAAAATTAAGGATTTTTTCTACTCATAAAATAGACGAGCCGCAAGCTCAAAAAAGGATGTTATTAATTTTAAATTATAAATAGGGAGGAAGAACATTATGATAATGGATAGCGCAGAGGAAAGTGGAATAATGATAGACGGAACAGCCACAATCAAAGTTATTGGTGTAGGTGGAGGCGGAACAAACGCCGTAAACAGAATGGTTGATTCTGGAATCAGAGGAGTAGAATTCGTAGCAGTTAATACAGATAGACAAGCTTTAATATTATCAAAAGCAGCATCAAAAATACAAATTGGTGAAAAAATTACAAGAGGATTAGGAGCAGGTGCTAATCCAGATATAGGAGCACAAGCGGCAGAAGAAAGTAAATCAGAAATTACTGAAGCATTAAGAGGAGCAGATATGGTATTTGTTACAGCCGGAATGGGTGGAGGAACAGGTACAGGTGCAGCTCCAATAGTAGCAGCATGTGCAAAGGAAATGGGAATATTAACAATAGGTGTTGTTACAAAACCATTTACATTTGAAGGAAAGAAAAGATTATCTCAAGCTGACAGAGGAATCGAAAGCTTAAAAGGTAAAGTTGATACATTGGTAGTTATACCAAATGATAAATTATTACAAATAATTGATAGAAAAACATCAATAGTTGAAGCATTCAAAATGGCAGATGATGTTTTAAGACAAGGTGTACAAGGTATTTCAGACTTAATTGCTGTTCCAGGACTTGTAAACCTAGACTTTGCAGACGTTAAGACAATAATGTTAAATACAGGAATTGCTCACATGGGAATTGGTAGAGCTTCTGGAGAATCAAGAGCAGAAGATGCAGCAAAACAAGCTATTTCAAACCCATTACTTGAAAGCTCAATCGAAGGTGCAAGAGGAGTTATCATTAATATTACTGGTGGAGCTAACTTAGGATTACACGAAGTAAATACTGCAGCAGAAATAGTACAACGTAGTGCGGATCCAGAGGCAAACATTATCTTCGGTGCAGTAATCGACGAAAGCATCGACGAAGATATCATAATAACAGTTATTGCTACTGGTTTTGATACAGAAACAAAACCTACAACAATTGGAAGTGCAATGCAAGCAGCAGCAAATACTACTGTTCCAAATGCAAAACCATGGGAACAAAAAGCAACAGCTGTTCCAGTAAAAGCAGAAGCAGCAGTAAATCCTAGTGATTTAGATATTCCATCATTCTTAAGAAAGAAAACTGGAAACAAATAATAAATTTTGTCAAATATAAAAATAATAAAAAAGAAATAATCTATGAATGTAGATTATTTCTTTTTTTCGCGTTCAAGATATGACACACTTTTCATAATAAATATTATAGAATTCAAAATACAGTTTACTTCTTAATATATAAAACAAGATGATTAGGAGGAGTTCTATGACAGCATATCTTGACCTGATTATATTAGAAAATTTTTGTATGAATTATCTTATTATCTATACAACGGGTAAAATTCTAAATAGGAAAACTAAAAAGACTCGATTATGCATAGCAAGTTTAATAGGTGTCTTGTATATTTTTTCTTTATATTTTAATGTGAAAACATGGATTATGAATACTTCAAAATTTATTGTAAGTTTAGTAATAGTACAAATTGCTTTTAAAACGAAGTCACTGAAAAATGTATTAAAAGAGCAAGCCATATTTTTATTTATTACTTTTGTTTATGCTGGTTGTGCTCTTGGGTTTGTTCAGGCGTTTAAGCCAAGGGTTATATATATGGTCAATGGAATAATTATAGGTGGAGAGTATATTTTTGAAATTGTAGGTATATCTGCAGTAGTAAGTTTTTTATTAATAAAGATAAGCGTAAAAATTGTGAAAATATGTCAGAGATTTTCAAAGAAAGATATGATATGTCATATGAAAGTATATAACCAAGAAAAAGTGGTAAGTATGGATGCACTGATAGATACCGGAAATCTTCTTGTAGATTCTACAACGGGGAGTCCTGTTATTATTGTTGATTATATCAAGGTACTGGATTTGTTTTCGAAAAGAACACAAAGTTTAATCGAAACAATGATGGGAGGTGATGAATTAGATTGCAGCAATGGTTTTGATACAAAACTTAGAATAATTCCGTACTCGTCAGTCGGTGAAGAAAATGGAATTATGGTTGTATACAAAATTACTAAGATAAAAGTTGAATATCACGGTGAAGTAAATGAATTAAATGATGTGCTTATTGGATTTTATAATGGAGCTCTTAGTAAAAATAATAAATATTCTGCTTTAATAGGCTTACAAGTTTTAGAAAGGAGTAATGTTAAGGTTGAATATAATACAAATTCTAAAAACAAAGGTAAATATAGTATATGCTAAATATATTAAAAATAATGAAATTGATGAGATGCCAATATACTATATTGCAGGAAGTCAAACATTGCCACCTCCTTTGGATGGAAAGGAAGAAGAAGAAGCTTTAAATAAACTTTCTAATGGAGATGAGAGCATTAAAAAGGTTCTTGTAGAAAGAAATCTAAGATTAGTTGTGTATATTGCAAAGAAATTTGAAAACACAGGCGTTGGGATAGAAGATTTAATATCGATAGGTACGATTGGTTTAATGAAATCAATAAATACATTTAATACGAATAAAAATATTAAGCTCGCAACATATGCATCAAGATGCATAGAAAATGAAATACTTATGTACTTAAGAAAAAGTAATAAAATGAAAGGTGAGGTTTCAATAGATGAACCATTAAATCAAGATTGCGATGGTAATGAATTATTATTATCGGATATTTTAGGAACAGATGGAGATGTAACTTCTAGAAGAATTGAAGATGAGGTAGATAAAAAGTTATTAAAAGAATCTATAAAAAAATTAAGTCCTAGAGAAAAGTATATAATGAATCTAAGATTTGGTTTTGATAATGATGAAGAAAAAACCCAAAAAGAGGTAGCCGATATGCTAGGAATATCACAAAGCTATATATCTAGATTAGAAAAAAAGATAATATCTAAAATGAGGAGAGAAATAAAAAGCAAAACTGGCTAATTAAAATATATACAATGTATAAAATCCTTTCCTTTGGAAATAATTTAAATAATTTATTTCTAAAGGAGGGTTTTATTTGATTAGAAAGGTTGAAATTGCTGGAGTAAATACAGCAAAACTTCCTACGCTATCAAATGAAGAAAAATATGAATTATTAATAAAAATAAAAAATGGAGATAAAGAAGCAAGGGAAAAATTTATTCAAGGAAATTTAAGATTGGTTCTATCAGTCATACAGAGATTCAATGGACGTGGAGAAAATATGGATGACTTGTTTCAGGTGGGGTGTGTTGGTTTGATAAAGGCGATAGATAATTTTGATATTAATCAAGATGTTCAATTTAGTACTTATCGGAGTGCCAATGATTATTGGAGAAGTAAGAAGATATCTTAGAGATAATAATTCTATAAGGGTTAGTAGATCAATAAGAGATTTAGCATATAAGGTTTTATCTGTTAAAGAAAAATATAATAAAGATAAACATAGTGAGCCAAGTGTTGAAGAAATCGCAAAGATATTAGATGTAGAGGTTGAGGAAGTTGTTATGTGTTTAGATGCGATTCAAACTCCAGTATCACTTCAAGAGCCAGTGTATGGCGATGGAGTAGAGAGCATATTTCTTATGGATCAGGTAAAAGATAAGAAAAACAATGAAGAGTATTGGACAGAAAATATAACAATAGCAGAGGCTCTTAAAAAACTTAATTCTAAAGAAAAGAATATCATGCATAAGAGATTTTTTGAAGGAAGAACTCAAATGGAAGTTGCAGATGAAATTGGCATATCACAAGCTCAAGTTTCTAGATTAGAAAAGAACGCAATAGAGCGTATAAAAAGAATCTATAAATAGTACTACAATTATAAAATCTTCATATTATATAATATGGAGGTTCTTTTTATGATTAAAGAAGCGGGAATGGATTTTAGACATAAAGAAGTTGTAAATATAAATAATGGAAAAAGGCTAGGTTATGTTCAAGATGTGTGTGCAGATTTAGAGACTGGAAGAATTACTTCTATTATAGTACCAGGAAGTAAAAAAATGATGAATATCTTTTCAAAAGATGATGATATTGTAATTGAATGGGAAAGAATAAAATGCATTGGTGATGATATTATATTAGTAGATATTTGATTAGTGCTAAAAATAGTGCAAAAAAAAGAAGAAAAAAGTCGAAAAAGGTGTTGACTTTAGTATATGGTTATGGTAATATAATCTGGTACTAAAAATCAGGTAGACAAACAAAGAATTTTGAAAGAATTGATATTGCGTTATATGCAACTAATGGATAGAGTAAAGTTCAATAAACAATAACAAAAATCTTTTAAAAATAATTTGAAAAAAATCGACGAAACATGTTGACAAAAGTCCATCTGAATGATATGATAAATATCGTACTTAGCAAGAGATAAAACATTTTTTGAGGTGTAAATTAGTAATCAAACAACGTGGGAAGAACATATACTAATTTATATTTTTTTACGCCAAAATGGTCATTAAAAAAATAATTAAAAATATTCAAAAAATATGTTGACATCGAAGGCGAAAAGTAGTACAATACGAATTGTCGTAACAAAAAGTTATCGACATAAAAGTACATTGAAAAGTAAACAATAAACCTTTGAGAAACCAATCGAAGCGGTAGTTGAATTGTACTACCTTTAAACAAAAACAATTTTTATTTTAGAGCTTAAAACTCTGTTTAGATTTTAATAATCCATAAGGATTTTAAAATACAATAACAAGAGAGTTTGATCCTGGCTCAGGATAAACGCTGGCGGCGCACATAAGACATGCAAGTCGAACGGAAGTCGTTATATTTGATTCTGAATGAAAGATTTATCCGGAATGATGATGATTTTATAACAATGGCTTTAGTGGCGGACTGGTGAGTAACGCGTAAGCAATCTGCCTATCAGAGGGGAATAACAGTGAGAAATCATTGCTAATACCGCATATGCCATGAACATCGCATGATGAAAATGGGAAAGGAGTAATCCGCTGATAGATGAGCTTGCGTCTGATTAACTTGTTGGTGGGGTAACGGCCTACCAAGGTAACGATCAGTAGCCGGACTGAGAGGTTGAACGGCCACATTGGGACTGAGATACGGCCCAGACTCCTACGGAAGGCAGCAGTCGGGAATATTGCGCAATGGAGGAAACTCTGACGCAGTGACGCCGCGTATAGGATGAAGGTTTTCGGATTGTAAACTATTGTCGTTAGGGAAGATAAAAGACAGTACCTAAGGAGGAAGCTCCGGCTAACTACGTGCCAGCAGCCGCGGTAATACGTAGGGAGCAAGCGTTATCCGGATTTATTGGGTGTAAAGGGTGCGTAGACGGGAAATTAAGTTAGTTGTGAAATCCCTCGGCTTAACTGAGGAACTGCAACTAAAACTGGTTTTCTTGAGTGCAGGAGAGGAAAGAGGAATTCCTAGTGTAGCGGTGAAATGCGTAGATATTAGGAGGAACACCAGTGGCGAAGGCGTCTTTCTGGACTGTAACTGACGTTGAGGCACGAAAGTGTGGGGAGCAAACA
>JAFWDV010000003.1 GCA_017515985.1 Clostridia bacterium
TAATTAAATAAAGTTTAACATACTTTAAGCGAAAAAGATACACTTTTTTAAAAAATTATATCATTTTCGCTTGTTTGCCATACAATAAAACAGTATAATAAATTTATAAAAAATACTTGACAAAAATTAGATAGTCAATTTATGAGTATGAAGTGTAGATATGTTCTCGCACCATACACAGAGCATAAGAATGAAAACAAAAATAAAATAAAACACACATCAAAAAGAGAGCTGAAGCTCTCTTTTTTACATAACACAAACCACAATAAACCCTATAGAAATAATATTTGAGAGGTTTGCAAACAAATATAAGTATGATATAATCTGCGTAATGAGAATAATAAATCAGTTTAAATAATATTAAGTTTAAAGTTAGGTTGATTATATGAAAGAAAGAGAGGAATTTATATGTTACACAAAATGAAATTAAAAGAAGACCCATTTGAAAGAATAAAAAATGGAACTAAAACAGTAGAATTTAGATTATATGATGAAAAAAGAAAAGAAATAAAAGTTGGAGACATAATTGAATTTTCAAAATTACCTGACCTACAAGAAAAGATATTAGTTAATGTTCTTGAATTATACAAAGAGGATACGTTTGAGGATTTATTTAGAAAATTATACACTGATGAAGAAGAAATTATAAGAAAAACAGAATTTATGCATAGTTTTTATCTACCAGAAAAAGAAAAAGAATATGGTGTTTTAGGAATTAAAATAAAATTAATAGTATAAATAGACAACGTACAATTAATAGAAATTTTTGATTGGAGGAAGTATGGATAATTTAAAGCAATTTAAAAATGAAGAAATAGTAAATTTAGTAAAAGATGGGAAAGTTACAGTAGCGGACATAGTAGATTCTGGAATATGTCCAACTTGTTTTGATAAACAAAATAATCATGTATTATATGGCGATAATTCTAATAAGATGATTTACGAAGATGATAAATTCGAATGTTTTTTGGTAGGAAATCCAAGAGCTGATGGGCATACAGCAATAAGTACAAAGAAACATTTTAAAGATATGATGGAGATTGATGATGAAACTTGTAAAGAAATATTTACATTGGCAAAAAAAATGATGAATATATTGAAAGAAGTATACCTGTCTGAAAGTGTTTATTTATGTACTATGTGTGATGGACCAATGAATCATTTTCATATACAACTAATCCCAAGATATTCATTCGAAAAACGAGGTTCAAAGAATTTTGTAAAGCCCAGATTTGACTATAAAGAGGATACGGAAAAACTAGAACAGTTAAAAAATAAGATGAATTTAGTATGATAAAATAAATATATGTAAGGAGATTAGCTATGAAAAAAATAGCACTTGATTTAGACGGAGTTGTATTTGACTCAGAAAATTTATATAGAGTATATACAGAAATATATGATGTAGATAAAAATGGAAAAGATACTATTATAGACAATAGTCAAAGAACGTTTCAAAAGAGATATGATTGGACTGAAGAAGAATCTAAAGAATTTTATGATGCAAATGCTGAAAAAGTTTTAAGAACTGCAAATTTTATGACTGGAGTAGATATAGTATTAAATAAATTAAAAGATAACTATGAATTTATTGTAGTGACATCTAGAAATGATTTTGAGACTGAAATAGCTAAAGAAAAGTTGAAAACAATCGGTTTTGGAAATATTAAAATATATAACAACGAGCACCATAAAATAGAAAAGTTATTAGAAGAGCATGTTGATTATATGATTGATGATGATAACATTATATGTATTAATGCAGCTGATAACGGAATATGTGCGTTATACTTTAAGAATAATGCATCAAATAAAGTTAATAAAGAAAATGTTATAAATGTAAATAATTGGGGAGAGATATATAAGTACTTAATGTTAAATAATTGAGATCATTGCAAACAGCTATAGGTATGATATAATTCAAATGAATAATGAAATTTAAGAGGAAAGAAGGAAAAAAGATGAGTAAAGTATTGGTAAGCTATTTTTCAGCAAGTGGAGTAACAAAAGGTGTTGCAGAAAGGGTTTCAAATGCAATTAATGGAGATTTGTTTGAAATTGAGCCTGTAGAAAAATATACTGATAGCGATTTAGATTGGACAAATAAACAAAGTAGAAGTAGTATTGAAATGAATGAGAATATAAAACCTGAAATTGTAAATAAAATTTCTAATTTAGATGAGTACGATACAGTGTGTATTGCATTTCCAATTTGGTGGTATAAGGAGCCAACAATTATTGATAAGTTTTTAGAAGAAAACGATATGTCAAATAAAAAAATATACGTATTTGTAACAAGTGGCTCTTCAACTATTGATTCAACCTATAGAAGCTTGAAAAATAATTTTCCAAACTTAAATTTTGTAGATGGAAAAAGATTTACCGGAAGAGAATTAGATGATGAATATAGGAATTGGATAAAATAGTAGAACAAATTTGCTCATTTACAGAGAAGCCAGAAGTAGTAGAGTTTTAAATAATACAGGAAGTGATTATATGATTAAAATTGGAAAGGGAGAGCCTTTTATAAAACCAACTGGAATTAGATTTAAACAAGGACAAGATCCAAATATAAAATTGCCGAAGGTAGCTATAGGTGTTTTTTCACATTATTTGTTTTATGATGTTGTTGAAAAATTTAAGTGTAAAGAAGTTGGTATAATTATAAATGCTAATTTTGAAAGAAATGTGTATATATTAAACTACAAAGGTCAATTATTTACATTTTTTATGGCTGGAGTTGGAGCTCCAGCCATAGCTGCCGATATTGAAGAGCTACATGCGCAAGGTGTGGAAAAAGTAATAATATTTGGGAATTGCGGTGTTTTAGATTCAAGTATCAAAGATTGTTCAATTATTATACCAAATATGGCATACAGAGATGAAGGGACAAGTTATCATTATGCCGAAGAAAGTGATTCTATAGAGGTTAACCAAAAATATAAAGATGAATTTATAGAATTATTAAAAACATTTAACTTCGATTATACAATAGGAGCAACATGGACAACAGATGCTTTTTATAGGGAAACAACCGATAAAATACAACAGTATAAAAATTTAGATGTAAAAACCGTAGAAATGGAAGGTGCCACTATAGCTGCAGTTTGTAGATGTCTTGGAATGGATTATTTCACGTTTTACTATGCAGGTGATAATTTAGACACTGTGGAATGGGATGAAAGAAGTCTAAGCGGATTAGTTAATATAGATAAAAAGAAAGAAGTAACAATTTTGGCATTTGAACTTGCAATGAAAATTATATCTATGGATACAGAGTTGGAGTAAAAGACTTTAAAGCAACGTATTTTAGAGGAGTACAGTATGGAAGAAATAGTATTTGTAACACACAATAAGGGAAAAATTGCAGCGGCAAACAAACAACTTAAAGGTGTTGATTTTAAAGTATTTGAATATGATTTAGAAGAGCCAAGAAGTGACGATATTAAGTATATTTCAAAGTATAAAGTAATGGAGGCATACAAATTAGTTAATAAGCCATGCATTTCTTTGGATTGCGGATTTTGGATAGATGCTCTAGATGGATTTCCTAGAGCATTTGTAAATTTTGCGCTAGATACAATTGGAATAGATGGGCTTCTTAAATTAATGGAAGGAAAACAAAATCGAAGCTGTAGATTTACAGAGTGTTTATCATATTATGATGGAAAAGAAGTGTATCAGTTTATGGGAAAACATGAAGGAACATTGGCAGATGAGATACTTGGTGATGATACAGATAAGAAATGGTCAGATTTATGGTACATATGGAAACCATATGGATGTGATAAAACTATGGCTCAAATGACTGAAACAGAAAGAGATAATAGACCTAGAGGCGATTTTTCAGTTCAGGCTATGAGTGAATTTGCAAAATGGTGGAAATTAAAAAAATAGGGACGGACTCATTTTTTGAGTTACGGTCATTTACTATGCCGAAAAGGTGTGATATAATAGTGAAAATTTTTTTGAAGGGAGAGTGCTCTGGTATGAACGACATTCAGAAACCAAACACATCAAATTCGGAGGCTCTGTTAACCACAGAAGAAGCACGGAATAGATTAAGCCGTGCTGCATGCGAAATCTATCGCATTGTGGGGATAACCGACGAAAAAAGGTCAGATCAGTTGATGACAGAAGAAAATTTTGAAGAAAGCGAGGATAGCAGAGGCTACAACATCCCAGAGTATGAGATGAACAACTCAGATTCTGAAGAGAATTGCATTAACATTACTGATTTGTGCAACCGCAATAATTTCGAAAGCATTACATGTACAAATAGTTTAATGTCAAATTCTCAGACGATTCTGGAGCGGATGGCAGCATCAGACAGACACATGATTCTTTTAATTGGTGACATGGGAGCTGGCAAAAAAACAGCAGTGAAGTATGCGGCGTACCGCATTGCTACTGGAAAGTGTCCGGCGTATTTTACCAAGAAGAGCAAGATTTACGAAGTAGACCTAAATGAGCTTCATTGTGAATTAGGCGAATTTGTAAATGACATGAATTCTGTTCTCAGAAGAGCAATGGCAGAAGGCGTAAAAAATGTTGCAATTTATTTTAACGACTATAGCAGACTGCCGGGGATTTTTACCGAAGAGTACGATAAAATCCTCTCTATGCTTGATACTGAACCGTTTGACTCATTCAAGTTTATTGTTGTATATCACGATGGAACACTTGTGGAAGAGGGATTGGTTGATTATGTTTTAGACTTTTTCAATCATAATGCTTATCCTGTCGAAATCACGTCAGAGGATAAAGTGGATAGAATTCTGTTTATTCTTAGACCGAGATTTCACGAGATCGAACGTAGATACAATGTTAAACTTTCGGTCAAAATGGCGAAGTTCATCTTGATGTGCCACTATGGTCATTGCTTTGAGGAAAAGTTTAACTATACAAAGTTCCTTAAGGTAGTGGATGAAATTTTGGCGAAGGTTGGGTTAGCTGGAAGGGATTCTGTAATAAAGGCTGATGTTATGGATTATTACGATAGCAGTTTTAGTATTATGCGGAGCTTACCTCCTGAATACAACAAGAAAACTGCAATCCATGAGTCAGGGCATGTATTACTTGCACTTACCATACCGAATCTTTTCAAGCTTTATGGATGCTCTGTTTTGTACGATAGCAAGACTAAAACTGAAGCAATAACATGCATAAAGCAAACACGGTATTGCGCGTACAATGAAGATGACGAGGTTAAGTTTGTGGCAATGCTTTTGGCTGGCAGAGTTGCTGAAATCGAAATGATTAATGAGTACCAGCAGAATGACAGTTTGTTGAGATTTTCAAGAGCTGTAAATAGCGGTGCTGAGGATGATTTGATGAAAGCAACCGAAGAGCTCAGAATTTGGGTTATGCACAGCGGAGCTTATGGAGTAGTGGGGCGTAATGTATACAATGAAAGTTACGACGAACTTTCTCCTATCACAAAGCTCAGAGTCGATATCGTTGTGGATTTGCTCATGAGAAAGGCTTTTCGGCATGCAAGAGCAGTTATCAGAAGCAACAAGAACTTCATCGCAAGCTTGTATAAGTATCTGATTACTAATTTTGTAGCAACTCCATCTGACATTAAAGAAATTTTGAAGCAGACAATCAATGACGAAGGTTGATGGTCACGAAAGTAAGCCGGGAGAGCAAAATCTCCCGGCTGAAATAAACTATAAGGATAGGATATATATGAAAAGAATCGAAGATATAATTGTTGATATAATATTTGATTGGGTTAATGTAATATTGCAAAAAACTGTACACCCAGATATTAGATTAGCTGACGTAACACAGCTAACTGAAGCAGAAATTATAAGATTAAAAGAGACTCTTGGAATAGAAGGTGTTATTTTAGATGTTGACGAAACGTTAAGAACTAATCTGAAATTCATCCCAAAATGCAATCAAGAATGGATTGATATTGTACGAAAGCATCTAAAAATAATTATTGTATCAAATGGTAAGGACACTAGCATTGCAGAGTTTTTTGAAGAGCGTGGAATAGAGTACATATCACTTGCTTTTAAACCGTTAAGTTTTGGATTTAAGAAAGCATGTAAAAAAATGGAATTAAATCCTGAAAAAGTATTGGTTGTTGGTGATGATTTATTTGATGATATATATGGTGGGAAAAGGCTTAAAATGAGAACTGCAATAATAGAAAATGTAATTGAAGATGAGGAAATACAAAAATAATCAAAAAATTTTAAATTATAATTGTTTAAATACTGATAATGTGATATAATCGAAAAATCAAAAAATTGGGATGGACTAATTTATAAGTATGCAAAAAAATTAATTCTGTAAACTTAAAAATGAGTCCATCCCTAAATTTAAAAGGAGGAAATATAATAATGGCAAAAATACTAAATGATGTATCAAGAACATTCAACGAGTTTTTACTATTACCAAACTTAACAGATGAAAGATGCATACCAAGCAATGTGTCACTTAAAACACCACTTGTTAAATTCAAAAGAGGAGAAGAACCAAAATATTCTGCGAACATCCCATTCGTGTCAGCAATAATGCAAGCCGTTTCTGGAGAAAAGATGGCTATAGCTTTGGCGCGCGAAGGTGGATGTTCTTTTATTTATGGATCACAATCAATTGAAGATGAAGCGGAAATGGTAAGACGTGTAAAGAAGCATAAAGCTGGCTTCATTAACAGTGATTCAAATGTAAAGAGCGGAACTCCAATCAAGGAAGTAATGGAACTTATCGAAAGAACTGGACATTCAACAGTAATGATAACAGAAGATGGAACAAGTAAAGGTAAATTCTTAGGATTGGTAACAGATAAGGATTACAGAATTTCAAGGGTTAATGAAAATGATCCCGTTAATATGTACATGACACCAAGAGAAAAGGCTGTTGTTGCAAGAAAAGGAATTGGTTTATCAGAAGCAAACGATATAATATGGGAACACAAAATTAGTTGTTTACCAATATTAGACGATGAGGATAATTTGTGCAATTTAGTATTTAGAAAGGATTATGAGGAGCGAAAAAATAATCCAAATTCATTATTAGACGAAAATAAGAGATACATAGTAGGTGCTGGAATTAATACAAGAGATTATGAAGAAAGAATACCTGCATTAGTTGATGCCGGTGTTGATATGATATGTATGGATTCTTCAGATGGGTACTCTGTATGGCAAAAGAATACCATTGACTGGGTTAGAGCAAAATATGGTGATAGCGTAAAAATTGGAGCTGGAAATGTAGTTGATAAAGAAGGATTTTATTATTTAGCTGAAGCTGGAGCAGACTTTATAAAAGTTGGTGTTGGTGGAGGTTCAATTTGTATCACTCGTGAGACAAAAGGAATCGGACGTGGACAAGCTAGTGCACTTCTAGATGTTGTGGAAGCTAGAAATGAGTATTATGAAAGAACAGGAATATACATTCCAGTATGCTCTGATGGAGGAATAGTACATGACTACCATATTACATTATCGTTAGCTATGGGTGCAGACTTTGTAATGATGGGAAGATATTTTGCAAGATTTGATGAGAGCCCAACAAGAAAAGTTAAAGTTGGAGGAAATTTTGTTAAAGAGTACTGGGGAGAAGGTTCAAACCGTGCAAGAAACTGGCAAAGATATGACCTTGGAGAAAAAGGAAAGAATAAGCTTAGCTTCGAAGAAGGTGTAGATTCGTATATACCATACGCTGGACCTTTGAAAGATAACTTGGCTGTGACAGTAGCAAAAATCAAGTCAACAATGTGTAACTGTGGTTCAATATCTATACCAGAGTTCCATGAAAAAGCACGTTTAACAATGGTATCAAACATAAGCATTAAAGAAGGAAGTGCTCACGACGTAATGCTTAAAGAAGTAACAACACAAGATTAAGAAATTTTGGGGACGGAGCAAAAAATTTCTTAAGGATATAAGAGAAAGTGTGAAAAGGAGACAAAATGGATAATAAAGAATTAGTTTTAATAATTGACTTCTATGGTCAATATAATCAATTAATCGCAAGACGTGTACGTGAATGCAATGTATATTCAGAAATCGTACCATTTAGTACACCAATAGAAAAAATTAAAGAAAAAAATCCAAAAGGAATTATTTTTACAGGAGGACCTGCAAGCGTATATGCAGAAGGTGCTCCAAAGGTAAATGAGGAAATATTTAATCTAGGTATTCCAGTACTTGGAATTTGCTATGGAATGCAACTTATGACTAATATGCTTGGTGGTAAAGTTCAAAGAGCTGATAAAAGAGAATATGGTGTTACAAGTGTAAAGATTAATAATAGTTCAAAATTATTTAGCGGATTTAGTGATAGTAACGATTGTTTAATGAGCCATACAGATTTTGTAGAGACATTACCAACAGGGTTTGAAAATATAGGCTCTACAGATCATTGTCCAAATGCAGCTATGCAAAATACAGAAAAGAATTTCTATGGAATTCAATTTCACCCAGAAGTAAATCATACAAATAATGGTACAGAGATAATTAGAAACTTTATATACAATATTTGTGGATGTTCTGGAACATGGAAAATGAGCTCTTTTGCTGAAGAAACAGTTAAAGCAATTAGAGAAAAAATAGGAGATAAAAAAGCTTTATGCGCATTATCTGGTGGTGTTGATTCATCAGTAGCAGCAGCTTTAATTAACAAAGCAATTGGAAAGAACTTAACATGTATCTTCGTTGATCATGGATTATTAAGAAAAAATGAAGCTGAAGAAGTTGAAGAAGTATTTACTAAGAACTTTGATGTTAACTTTGTAAAAGTTGATGCAAGAGAAAGATTCTTAGGAAAATTAGCTGGTGTATCTGATCCAGAGCAAAAAAGAAAAATAATTGGTGAAGAATTTATTAGAGTATTTGAAGAAGAAGCTAAAAAGATCGGAACAGTTGATTACTTAGTGCAAGGAACAATTTATCCAGACGTTATCGAAAGTGGTGTAGGTGCTGGTGCTAAAATAAAGAGCCATCATAATGTTGGTGGATTACCAGACTATGTTGATTTCAAAGAAATCGTAGAGCCACTTAGAGATTTATTTAAAGATGAAGTTAGAAAAGTTGGTCTAGAGCTAGGACTTCCAGAATTCTTAGTATACCGTCAACCATTTCCAGGACCAGGCTTAGCTATTCGTGTTATAGGTGATATAACAGAAGACAAGCTTGCAATTTTAAAAGATGCAGATGCTATCTTTAGAGAAGAAGTTGCAAAAGGTGGATGGGATAGAAAAACTAACCAATACTTTGCAGTATTAACAAATATTAAATCTGTTGGTGTTATGGGAGATGAAAGAACTTATGACTATACAATAGCATTAAGAGCTGTAACAACATCAGACTTCATGACAGCTGAATGGACAAAGATACCTTATGAGATATTAGAAGTTGTATCAGCTAGAATAGTAAACGAAGTAAAACACGTAAACAGAGTTGTTTATGATATAACAGGAAAACCACCAGCAACTATTGAGTGGGAATAATGAGAAAAGAACAATATTTATAAAAGTAAAGAAAACCGCCAGTTTCAATATGAAACTGGCGGTTTGAAGTGTTAGAGGATGATTTTTTCGTTTATAGAAACAGAATATTCATCCACATGCATGGTCACATTAGCCGGGAAAATATCATCCGGAATTTCTGCTGCCTGGCTAATCTCAGAAAGCAACCCGACAGGGCCACTTTCGATGGTCTTGAGCGTTACTTCACCGTCCGTAGCAAGTGCTGTCAGGATTTCTCCAGTCAGCAGATTGTAAAAATGCTCTAAAACTGACGAAGTTAACTCATAGCCTTTTTCAACAGACTTCGGAGTGAATGCAGAAATCCAGGGGCAATCCTCGCTGGTTGCTTCAGTGCAAACACTAAAAACAAACAGTTTATTGCGCCACCAGTTTGCTGCTTTTTCGGCTGCAGTTGACAATGTTGACATAGAAACACCTCCATAGTGTTTGGGCTAATTGGCGGTGTGTTACGATAAAACATAACACTTTTACATAGGGGGTATTATACTGTATATTCAATAAAAAATCAAGTATATTTTAGTAAATACGCATATCGATTAATATTTTGATTATAGTATTGAAATTAAAGACATTAATGATATAATGCAAAAAGATAATAATATAACTATATTGTATCTTATATTAATACCTTTGAGAGGTGGGAAAAATTATGATTAAATTTACAAAAATGCATGGGCTAGGGAATGATTATGTCTATATTGATGCTACAGCTAAAACTGGGCAGAAAATAGAGGATGAATCAGCTCTAGCTCTTTTTGTCAGTAATAGGCACTTCGGTGTTGGATCTGACGGATTAATTTTGATTTGCGATAGCAATGTTGCAGATTTTAAGATGAGGATGTTTAACTACGACGGTAGTGAAGCAGAAATGTGTGGAAATGGAATAAGGTGTGTTGGAAAGTTTGTTTATGATAAAGGCTTAACTGATAGAGACCTTATAACAGTAGAAACTTTAGCAGGTATAAAGGTTCTAAAATTAAATGTAGTTGATGGAAAAGTTGAAAGTGTGAGAGTAGATATGGGAGAGCCAATACTTAAACCATCATTTATTCCAGTTATTTCAAATGAAGAAATTGTTAAAAACTTAGAAATAACTGCAGCAGACAAGACGTTCAAATTTTCGTGTGTATCTATGGGAAATCCACACGCAATTACAATTGTGGAAAATGTAGATGATTTTGAAGTTCAAAAATATGGAAAGATTTTAGAAGTAGATGAACATTTTCCTAATAGATCAAATATTGAATTTATAAAATTAATAGATAAATCCAAAATAAAAATGAGAGTTTGGGAAAGAGGTGCAGGTGAAACTTTAGCATGCGGAACGGGAGCATGTGCATCTGTAGTAGCATGTATTCTAAATGATTACACTGAAAGAAATGTAACTGTTGAGTTATTAGGAGGAAACCTATATATAGAATGGTCTAAAGAGGATAACCATGTATATATGACAGGTCCTGCTACAACAGTTTTTGAAGGTGTGTTAGATTATTAATTTTAAGAAGAATGTATTTATCAATAAATCATTTTTATGGAGGTTTTATGTTAAAAATAAATGAAAATTTTTTAGAATTGCAGGATAGTTACCTTTTTTCAACAATAGCAAAAAAGGTTTCAGATTTTCAGCAAAAAAATCCTAATGTAAAGGTAATAAAGTTAGGAATAGGAGATGTAACTTTACCTATTCCAAGTAGCTGTATAAATGCAATGAAAAGCTCTGCAGATGAGCTTTCAAAGAAAGAAACTTTTAAAGGATATGGTCCTGAGCAGGGATACGATTTTTTGAAAAGCAAAATAATAGAAAAGGATTACAAATCAAGAGGAATAGATATAGACTTAGATGAAGTATTTATATCTGATGGAGCTAAATGTGATACAGGAAATATTGTGGATATTTTTTCGAAAGGCAATAAGGTTGCAATAACAGATCCGGTATATCCAGTGTATCTTGATACAAATGTTATGTCTGGCAGAGCAGGAAAATATGATGAAAAAACTGGTATGTATTCAAATATGATTTATTTACCATGCAATAGTGAAAACAACTTTGAACCAGATTTTCCATCCGAAGTGCCAGATATAATATATTTATGTTTTCCGAATAATCCAACAGGTACTGTATTAAATAAAACTCAGCTTAAAAGGTGGGTTGATTATGCAAAAGAAAACAAATCTATAATTTTATATGATAGTGCGTATGAAGTATTTATCACAGAAGATGATATTCCTCACAGCATTTATGAAATAGAAGGTGCAAAAGATGTAGCCATTGAATTTAAAAGTTTTTCAAAAACAGCTGGCTTTACTGGTGTTAGATGCGGATATGCAATTGTTCCTAAAAGTTTGATGGGTTACACAGAAGATGGACGAGAAATATCTTTGAATAAGCTATGGAATAGAAGACAGTGTACAAAATTTAACGGCGTTTCATACGTTACACAAAAAGCTGCAGAAGCGGTGTATTCTGAAGAAGGTCAAAAAGAGCTAATGCAAAATATAAAGTATTATCAGGAAAATGCAAAAATCATAAGAGATGGTCTAAGGGAGGCTGGATATACAGTTTTTGGAGGAATAAATGCTCCATATGTTTGGCTTAAACTTCCTGAGGGGGTAAAATCATGGGATTTCTTTGATAAATTGCTAAATGAGGCAGGAATAGTTGGAACTCCAGGTGTTGGGTTTGGTCCTAATGGAGAAGGATATTTTAGATTAACAGCTTTCGGAAGCAAAGAAAATACGATAGAAGCGATGAATAGAATTCAAAAAATGTAGATTAGAATAGGCTGAAACATATTTTTAACGAAGATATATTGCAAAATGAAAATAAAATGATAAAATGATTGTAAAGATAAAGCAGTAATATAGACGAAAGGAATCAGATATGATAAAAAATCTAACTTTAAAAGAAAAAATTGGACAAATGATGATGGTAGGACTTGATGGAAATACAGTAGATACAAGAATTAAAAATCTGATTATGAATTACAAAGTCGGCGGAGTAATATTATATAGGAAGAATTTTAAAACATACGATGATATGTTAAAATTGATTGCCGATTTAAAAGAGCTGAATTCATATAATAAGGTTCCTTTGTTTATTGCAATAGATCAAGAGGGTGGTAGAGTAAATAGAATGCCACCAGAATTTCACAACATCTTGAGCGCATATAAGCTTGCACATACGAAAAATCTAAATATAATTAGAGAAGCTGGAGATATTACAGGAACTGTCTTGAGTGAATGTGGATTTAATATGAATTTTTCTCCGGTTTTAGATGTGTTAAACAGAAATACGTCAAAAGCACTTGGTAACAGATGTTTTGGATGTAATGCTGAGGATGTTTCAAAATACGGAGTACAAATGATGCAGCAGTTACAAAAAAATAAAATCATATCTGTAGTTAAGCATTTTCCAGGACATGGAGCTGCAAAGGTAGATTCACACTATTTCTTGCCAAGTATAAAAAACGTAAGCGATGAAGATATTGCACCATTTGTAGATGCAATTGACAGGGGTGCAGATGCAATAATGGTTGGTCATATGATTATTAAAAAAGTCAATAGATTTCTTCCAGCATCTTTGTCAAGAAAAACAATAAGAGAAATACGTTTAAAATATAATTTTAGAGGTCTAATAATGACTGACGATTTAAAGATGAAAGCAATAAGATATCTGTATGGAACAAAACGTGCAATGAAAAAAGCATTTTTAGCTGGCAACGATATGATTTTATTCAGGTTTAAAAAAAGTGATGAAGAAAAGTCAATTAGGCTTATTCAAGGGCTTGCTGAAAAAGGAAAAATAAAAGAAAGCAGAATAGATAGAAGTGTTGCTAGAATTCTTGAAATGAAGGAAAAATATGAAATTAACGACAAGATGGAAATAAAAGGTTGCGACATTGAAGAGATAAATAACAGAATAGATATTATAAATACTTTTGTGAATGAGTATCAGAAAGGTTGAAATATATAATATTATGTGATAAAATCCAAACACATTTGGAATACACCAAATTACTTTAGCAATGTGTAGTGGTTCAGATGCACATGCTAAAGTCCGTACATTATTCGACCATTACTATATTAGGAGGAAGAAGTATGCACATAGGCAGAATCCGCTTGCCTACTAGTCAATTCAAGATCTTTTTCATCTGCGAAAGATGTGGTGAAAGATTTGACTCGAAGGATGAGTGTTCTAAGCATGAGAGAGAAAAACTGTGTAGATGCAAGCAATGTTATCGTTTGCGCAGGAGATGCAAAGAAGAGTGTGTCTATAAGGATAATAACTGAACAAAGAGACTTGGTTCTCAATTATGCAAAGAATATTGCATGATTGAGAATCCTTTTTTTGACAATTTTTTTCATTCAATTTTTACAATTTGAGACGGCTTTGAATTGGTTAAATTTTAAAAGTACAAAGAAACGCTCAAAAAAAGCAAAAAAAGTTGAAAAACTAGTTGACATACCGCCCAGGCCGTTATATAATAGGAAAGCATGTAAGATTAGCGTTGAAGTAGGATGTGGCTACAACCTTTGAAATAGCAAGGTTGGAGGGAACTCCTATGGAGCATGTCATGGCTTAGACCAGGCGGTAAGTTATTTAAATATAAGCACTTATCCCAAGAAAATCATGCAAAAACTTGGGCTTTAAATATAGGTGTTAATGAAACACCAGGGTGCGTTTATAACTTCCGACAATAATTTAAAAATTTTAAGGAGGGAAAAATTACATGGCAACAGTAACAGGAAATGCGGTAGCAAGTGAAAAAATCAGAATAAGATTAAAGGCTTATGAATCTAAAATCTTAGAACAGTCTGCTGAAAAGATAGTAGATACTGCTAAGAAGACAGGTGCAAAAGTTTCAGGTCCTATTCCACTACCAACAGAAAAGGAAATCATAACAATACTACGTTCTCCACACAAACACAAAGACTCAAGAGAGCAATTTGAAATGAGAACACACAAAAGAGTTATCGATATTCTTTATCCAACACAAAAAACTGTAGATAGTCTAATGAAATTAGATTTACCAGCAGGTGTTGATATCGAAATCAAACTTTAATTTTAAATTATTAAATTAGGAAGGTCTCTAAAGACCAAGCTGATGTACTACTAAGGTAGAAATCAAAATATCAGCCAATAGTAATAGGAGGAAATATGAAAACTTTAATAGGTAAAAAAGTTGGAATGACTCAAATCTTTGATGACAAAGGAAGAGTAGTTCCAGTAACAGTTATCGAAGCTGGTCCTTGTGTAGTAGCACAAGTTAAATCAGTAGAAACAGATGGATACAATGCTATCCAATTAGGATTCGAAGATGTAAAAGAATCAAAATTAAACAATCCAGAAAAAGGACATTTTGCAAAAGCAAATATAGCTCCAAAGAAACATTTAAGAGAATTTAGAGTTGAATCAGTTGAAGGAGTTACTGTTGGAACAGAATGGACAGTAACAGAATTTGCTGAAGGAGATAAATTAGACATCCAAGGAACTTCTAAAGGAAAAGGATTCCAAGGTGTTATCAAACGTCATGGTCAACACAGAGGACCAATGGGACATGGATCTATGTATCATAGAAGACCAGGTTCAATGGGACCAACATCAACTCCAGGTAGAGTATTTAAAGGTAAAAAATTACCAGGACATATGGGAAAAGTTACAGTTACAATACAAAACCTAGATGTAATCAAAGTTGACGCAGACAAAAATGTTGTATTAGTAAAAGGTAGCGTACCTGGACCTAAAGGTGCAATATTAAAATTAAGAACAAGCGTAAAAGCATAAGGAAGGAGGATATAGAGAATGCCAAGTATAGATGTATACAATATTGAAGGAAAGAAAGTTAAATCAGTTGATTTAAAAGAAGAAATATTTGGAATTGAGCCAAATGAAGCTGTTGTTCATAGTGTATTAGTTAATTTCTTAGCTAATCAAAGACAAGGAACACAAAGCACAAAGACAAGAGCTGAAGTTCGTGGTGGTGGAAGAAAACCATGGAGACAAAAAGGTACTGGTAGAGCAAGACAAGGAAGTATTAGAGCTCCACAATGGATTAAAGGTGGTATAGCTTTAGGACCAAAACCTCGTTCTTATGTATACACAGTAAATAAGAAAGAAAAGAGATTAGCAATTAAATCAATATTAAGTTCAAAAGTATTAGAAAACGAATTAGTAGTTGTAGATGCTTTAGACTTAAAAGAAATCAAAACAAATGCTATGGTTAAAGCATTAAACAACTTAAAAGTTGAAGGAAAAGCTTTAATCTTATTACCAGAAAAGAACGAAAACGTTCAAAAATCTGCAAGAAACATTGAAAATGTTAAAACAACATTAGTAAATACAATAAACGTATATGACTTACTAAAATACAACAAATTAGTTGTAACATTAGATACAGTTAAGAAATTAGAGGAGGTGTACGCTTAATGTTACCAGAAGATATAATTATAGAGCCAGTTATTACTGAAAAAAGCAATGATTCGCTTCAAGCTGGAAAGTATACTTTCAAAGTAAACAAAAAAGCAACAAAAGTTGATATAGCTAAGGCTGTAGAAAAACTTTTTGATGTTAAAGTATTAGACGTAAACACTATAACAGTTAGTGGAAAGAGAAAAAGAGTTGGAAGATCTGTTGGAATGACTTCAGATTGGAAGAAAGCTGTTGTTACTATAGACACAGATCCACAAGCTAAAACATACTTAACAAAAGGTGGAAAAGCTAAAAAAGGATCAAAGACAGTTAAGAACTCAATTGATGCTTACGGAATTTAATTATTAAAAAATATCGAGAATTAACTCGGAAAATAAATAATAAAGGAGAGATATAACAATGGGAATGAAACATTTTAACCCAACAACTCCATCATTAAGAAACATGACAGTTTCTACATTTGATGAAATTACAAAAAAGACTCCTGAAAAAACTTTATTAGCAACAAAAAAGAAAAATTCAGGAAGAAACTCATATGGTAGAATCACAGTTCGTCATCAAGGTGGAGGAAATAGACAAAAATACAGATTAGTAGATTTCAAGAGAAGAAAAGATGATATGACAGCAACTGTAATTGGTATCGAATATGATCCAAACAGAAGTGCTAATATCGCCTTAATAGAATATGAAGATGGAGAAAAATCATACATTTTAGCTCCAATCGGATTAACAGACGGAGACAAGGTTGTTTCTGGAGAAAGAGCAGATATCAAACCAGGTAACTGCATGAAAATTGAAAATATACCAGTAGGTACAATGATTCACAATATAGAGCTTAATCCAGGACAAGGTGGAAAATTAGTTAGAGCAGCTGGTCAAGAGGCTCAATTAATGGCTAAAGAGGGTAAATATGCTCACGTTAGACTTCCATCAGGAGAAATGAGATTAATAATGGCTGTTTGTAGAGCTACAATAGGAACAATCGGAAATTCAGATCACGAAAATGTTAACCTAGGAAAAGCTGGAAGAAGCAGACATATGGGACAAAGACCAGAAGTTAGAGGATCTGTAATGAACCCTAACGATCACCCACACGGTGGTGGTGAAGGTAGAGCTCCAGTAGGTCACGCAGGACCAATGACACCATGGGGTAAACCAGCTCTAGGATACAAGACAAGAAAACGTAATAAGATGTCAAATAAATTTATCGTTAAGAGAAGAAAATAAAGGAGGGAAATTTTAATATGTCAAGATCAAGCAAGAAAATGCCTTATGTTTCTCCAAAGCTTTTAAAAAGAATAGAGAAAATGAATGAAACTGGAGAAAAAGAAGTTATCAAGACATGGTCAAGAGCTTCTACAATTTATCCACAAATGATTGGACACACAATAGCTGTTCATGATGGAAGAAAACATGTTCCAGTTTATTTAACAGAGGAAATGATAGGACATAAATTAGGAGAATTTGCTCCTACAAGAACATTCAAAGGTCACTCTGGAGATAAAGCAACAAAATAGTAAAGAAAGTTCTTAATAATATAAGGAGGTAAGTATAGTGGAAGAAAAGCAAGAAATGATTCCAGAAGCAATAGCAACTCTTAAAAATGCTAGAATTTCAGCTAGAAAAGTTAAAATAGTAGCAGATTTAATAAGAGGAAAAGATGCTAAAGAAGCTTTAGCAATAGTAAAATTCACACCTAAGGCTTCATCAGAAATTATAGAAAAATTATTAAAATCAGCTATAGCAAATGCTGAAAATAACCATGGTATGAAATCTGATAATTTATATGTTGCTGAAATATTTGCAAATCAAGGTCCAACAATGAAGAGAATTAGACCTGCAGCAAAAGGTTCAGCTGTTAGAATCAGAAAGAGAACAAGCCATATAACAATCAAATTAAGAGAGAGAGCATAAGAAAGGAGGAGTTATTAAAATGGGACAAAAAATGGATCCACATGGATTAAGAGTTGGTGTTATCAAAGATTGGAGTTCAAAATGGTACGCTGATTCAAAGAATTTTGCTGACTACTTAGTAGAAGATAACAAAATTCGTAAATATATCAAAAAGAAATTATACATTAGTGGTATCGCAAAAATAGAAATTGAGAGAACTGCTAAATTTGTTAAAGTTAATGTTTTCACAGCTAAACCAGGTTTAGTAATAGGAAAAGGTGGAAACTATGCTGAAATATTAAAAGATGAATTACAAAAAATGATTAATAAAGATGTTAACTTAAACATCGTTGAGGTTAAGAATGCTGATATGGATGCACAATTAGTTGCAGAAAATATTGCAGGACAACTAGAAAGAAGAATTTCATTCAGAAGAGCTATGAAACAATGTATGCAAAAAACTATGAAATCAGGTGCATTAGGTATTAAAACTGCTGTATCTGGAAGATTAGGTGGAGCTGATATGGCTAGAACTGAATTCTATAAAGATGGTACAATACCACTTCAAACATTAAGAGCTGATATTGACTATGGTTTTGCTGAAGCAGACACAACATACGGAAAAATCGGTGTTAAAGTTTGGATATATAAAGGAGAGGTTCTTCCAACTAAGAAAGAGAAAGTGGAAGGAGGAGAAGACTAATGCCATTAATGCCAAAAAGAACAAAATATAGAAAAATGCAAAAAGGTAGAATGAGAGGAAAAGCTACCAGAGGAAATAAAGTAACAGATGGAGAATATGGATTACAAGCAGTAGGTGGTGCTTTAATAACATCAAACCAAATTGAAGCAGCCCGTGTTGCTATGACTCGTTACACAAAAAGAGGTGGTCAAGTTTGGATTAAATTATTCCCAGACAAGCCAATTACAAATAAAGGTATAGGTACTCGTATGGGTAAAGGTAAAGGTGCCGTTACTTATTGGGTAGCTGTTGTTAAACCAGGAAGAGTAATGTTTGAGATGGCAGGTGTTCCTGAAGAAACTGCTAAAGAAGCTCTTAGACTTGCAGCTAACAAACTATCTGTTAAATGTAAATTTGTAAAAAGAGAAACAGAAACGGAGGCTGATGCATAGATGAAGATAGATAAGATAAAAGAAATGTCTTCACCTGATTTAGAAAAAGAATTAGGAGAATTAAAATCAGAGCTTTTCAAATTAAGATTTACAAAGAAAGCTAATGGTTTAGATAATCCTATGAAAATAAAAGAAGTTAGAAAAGACATTGCTAGAATAAAAACAGTTTTAAATGAAAGAAAAATAAGCGAAGCAAAATAAGCCAGCTTATCCTAAAAATTTAAAGGAAGGAGATAATTCTAATGGAAGAAAGAAATCTTCGTAAAGTAATGATTGGTACAGTTGTTTCAAATAAAATGGACAAAACAGTAGTAGTTGCAGTTGAAACAAACGTAAAACATGATATATATGGAAAAATTCAAAAAAGAACATATAAATTAAAAGCTCATGACGAAAACAATGAATGCCAAGAAGGCGATACAGTTAAAGTTATGGAAACAAGACCTCTATCAAAAGATAAAAGATGGAGAGTTGTAGAAATAGTTGAAAAAGCTATTATCAAATAATTATATGTGAAATTAAAAGCAATAAAAATCAATATGAAATTTGTTTTAAAGGAGGGAAATTTCAAATGGTTCAACAACAAACTATACTAAAAGTTGCTGACAACACAGGAGCAAAGGAAATCATGTGTATCAGATGTTTAGGTGGTTCTTACAGAAAATATGCTAAAGTTGGAGACGTTATCGTAGCTTCTGTAAAATCTGCTGCTCCAGGTGGAATGGTAAAAAAAGGTGAAGTAGTTAAAGCAGTTATAGTTAGAACTAAAAAGCCAACAAGAAGAGCTGATGGTTCATACATTAGATTCGATGAGAATGCTGCTGTTATTATAAAAGAAGATGGAAATCCAAAGGGAACTCGTATATTTGGACCAATCGCTAGAGAGTTAAGAGAAAAGAATTATATGAAAATCTTATCATTAGCTCCAGAAGTTTTATAGTTTTAATATTAGAAAAAAAGGAGGCGAAAATCCTAAAATGCAAAAAGTTAAAAAAGGTGATACAGTTAAAGTTTTATCAGGAAATGATAAAGGAAAAACTGGAGAAGTTTTAGAAGTTATATCAGGAAAAGTTATAGTTAAAGGTATAAATATAAAGAAAAAGCACCAAAAACCAAGAAGACAAGGTGAAGAAGGTGGAATTATATCAAGAGAATTCCCAATTCATGCAAGCAAAGTTCAAGTTGTTTGCCCAAAATGCGGTAAAGCAGTAAGAATTGGATTTGAAATTGATAAAGATTCAAAAGTACGTGTATGTAAATCATGTGGTGCTAAATTAAAATAATCGTAGAAAGGAGGATAAATTAAAATTATGGAAATTTTAAGAGATCAATACAAAAATGAAGTTATTCCAGCAATGATGAAAAAGTTTAATTATAAATCAGTAATGGAAGTTCCAAAATTAGATAAGATAGTAATCAATATCGGTTTAGGAGATACAAAGGAAAATCCTAAATCATTAGAAAATGCAATAAAAGATTTAAGTGATATTACAGGTCAAAAACCAATAGTAACTAAATCTAAAAAAGCTATAGCTGCTTTTAAATTAAGAGCTAATGTTGATGTAGGATGCAAAGTTACATTAAGAAGTGGAAAAATGTATGATTTTGCATACAAGCTATTCAATGTAGCACTTCCTAGAGTAAGAGATTTTAGAGGAGTATCTGCTAATTCTTTCGACGGAAGAGGTAACTATTCAATGGGTATAAAAGAGCAATTAATATTCCCAGAGATTGAATATGATAAAATCGACAAAATAAGAGGTATGGATATAATATTCGTTACTACTGCTAAATCTGATGAAGAAGCAAAAGAGTTATTAACTCTATTAGGAATGCCATTCAAAAAATAATTAAAAAAGGAGGAAAAGCTGAGATATGGCTAAGAAATCTTTAAAAGTTAAACAACAAAAAACACAAAAATATGCAACAAGAGAATATAATAGATGCAAAATTTGTGGAAGACCACATGCTTACATCAGAAAATTTGGAATTTGCCGTGTATGCTTCAGAGAATTAGCACACAAAGGTGAAATTCCTGGTGTAAAGAAAGCAAGCTGGTAAAATTAGCTCTACGTATTTGTTATGTAGAAAATGTTTAATTAATTATAAAAATCATTAAAAGGAGGGATAAAATTGATTACTACTGATCCAATAGCAGATATGCTAACAAGAATTAGAAACGCAAATAGTTCAAAACACAAAACAGTAGATGTTCCTGCTTCAAATATGAAATTAGCAATAGCTGAAATTCTATTGAATGAAGGATACATAAAGTCTTTTGAAGAAATAAAAGTTGAAAATAATCAAGGAATTATAAGAATAACTCTAAAATACGATGAAAAAGGTAATAGAGTTATAGATGGATTAAAGAGAATAAGTAAACCAGGACTTAGAGTATATGCATCAAAAGATGAATTACCAAAAGTTTTAAATGGTTTAGGTATTGCTCTAATATCTACATCAAAAGGAATCAAAACAGACAAAGAAGCAAGACAAGCTGGTTTAGGCGGAGAAGTACTAGCTTACGTTTGGTAATAATAATAAAGAAGGAGGAATATTCACATGTCTAGAATAGGAAACAAACCTATTACAGTCCCAGCAGGTGTTGAAGTTAAAATTGACGGACAACATATTACTGTTAAAGGACCAAAGGGAACATTAGAAAGAGATATTCATAGAAACATGACTGTAAGCATGGATGGTGACGTTATTAAAATAGCTAGACCAGATGATGAAGCTTACAACAGAAGTTTACATGGTTTAACAAGAACATTAATCAACAACATGATTAATGGTGTTGTAAATGAATATAAAAGAGAATTAGAAATTAACGGTGTTGGATATAGAGCTCAATTAAGAGGTAAAAAATTAGTTTTAACTCTAGGATACTCTCATCCAGTTGAAATGGATGCTCCAGAAGGAATTACTTTTGAAGTACCATCTCCAAACCAAATAATTGTAAAAGGTATTGATAAAGAGCAAGTTGGTCAAGTAGCTGCTGTAATAAGAACTAAGAGACCACCTGAAGTGTATAGAGGAAAAGGAATCAAATATGTTGAAGAGCATATTAGACGTAAAGAAGGAAAAGCAGGTAAGAAATAAAATAATTAAAGTTTTGCTTTTAATCGTGCAAAATCTTTACGAAAAACTCATATTAAAAGAACTAATGCTGTTACATTAGTTAGAAAGGAGAATAAAATGGTTTCTAAAACAGATAGAAAAATGGAAAGAGCAAGAAGACATTTAAGAGTTCGTAGAAAAATAAGTGGAACTGCTGAACGTCCAAGACTTTGCATATATAGAAGTAACAAGAATTTATTTGCTCAATTAATAGATGATGTTACAGGTACTACTTTAGTAAGTAGCTCTACACTTGATAAAGATATCAAAACAAAGGCTTCAAACAAGGAAGCAGCTAAAGAAGTTGGAGCTGCAATAGCTAAGAAAGCAGTAGCTAAGAAAATTGAGAATGTTGTATTCGACAGAAGTGGATACCAATATCATGGAATAGTTAAAGAATTCGCAGAAGCTGCAAGAGAAGCAGGATTAAATTTCTAATAAGAAGGAGGGAAATAAGGATTCATGGAAAATAATACATCAGAATTAAAAGAAAAAGTTGTATCTATTAGCAGGGTTGCTAAGGTTGTTAAAGGTGGTAGAACTTTTAGATTTAGTGCAGTTGTAGTTGTTGGAGACGGAGCAGGACACGTTGGTGTTGGAAATGGAAAAGCAGCAGAAGTTCCAGACGCAATTAAGAAAGCTATTGAAGAAGCTAAGAAAAACTTAATAGAAGTTCCAGTTGTAGGAACAACTATACCTCATGAATTTGTAGGTCAATTTGGAAGCGCAAGAGTTATGTTAAAACCAGCTGCAGAAGGTACTGGAATCATAGCAGGAGGAAGCGTTAGACCTGTAATCGAACTTGCTGGATATAGAGATATCAGAACAAAAGTTATAGGAACTAACAATCCAAGAAACGTTGTATATGCTACAATCGAAGGCTTAAAGAACATGCAAACACTAGAGCATGTTGCTAATAAGAGAGGAAAAAAAGCTTCTGATATTTTATAAAAAAATTTATTGATTTATAAAATGCAATAGTATATACTTATCATAACAAAAATAAGGAGGTGTAACCACATAATGAAATTAGATGAATTAGCGCCAGCTCAAGACAAGAAAACAAGAACAAGAGTAGGTCGTGGTATGGGATCTGGACTAGGTAAAACATCTGGTAGAGGTCATAAAGGTCAAAAAGCTAGATCAGGTGGTGGTGTTAGAAGAGGATTCGAAGGAGGTCAAACACCATTATATAGAAGATTACCAAAAAGAGGATTCACAAATATACACGCTAAGAATTACACAGAGGTAACTTTAACAATGCTTAACCAAGCAACAACTGAAGAAGTTACAGCTGAAAGCTTAATTGCAGACGGAATTATAAGCAAGGCTAACGACGGTATAGTTGTTTTAGCTACAGGAAACTTAGAGAAAAAATTAGCTGTAAAGGCTAAAAGATTTACTAAAGCAGCAAAAGAAAAAATTGAAGCTTTAGGTGGAAAGACAGAGGTGATTTAATTGTTTAACACCATAAAAAACGCTTTAAAAACTCCAGATGTTAGAAAGAGATTATTATTTACTTTATTACTAATAGTCGTATTCAGACTTGGATGTTTTATATCTGTACCTGGAATTGACCCATCATTACTTCAAACTGGTGAGTCAGACGGTATAAAAGGTCTAATTAACTTATTAACTGGTGGTGCTTTCACTAGATTATCAATTTTTGCTATGTCAATAACTCCATATATTACTGCATCAATTGTTATACAATTGCTTGGAATGGTAATACCTGCTTTAGAGAAGCTAACTAAAGAGGGGGGAGAGTTAGAAAGAGCAAAAATAAACAGATACACAAAAATACTTACATTATTCTTATCTCTTGCAGAAGGAATAGGTATATATTTAATGTATAGGAGTGTATTTGTTAATCCAGGACCTTTAACTGGATTCCTAGTTGTATTGTCATTTATGACTGGTACTGCAATACTTATGTGGTTAGGAGAGCAAATAACTTCAAAAGGTATTGGAAATGGAATTTCTATGTTGATTTTTGTTGGTATCATTGCTGGTTTAGGTAATGGTGCAAGATCTTTATACAACACTGTATTTGGATCAACATTTGATACAAAGAATTTATTATTAGTATTAGGAATTATATTAGGTATAGTATTATTAATAGCTGCTGTTGTTTTTGTTCAACAAGCTGAAAGAAGAATACCTGTACAATATTCTAAAAAAGTTGTAGGAAGAAAAATGGTTGGAGGACAAAATACTCACATTCCATTAAAATTAGCTATGGCTGGTGTTATGCCAATTATATTTGCATCATCATTCATGACTTTCCCTGCAATGGTTTTACAGTTAATTAATCCAAATATTGCTTCACAGTCAGGATTTTGGCATGTAATTTACAATGTATCTATAGCAACATCATCTTCAGATGTTTCTATTAAGTATACAATTGCAAATGCAATAATTTATTTAATATTGATAGTAGGATTTACATTCTTCTATACATATGCCACATTCAATCCTGCAGAAATATCAAGCAGTATAAAGAAAAATGGTGGATTTATACCAGGTATTAGAACTGGTAAATCTACAACTGAATATCTATCATCAGTTATAACAAAATTAACTGTATTTGGTGGACTTTTCCTTGCTATAATTGCTATCATACCAATGTTGTTTAGTCACTTCCCAATAGGTGCAAACCTTGCATTTGGAGGTACATCAATATTAATCGTAGTAGGTGTAGCATTAGAAACAGTTCAACAATTAGAATCACAAGTTGTAATGAAACACTATAAAGGTTTTTTAGAATAAAGCAAATCAATTAATAGAATTATATACAAAAGTTGGAAGTATAATTTTGAATAAAAGAAATTTAGCTTCCAACTTTATATATGATTTCTTAGATAATTAATATATAGAATGATATTAATTATTTAAGAAATTATATTTGCGTTATAAGAGAATTTAGGAGGTTTATTATGTACATTATAATGTTGGGGGCACAAGGAACAGGAAAAGGAACTGTTGCTGGATTAATAAGCAAAGAAACAGGATTTCCACAAATTTCAACAGGAGATATATTTAGACAAAATATCAAAGAGAAAACTGAGCTTGGAATAGAAGCTGACAAGTACATATCACAAGGTAATTTGGTACCTGATGAAATAACAGTTCCAATGGTAACAAATAGATTATCAGATAAGGATGCTGAAAATGGTGCAATATTAGATGGATTCCCAAGAACAATTGAACAAGCACAAAAATTAGATGAAATATTAGCCAAAAGTGGAAAAAAAGTTGATTTAGTTATAAATTTAACTACTCCAAGAGAAGAGCTTATTGATAGAATGATAACAAGAAGAGTATGTCCAAAGTGTAAAGCAACTTTTAATACAAAATTACATCCACCAAAAGTAGATGGAATTTGCGATAATTGTGGTGAAACATTGGTTCAAAGAGAAGATGACTCAAATCCAGAAGCAATAAACAGAAGACTTGAAATATATGAAGAAAAAACAAGTCCATTAGTTGAATATTACGCTGATAAAAATGTTTTAAGAACAGAAGTAATAAGCACATCTATAAACAGATTAGCAGATGTTGTTTCAAAAGAAATAGTTGAATTTATAAAGAGCAAATAGTTAGATAAGATATGTAGATTGAAGAGGAAGTAATAAAATGATAACAATTAAATCAAAAAAAGAAATCGAACTAATGAAAGCAGCATGTAAATTAACAGCAGAGGTTCATAAAGAAATTGAAAAAAACATTAGACCTGGAATTTCAACATATGAATTGGACAAAATAGCTGAAAACTATATAAGATCACACGGCGGTATTCCAGCACAA
The DNA here is from genome assembly GCA_017515985.1 of Clostridia bacterium. GTDB lineage: Bacteria > Bacillota > Clostridia > TANB77 > CAG-508 > CAG-492. The sequence continues at coordinate 25,893 of JAFWDV010000003.1, forward strand.
AAAGGATATGATCCAGATATAAAAGGAGTACCACCATTCCCAGGCTCTATATGTGCTTCAATAAACGATGAAGTAATTCATGGAGTACCATCAAAGAAAATCATTCTAAGAGAAGGTGACATCGTAAAAATAGATTTAGTTGCGTACAAGGATGGATTTAATGGTGATGCTGCTAGAACATATATTGTAGGTAAGCCTTTAGATAAGGAACATCAAAGACTATTAGATGTTACAAAACAAGCATTTTTTGAAGGAATAAAATATGCCGTAAAAGGTAATAGAATTGGCGATATTAGTCATGCAATTGGTGAATATGTTGAAAAAAATGGATATTCAGTTGTAAGAGAATTTCAAGGACATGGAATAGGAAGACAAATGCATGAAGATCCAGGAATACCAAATTACGGAAAAGCGGGTAAAGGTCCAAGGCTTGAACCTGGCATGACTCTAGCAATTGAGCCAATGGTAATCATGGGAAAACCTGATATTTTGGAGCTTGATGATGGTTGGACAATCATATCAGAGGATGGAACGCCGGCAGCACACTATGAAAACACAATATTAATTACAGAAAAAGAGCCGGAAATATTGACATTATAATAAATTTGTTATATACTGTTAAAGCTATTGATTAAAATAGCGCATACTATAGATTATAAAAAATGGAGGTAGAAATGGCAAAAGAAGATGTTATCGAAGTAGAGGGAACTGTTGTAGAAACATTACCAAATACGAATTTCAAAGTTGAGCTTGAAAATGGACATCAAATTCTAGCACACATTTCTGGAAAATTAAGAATGAACTACATAAAGATTCTTCCAGGAGATAAAGTTAAAGTTGAGCTTTCACCATATGATCTTACTAGAGGAAGAATTACATGGAGAGCAAAATAAAACAAATGAAAAGCAGCAATCTGTGAATTTTCATTTCATAAATCCAAACTCAATGTACAATCGTACATCTTCGTCTGGATTGATTCATGAAAATCCACATCTTACTACTTTTGATTTGTTTACATTATAGATAGAAATAATTGAGGACCCAATCAATTAATCAAATATAATTACAATTTTAGGGAGGTGTAGATATGAAGGTTAGACCATCAGTTAAACCAATTTGCGAAAAATGCAAAGTAATCAAAAGAAAAGGTGTAATAAGAGTTATTTGTGAAAATCCTAAACACAAACAAAGACAAGGATAATTGAACAAATATGGTATTTACATATATCTAGGAAAGCGGCTGAAAGTTCTAGATTTATGTTTATATATAAAGTTTTATAAAGATATTAAAGACTAGGTAGAAATTAAAAATCCGATTAATTTGTGCTTAGTGCATTTCACCTTTAATATTAATTAAAACACAAACATCAAAAAGTAAAATTAAAAGAAAATTTTGGAGGTGCAAAAATAATGGCTCGTATATCAGGAGTAGATTTACCTAGAGAAAAAAGAATAGAAATTGGATTAACATATATATATGGTATAGGTTTATCAAGTTCTCAAAAAATATTAGCAAAAGCTGGTGTAAATCCAGATGTTAGAGTAAAAGATTTAACAGACGAACAAGAACAAGCAATAAGAAATGCTATGGAAGGTTATGTTGTAGAAGGTGACTTACGTAGAGATGTTGCTCTAAACATTAAGAGACTTACAGAAATCGGTTGCTATAGAGGATTAAGACATAGAAAAGGTCTTCCAGTTAGAGGACAAAGAACAAAAACTAATGCTCGTACAAGAAAAGGACCAAGAAAATTAGTAAGCAAGAGCAAAGCAGCAAAGTAATAAAAAAATAAGGAGGTAAAACTTAAATGGCTACAAAGAGCGTAACAAAGAAAGTTACTAGAAGAAGAGATAGAAAAAATATCGAAAAAGGTATGGCTCATATTCATTCTAGTTTTAATAATACAATAGTTACAATTACAGATGTTCAAGGAAATGCTATTTCTTGGGCAAGTGCTGGAGAATTAGGATTCAAAGGATCTAGAAAAAGCACACCATTTGCAGCTAGCGAAGCAGCAGAAACTGCAGCAAAAGCAGCTATGGAACACGGATTAAAAACAGTAGAAGTATTTGTAAAAGGACCAGGTTCTGGTCGTGAAGCTGCAATTAGATCATTACAAGCAGCTGGTTTAGAAATAAGCAGTATTAAAGACGTAACACCAATACCACACAATGGTTGTAGACCACCAAAAAGACGTCGTGTATAATTTAATATAATTTAAGGAAGGTGAAATAATAATGTCAAGATATAGAGAACCTGTATTAAAAAGATGTAGATATCTAGGTATTAGTCCAGCTGTTATTGGAATTGATAAAGAATCTAATCGTAAAATGGCAGGAAATAAACATAAAAAAGTATCTGAATATGCTATTCAGTTAAAAGAAAAGCAAAAATTAAAATTTATCTATGGAGTTAGCGAAAGACAATTTAGAAAATATTTTGATATAGCTTCAAGCAAAAAAGGTAAAACTGGTGAAGTTTTATTACAAATATTAGAGAGCAGATTAGATAACGTAGTATTTAGATTAGGATATTCTAGAACAAGAGCAGAAGCTAGATTACAAGTTACACATGGTGCTTTCGAAGTAAATGGTAAGAAAGTTGATATACCATCTTACATTGTAAAACCAGGTGATGTAATCGCTGTTAGAGAAATAAGAAAAGATAACGGAACAATTAAAAATAGTGTAGAAGAAACAGCTTCAAGATTGATACCAAGCTGGTTAGAAAAAGATATTGATAACTTATCTGGTAAGGTATTATCAGTAGTATCAAGAGAAGAAATAGACTACCCAGTAGAAGAACATTTAATAGTAGAGCTTTACTCAAAATAATAATGCTAGCAGTTATGCTATATTTATTAAAAAAATTATATTAGAATTTATTTTAAAGTGTAGAAATAAAATCTCACTTCTTATATTAGGAGGTAAAAATGATAGAATTTGAAAAGCCAAATATTAAATGCTTAGAGATAGATAATGACAATAATTATGCTAAATTTGTATGTGAACCACTAGAGCGTGGTTACGGCATAACTATAGGAAATTCATTAAGAAGAATATTACTTTCTTCATTACCAGGAAGTGCAATTACTGGTGTTAAAATTGAAGGTGTTCAACATGAATTTTCTACAATACCAAACGTAGTAGAAGATGTACCAGAGATAATAGTTAATCTAAAAAGCGTAAGATTAAAATTAGATCAAAATGAAGAAAAAACTCTAAGAATTAACTTTAAAGGAGAGGGAGAAGTAAAAGCCGGTGATATAATCACAGATGGAACAGTGGAAATATTAAATCCAGATTTACATATTGCAACTGTATCTGAAGGTGGATCTTTAGTTATGGAATTAACAGCTGATATGGGTAGAGGATACAACACAGCTGAAAAGAACAAAAAAGATGATCAACCTTTAGGATTACTTCCAATAGATTCTATCTACACACCAGTCAAAAAAGTTAATTACTCAGTTGAAAATACTAGAGTTGGACAAATGGTAGATTATGATAAACTTACAATAGAAGTATGGACAGATGGAAGCTTAAAGCCATATGAAGCATTAAGTTTAGCAGCCAAAGTAATGACTGGACATTTAGAATTATTCATAGATTTATCTGAAGCTACTAAGAACACAAAAGTTATGGTAGAAAAAGAAGAATCTAAGAAAGAAAAAGTATTAGAGATGTCAATAGAAGATTTAGAGCTATCTGTAAGATCATTCAACTGCTTAAAGAGAGCAAATATTGCAACAGTTGAAGACTTAGCAAATAAGACAGAATCTGATATGATGAAAGTTAGAAATCTTGGAAAGAAATCATTAGATGAAGTAACTAACAAATTACATGCATTAGGATTAGATTTCGCAAGAGAAGATGATTAATTATAAAAAGGAGGACTTGTAAAAGTGGCTACAAATAGAAAATTGGGAAAGACAACAGATATAAGATTAGCAATGCTTAAAACTCAAGTAACTGATTTAATATTCCATGGTCAAATAGAAACAACAGCTGCTAGAGCTAAAGAAGTTCAATCAATAGCTGAAAAATTAATCGCTTTAGCTATAAGAGAGAAAGATAACTTTGAAACAGTTGATTGCAAAGTTGTTAAAGCTAAAGTTGATAGCAACGGAAATAAAGTTACGGAGCTTACAAAGAGCAAAAACGGAAACGAATTCTTAAAAGTAGTTAAAGAAGAAACTACTGAAAAAAGACAAAAAGACATGCCTTCAAGATTAAATGCTAGAAGATTAATGATGAAGTCTTTAAACAAAGTTAAAGATGCAGAAGGAAATGCTGTTGATTTAACTGCAAAATTATTTAATGAAATAGCTCCAAAATACGAAGGAAGACAAGGTGGTTATACACGTATAATCAAAGTTGGACAACGTAGAGGAGATGCAGCAGAAGTTGCAATATTAAAATTAGTTTAATATAAAAAATGGTTAGGGGGATAGAAATATTTCACTAGCTATTTTTTTTTGCATATATTATGTAAGGGGGATATAAGAATGTTTGAATTTATATGTAATTGCATTCTATGGACACTTGCATTATATGGTTTGATAGATATATTTAAAATCTGTAAAGATTATTTTCTACATAGAAGAATTGAGTCAAATGGGATTTTTGTTATAGTAGCAGCTAAAAATCAAGAGCTTCAAATAGAGGGATTTTTAAGATCTGTAATTTTCAAGATGTTATATGGTAAAGAGGATTATTTAAAAAACATTATAGTAACTGATTTAAATTCAGAAGACAGCACAAAGGCAATATTAGAAAAGTTTTCACAGGATTATAGTGAAATAAAATTGATTGACTGGGAGGACTGTAAAAGGAATTTAGATACTCTTGAATAGATAAATAAAAGCTCTGGAGAGCTATGGAATAATATTGAATTAGAATTTTTTATATGATAAACTACAATAGAATTTGTTACAAAATAAAATAAGTTACGGATAAACTTGTTAAGGAAAAGTGAGGAATATACGTGGAGATAAAAGGAGAGCTTAAAGAATTAATATTCCAAAATGATGTTAATGGTTACACCATTGGGGTGATGGAAACTGATGAAGAGGAAATAACGATAGTCGGATATCTGCCATTTATAGCAATTGGAGATAATTTAAAACTAATCGGTAAATACGTAAATCATCCTGATTATGGTAGACAATTTAAAATTGAAACTTTTGAGAAAACTATGCCAGAATCGGCTGCGAGTATAGAAAGATACTTGGCAAATGGTATGATAAAAGGTGTTGGTCCTGCAATAGCCAAAAGAATTACTGATAGATTTGGCGAAGAAACATTGCATGTATTGAAGTTTGAACCTACTAGATTGGCTGATGTTAGAGGAATTTCTAGAGATAAAGCTTTAGAAATTGCGGATCAATTTAATGAGAATTGGGAGCTATGGCAAATTGTAGGATTCTTAGAAAAATTTGGCATTGGTGTGCAAAATGCACAAAATGTGTATAAGGCACTAGGTGTTAATGCTATAGAAGAAATTGAGGCAAATCCATATATTTTAATAGATTTAGCAAATAATGTTGATTTTAAGTTAATTGATAAAGTTGCCATGGAGCTAGGATTTGAATATAACAACGAAAAAAGAATCAAATGTGCAATTAAGTATGCTCTATCTAAAGCAACCTTAAATGGCCATTGTACGGTCTTAGAAGATGAATTATACAAATATGTGAGTCTGCTATTAGGTGTACAAAACGAAGAAATTGAAGATTCTGTAATTGATTTGAAAGTTAAGGGCGATATTATTATCGAGGAACGCGAAGATAATAACTGGGTTTACTTGGGCTCTTATTATAAAGCAGAAGATAACATTGTTCAAAGAATATTTAATTTAAGTAATGCGAGAAATATAAAGAAAATACACAATTTTGGACAAGAATTAAAGGCTGTGGAGGAAAAATCGAATATTGTTTTATCAGACAAGCAAAGAGAAGCTATAGAAGCAGTAAATGAAAACAACGTATGCGTTATTACAGGTGGACCTGGTACTGGAAAGACTACGATTATAAAGGTAATATTAGATTTATATAAATCTAAAAAGAAGAAAACTGTGCTTTGTGCTCCAACAGGCAGAGCTGCAAAAAGAATGACGGAAACTACTGGAGAAGAAGCTAAAACATTACATAGGCTTTTGGAGATTGGAAAAATACAAGAAGAGCCAAATAGTAAATTTGACGATTATGATATTGCTCCAATTGATGCGGACGTTATTATTGTTGATGAGATGTCTATGGTAGATTTATTTTTGATGAATTACCTGTTAAAAGCCATTTTCCAAGGAACAAAGCTTGTTTTAGTAGGTGATGTTGACCAGTTACCATCTGTAGGACCTGGAAATGTTTTGGCAGATATAATAAACTCTGAAAAAGTGAAAACAATAGTGCTAAATAAAATTTTTAGACAAGCAGCAAAAAGCAAAATTATTGTTAATGCACATAGAGTAAATAACGGTAATAGCTTTATAAAGCAAGAAGAATCTGAAGAGGAGCTAAATAAGGATTTCTTTTACATAAAGGAAAATAACCAGGATAAAATAGTAAGTCAAATATTATCGCTATGTAGTGGAAGATTGCAGACATATGGCGATTACGACTTCTTTAGAAGCATACAGGTAATTACTCCGACTAAAAAAGGTGCTTTAGGTACAAAAGAATTGAATAAGGTTTTGCAAGAGCACCTAAATCCAAGAAGAGAAGATGAGCCAGAGAGACAAAATCTAGGTGCTATTTTCAGAATCGGTGATAGAGTAATGCAAATAAAAAATAATTATGACATTTTCTGGGAAAGAGAAGTTGATGATTATGAAACCGGTACAGGTGTGTTTAACGGCGAATTTGGCACTATTCTAAACATAGATGAGGTAGAAAAAAGGGTTAAGATACAATTTGATGATGAGAAGTTTGCATGGTACCAATATACCGAATTAGACCAAATTGAGCATGCGTATGCAATCACTGTTCATAAGGCTCAGGGAAGTGAATTTGATGTAGTTATCATGCCAATTGTGCAGGCAGCACCTATGCTTCTAACGAGAAACCTGCTATATACGGGAATGACAAGGGCTAGAAAACTTTTGATAATAATAGGAAATGCTGGAGTTATCGATTTTATGATAAATAATGTGGATAGTAAAAAAAGAAATACAGGACTTGAGTTCAAGCTTAGAAATGCAGGAGATTAAGCTTAAAAATGTGCGATTGACATATTAATTTCGAGATGATAGAATCGAAATATAAATGTTCATAAGAGACACAAAAGAGGTTTTTAATATATAGATATAAATATTTAGGGGGCTTTTGAAGGAGTTTTTTATGAAATTTAATCTTTTAGGAAGCACTCTAAATTTTATTTTTCCACCAGTTTGTGGATACTGTAAGAAAATATCGAATTCATATTTATGTGAAAGCTGCTTAGAGATAGTAAATAAATTAAGAGTAGATGGTAATTTGTTTTTTGATAATAAAAACTTTGGCAGTCATTTCTGGATATTTGAATATAAGGATGAAATAAGAGATAGAGTGATTGAATATAAATTTCAAGATCAATCATACCTATATAGATTCTTTGTTGAAATAATAAAAAATGATGAAGTGGTTACCCAGTACATTAATAAGTTTGACTTTATAGTACCAGTACCATTACATAAAAAAAGATTGCGAAAGCGTGGATACAACCAGACAGCTCTTATAGCAAAAGCAATAGGAAAAAGTAATATAAACGTAGAATTTTGCGATAAATTACTTATAAAAAATAAATATACGGAGCCTCAAAGTTTACTTGATAAAGAGCAAAGAGAAAAGAACGTAATAGAAACATTTATAGTTAATAATAAATTAGATACTAAAAGATTTGCAGGCAAAAGCATTCTAATTTTTGACGATGTGTACACCACTGGAAGCACTGCAAATGAATGTGCAAGGGTTTTGAAACAAACAGGATGTTCAAATATTGGAGTTTTAACAATAGCCAAAAGACAGGGATGAGAAATTTTGGGGACGGAGGAAAAAAATTTTCAATTTAAAGGAGGATGGAAATGGATAATGAATTAATACTAAAATATGTGGATCATACACTTCTAAAGCAAGATGCAACATGGGAAGATATTAAGAAAATATGCGATGATGCTGTTAAATACAATACAGCTTCTGTGTGTATTCCACCTTCATTTGTGAAGAAAGCTAGTGAATATCTAAATGGGAAGACAAAAGTGTGTACAGTAATTGGTTTTCCAAACGGTTATAACACAACTGATGTAAAAGTGTTTGAAACTAAAGATGCAGTTTTGAATGGCGCCGATGAAATTGATATGGTTATAAATATTGGAATGCTTAGAGAAAAAAGATATGATGACGTCTTAGAGGAGATTAACCAAATAAAATCTGCTTGTAATGGTAAGTTGCTAAAAGTTATTATTGAGACATGCATGTTAACGGACGATGAAAAAATTAAAATGTGCGAAATTGTTTCAAAATCGAATGCAGACTTCATTAAGACATCAACAGGCTTTTCAACAGCAGGTGCAACTCATGAAGATATTAAATTGTTTAAAAAATACATGGCAGATGGCAAAGGAATAAAGGCTGCTGGAGGTATTTCTTCTTTTGATGATGCAAGGATGTTTATTGATGAAGGTGCAACTAGACTGGGCACAAGTAGACTTGTAAAAATACAAAAAGAAATAAAGCAGTAATATTTTTATAAAGATAAATTGTAAAAAATAGAGAAAATTTGAAAAAAATTAAAAAATATGGTAAAATAAAGTATGGTTTAAAATTAAGAAGAGGTGGTTTTATGGATAATAACCAAGAAATAGTTGGCAGAGGAACAAAAAAAGAATTATTGGATAAGAAGTGTAGTAAAGAAAAAACTATAAAAGAAGTAAGTGATTATCTTAGAGAAATAGAGATTATGCAAGGAAGTCCTTCAGACAAAAAAAAGAATCTTGAGGCAGCTATCGATAGAAATTATAGGCAATACTTGGACTCAGAAGCAGGGAAAGGTGCTGATGAAAAAATAAGAATTGCTGATAAAGAGCAGAGAGATACAGAAACGCAAAAAAAAGAAGACAAAAGAGTTCAAGAACTTAAAAAAAGAAAGATTTCGGAAATGAGTGGTAGAGGAAAAGCACTACTAGCAGCACTAGGCATTTCTATTACTGGAATTGTAAGTGTAATCACAATTACAAGGCCAGTAGGTAATCCAGAATTGCCTAATAAGTCACATAAAGGTAAAGAAGGTTTTATAGCAGATTCTACGGATACAATAATTCCTGAAAATACAACTGAAAATGTTCAAGATAGTAGTGATTATGTAGATGTAACTACTGAGTCTGATGTAACTTTTGGGGATAGTGAGGATGACTACTATATTCATGCAGGTCGTCACTATGATGACGTTACTGATGAAGAATTAAGAGCTTGGTACGGAATAGAAGATGAATATGATAAATATCCAGATATAGCACAATTTAAAGATTATCCTGGTTATAAAGAATATTTATTATTACTAAAAAAAGAGCATCCAAATTGGAATTTTAAAATTAAAAAGACAGGGTTAGATTTTAACGAATGCGTTGCTAAAGAAATGATGCATAAGGGAGTAGCAATTGCAGAAAATGAGTGGGAGCCTGAATGGTACAATTATGAAAGAGTTTTGGTTGATGGTTCTAGTTGGGTATTACCATCTAAAGAAGCTGTAGCTTGTACTATGGATCCTAGAAATTTCTTAAATGAAAATCAGATATTCCAATTTAGAGACTTACATTTTCAAGAGGCTGAACCAGTAGAGTATATTAGAGAAATGTTTAGCAATGTTAAATGGGCTAATGCCGATAAGTTTACATATACAAATACAAACGGTGAATTAGTGACTATGGATAGATCTTTTGCAGACATTGTTTATGATGAAGCTAAAAAATCAAACGTATTAGCAAGTTATCTTGCAACAAAGATAATGCAAGAGCAAGGATCTGGAGAACAACCAGGTAAAACTGGACGTGGAACTACAGAAGGATATGTAGGGTATTACAATTATGGAAATATTAATTCGTATGGTTTTGACAGTGATGTATGGATGAGTGGATTAGATTTTGCAAAAAAAGAAGGATGGACAAATCCAACTGTATCTGTAAGAGCACTAGCTGACTTTGTTAGAGATGTGTATATAGATGCTGGACAAAATAGTATTTATGAAACTAAATATTACATAAGTGAAAAAGGTAACTTGAAACAATATATGACTAATTTCAGTGCAGCGTATAATGAAGCTCGTCGTTTATATAAGGACATGGATTATGATGAAATAATTGATTTTACAATTCCTGTATATGAAAATATGCCTAAGGAATTATGCAGAATGCCTGCAGAACCATCGTATATGAACAAAGAATATATAAATTCTGAAAATGATATCGAGGTTGAAATCACATACAATGAAGAGTCTAAGAAGCAGGATATTAATAATTCATCTAAAGGTTATAGTTCAGATATGGATAGTGATTTAAGTGATAAAAAACAATTTGCAGGAGAATATCCACCTTCATATGATGACTACGATATGGAACAATAATTTTTATATAAACATTAAATTAAAAGTTTTACAAAGGAGTCTTAATTTTATTAAGCTCCAATGTAAAACTTTTTTATTTTGTGTAAAAATAGTGTTTATATTTAAACAATTATAATGTAAAATAGGTTAGTAGGATGAGGAGGAGATTTTATGAGATATTTTAAGAAATTAGTGGGTGATAGAATCTATTTATCGCCAAGAAATGCAGAAGATTATGAAATATTTACACAGTGGCTTAATGATTTTGAAACAACAGACTATGTAGGTTATAGCGGTAAGCTCATGAGTTTGCAAGGCGAAAAAGATTTTTTAGAGAGCAATAATAATCCAGAAGCAACATTTTCTATAATAACTTTGGATGGGGATAAAATAATTGGAACTGTAGGTCTAGAAAACTTTAACTATGTTGATAGAACTGCTATTTTGGGAATTTTCATAGGTGATAAAGATTATAGAAGCCAAGGTTATGGCACAGAGGCAATAAGAATGGTTTTAGAATATGGATTTAAGTATAAAAATCTTCATAGCATTAAGTTAGATTTAGTTTCTTTTAACGAAAGAGCACATAGATGCTATCAAAAATGTGGATTTAAGGAATGTGGAAGATGGAGAGAATCAAAATTTTTGAACGGAAAACATTATGATACAATTAGCATGGATATACTTGAAAATGAATTTGATGGTGATTGGATAAGAAATAAAAATCAATAAGAATAGAATGGTTGTTTTTTTCATATGGTTATGATATAAGTTTAATGTAATTTTAATTTTGAAAGGAGATAGTAAATAATGAAAAAAATTACAAGTTTAATTCTAGTAATAGCTATGTTATTATCAGGGCTATTTGTTTTTTCAGGATGTGGAAATGGTAATGGTGAAAATAAGAATGAAAAGCCATATGCAGAAATGACAGCAGAAGATTTATTAGCAAAAATTAAAGACAGAGAAAATGTTACATCAGACGAATTAATTTCTCTTATTTCAACATACAAAAATGTTAATGTAAAAGATGATTTTACATTAGAAAATAATATTACGGATGAGGCTTTAAAAGCAATTGAGAGCAAGGCAAAGCCAAATTTAGATGAATACCTAGAAAAGCTTATAAAGAGCGATATACCCCAAGTTAGAGCATACGGTATTTCATTAATTACTTCTCTTACAGGAGTTTCTAAAAAGAATTTAGAGCTTGCTAAAGAGCTAATAAAAGATGAAGAAAATGAATACGTTTTATTTAATACGGTTAAAGCTTTAAGCAATGAAGCAAAATCAGATCCAGAGGTTGCAAATTTCTTATTAAAAATGGCAAAACATAAAAATCCTAACATAAGAAGAGTAGCAGCATTATCACTTGGAAATTCTTGGTCAGAAGGTGTTGAAGGTGCAACTGATGCAATTATCGAGCTTATGAATGATGAAGACAAAGATGTTAGAAAAGTTGCATGCAAATATTCAGGTAAACTACATGATGAAAAGGTTATAGATCCATTAGTTAAAATTTTAAATAACCCAGATGATGCTGATTTACATGGGGATTGCGTAGATGGATTAACGTATTTATGGTATGATTATCCGTTCTTCGAGCACACAAGTGAAAATGCATATAAAGCAACAATGGACTATTTAAAGAAAACTCCAAGAACAGAGAAAATTCCGGCATGGACAGCAGTTGGTGCATTTAAAACAACATCAACACAAGATTCTTTCAAAAAATGGAAAGAGAAAGCAACATATTTTAATACAGATGAATTATATAATGTTATGGTAGATATTATAAAGGATCCAGATGCTAGCTATTTAGCAAGAACAGCAGCTATAGATGAAATAAAATCGCATTGCTCTGAAGAGAAATTTAAAGGGTTGCAATCTGTTGTGGATGGTCTTACAGATAGCAAAGCAAGCTCAATAAAATCATCATACAACTCTAAAAACAAATAATTTTAAAAATATTAAAAAATGTAATGCAAAAGTACTTGACAAATCCATTGAAATGGTGTAAAGTATATAAGCATTACATTTTATTTTATATCAGAAACTCTAATAAGCGGTTTTTGGGAAGGATAAAGGGATGGAAGAAAAAATAAAAATGAGTATATTGTGTAGTATATATGGAAAATTGCTAACAGAAAAACAATATGAAATATTAAACGATTACTACAACAATGATTTTTCTTTGTCAGAGATAGCTGAAAATAACGAAATAACTAGACAGGCTGTTAAAGATGTAATAAATAAGTCGAATGACAAGTTATTAGAATACGAAAATAAGTTATCTTTTATGGATAAGATGCTTAAGCAAAAAGCTTGTGTAAACGAGATAATTGATGACTTAAGTAGATTAAAAAATAAAGAGCTAACAGAAGGCAAAATAAACAGTTTATCAAAAAAATTAGAGCAGTTGATAGATGAATAATTATAGAATCAAAATACAAAAGGGGGAACTCAAATGGCATTTGAGGGATTATCTTCAAAACTACAAGGTATAGCAAATAAGTTTAGAGGTAAAGCAAGAATAACAGAATCTGACTTAAAAGAAATGCTAAGAGAAGTAAAACTTGCATTATTAGAAGCAGATGTTAATTATAAAATAGTAAAAGATTTCATAGCTACTATTCAAGAGAAGGCACTTGGTCAAGATGTACTAAAATCATTAACACCAGGCCAACAAGTAATAAAAATTGTAAGAGATGAACTTATTGAATTATTAGGTGGAACAGATTCAAAAATAAATATTTCACCAAATCCACCAACAATAATAATGATGGTTGGTTTGCAAGGATCTGGTAAAACAACTACATCAGGTAAACTTGCAAATATATTAAGAAAACAAGGTAAAAAGCCATTACTAGTTGCTTGCGATGTTTATAGACCTGCAGCTATAAAGCAATTACAGGTTGTTGGAGCTCAGCTTAACATTCCAGTTTATGCTGAAGAAAATTCAAAGGATGTTGTAAGAATTGCTAGAAACTCTATAGAAGAAGCATACAAGAAGTTAAATGATGTAATAATACTTGATACAGCAGGACGTTTACAAATTGATGAAGTTTTAATGAATGAGCTTAAAGATGTTAAGTCTGCAGTAAAACCTCATGAAATATTGCTTGTTGTTGATAGTATGACCGGTCAAGAAGCGGTTAATGTTGCAGAAACTTTTAAAGATTCAGTTGGAATTGATGGATTAATACTTACAAAGCTAGATGGTGATACACGTGGTGGTGCAGCATTATCAGTTAAGAAAGTTACAGGAAGACCTATCAAATACATAGCAACTGGTGAGAAGATGAATGACATTGAAGAATTCCATCCAGACAGAATGGCACAAAGAATTCTTGGAATGGGTGATGTTCTTTCAATAATAGAAAAAGCGGAAGAAACTATATCAGCTGAAGAGGCAGAAAAACTTGAAGAGCAACTTAGAAAAAATAGATTTGATTTGGATGATTATTTAACACAATTAAAACAAATCAAAAAGATGGGATCGTTTTCATCAATTCTTAAAATGATACCAGGACTTGGTAGCAAATTAGGAGATGTAAAGGTTGATGATAAGGAGCTTTTGAGAATTGAGTCAATGATATATTCAATGACTAAAGAAGAAAGAAGAAATCCTAAAGTTATAAACGGTCAAAGAAGATTGAGAATTGCTAAAGGTAGTGGAACTACTGTAGAGCAACTTAATAAATTTATGAAATCATTTGAAATGACACAAAAAATGATGAAAGAAATGAAATCAGAAAAGGGCATGAGAAAGATGATGAAAAATCTTAAGGGCGTAGACCCAAGTGCTTTTAATGATATGAAATTTTAAGGAGGTGAAAAGAGAAATGGTAAAAATCAGATTACAAAGACAAGGTGCTAAAAAGGCTCCATTCTATCATATAGTTGTTGCAGATTCAAGATCTCCAAGAGATGGTAAAATAATCGAAAAAATCGGTTCATACGATCCAATGACAGATCCTGCTACTATAGTTTTAGATAAAGAAAAAGCAGAAGCATGGATTAAAAATGGTGCAAAACCAACAGACACAGTTAAGGCTTTAATTGAGAAAGCTAAATAATTAGGTCCTTGAAAGGGGAAAATTATGAAAGAAATATTAGAATTGATAATTACTAACCTAGTTGAAAATAAGCAAGAAGTATCAATAGAAGAAATTGCCGAAGATAAGGTAGTTACTTATAAGGTTAAAGTTTCTAAAGATGATATGGGAAGAGTTATTGGTAAACAAGGTAGAGTAGCAAAATCAATAAGAACTGTTATGAAATCTGTATCAGCTAAAGAAGGTAAAAAAGTTAATATAGATTTTGTAGATTAAGAGGTAAAAATGCAAGAGTATTTTGAAATAGGACAAATTGTGAATACTCATGGAGTAAAAGGTCATGTTAAAGTTAAACCTTTCACAGATGATGTAACGCAGTTTGAAACATTAGGTAAAATTTTGGTTGTTAAAAATAAAGAGACAATTGAAATGGAAATTGAGGAAGTTAAATATCATAAGGATATGATTCTTCTAAAATTAAAAGGAATTGACGATATGACTGAAGCAGAACGTTATAAGGGATGCTACATTAAAATTCATAGAAGTCAAGCTAGACAGTTGGAAGAGGGACATTACTTTATTGCAGATATTATTGGCTCAGATGTATATACAGACGAAGGTGCATACCTTGGTAAAGTTGATGATATATACAATACTGGAAGCAATGATATATATGTTGTTAAGGATGAACTTGGAAAACAAATACTTTTACCTGGAATCAAAGATGTATTATTAAATATTGATATTGAAAATCAAAAAGTAACAGTTCATTTATTAAAAGGTTTAGTTTAATGGAGGTAAAATGAAATTTGATGTTTTAACACTTTTTCCAGAAATGTTTGAAAGTTTAAATGAAAGCGTTTTAGGAAGAGCAATTGAAAAAGATTTAATAGACATTAATTTAATAAACATTAGAGATTTTTCAAAAGATAAACACAAAAAAGTAGATGACACTCCATATGGTGGTGGAGCTGGAATGGTTATGAGACCAGATGTTGTGTATGATGCATATAAATCTGTCTATAAGCCAAATGCCAGAGTTATTTATATGACACCGCAAGGAAAAAAGCTAGACCAACAAAAAGTAGAAAGTCTCAGCAAAGAGCAGCACTTAATTATACTTTGTGGACACTATGAGGGAATTGATCAAAGAGTTATTGATGAAATAAATCCAGAGGAGATTTCAATCGGTGATTATGTTTTAACAGGTGGAGAGCTACCAGCAATGGTGCTTATAGATTCTGTTAGTAGATATGTGGAAGGTGTTTTAAATGAAGAATCAACTAGTGAAGAATCATTTTCAACAGGACTACTTGAATATCCACAATATACAAGACCTGAAGTATTTGAAAATCGTGAGGTTCCAGAAGTTTTAAAATCAGGGCATCATGAAAATATACGTAAATGGAGAAGAGCTGAATCTTTGAAAAATACATATAATAAAAGACCTGAGCTTTTGAAGGATGTAGAATTGTCTGATGAAGACAAAAAATTATTAAATGATATGAATTAAAATTTATGAAAGGAGAATATCGATGGATATCATTAAATCAATTGAACATGAGCAAATGAAAAATGCCATTCCTGACCTTAAAGTTGGTGATACAGTAAAAGTACATCAAAGAATTAAGGAAGGTAATAGAGAAAGAATCCAAGTATTCGAAGGAATAATTATTAAGAAACAAGGTGGAGGATTAAATGCTACATTTACTGTAAGAAGAGTTGCTTACGGATGTGGTGTTGAAAAAACATTCTTAATTCACTCACCAATGGTTGAGAAAATTGAATTAGTTAGAGTAGGTAAAGCAAGACGTGCTAAATTATACTACTTAAGAGAGAGATTAGGAAAAGCAGCTAAGACTAAAGAAGCTATAGGTGCAAGACTTGAAGGTAAAGAAATTATTATCAAGGGTGCTGAAACTGAAGAAGCTCCAGTAGAGGAAGCAGTTGTTGAAACAGCAGTAGAAGAAACTGTAGCTCCAGCAACAGAAGCTGCTCCAGTTGAAGAAACAGTAGCAGAGGAAGTTGCTCCAGCAGAAGAAGTTAAAGCTGAAGAGCCAGCTGCAGAAACTGAAGCTCCAGCAGAGGAAGCTAAAGCTGAAGAGCCAGCTGCAGAAGCAGAAGCTCCAGCAGAAGAAGCTAAAGCTGAAGAAGAAGCTCCAAAAGCTGAATAATAAAAATAAAAAAGAGGACATTTCACCTTGAACGTGGAACGTCCTTTTTGTATATATATTATAATCTATTTAATTATTTTTGTTGAAAATAGGCACGGTATATGATATAATAACTAAATCTCATAAGCAGTACTGTACGTAAGTGTAGTACTAAGTCACAAGTGAATATGTACGAGAGGAGGATGTCTTATGAGAGTCTATGGAACAATGTATGCGGTAAAAGGAGTTCCATGGGCAGTTCTAACCCGGATTCGCAAGCTTAAGCCTTTAGATTGCTTCTTACTTGAAGATGATAGTAAGGCAGTTTTAAAGCAAAATCTGTTTTGCGAAAAAGGTGTAGGGTCTGTGTCCATTTTATTCCTAGAGCCAAAGGCAAAAGTTCGCAGACATCGTCACACACAGGATTGTGAGTTTTACATTTCCTGGAACAGTAAGAAGGGGTTTCTCAAGACTGAATTCTGCAGAAAAGGCGAAGAGCATGAGCTTGAGAACACCTCAAAAAAACGCTGGGCGTGGGTTTTGTCGATTAAGTTCGATATGCCTGACGAGTAAGCCAAAAAAACAGTCGTATAGAAGTCACTTCTTACGGCTGTTTTCTTTGTTTTTTTGAGATAGAGCATAAAATTAATAATAAATACATAATGGTCAAAGTATTGCTTTTTAGAAGAAAAAATGATAAAATATAGTTTATCTTTTATCTGGAGGTTTTATATGAAATCATTTTATAATGAAAAATATAAAGAAACATATGATGATGTATGTAGTGCTGTTGAAGATGTTACATCATCTATTAGAGGTGATTCAGAAAATACATCGCAATATAGAATAATTCCAATGACTAAATCTAAAGGAAAAAATATTTTAATAAATGCGGTTGAATTTAATTCTTTAAACGAAACTGTGATATTTATAGGTAAGCAAACTATTGGTGTTAAACTATTTAGTAAAAATCATATTCCTGTTTGTAGTTACTCAGTTTCAAGAAAAGATGGTGTACAAATTATTCAAATTAAATATCCAGACGGAACAGGGATGGAGCAAAAATGTATTTACGATGATACTACTAATGAATTTGTATTTGATAAAACTAGAATAACACTATTTGTAAAGGATATTGTAAATATAGATGATTTTACAGATGAAATTATAGATGATAATTTTAAGATAAATTTGACATTTAATCAAAACCCAGGTAGTAATTTTGTTAAAATGGCAGTAAACTTCGATCAAAATGATGATTCTAATAAAGATGTATACAGTGTAGAGGAGCATCCAGAGCTATTAGAAATCTGCGATATGATTAAAGAAAAATCAGAATCAGTTGTACAAACTCATATAGACTGTTTATCATTATTAGGATTAACAACTTTTTATCGTGATATTAGAGCATTCCGTAATTCTTTTGTTTGGATGTTAAGACAAATGGAACAAAATCAAAATAGAGATGAAGAGCAAAATAAATCTATAGATAAACAAGATGATGATGCAAAACATAATACAGCTCCGGAAGAAACAGGTAATACTAATCCAGATACAGATGATAGATAAATATTAAAAAAGCACCTAGTCTATTTTGTAAGCATATTTTAAATTAGGTGATGTATATGTATAATAGACAAAAAGTTTATGAATACGCTAAAAAATGGGCTTATGAAAGAAATCCAAAATATTATAATTTTGATTCAGTTGGGGGAGATTGTACAAATTTTGCATCCCAATGCATATATTCTGGGTGGAGTCAAATGAATTATAGTAAAATAAACGGTTGGTATTATATAAATGGAAATAATAAATCTCCATCATGGACTGGAGTGCAGTTCCTTTATAATTTTTTAACTTCCAACGAGGGTGTTGGCCCAAAAGGAAAGGTGGCTACAATTAATAAGTTAGAAGTGGGAGATATAATACAACTTAGCTTTGATGGATTAACATATTCGCATACACTTGTTGTAATACAATCTGGAACAACGATAGAGAATACTCTTATAGCAGCTCATACATACAATGTATTTGGCAAGAAAGTTTCAGGATATGATTTTAGCAAATATAGATGTATTCATATAGCATAATCTAAAAATATAAAACTCGTAGAAAAGAACCTTAGGTTCGTCTACGAGTTGTTTTCTTTATTTAAAATTTGCTCCAAGAGCAATTTTATCAGCTTCATCTTGTGTTAAATAATTATACTTTACCATAGAGCGTATTACTTTTGCTTGTCTATTCTTGCATAGCTCTAAATTAGCTGTTGGGGCATAAACACTTGGAGCGTTTGGAACACCTGCAAGTAAAGTACATTCTGATAGCGTCAAATCTTTTGGCTCCTTATGGAAATAACCATTAGCGGCTGCTTTTATTCCATAATATCCATTACCGTAATAAATTGTATTTACATATAATTCAAAAATTTGCTCTTTTGAATAATTGCTTTCTAATTTTGAACTCATAATAAGCTCTGCTATTTTTCTATCTCTATTATATTTATCTTCCATAAAATACAAATTTTTTGAAACCTGCTGAGTTATCGTACTTCCGCCTTCTTTAGCCTCACCAGCCTTTATATTTGAAAATATAGCTCTTCCAATTGAAACTATATCTACAGAGCCATGTTCCCAAAATCTATGATCTTCAACAGCTACAGTTGCATCAATTAGATTTTTTGGTAAATCATCATATTTTACAAAATTTTCATCAGATTGTACTTCTTTAACTTTATCCTCAAGCGAAATTTGGCTAACTGCTTTGTTGTAGTAGTTATATCCGCCCATACCGTAATAGAATGCACACAATAATTATTATTACAAATATTAATAAAAATAATTTTCTTAATAATTTCATATGATATATTTTCCTTTACTATGAATTAACATCTTTATTAAATTATATAGTTTTGAAGTTAATTGTTCAATAGCAATTTTTGAAGTTTTTTGTCGAACGATTTTCATTGATATTTAGGCAGTTTTGGGGTAGAATAGAACATACAAATTTAGTTATAAGGTCACTTTTAATTTCATATCATTAAATTTTAAATTTTCATAAAAATTTATTCGCATTTTTTTTCTGCATTTTACCAAAAAAATGTAAAACAATTGTATATACGTTAATTATTATGTTAGAATATAAGGGAGGAATATATTTGAAACCGGATTTTTTAACTATTGATAATATAAGAAGTTGTATACTCAAATATAGAGTTGATTGGACAAATCACTGTTTAAACAGATTAAGTAAAAGGAATATAACAATTTCAGATGTTAAAAATGGCATTAATAATGGAAAAATTATTGAATATTATTATGATGATTATCCATTTTCAAGTTGCTTGATTATTGGAACTACAATAAATAATGAAATAATACATATAGTGTGTGGAATTAGTGAAAACTTTGTCCACATGATAACAGCATATCGTCCTGACCATGATAGATGGGAAGATGATATGAAAACAAGGAGGGGAAAATAATGAAATGTTTTATGTGTAATGGGGATTTTATTGAAAAAGATGTTAACTATGTTGTTGATTTAGAAAAAACAATTATAATTATTAAATCAGTGCCTGCAAGAGTATGTACTCAGTGTGGCGAAAAGTTTTTTGATGATGTGGTAGCAAGAAGTTTAGAAAAAATGGTTAATCAGTTTAAAGAGCTAAATACTGAGATTGTTATAGTTAATTACAAGGAAAAAGTTGCCTAAAGGCGAATGGTCCTGTGGCAATTTTGAAATAAAAAAATATATGAATATGTAGAGCCGATAGACTAAAAGTCCATCAGGCTTTTTTTGCACTTGAGTAACGTTATTGCCACATTTTCAATAATATGGCATCTTGAAAAATAAGTGTTGTGATGATACAATTACGGAAAATGACAAAATTGGAGGAAGAGACTAAAATGGGAAAGTTTGTACATCTACACGTGCATAGTGAATTCAGCTTATTAGATGGAGCTAGCAGAGTAAAAGAGCTACCAGTTAGAGCTAAAGAGCTTGGTATGGATGCTATTGCTATAACCGATCATGGAGTAATGTTTGGCGCAATCGATTTTTACAAAGCTTGTAAAGCAAATGATGTTAAGCCAATAATTGGATGTGAAGTTTATGTGGCTCCTCGTACAAGGTTCGACAAAGAAACTGGTATTGACAACAAATATAATCACCTTATTTTACTTGCTAAAAACAACAATGGGTACAAAAATCTTTCCAAATTAGTGTCTTTAAGCTTTTTAGATGGATATTACTATAAGCCAAGAGTTGATAAAGAGCTCTTAGAGAAATATCATGAAGATTTAATATGTTGCAGTGCTTGTTTGGCTGGTGAAGTGCCTCAGGCCCTTTTGAATAATGAAGTGGAAAAAGCAGAAGAATCTGCTATGTGGTTTAAGAATTTGTTTGGCGATGATTACTATATCGAGGTGCAGGCAAATTCTTTACCTGAGCAAATAATGGTTAACCAAAAGCTAATTGCGTTGGCTAGAAAACTAGATATTCCACTAGTTGCAACGAACGATGCACACTACTTAAAAAAGGAAGATTACTATAATCATGAAGTTTTGCTTTGTGTTCAAACTGGCAAAAGAATGACTGATGAAGATAGAATGTCATTTGCGACAAATGATTTTTATATAAAATCGCCTGAGGAAATTGAAGAGTTTTTCCAAAACTTTCCGGAGGTACTTGAAAATACGGTTAAGATTGCAGAAAAATGTAATGTTGAATTTGAGTTTGGTAATACGATACTGCCAAATTATGATGTGCCAGAGGAGTTTGAAACTCACTACGATTACATTAAATATTTAACTGATACTGGTATGCAAAAACGCTACGGTGATGATATTTCGCAAGATATAATAGATAGAAAAGAATATGAGCTTTCTGTTATTAAGAAAATGGGATATGTAGATTATTTCTTAATAGTTTGGGACTACATTAATTGGGCAAAATCTCAAGGAATTCCTGTTGGCCCAGGACGTGGTTCAGGTGCGGGTTCAATAGTTGCTTATGCAATTGGAATAACAGATATAGATCCAATTAAGTATAATTTACTTTTTGAAAGATTTTTGAATCCTGAGCGTATAAGCATGCCCGATTTTGACGTTGATTTCTGTTACGAAAGAAGACAAGAGGTTATTGATTATGTTGGAAGAAAATATGGGCACGATCATGTTTCGCAGATTATTACGTTTGGAACTATGTCAGCCAGAATGGTTATAAGAGACGTTGGAAGAGCTCTAGATGTTTCATATGCTGAGACAGATAAGCTTGCTAAAATGATTCCAAATGAAGTTCACATTACTATTAAGAAAGCTATGGATCAGAACGTTGAGCTTAGAAACTTATATGAAAATGACGAAAATATTAAGAAATTATTGGATATAGCAATGGGCCTTGAAGGCTTGCCAAGACAAGCATCAACTCATGCTTGTGGTATTGTTATTACAAAGGAGCCTGTAGATACATATGTTCCTTTATACGTGAGAGATGACCAAATTTCAACACAGTTTATAATGACAACGTTAGAAGAGCTAGGTCTTCTTAAGATGGACTTTTTAGGGTTAAGAACACTTACAGTTATCCAGGATACCGTTGACTTAGTGAAGCAAACAAGAGGAATAGATGTTGAATATGACAAGGCAATGAATGATCCTAATGTATATAAATTGTGGCAAAACGGTGATAGCGTTGGAATATTTCAGTTTGAGAGCCAAGGAATTACAAACTTTATGAAGGAGCTTAAACCAGATTGCCTTGAAGATATAATAGCTGGAGTTTCGTTATATCGACCAGGACCAATGGACCAGATTCCAAGATATATTGCGAATAAAAAAGATCCAGAGCATGCAGTATATACTCATCCTGCCTTGAAGCCAATACTTGAAGTTACGTATGGCTGTATGGTTTACCAAGAGCAAGTTATGCAAATAGTTCGTGAGCTTGCAGGTTATTCGCTTGGTAGGGCAGATTTGGTAAGACGTGCCATGGGTAAAAAGAAACTTGATGTTATGGCAAAAGAGCGTGAGTATTTTATTCATGGTCAGGTCGATGATGACGGTAATATAGTTATCCCAGGATGCATTAGAAATGGTATAGACGAAGAGTCTGCAAATAAAATATTTGATGAGATGGCTGAATTTGCTAAATATGCTTTTAACAAATCGCATGCGGCGGCATATGCTGTTGTATCTTATAGAACTGCATATTTGAAGGCATATTATCCTGCTGAATTTATGGCTGCTACATTAAATAGTTACCTTGGAAATCTTGATAAGGTTCCTTTGTATATTGATGAATGTAAAAGATTACATATTGATATTTTAAAACCAGAAATAAACAGAAGTTTTACAAAATTTACAGTTGAGGATGGTAAGATAAGATTTGGTCTTGGTAGCATAAAGAATGTAGGTTTTACAGTATTAGATAGCATTGTAAAAAACAGATCTGAAAATGGTCCGTTTAAGGATTTAGGTGATTTTTGTGAAAGAATGCAAAATGACTCAGTGAATAAAAAGTGTATTGAAAGTTTGATAAAATCTGGAAGTATGGATGAGTTTGGTCAAACTAGGGCAACACTTCTTGCTTCATTTGAAGATATTGTAGATACTGTTAATTCATCAAATAAAAAAGGTTTCAAAGACCAAATTAGTATGTTTGATCTAGCTATGGGAACTTCTGAAGAAGATAATATGGATGATATAAAATACAATTATACTGTGCTTGATGAGTATTCAGATAAAGAGCTTTTATCTATGGAAAAAGAAATGCTTGGACTATATATAACAGGGCATCCACTAGAATCATTAAGAGCTGAGATTGAAAAGCAAACTGATATAAGCACTATGAAAATGGTTGAAGCAAAAGAAGAGGAGCTTGAAACTGGTAAAGCTCAGTATAAAGATGGTCAAACAGTTAAAATAGCAGGAATCATAAGTAGTATAAAGAAAAAATTCACTAAAACTAATAAAATAATGGCCTTTGTTACTATTGAAGATTTATATGGTTCATGCGAAATTATTGTTTTTGAAAATTGCTATTTAAATTCACAAGATGTTTTAATGGAAGACAGCATAGTTTTAATCGAAGGAAGGCTTAGCATAAGAGAAGATGAAGATACAAAAATTGTTGCGAATAAAATTGTGAAGTTTGGAAGCAAAAGCTCTAATTATTTATCTATAAATATAACTGATTTAAATGAAGAAAAGAAAGAAAGACTTAGAGGGGCTATTAAGTTTTTTGCAGGTGATAAAAATAATATGGCTGTTAAAATTGTTAACGGAGATAGCACCGCTATGGCTGGTGGAATATTTGCAAACGAAGAAATTATTGAACAGTTCAAAGAAATAGTCGGAAATGATAAAGTTCTAATTGAAAATTAGTGACGGACTCAAAATTTAAAGTAAACATAAAAATGGAGGAAATATACGGAAAATGTCAAATATTGTTGATTATTTAAAATGGCGTGGAGATTTGAAAATTGATGATAAGCATCCTTTTAATGAAATTGATAGCATGATTTTGGCTAGGTTTTCATATTTAATTTTTCACAGAATAGAGCTACATCCCAATATTACTATTAAAGAAATTGCTGAGCAAATGAGAAAATATGATGATAAAGATTTTAATTATCTTGGAGACAGGGATCTTATTATTAATATGGGTGAAAGTGATAGATTTAAGGATATGTTTGTATCTGATTATGTGCATAAGGCTGATTTAGAAACTGAAAAGCAATTTTGTGCTATTGTGATACATATCTCTGATGAAGAAATGTATGTTTCATTCGAGGGAACTGATAAGACAATTAATGGATGGAAAGAAGACTTTAACTTGGCTTTTCAAAAAAATATCCCTGCTCAGATTGAAGGAGTTAATTATTTAACAGAGGTCGCTAACGAGTATCGAGGCAAAAAAATACGTATTGGAGGACATTCTAAAGGTGGAAATATTGCTATTTATTCGGCTTTATTTGCGCCGTTTGAACTACAAAATAGAATTATTAAAATTGATAATTTTGATGGCCCAGGTTTAGATGATAGTTTATACAAAGAGAGCGAGAATAAATCGATTTTATCTAGAATGGCAACGTATATGCCTCAAGATTCTGTTATAGGACGATTGCTTGAACATGAAGAGCAGAAGATTGTGGTGGAAAGTGTAGAGAAAAGAATTTACCAGCATGATATTTATTCTTGGCAAGTACTTAGAGATAAGCCTATTGTTGTGAGTGATGTAACAGAATCAAGTAATAGAATGAATAGGGCAGTTCAGGAATGGCTGATTGGTACTACACCGCAGCAAAGAAAAATATTTATTGATAGTATATGCGAAGTGTTGTATGAAAACGAAGTAACAAGTACAATTGATTTACAAAGTACATTATTTAAAAAGGCGCCACAGCTAATAAAAGCATATAAAGAAATATCTGATGACGATAAAAAAGCTATAATGGAAAATGTAAAACAATTTGTTAAATCATACATTGAGGCTAGAAAAAAATAAATGAATGGGGATTATTATGGAAAATATTGTTGAGGTTAAAAATTTAACTAAAGAGTATAAAAAGAAGAAGGCAATCGATGATCTTTCTTTTGACGTGTATAAAGGGGAGATACTTGGTTTTTTGGGACCTAATGGAAGCGGAAAATCAACAACGATTAATTGTATACTTGCTCTTTTAAATTTTAGCAAAGGTAAGATTAAAATTTTTGGAAAAGAAATGAAACCAAATAGTTATGACCTAAAGAAGAAAATAGGCGTTGTGTTTCAAGATGTTGCAGTATTTGAAGAGCTAACTGTATTTGAAAATATAGATTATTTTTGTGGTCTATATATAGATGATAAAAATACTAGAAAAAAGTATGTAGAGGATGCTATTAATTTGGTTGGATTACAGGAGTTTAAAAAGTATTATCCAAAACAACTATCTGGAGGGTTACTTAGAAGACTAAACATAGCTTGTGGAATTAGTCACAAACCGCAACTTATTTTCTTGGATGAGCCTACCGTTGCTGTCGATCCGCAAAGTAGAAATAATATTTTAGACGGAATTAAAAAATTAAGAGCTGAAGGTGCTACTATTGTGTATACAACTCACTATATGGAAGAAGTTGAAATACTTTGTGATAGAGTAATTATCCTAGATAAAGGAAAAATTATTGCATCAGGTACTAATGATGAGCTAAAAGATTTAGCAAACATAAAGGAAAGAATTACAGTTGAAACCAAAGATTTAGATAACAACCATTTAAATGAAATTACGCAATTACCTGAAGTTTTTGAAGCTTTATATGAAGATGGAATTCTTAAGATTTCATATAAAAATGAAAAGAATAACTTAGAAAATGTAATCGATTATTTAAAGAGCAACCAAATAAAATATAGAAAAATTTATTCTGAAAGGCCTACTTTAAATGATGTATTTTTGGAGCTAACCGGAAAGGAGCTAAGAGACTAATGTTTTTTAAGAATTTTAAATATACATTTAAGGCTCTGTTAAGAAACAGAGGGTTAGTTTTCTGGACGATTGCATTTCCTCTTATTATGGCATTATTTTTTAAGATGGCTTTTTCTGGCATAGAAGAAAAGGAAACTTTTGATGCAATAAATGTTGCAGTTGTTTCAAATGAATATTTCGAGAATGATGGTATATTAAAGGATGTATTTAGAACATTAAGTGATCCTGAAAATGAAGATCAGGTTTTCAATACAAGTTATGTTGAAGAAGGCGAAGCAAAAGAGCTTCTTCAAGATGGAAAAATTGATGGATATGTTGTTTTTTCGGAAAATGCTCCTAAGGTGTTTGTAACAAAAAATGGCGTTAATCAAACTATTTTCAAATTTGTTGTAGAAGAAATCGTTCAGTCAAGCGATACGGCTGATATTATACAGGCGAAAGTGGAAAAAATGTTTAAAGAGCAAAACAGCGGTGGATTTTGGAATACATTAGGAATGATTTTTGCGATGATGCAGGAAAATAGATCTAATATTAAAGATATTTCGGATGCAAATTTAAGCTATATGACTATAGAATTTTATACCCTTGTTGCAATGGCCTGCTTGTACGGTGGTATTCTTGGAGCTGTTTCAATAAGCTGGTGTTTGGCTAATATGACAAATGTAGGTAAACGTTTATCTTTGACTCCTGTTTCGAAGATTAAGCTTGTGCTAAGTAGTGCACTTGCAGGGTATGTGATTCAGTTATTTGGTATTGTTTTGTTGCTAATACTTACTATAGGTGTACTTAAGGTGGATTTTGGCAACAAGATTCCACAAATAGTGATTCTTTCAGTTGCTGGATCTATGGCAGGGCTAACTATGGGAATTGCAGTAACTACTGGAATTAAAGCAAGTGAAAATGCAAAAACTGGTATTTTGATTGGCGTTACAATGCTTTGGTGTTTTTTTGCCGGCATGATGGGTGTTGTTATGAAGTATGTTATTGATAAGAATATTCCAATAATAAACAAAATAAACCCAGCAAATATGATAACTGATGGATTTTATGCATTATACTATTACGATACGCTAGATAGGTATATGACAAATATAGTAGGATTATGCATTTTTTCAGCAATAATGCTGGCAATTGCTATATTTAGCTTAAGAAAACAAAAATATGAAAGTTTATAAAGGAGGGAATTATGATTATTTATAAAACATTTTTTAAAGTGCTAAACAAATGTAAATTCCCTGTTATATTATATACCGTATTATTGTTATTTTTTGCTGGCTTTAATATGTCGAGTAATGATAAAAGCATGGATTTTACTGCAGAAAAACCTGAAATTATGGTTATAAACCATGATAAAGAAGAGGGGTTAACGAAAAATTTTATTGAATATCTAAAACAAAATACGGTCATTAAAGATATAAATAATGATGAAGAATCTATAAAGGATGCATTGTTTTATAGAGATGTTCAGTATATTATATATATACCTGAAAATTTTGGAGAGAAATTTTTAGATGGTAAAAATCCACAGATAGAGGTAAAATCAACAAGTGATTATTTATCAACGCTTGCTAATATGATTGTTGAAAGATACATGAAAGTTGCTAAAAATTACGTTGGCTCTACATCTGATAATGAAGAGCTATTTAGTAAAATAAATGAAACTCTTGGGAAAAAAGCCGAGGTTGAAGTAACATCGAAAATGGATACATCCACAATCTCAAGACTTACAAGATATTTTAATTTTTCGGCGTATAGTTTTATAGCTATTTCGATATATGTTATATGTACAATTATGTTGAAATTTAATGAGGATAAAATTGCCAAAAGAACTGCTATTGGAAGTATAGATTATAAAAAAATAAACCTTAAATTGCTGATTGCTAACAGCGGATTTTGCTTTGCTATATGGGGAATATATTTTATATTTGCAAGAATATTGATTGGTGAAATAGCATTTTCTGAGTACGGATTGTATTATGCGTTAAATTCGCTTATTTTTGTTTTATCAACAGTTACACTTGCATTTTTGGTTAGCAAATTTGTAAAGAACAAAAATACAATTACTGCTTTTGTAAATATCATAGGACTAGGCTCAAGCTTTTTATGTGGTGTTTTTGTGCCTATGGAATTTATACCAGATTTCGTGCTTAAAATTGCACATGTGTTGCCAGCATATTGGTTTGTTAGTAACAATGAATTAATAGGTAGTACAGAGGTCTTTGCAGGGGAATTCTTCAAAAATTTCTGCATAAATGGAGCAGTTGTGCTAGGTTTTGCATTAGTATTTTTTATTGCAACAAATATTGTTTCAAAAAAGAAAGTTGAAAAATAGAAAAAGGAAAGGATTTTACTATGGGAAAATTATTACTTATTGACGGCAACAGCATTATGAATAGAGCGTTCTATGGGATTATGAGTAGTAAAATGTTAACTACAAAAGATGGTACATATACAAATGCTGTTTATGGATTTTTAGCCATTTTATTTAAGGTTGAAGATGAACTAAAACCTGACCACATTGCTGTGACATTTGATTTAAAAGGTCCAACGGCAAGACATGAAATGTATGATGGTTATAAAGCAAATCGTAAGGGAATGCCTAATGAGCTTGCAGCTCAAATGCCTATTATTAAAGATGTTTTGAGTAAAATGAATATTAAAATTATTGAAAAACAAGGCTACGAAGGTGACGATATTTTAGGAACTTTTGCTAGAATTGGTGAACAACAAGGTCTTGATGTTGTTATACTTTCTGGAGATAGAGATACTTTTCAATTAGCTACAGACAAAGTAACAATACATATTCCAAGAACTAAAGCTGGAAAAACCGAAGTCGATGATTTTGATAGAGCTAAGGTAGTTGAAACATATGAAGTAGAGCCAAAGCAATTAATTGAAGTTAAAGGCTTAATGGGTGATTCTTCAGATAATATTCCGGGTGTGCCTGGTGTTGGCGAGAAAACAGCTTATAAAATTATACAGGAGTATAAATCTATTGATAATTTATACGCAGAGCTTGAAAAAGGTGAAGCTGCTACAATTAAGGGAAAGATTAGAGAAAGAATTATTGAGAATAAAGAGCTAGCTTATCTTTCAAGAACTCTTGGTGAAATCAATTGCAGCGTTCCTGTTGATGATATAAAAGTATCAGATTTGGAGCTTAAAGAATGGAATAAATCAGCTGTTTTTGATATTTTTAAAGAGCTTAATTTTAAACGTTTTATAGAGCGCTTTGGATTATCTGGTGGAGAAGAAGTTAAAGACCAATCTACATTATTTGAATTGGTAGAGGATGCTAAAGCCAGTGATGTAATAAATATTATAAAGAGCTCAAAAGAATGCATCTTTTACATATACAAAAATGATGATAAGACAAGTAAAAATATAATAAAGAAAAAATTTAAATCATTAGCCATATATGATAAAACTAGCCACAAGTCATACTATTTAAATATCAGTAAGGATGAATTTGTTGCTAATTTTAAAGAAATATTTGAAAGTAAAGAAATAGCAAAACTTGGATTTAAGCTAAATGATGATTATGTATTTTTAAAGGAAATGGGAATAAAAGCTAATAATATCTCATTTGATGCTGAGATTGCTGCATACATAATTAATCCTGGAAATAAATACACTTTAGAAGATTTAGCTATGGAGTACTTAGGAATAGATGTTAACGAATTCTTAGAAGATGAAAAAAACGATAAGAAAACTGTAAAAGGGCAAATGAATTTATTTGACGCAATGGGAACTCCAGATGCAGAACAGCTATCAGATGATGAAAAATCCAAAATTTGCATGTACGCGTTTATTATTGGGGAATTACATGAAAAATTAATGGCAAAAATTGAAGAATACAACTCTACAGATTTATTCAATAACATTGAAATGCCATTGCTAGAAGTATTAGCAGAAATGCAACTGGCAGGTATGCATGCTGATAAAGATGAATTAACTCAAATTGGAGCTAAATTAAAAGTTCATTTAGATGAATTAACAAAAGATATCTACGATTTAGCAGGAGAAGAATTTAACATTAATTCCACAAAACAGCTTGGTGTTATATTGTTTGAAAAACTTCAGTTGCCTGTAAAGAAAAAGACAAAGACAGGATATTCTACAGATGTAGATATTTTAGAAAAGCTTAAAAAATATCATCCAATAATTGAAAAAATATTGGATTACAGAAGTTTGATGAAATTAAATTCGACATATGTTGAAGGACTTCTTCCATACATAAATGAAAATGATGATAGAATTCATTCATTCTTCCATCAAACAATAACGGCAACTGGTAGAATAAGTAGCACTGAGCCAAATTTGCAGAATATTCCAACTAGAATCGACTTTGGAAAACAAATTAGAAAAGTATTTAAGGCAAGAGAAGGTTATGTATTTATTGATGCAGATTATTCACAAATAGAGCTTAGAGTTTTGGCTCATATTTCACAAGATGAAAACATGATGCACGCATTCTTGAATGGTGAAGACATACATAAGCAGGCTGCTTCAAAAGTACTTGGAATTCCAATTGAGGAGGTTACTAAAGAGCAAAGAAGCTCTGCTAAAGCTGTAAACTTTGGTATAGTTTATGGAATTTCAGATTTTGGTTTAGCAGATCAATTAGGCATTTCAAGAAAAGAGGCTAAAAATTATATCGACCAATATCTAGAGAAATATAGCGGAATAGATAAGTTCATGAAGGATATTGTTGAGCAGGCAAAGAAGGATGGCTATGTGGAAACTTTATTCCATAGAAGAAGATTAATTCCTGAGCTAAGCTCTAACAATTTTATGGTTAGACAATTTGGTGCAAGGGTTGCAATGAACACTCCTATACAAGGAACTGCTGCTGATATTATGAAGATTGCAATGGTTAGCATGTATAAGGCTTTACAAGATTCGGACTATGATGCTAAAATTGTATTGCAAATACACGATGAGCTTATGATTGAGTGTAAGAAGGAAGATGCTGAAAATGTTGAAAAACTTCTTAAAGAGTGCATGGAAAGTGCAATTCAGATGTCTGTTCCACTTCTTGTAGAAGCGGAAGTGGCTGATAATTGGTATGAGGTTAAATAAGAAATATACAAAAGAAGGGAAGATTGCTATGCCGAAAAGGGTTAAAAATATTTTTGTAGTATTTTTAATTGTAATTGTAATTTTTGTAGCAATAAAAGTATTTGGAATTCAGGACCTAATTATGAAAAAAATATATCCACAAACATATTCTGAATATGTGAATAAATATGCCATTGAATATGAAGTGGATCCATTATTGGTTTATGCGGTTATAAAAGCTGAAAGCAATTTTGATAAGAATGCGGTATCAAATCGAAATGCTAAAGGTGTAATGCAAATTATAGATTCAACAGCAGAAGAAATTGCAGGGAATATTATGAGTGACACGTATTTTGAATCAAATATGCTTTTTGATGAAGAAACTAATATTAGAATTGGAACGAAGTATTTATCTGATTTACTTAAAAAGTATGGGGATTACCATATTGCTGTTGCGGCATATAATGCCGGTATTGGAACTGTGGATAAGTGGATATCCGATGGCGTTATAAAGGATGATGGCTCAGATATTGAAAAAATTCCATATAAGGAAACTAATAACTATGTAAGAAAAATTTCAAGAGATTATAAAATATATGAAGATTTGTATAAATAGTATATATGAGGTGTTACTAAAATGATTGATATAGAAAATGCCAAAAAAATATTTAGGAATTACGTTAATAAATATGATGCTAATGACGGAAGAATAGCTTTAAAAACAGGCCATATATTGAGAGTGGCGGAAATCAGTAAGAATATTGCAGAATCATTAAACTTGCCAGAAGAGGATGTTAAACTTGCTGAACTTATTGGATTATTACATGATATTGGAAGGTTTGAGCAAATAACGAAGTACAATACTTTTAATGATAAAATAAGCATAAATCATGGTGCATTAGGTGTGAAAATTTTATTTGAAGATGGACTTATTAATGAATTTAACGTTGATGAGAAATACTACCAAATTATTAAGTCTTCAATATTAAATCATAACATAAATAAAATTGAAGGTGATTTGGAGGAAAAGGTATTACTTCATAGTAAAATAATTAGAGATAGTGATAAACTTGATATTTATCATGTGCTGACTACTGATATACTAAAGAATATATATGGATGCGAGTCAATGGAAAGTGAAACATTTTCACCTGAAATAATTGGAGAATTTTATGAAGAGCATTATATAGATTATACTAAAAGAATAACATTTGGAGATATGTGGGTTTCTCATATTGCATATGTATTTGATTTCAACTTTGGTGGAAGCTTTAGAATTATGAAAGAAAAAGATTATATAAACAAATTCTACAACAGAATGGATTTTAAAAATAAAGAGACAATTGAGCAAGCAGAGATGCTTGTGAAAATAGCAAACGAATATATAAAAAATAGAGCAGACCTTGTAAAATAATTAGGTCTGCTCTTTATTTTTTTATAAAATTGCGTAATAGATCTTCAATTTAGTGATTAATCTTTATAAACATCACCATTTTCAATAATAAATGGTGGTCTTTTTCTTGTTGCATCGAATGTTCTCCATAGATATTCACCAAGAATTCCAAGCGAAAGCATGATAACCCCAAAACAGAATATTACTAATAATATTATGGATGTATATCCTTCAACATCAATAACCCCGTTGACTTTCATACAAATAATAACTATGCATGCTATTATTGAGGCTAAGCATGATAGTATTCCAACTGACGAGATAAATCTGATTGGAAAGTATGAAAAACTAAGTAATGAATCTATTGCAAGTTTGAACTTTTTTGAAAAGGTCCATCTAGATTTTCCAGCTTTACGTTTTAATCTAGTGTATGGTACAGAAGCGGTTTTAAACCCACTCCATAGGATTTGACTCATAAGGGATGTATTTTTTTCTTGCATATTAACTAAAACGTCAATAACTTGTCTATCAATCAAAAAACTATCAAATCCACCTTTTGGCATATCATGTAGTGCAAGCTTTTGCATTATAGTTGCGTAGCAGTTACTTAGTGTCTTTTGAATAAATGGTTCATCTCTATCAGCCCTTGTAGCAATTACAACGTTGTTTCCTTCGTTATATTTTTCTATCATACTAATAATTAGCTCTGAAGGCTCTTGTAAATCTGCTGCTTTACGCACAGCAAAATTACCTGTACATTTTGAAAGTCCAGCTAAAAGTGCAGCGTGCTCTCCAAAGTTTCGTGATAATTTATATAAAACAATTTTATTATCTAATTTTGAAAGATTTTGTAATACGCTATACGACTTATCCTTTGAGCCATCGTCAACAAAAATCAATTCATAATCTAATTCATATTTAGGTAAAACATCCAAAACTTTTTCTTTTAAATCTGTATACAAAGGTAATAAATTTTCTTCGTTATAGTACACTGGTACAATTATAGATATTTTTTTCATAGATATTAGTCCTTTCTCTTCAAAATATATATTTTACGTAAATTCATATTTTATTTATAATTTGTTTCATATATTTTCAAATAAGTATATAAGTAAAATCACGTTTATTATAACACACAAAATTGTAATTTTCATTATTTTATTGTATATTCCTTATTATCTTTGTTGTATTTTAAAAATTGTTATGATAGAATATCGACGATAATGATAGAGGGTGGAATGTTTGATAGATTTTTTCAAAAATAAAATAAATGAGAAATATATAAGGTGGCTCTTTATGGTTGCTTGTGTTTGTTTAGTTTTTTTTATTTCAATAATACAGCCAAATAATACAGGTCCAGATGAAAATATGAAGATGGTTATTTGTAAATACGTAGCAGATTATGGAAAATTACCTCATGGCGGGGATAAATTAGTATTAGATCCAACATGGGGGATTTCATATGGATTTACACCAATAACTCCATACATTTTTGCTGGATTATTTATAAAAATAACGAGCAATTTTACTCAAGATATGCACGCATATTACGTTGCTTCAAGAATAGTTACAGTAATTTGTTATGCAATATTTGTTTGGTTTAATATAAAGATAGGAAATAAACTATTCAAAAATAAATATTACAAAGCACTATTTATTGGTTTAACTTCGTTATTACCTCAGATGATTTTCATTGGGTCATACATAAATAATGATTGTTTTGCGATGATGTCTATTTCAATGATAATTTACACATGGATTATAGGCTTGCAGGATGGTTGGAGTTGTAAAACTTGTTTTAAGTTAGGGGCAGCGATTGGATTATGTGCATTATCTTACTATAATGCATATGGTTACATATTGGCAAGTAGCTTAGTATTTTTAATTTCTCAATTCAGAGAGAAAGAAAAAATAATACAAGTATTAAAAAAAGGCTTAATAGTATTTAGTGTTGCATTTGTAATTGCTGGATGGTGGTTCATACGAAGTGCAATTATATATGATGGAGATTTTTTAGGCCTTGAAACCACAGATAAATATTCAAATGAATATGCAATCGATGAATATAAAGCATCGAACAGAGAAACGCCTCAAAAACAAGGCTGGTCACTGAAGACGATGTTAATTGATAAATCATGGATTTCACTAACTTTGCGTAGTTTTATTGGCATTTTTGGAGGAATGAATATTCCAATAAGATATCATGTATTTGTAATTGCAACAATGGTGGTATTTTCTGGTTGTGTTGGATATTTAATATTCATGGTGAGAAATAGAAATAAAAATAATAAAATTGAGTGCAGCCACATCAAATTACTAGAATATATTTTTATGGTAAGTATTATTATACCGGTGTTATTAAGTTTATACTATTCGTATGCTAGTGATTTTCAACCACAAGGTAGGTACATAATGCCGGCATTAGTACCGCTGATGTATTTTGTAACTCTTGGGATAATGGAGCTTACAGAAGGCTTTATAAAGAATAAAACTATTAAAAAAATCATTAAAATCATATTGGTATTAGTTTTATGCTATATATTAGTTAGCAGTTTAGTAACCTTAATTGGTGCATACATATAAAAAAGGAAGTAAGAAAATGATAGGATTTAATATACCTCCAATGGTTGGAGATGAAGAAAAGTGCGTAATTGAAGCAATAAAAAATAAAAAAATATGCGGTGATGGCATATTTACAAAAAAATGTAGCGAATGGATGGAAAAAAAGTTTGAGGCCAACAAAGTACTATTAACTACATCATGTTCTTCTGCATTAGAAATGGCAGCTTTACTTTTAGATATAAAACCTGGAGATGAAGTAATAATGTCACCATTTACTTTTGTTTCCACTGCAAATGCATTCGTGCTAAGAGGAGCAAAGATAGTATTTGTCGATATAAGGCCAGATACTATGAATATTGATGAAAAATTAATAGAAGATGCAATTACTGAAAAAACAAAGGCAATTGTTCCTGTGCACTATGCAGGAGTTAGCTGTGAAATGGATACAATTATGGAAGTTGCAAGAAAATATAATCTTAAAGTTGTAGAGGATGCTGCTCAAGGTGTGATGTCTAAGTATAAAGATAAATATCTTGGTACTATTGGAGATATTGGCTGTTATAGTTTTCACGAAACTAAAAATTATAGCATGGGTGAAGGTGGAGCTATTGTTTTTCCAGATAATCGATTTGTTGAAGATGCAGAGATTATTAGAGAAAAAGGAACAAATAGAAGTAAGTTTTATAGAGGCCAGGTTGATAAATATACGTGGGTTGAGTGTGGATCATCATATTTACCAAGCGAGATAAACGCGGCATATTTATGGCCAGAGCTTCAAATGGCTGAAGAGATAAATAACAATAGACTAGACACATGGAATTTATATAATGAAGGGTTAGAAAAGCTTGAAAAAGCGGGCTTTATTGAAAGACCATATATACCAAAAGAATGCAAACATAATGCTCATATGTACTACATAAAGGTGAAAGATATAGAAGAGAGAACAAAGTTGATTTCGTTCTTGAAAGAAAATGACATACAAGCTGTTTTCCACTATGTTCCGTTGCATGCGTCTCCAGCAGGATTAAAATTTGGTAGATTTAATGGAGAAGATAGATATACGACAAAAGAAAGCGATAGATTAGTTCGTCTACCTATGTATTACAATATGGCGAAAGAAGATGTAAACAAAGTAATTGAGAAGGTAAATGAATTTTATTTAAAAAGAAAGTAAAAGGAAGAAAAATTAATGAAAAAAATAGCAATAATTGGTGCAAACGATTTTCAAAATCCACTTATATTAAAAGCAAAAGAACTTGGATATGAAACACATGTATTTGCATGGAAAGATGGTAGTGTTGGAGAAAAGACGGCAGACTTTTTTTATCCAATAAGTATTATTGAAAAAGAAAAAATATTAGAAAAATGCAAAGAAATAGGTATTGACGGAATCACAACTATAGCTTCTGATTTAGCAACTGTAACAGTAACATATGTAGCAGAAAATATGGGTCTTTCAGGAAATTCAATAAAATGCTGTAATAAATCAACCAACAAATATTTTATGAGAAAAGCGATGCTTGAAGGTGGTATTTCAACCGTAAAGTTTGCAAAAATATATGATGTAAATAAAATTGAAGAAACTGATAATATGAACTTTCCATTGATTGTAAAGCCAACAGACAGATCAGGAAGTAGGTCTATTACAAAAGTAGGCAGCAAAGAAGAGTTAAAAGAAGCTATTAAAAGAGCTCAGAATGATGCTTTTGAAAATTGCGCTATTGTTGAAGAATACATAGATGGTAAAGAATATAGTGCTGAAGGAATTTCATATAAAGGGAGTCATAAATTTTTAACAATTACAGAAAAAAAGACTACAGGTGCACCTAATTTTATTGAAACTGGACACATAGAGCCAGCAAATGTATCTGATGAAATGAAACAAAAGATTTATACTGAACTTCGCAAAGCTTTTGATACATTAGAAATAACTAATGGAGCAACTCATTCTGAATTTAAAATCACACCTAATGGAGAAGTAAAAATAATTGAAATTGGTGCAAGAATGGGTGGTGATTGTATCGGTTCAGATTTAGTTCAGATATCAACGGGATATGATTTTGTAAAGATGGTAATAGATGTTGCAATGGGAAATGAACCTGTATTTCAAAAGGTTTCAACGCCCAAAATATCTGCAATTAAATTTATTTTTAATAAAGACGATTTAGCTATGTATGAAAGAGCCAAAAAAGAAATTTCAGAATGCATTTATAGAGCAAGCAATATTGAAGATGTTGAATCTCACAAAGTAGTTGATAGCTCTTCAAGATTTGGATTTTACATATTAAGCACGGATAATTTTGATAAAATAAGGTGGCTTTTTGAAAATGAATGAGAAAATAGATGAAAAGAAGAAAATAAAAGATAACAAGAATCTGATAAAAAATATCTGCATACTCCAGACAATCATAATTGTGTATACCTTATCTACAGTAGCTGCTAAGTATGCATCTGGAGAGCCTTTTTTTAGTTTTAAATTTTTCTTGTTTTATGGAATAGAAATATTTATTTTGGGGATATATGCAATATTATGGCAACAAATAATAAAGAAATTTGAAATATCAGTTGCGTACGCTAATAGAGCAATGGCTCTTCTATGGTCTATTGTGTGGGCAACAATATTTTTCAAAGAAAATATAACTGTAAAAAATGTAATAGGAGTAATAATTGTAATAATAGGTACAATTATAGTAAATAAAGATGATAGTTCAAAGTAGTTTAATATTAATAATGTCTGTTTTTATTGCAACATGTTCTCAAATATTATTGAAGAAGAGCTCAGATATAAAATATGAATCGATAATACGAGAGTACTTAAATTGGAGAGTAATTGTTGGGTATGGAATGATGATAGTTTCAACCATCCTAACGATTATTGCATTTAGAAATTTGGATTATAAATATGGACCAATATTGGAGTCGGTCGGATACATATTTATAATGTTTTTAGGAAGGTGGTTTTTGAAAGAAAAAATCACTAAAAATAAGATTATTGGAAATGCATTAATCCTTGCAGGGATTATTGTATTTTATGTATAAAAAATTAAATAAATGAAAAGGTGAAAATTCTCAAAATTTCATTGAGAATTTTTTGTATTATGTCCATTAAAAGGTTTACAAAAAAGGCTTTTTATGAAATAATACAAAAAATGTGGGAGGTAGTCGAAATAAAGATGCAAGAAGAAAAAATTGATGTATTGATGGCAACATATAACACAAACATAGATTTTTTAAAAATGCAAATAGATAGTTTGTTAAATCAAACATACAAAGAAATAAATATAATTATAAGCGATGATGCCTCAACACATGAGGATACAAAAAATACACTAAAAGAGTATTTAAAAAAAGATAATAGAATACAAGTTTTTTTTAATGAAAAAAATTTAGGCTATGTAAAAAACTTTGAATTTTTACTTGAGAAATCTAAAGCAAACTATATAATGTTTTGCGATCATGATGATATATGGTATAATAACAAAGTTGATATGATGTATAAAAAAATTGTTGAAACCAAAACAGATTTAGTATACTGTAATGCGAGACAAATTGACAAAGATGGAAAAGTTTTACAAGAAAGTTACATAGACTACAAACATTTACCAAAAATAAATGGTAAAAATTGCATATTGGCTTGCTCAAGGCACATTGCAATAGGATGCTCTCAAATGTTTACAAAAAATATAAAGGAGCAGATGATTCCATATAAAAAAAGCGTTATAGCTCATGACTGGATAAATATGTATTTAGCAACGCTTGCAAATGGCGTAGCATATATTGATGAACCACTATTTGATTATAGACTACATGAAGAAAATGAATTTGGTGGTAGAAGTTTAAATCAGAATCTAAATAGATGGAAAAAACAATATGGAAACACTTATAAAGCCTACAGCAAATACAGAAATTGGGCTATTACAGATACTTTCTATAATGGAAGTAAAATGTGCGATGAGTATG
This sequence comes from Clostridia bacterium, assembly GCA_017515985.1. Classification (GTDB taxonomy): domain Bacteria; phylum Bacillota; class Clostridia; order TANB77; family CAG-508; genus CAG-492. Next base: position 65,112 of record JAFWDV010000003.1, read on the forward strand.
TACATATAGATGTTAATGATAAGATTTTAAATTATTATGAAAAGATAATAGAGACGAAGGTTTTTAATATTCATTTTTTAAAATATTTTAAATATCTTGGATTTAATGGAATAAAAAGCAGGGCTTTGAAGGAAATAGTTTTATTTCATATGCCTTTGCTAGGATTTATGAAATTTAAGTTAAGGTGATTAGGAGATAACAATGGAGTTTATTAAAAGTGTATGGAAAAACAAAAGATTGATATGGCAATTAGGAAAAAATGACTTTAAAAATAGATTTGCCAATACAAGTTTAGGCGCAATATGGGGATTTCTACAACCTTTTATTTTTATGTTAACATATGCAATTGTATTTCAATTCATACTAAAAACAGGTAGTAGTGGAAATAATCCATATGCTGTATGGTTTTTTCCAGGGATGGCAATGTGGCAATGGATAAACGATGCAATAATGTCTTCAAGCAATTCAATTAGAACGTATAGTTATCTTGTTAAAAAAGTAGTATTTAATGTTGATGCAATTCCAGTTATTTCAATAGTATCTTCTAGTTTTGTAGGTGTTTTTTTAATAATTATAGCTATAGGAATTTGTATTGTATACAGATATGTTCCTAATGTTCTACTAGTTTTTTATACAATATTTGCAACATTTTGTTTTATTATTGCAATGACAAGATTTACATCTGCAATTACTACTATTGTTCCGGATTTTTCAAATTTATTAGGTATTTCAATGCAACTATTTTTTTGGTTTACCCCGGTAATATGGAATCTAGCAATGTTAGAAGGACATAATACTATTACAAAGATAATGCAATGTATGCCATTTACATACTTGGTTACATCGTTTAGGGAATGTTTTATTGATGAAAATATAGTATTTGCTAATCATGGATTGTATACAATTGTTTTTTGGGTAATAACGATTATTTTGTTTCTTTGGGGAAATTCAATATTTAAAAGAACCAAAAAAGATTTTGCAGATGTTTTATAGTAATGGAGGGCAATGTGAAAGATAATCAAAATGTTATTGAAATTACAAATTTAGAAAAAAAATATAAAATGTACAATAGAAAAAAAGATAGATTGTTTGAAGCACTTATTCCTGGGGCGAATAGACACACAGATTTTATTGCAATTGATAATTTGAATTTAAATATAAGAAGAGGCGAGATTCTTGGAATACTTGGAAAAAATGGAGCAGGAAAATCTACGCTATTAAAAATGATAACTGGTGTTGTTGCTCCAAATTCTGGTTCTTTAATTGTAAATGGAAAGATAAGTTCATTGTTAGAGCTTGGTACAGCATTTAATATGGAGCTGACTGGAGAAGAGAATATATATCAACATGGTCAAGTGATGGGTTTAACGAATGAAGAAATTGAAAAGACAAAACAGGATATTATTGATTTTGCTGATATAGGAAATCACTTATATCAACCAGTAAAGACGTATTCTTCAGGTATGTTTGCAAGATTAGCTTTTGCTTGTGCAATAAATGTTGATCCAGATATTCTTATTGTTGATGAAGTTTTATCTGTGGGCGATATGGCTTTTCAGTTAAAATGTTTTAAAAAGTTCCAACAGTTTAAAGAAAAAGGAAAAACAATTTTATTTGTTACTCATAATGTAGGTGATGTATTAGAGAATTGTAATAGAGCAATTATACTTGACCATGGCAAAAAAATTTTTGATGGTGAAACAAAAGAAGGTGTTGAAACATACAAAAAACTAATTACGGGAATGCTAGAGAAAGAAAAGCAAAAAAGCAAAACTGTTTTACAACGAGATAATACTGAAAAAAATTTATGGAAAAATAACTTTAACCTTAATCCAGATGTAATTATTTATGGAAACAAGGAAGCTGAAATATATGACTTTGGAATTTTTAATATAAAAGGGGAGTTTAATCCAGTTATAAATAACGATGAAGAAGTAGTTATAAAGATTAAATCTAAATTCAATAAGGAAGTAGAATGTCCAACTTTCTCAATGACAATAAAAGATTTTTTAGGTAAAGAGATGTGTGGTACAAACACAAATATGCAGAAAATATATACTGGAAAATGTATTCCAGGAAAGAAATATTTATGTGAATTTAAACAAAAAATTAGGTTAGCTCCAGGTAAATATACGTTATCACTTAGTTGTAGCAAGTATGGTATAAATGGAGAATTAATACCAATAAATAGAAATTATGACGTTTTAATATTTGAAATATTGTCGAAAAAACCTGTTGTAGGATATTACGAGGTTGATTCAGAAGTAAAATTTTCTGAAATTGACGAATAAGAGGAGTTTTTATGAAGGAAGAATTACATCTTTTTATTATATGGGAAAATGCCAGAAATATGCAAGATGAAATTATTGAAGATATAAGAAATAATTTTACTATAGTCAATATTTATGAAATTGAATGGGATAAATCAAAGTTTTCAAATAATTTAACCAGATTTTATGGAACAAATTTACCAAAAGGTAGCCATAAAGAAAAACATTGTGGAAATGGCGGTTTTATACTGATACTTGTAAAAGATGGCAATCCAGTTTATGCTAAAAGGGAAACTTCAAAAGGGGAAAAAATTGTAAATACAAATATTTTTGATAAGAAGGAACAGTATAGGACATTAACTGGTGGAGGCCACAAAATTCATGCAACTAATAATACTAGTGAAACAAACCACGACATAACACTGTTATTAGGAATGAATACAGATGAATTTTTAGATAAAAACAAACAAAAAATATGGGATGGTAGTATAAAAAAAATAAGTTCAAATCTAATAGGTTGTGACGGATGGAAATCAGTACAGGAAATGTTTTACGTACTGAATAATTGCGTAAATTATGCAATATTAAGAAATTATGAAAGTTTACCAGATGAAATATATAACAACAATCACAATGATATTGATATTATTTGCGATTCAAAGGAGGAAACAGCATATATTCTAAACGCAGCTCCAGTTTTTATGGAAGATTATAGAGTTCATTATAGAACAACTGTTAATAATCAGTCGGCTAACTTCGATTTAAGACATGTAGGCGACAATTATTATTGCAGTAAGATGGAACGAGATATACTAAATAGACGTATATACAATTCAAAGGGATTCTATACTTTAAATAATGAAGATCATTTTTATACTTTAGTATATCATGCACTTATACAAAAGTTGGATTTTGCAAAAGACTACAAGGATAAATTAATAAAAATGAATATAGAAAATATAAATGAAGATTCTACACTTGATGAATATGCTAGTATTTTAAAAAAATGGATGCTACGTAATGATTATATAGTTGTTAGACCAGAAGATAAATCTGTTATTTTTAATGAAATTATGCTTGACTATTTTATACCATTCTTTTATTGCAATGAAAAGACAATAGATATTGTTATGGCTACATACAATGGTGAAAAATATATACGCAAGCAACTAGATAGTATATTGAATCAAACATATACAAATTTTAGATTACTGATTTCTGATGATGCTTCAACTGATGATACAGTTAATATTATTCAAGAGTATCAAGAGAAAGATATGAGGATTAAGCTATTTATTCAGCCGTCAAATGTAGGTGTGAAAAAGAATTTTGAATTTTTATTAAGAAAGGTAGAAAGCAATTTATATGCTTTAGCTGATCAAGATGATATTTGGTTACCAGAAAAACTCGAAAAATGTGTTATAAAAATGCAAGAAGATAATTCTGATTTGGTATTTAGTGATTTAAAGTTAATTAATGAAGATGATAACATTATTTCCGGTTCATTTTGGAATACAAAAAAATTTGATAAAAAAATAAAAAAAGATAAAAGATATAATGGTTTATTGTTGAATAATTACATAACTGGTTGTACAATTTTGTCAAAAAAGACTTTTTTAAATAATATATTACCTATACCGGATGAATCAAAGTATATGTTACATGACTACTGGATAGCTGTAGTTGTGAGTCAAAACGGAATTATTTCAAAAATTGAAGAGCCTTTAGTTATGTATAGACAACATGCAGAAAATCAGGTAGGATGTAAAACTGTAAGTAAAAATTTTAATAGTATGAAAGACATAAGATCCCTTTTCATAGACGTGAAAATTCAACAATATACAGTTTATACAAAGAATGACCAGATTTTTAATAATGAAACTAACAAAATTAATATGAATGCTTTAAAGTATTTTCAAAGCTTAAAAAACAAAAAGAGATTTAATTTTAAAAATTGGGGATTATTTTATAATTTGTATAAATATGAGAATGTAAAATATTTTATTGCAAATTTTATAATTCTTAATGTTCCAATTATAGCTAGATTAATTTACAAAAGGAGATGAATTCAATTATGACTTCACAATTTAATATTCTGAAATGGTATTCTTTTGAAAGAAAAGCAAAAATATACGAACTGCATAAGGGGACAAGCATATTTAAAGATAGCAATATGGAGCTTGATGTAACGTCATGCTGTTATAAAAATTTTAAAATTGATGGAAAGTATGATTATATTACTTTAATTGGCACATATGAATATGCACCATTGATGGTAAATTTGCCAAATCCATATGTAGAATTGCTAAAAAAATTGAAATCTCATTTAAATGAAAATGGTAAATTATTACTAGCTATAGATAACAGAATTGGTGTAAAATATTTAGTAGGTGGAAGGTCGGAATTATATCATAAAATATTTGAGGGGATAGAGAGCTGTATATGTAATACTTTGCCTAATTTATTGACAAAAAACGAAATAATAACACAAATTAATAGTGCTGGTTATAATTTTTATAAATTTTATTATCCGTTACCGGATTATAAAAATACAAGTGTTATTTATTCAGACCAATATCTACCAAAATCAAATCATAGTAAAATAAAATATCCAGCAAAATATGATAAAGGTAGTATTATTTTGTATAGTGAAGAAAAAGCAATAAAACAAATTTGTAATGCAGGATTATTTGATAATTTGACAAATTCATTCTTGGTTGAATTATCTAATAATAACTTGTTGAGTAAAACAAAGTTTGTAAGCTACAATACATATAGAAAGTGTAAGTATCAAACAATTTTAACAATAGAAAGTGATAAGGTTCAAAAAGTTGCAGCAAATAGTATTTCACAAAAACATATTGACGAAATAGGATGGAATATCACGAAACTTAAGGAGCTAGATTTTAATATTGTAGATCAGTATGCTAATGGTAAAATAGAAAGTGAATATGTACAGTTTGAAGAATTAGATAAGCAAATTGTGACACTAATTCAAAATAATAAAATCGATGAATCAATAAAATTAATTAGTTCGTGGTATACCTACATCAGCGACAGGTTGCACAAACAAAACGAGAACAATGAAAATATATTTAGGCATTTTAAAATAGATATACCAGAATCAATAAAAAGTGAATTAATATTTGTGAAGGAAGGTTTTATTGATTTATCTTTTGAAAATACTTTTTTTTATGATGATTATATGTTTTATGATCAAGAATGGTATTACGAAAATGTCCCTTTGCAATTTATATTATACAGAGCAATTAGTAATTTATATATATATCATTGTCAAGATATAGAAAAAGAAATAAGTAAAGATGAAATGTTAAAAAAATTTGGAATTGATATATATTTGAATTATTTCACTAAACTCGAAGTAGCTATTCAAGCTGAAATATTGGATAATAACGCAATTGAGAAAAATAATGAGAATTTGATATTTTGTAATATAGAACAACTAAGGGCAAAAGAAAAAGATGTTGAAATATTAGCTAAGAGAAATGAAGAGCTGAAAAATGAGGTTTCTTATTTGGAAAGTGATTATAAAAAGCTAGCCAAGGAGCGCTCTGATTTGGAGAATAATTATAAGTCCTTGCAAAGTCAAAAAGAAAATATAGAGATTCAATATCAAAGATTATTGGATGAATATAATAATTCAAGAGGTTGGAAAATAATAAAGCAAGTTAGAAAAATAGTTGGAAAGGGTTAAGTATGGATTTTAAATCAAAAGCAGATAAAACTATTGAATATTTCAAAAAAAACGGATTCAAAAAAACTGCTGATAAAATAAAGTACAAAATTTTTAATTTTATAAAAAATAGAAAAGAATATATCGAGAATGAAAATAATTATAGATTATGGATTGAAAATAATGAGCCAAATGAAAGCCAACTAGAAGAACAAAGAAAAAAGATATTCGAATATGCACCAAAGATCAGTATTGTTGTACCGATGTATAACACAAAAGAAATATTTTTAAAAGAACTTGTTCTTTCTGTAATGGAACAGACATACCAAAATTGGGAGTTATGTTTGGCAGATGGTAGTCCAAAAAAATTGGAATACATTGATAATTATGTATCACAAAGTGAAAAAATTAAATACAAATATTTAAATGAGAATATGGGAATTTCTGGAAACACGAATTGTGCTATTGAAATGTCTACAGGTGACTACATAGCATTGTTGGATCATGATGATATATTACCAAAATTTTCTCTATACGAAATTGTTAAAGCAATTAATAAAGATAAGGATGCAGAATTTATATATACGGATGAGGATAAAATTTTTGAAGGAAAAAGAAATGGTCCTCATTTTAAATCTGATTTTGCACCCGACACATTAATGAGTTATAACTATATATGTCATTTTTCTATATTAAAACGTAATCTAATGGAAAGAATTGGATATCTAAATAAAGAATTTGATGGTAGTCAGGATTATGATTTAATATTTAGAGCAACAGAAAATGCTAATAGAATAATACATATTCCAAAAATACTATATCATTGGAGAATGAATGAAGATTCGGTAGCACTTAATTCTTCGGCAAAACCGTATGCGTATGAGGCAGCAAAACGAGCAATAAAAGCACACTTAGAAAGAATCGGAGAAGATGCAGAAGTGGAAGATTCTGAGTGCTTAGGAATCTATAATTTAAATTATAAAATAAAAGGATCACCTAAAGTATCAATAATTATTCCAAATAAAGATAATAAAAAATTTCTTAGTAAGTGCATAAAATCTATTTTTGCCAAAACAAATTATGGTAATATAGAAATAATCATAGTGGAAAATAATAGCAATACTAAAGGTATTTTTAGATACTACAAAAAAATTCAAAGTGATTGTAGAATAAAAGTTATTGAACACAATCAGAAACAATTCAACTATTCAGAATTAAACAATTATGGAATCAGTAAGTGTTCAGGTGAATATGTTGTTCTATTAAATAATGATATAAAAATCATATCCAATAATTGGATTGAGAAAATGTTAGGAATTTGTCAGAGAAAAGATGTTGGTATTGTTGGAACAAAATTGTTATACAAGAATCGCAACATTCAACATGCAGGAATAGTTTTTGGAAATAAATATGTTGCATGGCATGTGAATGCAGGATCTAATTTAAATGATTCTGGGTATATGGCCAGAAACAACATTATTCAGAATTATAGTGCTGTAACGGGCGCTATGATGATGATTTCAAAAAAAGATTATAATTCAGTAGGTGGTATGGATGAAGAATTTCCTATTGCGTATAATGATGTTGATTTGTGCTTTAAAATAAGAGAAAAACATAAAGTGGTTGTTATGAATCCACTTATTTTAGCATACCATTATGAATCCAGAACAAGAGATTATGATGATAAATCTGAGGAAAAGAAAAACAGATTAAGAGAAGAGGGGATAAGGTTTATGGATAAGTGGAATAGATTCTACGAAAAAACAGATCCATACTTTAATCCTAATTTCAGACAAGATATAGCAAAAATGGTAGTAAGAAAGGATAGAGTAAATATATGAAAGAGGCTCTAATGAAAAATAAAAAAATAATGTTGTGGATTTTTTTAGCTATAGGTTTAACAATTGCCTTTTTTAGCTATCCAGTTACCATAACTTACGATTCATCTCATTATTTATGGTTGACAAGTTTATTAACACATGAGGGAAGTTTTGCTGATTGGGATGTTGCAAGAGGTCCAATTTTTCCACTTTTCATTAAAATATGTAATAGTGTGTTTGGACATAATTCAATAGGATTACTTATAGGAATGTATATGTGTTATTTAGCAATGATAGTTGTATGTATAATGATATACAAGGATGTGCTTGGGGATAAGAAAAAATTCAAATATATATTTAGTGTTCTTTTTATAATACTAATTGTATTAAATCCTATAGTATTTGGATATTATCATACTTTACTAACAGAATTTATTGGGATGACATTTGCTGTACTAAGTTGCTTCTTATCATGGAAATGGATGATTATAAATTTTAAAGAAAATAAACTAAAATATATAAGTATTACAATATTATTTTCTCTATTAGCAACAATTGCGTGGTTATTAAAACAGCCATATGTTGGTACAGTATTATTTCCTATAATCATAGCAGCAATAGTATCATTTGTGAGAAATCCAAAGTTTAAAAATTTGGCTCAAAGAGTTTTAACTTTAATTGTGTGCTGTGTTACTTTAGTAATAGGAGTAAGTGTATGGAATTATGTGGTGAATGTTAATAATGTAAATATTAAGCAAGACAGAACATCTGAGGGATTTTTAGCTGCAGGAATATTAAATGGAATTACAGAATTTGAGTTAGAAAGTAATGAAAAGTTCGATACAGTTGAAAAAATATACAATAATGCTAATCTAAAAAACACGGATAAAGAAAAAATGAAAGAAATTCTCGAAGGAACATCCAAATACAAGAATTATAGGGTATACAAAGATAAGGCTGGAAATTTCTATATTTTATATGGTAAGAACGATAATTTTTCAACTACTGAATCAATGAAATTTCTACTTTCAAGTTTTTTTAAAAATCCGAAAGATATTTTGGGTGGATATATAACTAACTATTTAGCTACTATAAGTGTTTATGAGACTGAGTTTGAGGGAATGAAAATCAATATTAAAAAAAGCATTAATTTTAAGGATACTCAGGAGGTTTCGGTAATAGGTTTTAGGATATACGGATATAATAATGATAATGTTTTTCCATTATCAGAAGAATATGATAAATATGTAACCGATTATAAATCTATAAACAAACCAATAACATGCATAAATTACATAATGAGAAAGGCTGAATTGCCAAATACTATTATAATGAAAGTAAGTTATTTAATATTACCAATAGTGGCATTTATTAGTATTATAAAGCTATTTGCTTTTCGAAAGCGATATTGTGAAAAGTGTTTAAGAATAATAGATATGGAATTGATATTGTATTTGTATAGTTTAATGCATATTTTAGTACATTCGACTTTGGGTTCGACAATTGATAGATATACGGTTCCAGCACTAATCACAACAATTATTGGATTTATATTGAATGGGTACGAAATATTTTATAGAAAATCATTCAAAATTAATAATAGATAATGGAGAAAAAAATGAAAACATGTGATATTATAATACCAATTTACAACTCACCAGAGTGGGTAAAAATGTGTGTATATGCTTTATATAAAAATACACCTAAAGAATATATAGGCAAGGTAATTCTTATGAATGATAATTCAGATGAACTAACTTGCAACTGTATTGAAAATTTGAGAAACAAATATAAAAATATTGAAGTATATAAAAATGAAAGTAATGTAGGATTTATAAAAAATGTTAACAGAGGTATGGATAAAACCACGGCAGAGTACATTCTATTACTTAATACAGACTGTTTACTATCAAATAACACAATTCCGAAGCTGATAGAGCATATGGAAAAAAATAAAAAAATAGGATTAATATGTCCTATATCAAGTAATGCTGCTAATTTGTCATTCGATATTCCTGAAAATTATAGTTATGTACAAATCAATGATATGTTTTATGATCAATTTAAAGGGATGAATTTTGATGCATGTACGGTTGTAGGTAATTGTCTGATGATTTCAAGAGAATGTATGAAAGAAACAGGTTACTTAGATGAAATTTACGGTATGGGTTATGGTGATGAAACAGATTATCAATTCAAAGCTCATAGTAAAGGGTTTGAAGCTAAAGTTGCTATAGACACATATGTGTATCATAAATCAGAAGTGTCTTTTGGGACAAGCCCAGAAAAGCAAAAACGATTGGATCATAATAGAAAAATATTTTTTGATCGTTGGGGAGACGAGTATAATAAGAAAATGGAGTTATACGTAAAAAATGATCCAATTGAGTATATAAAATCAAATTTAAAAATAATTAAAAAACCATCACCAGAAGTTTTATTTTACTTACCAGATATTCATCAAAATGCTGGAGGTGTTCATGTTGTTGTTGATATAGTAAATTATTTGAATATAAATGGAATATTTGCTAATATTTTAACAGAGCGAGTTCACGAGTATAAAGAAATTATGATTTTTACACCAAGCTATTTAAAAAATATAAATGATTTAAGACCTAAATGTATTGTCGGTACAATATATCCTAGTATTTTTTATACAGAGACGATTGCAAAGCATTATAATATACCAGCTGTTAATTTTATGCAAGGATATGAGCCTTGTTTTGATAACGGCGATGTATATGGATGGGCAGAACTAGCATGCAAAAATAGTCAAAACATATTAGCGATTTCTAATTTTTTAAAGAAAAAATGTAAAGAGAATTTTAATAGAAATGCTGACGTTATACCGAATTCTATAAATATAGATTTATTATATAATAGAAATAAAGTTCAAAGCAAAAAGAAAACTATAACAATGGTATTTAGAAATTCTTTTCCAAAGGGAGATTTCATATTGATAGAGATACTAAAGCAGTTGACTTTATGCGAAAAAAATATAGATATAAACGTTATTCACATGAAAGATATTATGTTCCCTGTAAATAATAGTAAAAATGTAAATATCAATTTTTTTAAAGGTCCGTTAAATAGAAAAGACATTAGTAATATTTTATTTAGGTCAGACATATTTGTAGATGCTTCTATACTAGAAGGATTTGGGTTAATGTCTTTAGAAGCAATGGCGGCAGGAGCAGTACCTGTTTTATCTGAATCTTTTGGTGTAGACGAGTATGCAAGAGATGGAATTAATTCTTTTGTAATAAAAGAAGTCAATAATGCTGATAAATATGTCGAAAAAATAAAAGAGCTACTAAATGACAATAGTTTGTTAAAACAAATGAGTCAGAAAGCCCAAGAAGAAACATTAAAATTCGATATAGATAAAAATATTAACAAATATATAAATTATTTTAGTAAAGTTGAAATAAAAGAAAAACAATTAACTGATGAAGAGTTAAATGAATTAAAAAAATGGATTATACCAGAGAATGAATTATTTAGTAAAAAACAAGTTATAATGGGCAACGTAAGTAAGAAAAGAAAATTGTATTATAAATTTTTAGGGTTGTTTCCTAAAAAATTAAAAACAAAAATAAAGGGCATTTTAGCAAAACTTATACAGGGATAATAGAAAAGGAGAAGTTAAAGTGAAGAGAATCCTTATAATACCAGCATATAATGAACAAGATAGTATTATTAAAACAATAGAAAAAATAAAAGAATCCAATATAAATATGGATTACATTGTTATAAATGATGGCTCTACAGACGGTACTGAGAGTTTATTGGTAGAGAACAATGTAAATCATATAAGATTAATATCAAACTTGGGGATTGGAGGAGCTGTTCAAACGGGGTATAAATATGCATTTGAAAATGGATACGATATTGCTATTCAGTTTGACGGTGATGGACAGCATGATGTGAGATTTATTGACAAAATATGTGAACCGATTGTCTTAAAAGAGGCAGATATGGTCATAGGAACTAGATATTTAGATAAATCTTCTAGTAGCTTTCAATCAACATTTATGAGAAGGTTTGGATCTAATTTAATTTCTTTTATGATAAAGATTTGTTGTCGAAAAAAGATAACTGATCCGACTTCTGGTTTTAGAGCAGTCAATAAAAGAGTACTAGAGGAATTTGCACTAGATTATCCAACAGAGTATCCTGAACCAGAATCAACGGTTTCTTTGTTAGTAAATAAATACGTTGTAAAAGAAGTGCCTGTTAGTATGAATGAAAGAAATGGAGGAACTTCATCAATAAGATTATGGAAATCGGTTGACTATATGGGAAAAGTTTTATTATCAATATTAGTAGATAGTATAAGTTTTAGAAAGAAGAGGAGAAAAAAATAATGCAAAACTCATTGAAAGTAGCCTTAATAGTTATTGTGTTGATATACATTTTTATAATTTTGAAATCCGTCAAGAAAAAAAATATGAGAATAAGTTATTTGATTTTTTGGATTATAACAGGAATTGCATTAATAATCGCGTTACTAATACCTAATTTAGTGGAGAACTTATCAGATGTTTTAGGATTTGAAATGCCAATAAACATGATATTTAGTGTTGCTATATTTATAATTCTGTACTTAATGTTTGATATGACAGTGCTTATATCGAAAGAACAAAGAAAAAATGTGCTTTTAATTCAAGAAGTTTCATTATTAAAGCAACGAATTGAAAATATAGAAAAAAAGAGGAAAGATGATTATGAATAATAACATAATAAAATTATCAATTGTTGCTGCTGTTTATAATTTAGAGCAATACTTACCTAGATGTTTAGATTCATTGGTAAATCAAACTTTACAAGAAATAGAAATATTATGTGTAGATGATGGATCAACAGATTCTGCTCCAACGATAATCGAAGAATATGGAAAGAAATATCCTGATAAGATAAAAGTATTTCATAAAGATAACGGTGGAGAATTTACAACACGAAATTATGGTTTAGAGAGAGCATCTGGAGAATATGTAACTTTTGTTGATACAGATGATTATGTGGAACCTGATTGGGCAGAAAAATTATATAAAGCTGCAAAAGAAAACAATGCAGATATTGCTGTATGCGCGTTTGAAAGAATTGATTTAAAAACTAATAAAGTTATTGCCACTAATATGACTAATTTTGGTAATACAGTAAGGAATCTTGATTATGATGATGATTACATATTATTTATCAATCCTGCTCCTTGGAATAAGATATACAAGATGGAGATTGTAAAAGATTTTAAATTCTTACCTTTCAGAGGTTTTAATGATACTATGTTTTTAGCGAGTTGTTATACCAAAATACAAAGAATTGCTTTTGTAAGCGATGTATTATATCATTATTACCTAAGATATGATTCTCAAATTCATAATGTTAACATTCAAGATGTTGAAAATTTAAGATATTATTTACTTGAAGTAAAAAATTTATATATAAAGCTTAACAAATACGAAAAAATGAAGTATTTACTAGATACATTTGCATTTCTTCATTTGGGAACATCTGTAATGTACAGAGTTTCTTATGATAAAACTGTTAATATGAAAAACGAGTTAAAAAGGACAATAGAGTATCTAGATAATAATTTTTCAAATTGGAGAAAGTCACCATTTTTAAAATTAAGGTATTCAATAAAAAAGGGTTTTAAACATGTCGCTTTATGGGGAGTTGCCAAATTGTACAAATTAGGAATTCCAGGATTATATATAAAAATGTACAGATTTATGATAGATAAAATGAAAATAGATATTAAATTTTAGTTAATATAAAGATTAAATATTGTAAATAAGGAGTAAAATTATTATGAAAATAGGTGTTGTTTTAGTTACATTTAACAGATTAGAAAAATTAAAAATTGCGTTAAAATCCTATGATGCCCAAACATTCAGACCAAGTTATATACTGGTCATTAATAATAATAGCACAGATGGAACTGCAGAATATCTTGAGGAATGGAAACAAAACAATGAAAAATACGATAAGATTATTGTTAATTTAAAAGAAAATACTGGTGGAAGTGGAGGTTTCTATGAGGGTTTAAAGCAAAGCATGAGTTTAGATGCAGATTGGATTTGGGTAGCTGATGATGATGCATATCCAGAAAAAAATGCATTTGATATTGCGAACCAATATATTGAGAGTCATGATGCAGATGCATTATCGGCAATTTGTGGAACTGTTCTTAAGAGCGACAAAGAAACAGTTGATTGCTCTCATAGAAGAAATATATATACTTCAATGTTTAACAGAGTTAGACAGCCATATTCAAAAAAAAGTGACTATAAAAAAGATGAATTTGAGATTAATGCATTTTCATATGTAGGATCTTTAATGAACGTTGAAAAATTGAAGAAAACTGATCTAACAAAAAAAGATTATTTTATATATTACGATGATACGGAGCATAGCTATAGATTATCCAAATTAGGTAAAATAATATGTGTTCCAACAATAAGAGTTGTTCATGATGCTCCACATAGTGATATGCATGAAATTGTTAAATGGAAATTATATTATTTAGTAAGAAACACGTTAGACTTCATAAAATCTAATTTTGATGAGAAATATTTTAAGGAACAATGTATAGAAGTACCGTTTAAATTCAAAGTTGCCGTTACTTTATATGGAAGAAATAAAAAATATGGATACGAGATGATTTCTGAAGCAGTTAAAGACGCTAAAGCTGGAAAATCAGGATTACATGAAATATATAAGCCAGGGTGGAATCCCGAAAAAAATTAAAATTAAAAGGAATGAGTAATTTGAAAAAGAGCATTGCAAAAAATTATATATATAATTTGATATATCAGATGCTAACAATTTTTTTACCTTTGGTTACAACACCATATTTATCAAGGGTATTGGGTGCTGAGCCAATAGGAATATATGGTTATACAGTATCAATTGTAACATATTTTATCTTATTTGGAACACTCGGAATTTCAATGTATGGACAAAGAGAAATTGCTTATAAGGCTAATTGTAAATCAGAAAAAAGTAAGGTATTTTGGGAATTAATAGTAATTAGAAGTATTACATTAACGATATCTATTGTACTATTTACATTAATTTATGGAACTTCGAGTAACTATGCAGTGTACTATAGGATATTGATAATTCAATTAGTTGCAAACTTGTTTGATATAAGTTGGTTTTTTCAAGGAATAGAAGAATTTGACAAGACAGTTATAAGAAATGTAATAGTTAAAATGCTTAGTCTCGTACTGATCTTTGTAGTAGTAAAAAGTCCAGGAGATTTATGGAAATACTTTCTTATATATGTTGCTGCAGAGCTAATTGGAAATATTACTTTGTGGTTATATCTGCCTAAATACATAGAAAAAGTTAATTTTAAATTGTTAAAATTTAAAAAACATATTAAACCAGTTTTATCGCTATTTTTACCTCAGGTAGCAATTCAAATCTATACAGTTTTAGACAAAACGATGATTGGATTAATTACAAATGATATGGTTGAAGTTGGATATTATGAGCAGGGACAAAAAGTTGTTAAAGCAGCTCTGACTATACTAAATGCGTTGCAACTGGTTATGAATTCTAGAATTGCAAATGCATATGCCAATGAAGATAAGAAAGAAGTAAGTGAATGCCTTGAAAAATCATTTAATTTTACATGGCTTTTAGCGGTACCAATGGTTTTTGGATTTATTGCTGTTGCTCCTGGTTTTGTACCATGGTACTATGGAGACGGATTTGAAGGAGTAATACCAATACTAATAACGACAGCACCAATTCTGATTGCAATTGGACTTAGTGGTATTACAGGTGTTCAGTATTTGGTTCAAATAGGTAAGCAAAATAAATTTACATTATCTGTTACAATTGGTGCATTTGTAAATATTATTTTGAATCTTATATTAATTAAATTTTTTAAAGGTGTAGGTGCAGCAGTTGCTTCAGTAATAGCTGAATTAACGATATTACTTGTGCAATTGAGATATTTTAAAGATCAATTTTCTTTATTTAAAATCCTTAAATTATCGGCTAAATGTTGGATTTCAGGAATTATTATGTTTGTTATTGTAAAAATTTTAGCACAACATATGTCTGTAAGCATTGCAAATACCATAATTCAAACTATTATAGGTGGAATTATTTATCTTACGTTATTAATTATATTAAGATATAGATTTATTTATGATGTATTTAATCAGGTACTTACGGGAATAAAAGCTAAGATTAAAAGAGCATAAAATATATAATTGTGTATGAACAATTAGAGTATAGGAGGAGTATTAATGAGTTTGTACGATAAAATTGCAAAGAATCAAAAATGTATAGAGCTGGTAAGAAAAATCCGTAAAAAGAGAGAAATAATTAATAAGAAAAAAAGAGTAAAAGGAAAATATACATTTATTGATAGAAAAAAGAATTATGAAAAACTATGCATTATTCTTGCTGGATATAAAGAATTCTTATGGGAAGATGTATTTGGAAGAATAGAAAAGTATGTTCCAGATGATGTAGATGTATGCATAGTTTCATCAGGGGTTTTTAGTGAAAACCTAAAAGAAATAGCAGAAAAAAATGAATGGTCATATTTAAGTGTTAAGCAAAACAAGGTTTCTTTGGTTCAGAATATTGCAATAAATTTGTTTGAAAAAGCAAAAATGATATATAAATTAGATGAGGATATATTTGTTACTGAAAATTTTTTTAACAAATTATATGAAACTTATGAAAACGTTGAGAAGAATAGTAACTATAGAATAGGATATGTTGCTCCTCTATTACCGATAAATGGTTACGCTAATGTAATAGTATTAAAGAAGACTGGTTTAACGGAAAAGTTTGAAAAATTGTTTGGAAAACCATATCATGATGGATGTGGAGAAGAACCAATAATAATGAATCCTGATATCGCTAAGTTTATGTGGGGAGATCAAAACGATGAACTAAAAGACATTGACAATCTAGATAGAATTTTTTCAAAAGAGAAGTTCAGTTATTCGGTGTGTCCAATTAGATTTAGTATAGGTGCAATTTTATTTTCTAGAAATTTCTGGGAAGAAATTGGAAGATTATATGTAGGTCCTGGTAATAATATGGGAAAAGACGAAGAACAGATTTGTGAGTATTGCATGATAAAAAGTAGAGCAATGATTGTATCAGAAAATACAATTGTAGGTCATTTTTCATATGGTCCACAAACAAATGAAATGAAAAAATATTATCAAGAACATCGAGAAATATTTAGAGTTAAATAAGGAGGAGTTTATATGAAAAAATATGATTATTTAATAGTAGGGGCCGGTTTATTTGGATCTACATTCGCGTATGAGATGAAAAAAAGAGGGAAAAAATGCCTTGTAATTGATAGAAGAAATCATTTAGGTGGAAATATATATTGTGAAAAAATTAACGATATAAATGTACATAAATACGGTGCACATATTTTTCATACAAGTGATAGAAAAATATGGGATTACGTAAATCAGTTTGCTGAATTTAATAATTACATTAATTCTCCAATAGCTAATTATAAGGGAGAAATATACAATCTACCATTCAATATGAATACTTTTTCAAAGCTATGGGGGGTTGTTACACCAGAGCAGGCAAAGCAGAAGATTGAAGAGCAAAAAGCAGAATATGGTGTTGCCGAACCTAAAAATTTGGAAGAACAAGCAATTTCTCTTATAGGAAAGGATATCTACTTAAAATTAGTTAAAGAGTACACTGAAAAGCAATGGGGAAGAGACTGTAAAGAATTACCGGCATTTATAATAAAAAGATTACCAGTTAGATTTACATACAATAACAATTATTTCAATGATAAATATCAAGGAATTCCTGTCGGTGGATACAATACTATAATTAATAAAATGTTAGATGGCATTGAAGTTGAACTTGGAGTGGATTATCTTAAGGATAAAGAAAAATATAATGAATTAGCAGAAAAAATTGTTTATACTGGAATGATAGACGAATACTTTAATTATCAATATGGAAATTTAGAATGGCGTTCGTTAAAATTTGAGAATGAAATATATAAAGATGTAGATAACTATCAAGGAAATGCGGTTGTAAACTATACAAGTCATGATCAAGCATATACTAGAATTATAGAGCACAAACATTTTGAGTTTAACGATTGCGAGGGAACAATAATAACGAAGGAATATCCAATGAATTGGAAGATTGGGGATGAAGCATATTATCCAGTAAATGACGAAAAAAATAATACTTTATTTGAAAAGTATAAAGAGCTTGCTGAAAACGAAAGAAATGTTATTTTTGGAGGCCGATTAGGTAATTATAAATATTATGATATGGATAAGGTTATAGCTACTGCTCTTGAATTAGTGGAAAAAAGAGCGTAAAATTAGAAAGACACTATATTGGTAAATATAGTGTTTTTTTGTAAATATATGAAATCTGTAAAACCATGTTGAATTTTAGGAATAGTAATGTTAGAATATGTACATGAAATAGACTGGAGTCTGGAGGAGTATTAATGAGTAAAAATAAAAAGATATTATTGGTATTAATGATGTTATTTTGCATATATGGTAGAATTGTATATGCTGACAATATTGATAAAGATGATAATAAAAATATAAATGAAAGCATATACGAGGATAAATACGCTGTTAATGAAAATGAACAAAGGTCGGTTGAGAAAAAAATAAAAGTTAAATATGAGTACGATGAGAATAAAAATCAGGTTATAGCTAAGATTGTATCTGATACAAAATTAAAGGACACAAAACCAACATGGAAGTTATCTGATGATGGATTATCATATACAAAAATATTTTTAAAGAATGAAAAATATACTACTATGGTAGTTGACATAGATGACAATACTACGGTTCTGAATATAGATGTTAGAGATGTAAGAGATTTTGAACCAGTTGTTTCGTACGAATATAACCAAGATAAAAATTTTGTAGTAGGAAAAATTACCTCAAATGTTAAGTTAATGGATACAAAACCTACTTGGAGTTTATCAGAAGATAAATACATATACACTAAATTTTTTTACGATAATCAAGAATACCATACAACAATTACAGATGTAAACGGAAACAGCCGAATAATTTGTATTAATGTCAAAGATATACAGTTGTTTGATCCACGTGTAGTATATGAATATGACGAAGATAGTAACTCAGTAACAGCGATAGTAGAATCAAATGTTAAGTTTATGAATACAAAACCAACGTGGAATTTGTCAAAAGATGGGAAAAAATATACTAAAACGTTTTCAAGTAATCAAATGTATACCACAGCATTTAATGATGTGACTGGCAATAGTGTATTTGTAGATATAGACATAAAGCAGATTGACGAGATGCCTCCCGAGATTAGTACAGAGCATAAATTTAACAAAGATGGAACTGTTACAATTTACCTAAAGTCAAATAAAAAATTGAAAGACACAAAGCCATCGTGGATTTTAAGTGAAGATAAACTTGTGTACAAAAAGACTTTTGATAACACGCAAAAATATACTACTAATGTTCAAGCACAAAATGGTAAATCTACAATTGTTTCAATTGATATAAAACTTAGAGAAGATGTACAAAAACAAGATGATGGAACCAATATTTATGTTAGATATTTGTGTAAAGATGAAAAGATTGTGGAAGCTCAAATACTAGGAAATGGGACATTTAATGCAACAAAACCAACATGGAACTTAAGTGAAGATTCAGAAGTATATTCAAAAAAGTTTGATAAAAATACAATATACGAAACTTTATTCCAGTTTACAAATGGTAAGTCATATATGGTTCAAATTATTGTTATTGATTTTGAGGAAGAAAAAAAGGAAACTCTTAAAGGAATTGATGTTTCTGTACACAATGGTATAGTTGACTGGGTAACCGTTAAAAATTCAGGTATTGATTTTGCTATACTAAGATGTGGTTACGGAGAAAATATTACTTCACAAGATGATAAATATTTTGTTAGAAATATGAATGAGTGTGAAAGACTTGGAATCAAATATGGAGTATACATATATTCATATGCTTTAAATGAAAATGGGGCTATTTCAGAAGCCAACCATGTTTTAAGGTTGATAAAAGGTCACAATATTGCTTATGGAGTATGGTTCGACATGGAAGATGCAGATGGATACAAAGAAAGAAAGGGAATGCCATCTAATGCGACCCTTGTAAATATTTGTAAGACATTTTGTGATAAAATAAGAGCAAACGGATATGATGTAGGAATATATGCAAGCTATTATTGGTTTGTTGCTATACTAAATGATCAGAAACTGGATGAATACGATAAATGGGTAGCTCAATGGAGTAGCAGGTGTAGTTACCAAAAGCCATACAAGATGTGGCAGTATACTGCTACAGGAAGCGTAAATGGTATTTCTGGAAATGTAGACATGAACTATCTGTATATGTAAGATTTCATATAAGTAGATTTACTATGGAGGAAGTATGAAAAAAGTTAATATAAAATCAATAATGTTAATGATGCTCATTGTTATAGCTGCTATGGGGATAGGCTATAAGTTGGCTACGAATAAAGATAATAATAAAGATGATGTTGTTGAAGAAGCACAAAATGAGATTATTAAACAAGAGGAAGATACAATAAAACCAAAAAAAATACAAAGCATTGATATAAGTATGGAAAATCAAATATATTGTGCAGCCATTTTAGGAGATTTTGAAGAGGGTAAAAAGCTATCAACAGATCAGTATTTGAGTGTTGTGCATAACGGGATAGCAAATGGTTATATTAATTTACCAGATGTAATAGAAAAGAAAGAAATATCAGAAGAAATAGTAAATAGCATAGTTTATAAAATATTCGGAATAGAATTAGCAGAGAACAAATCAACAGAAGGAATGGAATATAACGATGGAAAATATAAAATAGATACAAAGAGAGCTGGGTATATATTTTTGATTCAAGATAAAACGACTGATTCTGCTGCCGGAACAGCATATACAATATTTAATCTTTACAAAGAATTTGCTTCTGGAAAAGAAGAGCATGTTGGAAAATATGAAGTTTCAAGGGTTCAAAATACAGTAACAGGAGAGTCATATATAAAATCATTAAAAAAAGTTCAATAAATAAAAGTACAAGCTAACCCTTGTACTTTTCCATTTTTAG
Organism: Clostridia bacterium; assembly: GCA_017515985.1. Classification (GTDB taxonomy): domain Bacteria; phylum Bacillota; class Clostridia; order TANB77; family CAG-508; genus CAG-492. The sequence continues at coordinate 86,018 of JAFWDV010000003.1, forward strand.
TGATATTATAATCGCATATAAATGAGGAAAGAAGGATAATATATGAAGATTTTAATAACAGGAGCAAATGGAATGTTAGCAAACTCAGTTAAATCAAAGTTATCTAATGAAGAATTGATTTTAACAGATGTTGCAGAACTAGATATAACAAATCAAGAAGCGGTAATAAAGTTTGTAGAAGAAAATAAGCCAGAATATATTATAAACTGCGCAGCATTTACAGCTGTTGATAAAGCTGAAACTGCTGGTTCTATAGTAGAAAAAATCAATGCAGATGGACCAAGAAATTTGGCAATCGCAGCAAATAAAATTGGAGCTAAATTGGTACATATAAGTACAGACTATGTTTTTGGAGGAAATTTATCAATAGATAAGGCTCATAACGAAGATGATCCAAAAGCACCAGTAACGGAATATGGAAGAACTAAATTATTAGGAGAGCAAGCTATTGAAGAAAATACAAAAGAATACTATATTTTCAGAACAGCTTGGTTATATGGTGAAGGAAATAATTTTGTTAGAACAATGCTTAAGTTGGGATCTACAAAGGACGAAATAAGTGTTGTAGCAGACCAACATGGAAGTCCAACATACGCTGAAGATTTAGCAGAAATTATAAAACAAGCTATAGAAAAGAAAATACCATATGGAGTATATCACACAACCAATGAGGGATTCACAACATGGTATGATTTTACAAAAACTATTTTTGAAAAGGCCGGAATTTCTTGTAAAGTAAATCCTGTTACAACGGAAGAGTATATTAAAATGATGAATGTGGTTCAGGCAAAGCGTCCAGAAAATTCACAACTATCAAAAGCTAAATTAAAATCAGCAGGAATAGAAGTTCCTACATGGGAAGATGCTTTAGATAGATATTTAAAGGTAGAGCTTTCAAAGTAATATTAAGAATAGAAAACAGGATAGCAAAGAGAGGATTGATTTTATGAAAAAAAGAAAAGGAATAATTTTAGCAGGAGGAAGTGGAACAAGACTTTATCCATTAACAATAGCAATATCAAAACAAATAATGCCAGTATACGATAAGCCAATGATATATTATCCTTTATCTGTATTGATGAATGCAGGAATAAAAGATGTTTTAATAATATCTACCCCAAGAGATATTGTAATATTTAAAGATTTATTAGGTGATGGATCTCAATGGGGAATGAATTTTGAATACAAAATTCAAGAGAAACCAAATGGATTAGCAGAGGCTTTTATAATTGGAGAAGACTTTATTGGAGAAGATAATGTGGCTATGATTTTGGGTGACAACATGTTCTATGGTCATAACCTAAGAGATAGATTAAAAGAGGCTAATGAAAGAGAAGATGAGTCAACTATATTTGGATACTATGTAAAAGATCCAAGAGCATATGGTGTTGTTGAAATAGATGAAAATGGTAAGGCTATATCAATAGAAGAAAAACCTGCAAATCCAAAGTCAAACTATGCTGTACCAGGGTTATATTTCTACACAAACGATGTTGTTCAAATAGCAAAAAATGTTAAGCCATCTGCAAGAGGAGAGCTTGAAATCACATCAGTTAATGAAGAATATATGAAAATGGGTAAACTTAAAGTTGAAAAGTTAGGAAGAGGAATGACATGGTTTGATACAGGAACACATGATGCATTACTTGAAACTGCAAGCTTTGTTCAAACAATACAAAAAAGACAAGGTTTACAAATAAGTTGTCCAGAAGAAATTGCATATAAAAATGGATGGATAAATGCTGAAGAGCTTTCTAAATTGGCTGATAAATACATGAAAACAGATTACGGTAGATTTTTAAAAGATTTAGCGGAGAATAAATTCGGAGAAGAATAATAGGAAAAAATACAGAGAAATAGATAAACTTATTCTCTTGTAGTATAAGGAGATTTTGTTATGGGAAAATTTAAAAGAACAGACACATCTATTGAAGGTGTATGCATAGTAGAGCCAACAGTTTTTGGTGATAATAGAGGATATTTTATGGAGACATATAGTGAGGCTGATTTCAAGGAAATTGGACTAAACTACAACTTTGTTCAAGATAATCAATCAAAGTCAAAAAAAGGTGTTTTAAGAGGATTGCATTTTCAAAAAGAAAACACTCAGGCAAAGCTTGTAAGATGCATTAAAGGTGAAGTTTTTGATGTTGCAGTTGATTTAAGACCAGGTAGCAAAACATATGGAAAATGGGAAGGTGTAATACTAACTGAGGAAAACAAAAAAATGTTTATGATTCCAAGAGGATTCGCACATGGTTTCTTAGTTTTATCTGACGAAGCTGAGTTTGCATACAAATGTGATGATATATATAATCACAGTGCAGAAGGCGGTCTAAAATGGGATGATCCTGATGTTGCAATTAATTGGCCTATGGGAGATTTAAAACCAGAGGATTTATTAACATCAGAAAAAGATGCATTATGGCCATCATTAAAAGAATTAAAAGAAACAGATTTGTTTAAGAATATTTAAAACTATATATAAAATATTAACTATAAGGAGAGAAAAGTATGAAAAACATTTTAGTAACAGGAGCTGCAGGTTTTATAGGAAGCAATTTTGCAGAATTTATGGTAAACAAACATCCAGATTATAATATTGTTGTGTATGATAAGCTAACATATGCAGGTAATATGGATAATTTAAAAAAGGTTATAGATAAAATTACATTTGTTCAAGGTGATATATGTGATTTAGATAAAGTAATGGAAACATATGAAAAATATAATATTGATGCTGTTGTACATTTTGCAGCAGAGTCGCATGTTGATAATAGTATAAAGACACCATTTGTATTCACACAAACAAATGTAATAGGAACACATACATTACTTGAAGCTGCAAAGAGATTTTGGGGCGAGGGAAGTTCAAATAAGTTTGTGCATATTTCTACAGATGAAGTTTATGGTACATTAGGGGAAGAAGGATATTTTACAGAAAAGTCTCCAATTCAACCAAATAGCCCATATTCTGCATCAAAAGCAAGTTCGGATTTAATAGCACTTGCATACAAAGAAACATACAAAATGAACGTTACAGTAACAAATTGTTCAAATAACTATGGACCATATCAACACAACGAAAAATTAATACCTCATATGATTAAGCTTGCATTAAAAGATGAGAAATTACCTGTTTATGGTGAGGGATTAAATATTAGAGATTGGCTATATGTAGAAGATCACTGTGAGGCTATAGATTTAGTATTACATAAAGGAAAAGCTGGAGAAAGATACAACATAGGTGGACACAATGAGAAGAGAAATATAGAGATTGTTAAACTAATCTTAAAGCATTTAAACAAACCTGAATCATTAATTGAGCATGTTGAGGATAGAAAAGGTCATGACTACAGATATGCAATTGATCCTACAAAAATAAAGAATGAATTAGGTTGGGAACCAAAAACTAAATTTGAAGATGGAATTATAAAAACAATCGATTGGTATATAGCTAATCCAGAATGGTTAGTTTAAGAATGAGAATGCGCTCATTTTTTAAGTATAAGTGTGAAATGTGAAATAAAGGACACTTTGCTAAAACATCTTTTTAGAAATTTTAGCAAAGTGTCCTAAAAAGTATTCAGGAGGATTTTATGAAAAAAATTTCAGTTATAATTCCAATGTATTATGAGCAAGATGTTGCTGAAGAGTGTTATTCTAGATTATCAAATACTTTAAAAAATATACCTGGTTATGAATACGAATTAATTTGTATAAATGATGGTAGCAAAGATAAAACACTTGAAATTCTTGAACAAATTGCATATCAGGATGAAAAAGTAAAAGTGATTTCATTTTCGCGAAACTTTGGCCATCAGGCAGCTGTCACGGCAGGCCTACAATATGTAACAGGTGATGCAATTGTAATAATTGATGCTGATTTGCAAGATCCACCAGAGCTAATTCCTGAAATGTTGAAATTCTGGGAAGATGGATATGAAGTCATTTATGGAAAAAGAAAGTCAAGAGCAGGGGAATCACCTTTTAAATTGCTTTCTGCTAAGATGTTTTATAGAACTTTAAATGCTTTGTCTGATGTTGAAATACCAAAGGATACGGGCGATTTTAGATTAATTGACAGAAAAGTTGTTGATACAATTAATCTAATGCCTGAACACAACAAGTTTTTAAGAGGTTTAATTAGCTGGGTTGGATATAAGCAAATGCCATTTGAATATGAAAGAAAAGAGCGTTTTGCTGGTAAAACAAAGTATCCACTTAGAAAGATGCTTAAGCTAGCAGGAGATGGAATTATCAGCTTTTCTAATAAACCACTAAAGTTGGTAGGCGGACTTGGTATCTTAAGTATATTCGTTTCATTTTGTTTATTGATATACGCAATAGTATCATATATCTTTAAATTGAATGATTTATCAGCAGGATGGACTTCACTTATGATAGGAATTACGTTCTTTGCTGGTGTTCAACTACTATCACTTTGGGTATTATCTGAGTATATTGGTAGAATTTATGATGAAACGAAGCAAAGGCCACAATATATAGTAGATAAGAAAATCAATTTATAAAGAATTTTGTAACATATAAGAGGAGGATTTTAATATGGCAATTTTATTACCAGGAGGTGCTGGCTACATTGGAAGCCACACAGCAGTTGAATTATTAAACGCAGGAAGAGAGATAGTTATCATAGATAATTTTTCAAATAGTAAACCAGAAGTATTAGATAAAATAAAAACAATAACTGGAAAAGATTTTAAATTTTATGAAATGGATTACAGAGATAAAGATGCATTAAATAAAGTCTTTTCAGAGAATAATATAGATGCAGTAATTAATTTTGCTGGATACAAAGCTGTTGGTGAATCTGTTCAAAAGCCAATAGAATATTATGAGAACAATATTGGAGGATGCCTAGCACTACTTGATGTTATGCGTAAATATAATTGTAAGAAATTTATATTTAGCTCTTCAGCAACGGTGTATGGTGATCCAGAAGTTATTCCTATCACTGAAGAATGTAAGGTTGGTGGAACAACTAATCCATATGGAACAACAAAACTATTTATAGAGCAAATACTAAAAGATGTATTCGTATCAGATAACTCAATGGATATATGCATATTAAGATATTTTAATCCAGTAGGAGCACATTCAAGTGGATTAATAGGGGAAGAGCCACAAGGAATTCCAAACAATTTAATGCCTTATGTTGTACGTGTTGCAGCAGGAATACTTCCAGAGCTATCTGTATTTGGAAACGATTATCCAACGCCAGATGGAACAGGAGTAAGAGATTATATCCATGTTGTAGATTTAGCTAAAGGACACGTAAAAGCGTTAGAAAAACTTGATAGAGAAAATTCAGGTTTATATATTTATAACTTGGGAACAGGAACTGGATATAGTGTTTTAGATATGGTTAAGGCATTTGAAAGTTCAACTGGAAAAATAGTAAAATATAAAATAGCACCTCGTAGAGCAGGTGACATCGCAACATGTTATGCTAATCCAAAGAAGGCTGAAGAAGAGCTTGGATGGAAAGCAGAAAAAACATTAGAAGATATGTGTAGAGATTCTTGGAATTATATAGAAAAGTCTCAAAATTAATAAAAAAAGTATCGCCTAGTTTTAGCTAGACGATATTTTTTTATTATGCAGCCTGATTTATATCTGTTTGCTTTCCACCAAAGATAGTAGATTATTTTAATGCTAATATATCTTCTTTTGTTATCTTAATTCCATAATTTGATAACTTAGAAGGTAGATTGTTTGATGCGTTTTCAAATACTTTATCTATTACAGCCTGTAAATCTGCGCCAGATTTAGCAAATACATCTTCAATATCTGTAGGCTCTTGTATATCAGATTTTCCATATGTTATAGATTCATTTGTTTTTAAATCTATTTTATATGTTGAATACATGATTGGAACTTTTCCTGATAAATTGAATACATATTTTTGTGTATCTTCCTTTAATCCAGTTACATTAAATTCTAGATTTAAAGAAAGTGAATTATAATCAGGTGATGTTATCTTAATATTATTTTTGATTTCTGTATCTGAGAATACAAAATCATAATCTATTGTAAATAAGTCTCTCTTTTCATCAGAAATATTTGCAGTTACAGACATTGTACCTTTTCTTGAATTATCATTTTTTTCATATTTATCTATAATAGTAATAGTTGATAGTGTTTCCCTTTGTGCGATAAGTTCAGATCTGCTTGATGTAGAATATAAATATGAATCTTCTTCATATGAAGGTGTGAATAAAGTATCAGAAATTGCTTGTACATTTATTGTATAAGTATTTTTTTCATCTTCAACGTCTTGTGTAAAAAATACAGTGCCGTCGTCTTCTTTATCTTTTACGAATGCAACAGTAAATTTTACAGGGTTATGTTTTTTATTCGAATAAATAGTAAACTTCAAAGAAGATCCGATTTCTTCAAATAAATCTTCTGAATCTTCAAGTTCTTCTATAAAGTCATCAAAGAATTCTTCTATATCTGAATTAGAAATTCTTTCAGGTAAATCATCAATATCTAAAGCAGAATCAACTGTATAAGTAGGGTTTGAAGTGATAGTGTCAATATATTTCTTTAGAACATTATACTTTTTAATTAAAATATCTTTTAAAGAGCTATCATCTTTAGCTGTATTTGTAAGTTTTAACATGTAATTATGCACGTCTTTTCCAGATATTGTTAGAGAATATGCAGTTGTTTTGATTTCGTCTCCACCAACAACTATTTTTTGATTTTTCTTTGATGAATAATTATCTTTTTCGATTAGCTCTGAAAATATTTTTCCATAATTTTTTCCAAGTGAATTATATTCGTCTTCTGTTAAGTAAAATAAATCATAAAGCATATTAGCATATTTTGTGTTATCAGACTCAGTCATTGATGATTTTATAGAATCAATTGAAGCTTTATCAAGACCTAGATTGTTATTTTTATTAAATTCTTCTAACTTATCAAAGTCTAGGCTTAGTGGTTTATCATATAAATCTGACGATTGTACAGTTAGTTTTGATCCTTTCTTTAATGTATTTAGATTAATTAGCTCTTTATTGTTGTACAAAAGTCCTAGTTTATTAGATTTTGTTTTTGTATCTTTATTGTAACTTCCTATCCAGTTAATACTTGTATTATTAATCATCCTTTGAGTTGAATAATCAACCATTGAATCCGGTAATGAAACATTTAGAGAAATATTTCCGTTAGATGTATAAGATTCATCTTTCATTTTTAAGCTCTCGATGCTCTTTATATAGTCGGAATAGCTAAGAGCTTCTTTGGCTCCAAATAATTTTTTTGCTTGAAGTGAAAAATTATCACTTGTAGGTTTTAAAAAGTTGAAAACATCAGTAAAAAAGTAAAGGCAAGCACATGTTCCAACAGCTAAAACTAAAACAGAAACAATAATAATAACAGCTTTTTTCATAAAAAATCCTCCTTTATATATACAGGATATATTATTACATAATATATGGAAATTTACAACAAAAATAAATATATTTTAGGGTGAATACAGGTTGTATTTTAAATTTTGTTATGATAGAATTTCAAATGATTAATATAAAAATACATATTTTATAGGATTATGGGGTCCATTAAACCCAAATATTACAATAAGGAGATAGTAGTTTTTCTACAAATAATATGAAACAAGAGAAGGAATTAATAAAAAATACATTTATTATTGCACTCGGAAAATTTAGTACGCAAATTGTATCGTTTTTACTTGTATCATTATACACAGCAAAGCTTACAACTGAAGAATTTGGTAGTTATGACTTAATAATTACAATAATTACATTTATAACTCCATTTATAACGTTAACTTTGGAAGAGTCTATGTTCAGATTCTTAATTGATGCGAAGAGCAAGAGAGAAGAAAAGAGCATTATAACACAAACGATAGTAACTATAATGACGACTCTTTGTGTGGCGTGCGTTATCATATTCTTGGTAATAAAACTTTTTGCGATAAATACAACGAAACTGTTCATACCGTACGTTATTGCCGTAGTGCTCATGGCACTAATGAATGCACTTGTAAGAGGATTAGGTAAAATAAAACTATATTCATTATCTAATTTTATCTTAAGTGTAATAACAATAGTTTTAAATGTTGTTCTTATTTTAGGAACAAGCCTTAAAGTTGATGGATTGTTATTATCTGTAATAATTGCAAACTTGATTATGGTTGTTTTTTTAGCGGTAAATCTACATTTAAAAGATTTCTTTGATATTAGACTAGTAAAAAAAGGTCTTATGAAAGAAATGTTACAGTATTCAATTCCATTAATTCCACATAGTTTATCGTGGACGATAATAAATTTATCAGATAGATTAATTATTACATCTTTTATGGGAACGTCAAGTAACGGAATATATGCTGTTTCAAACAAGTTTCCAACTATAATAAATACTGTTTATAATTATTTTGCTATAGCATGGAAAGAATCTGCTGCCAAAGCATTACATGAAGATAACAGCGAAAAATATTATAATAGAATATATGGTTCGCTAAGAAATCTTGTATATTCAGCAACAGTATGTGTAATAGCAGTTGTACCATTTATTTTCGGATTTTTAGTAAAAGGAAATGGGTACCAAACCGCATTTTTATATATACCAATATTAGTTTTTTCTGTATATTTTTCTAATATGGCAAGTTTTTACGGAGGAATATTCAGTGCATATAAGCAAACTAAAATAATAGGGTCAACAACGGTTGTAGCTGCAATAATAAATGTGGTGATAAACTTAATATTCATTAAGGTTTTTGGATTATATGCGGCAGCAATTTCAACACTTCTTTCGTCAGTATTTTTATACATATACAGAAAGATAAAGATAAAAGATTTTGTAAAACTTAAACATTCGAAGGATATGAATATAACTATAGTAATGACGTTAGTTGTATTTTTAGCATACTATTCGAATAATGTAATATTCCAAGTCGTATCGTTGTTATTCTCGATGATATATGCTTTGATGATGAACAAAATGATTGTTAGAGACTTTTTAGGAAGATTTGTAAAAAGATAAAGAAATTTTGGGGACGGAGGAAAAAATTCCTTCGTCTTTTTTTCTATTTCAAACTATTTTTGAAACTAAATTTACAAAAGTGCAAACGATAAATCCACAAAATGTTGGTATTGCAAAGCCTAGCAAAGCCCATTTGGTTGAGCCACTTTCTTTTTTTATACTAATAAGCGTGGTGCTGCAAGGAAAATGAAGCAAGCAGAAAAGCATTGTGTTTATAGCGGTGACTATAGTCCAACCATTAGCTTTCAAAACTTCAGCAATTGTGGAGATATCTTCTAAATCAACAAGAGTATTGTTTCCTAGGTAACACATTAGTATCAATGGAAGGACTATTTCGTTTGCAGGTAAGCCAAGTAAAAATGCGGTTAAAATATATCCATCTAACCCCATAATTTTTGCGATAGGATCTAATATATTTGCAATGTAATGTAAAATTGAATTATCACCAATATTTATGTTTGCGAGTAGCCAAATAATTATTCCGGCAGGTGCTGCTACTTTTATTGCTCTGCCAAGTACAAACAATGCTCTGTCGAAGATTGATCGTATTATAATTTTTGATATTTGCGGTTTCCTATAAGGTGGAAGCTCTAAAATAAAATGACTTGGTTCACCTTTTAATAACGTTTTAGATAGTATTTTAGATGTTAAAAAGGTCATAATTATTCCTATAAAAACGACTAAAACTACTGTCAGTGTGGCTAATAGTGAAGAATACAGCCCTGTAAAAAGAGCTCCTACAAAAATTGTTGATATTGTAATTAAAAATGGAAATCTTCCGTTGCATGGAACAAAGCAATTTGTTAACATTGCAATTATTTTTTCACGTTTTGAATCTATTATACGGCACCCTACAACTCCAGCTGCATTGCAACCAAATCCCATACACATTGTTAATGCTTGTTTTCCACAAGTCTTACAACACTTAAAACATCTATCTAAATTAAAAGCTATTCTAGGTAAAAAGCCTAAATCTTCAAGTATTGTAAAGATAGGGAAGAATATAACCATAGGCGGCAGCATAACGCTTATAACCCATGCGGTTGTTTGATAAAGCCCATATACAAGTGGATTAATAACAAATTGCGGAATATGCATGTAATTAAGTGCTAGCAAAAGTTTTTCTTGGATAAAATTAAAACCATTTGATAATAGCTTCGATGGGTAATTTGCTCCAACGATGGTTAACCAAAAAATGATTGCAAGAAATAGGAGCATAATAGGTATTCCAAATAATTTTGATGTCAATACTTTATCGAATTTTCTTGTTAATGATTTGTCATCTGAAGCAGTGGTATGTGTTACTTTTTTTGAAACTTCGGAACACTTTTTCACAATGTAAGAAACAAGTTCAGTGTTATCTCCGTCAAGAATTTTTGATAAATTATTCTCAATTAATTCGGTTTTTTTTACGTCTCTTAGTTTGCTAACATTGTCATTAATACATACATCAAATATCGTACGTTTTAAATTATAAAGTGTTTTTTTATTGGTTGCATTTGTGCCAACAACAGGAACGCCTAAAGCTTCAGATAAAGCATCTAAATCTATAGAAATTCCTTTATTTTTGGCTTCGTCAAGTAAATTTACGCAAACTACAACGTTTTGTGTTATTTCCATAATTTGATAAACTAAATTTAAGCTTCGCTCTAAGCATGTAGCATCTACGATAGCCACGGTAAGATTAGGCTTTTTAAAGCAAATAAAGTCTCTTGCTATTTCTTCTTCTTCAGAATTAGACATTAAGGAATATGTACCAGGAATATCATACAATAAAAATGTTTTATTATTATATTTAAGGTATCCACAGGCGTTGGAAACTGTTTTACCAGGCCAGTTTCCTGTGTGTTGATGCATACCTGTAAGACTGTTAAAAATGGTTGATTTTCCAACGTTTGGATTTCCTGCAAGTGCAATTAAGTAATCGTAGTTTTCTGAAGTATAATCGTCAAGTAATGATGTTCCTGTTGAGTTGGAAGTAAGCCCCATAAAATCACCTCTTATTGTATATATTAATTTGATGAAAAAATTGTGCTAATATTAAAGATTAAAAAATTAAAATCTTTTTTGCATCCTCAGCTCTTATTGCAATAACACTTCCTCGAACTAGATAAGCTCTTGGATCGCCTAAAACACTGCTAAATATTGGAGTAATTTCAGTTTCAGAAATTAATCCTAAATCAAGAAATCTGCGGCGTAGAGCACATGAATATTCTATAGATTTAACAATTGCTGTTTGGTTTAATGTAGCATCATATAAAGTTTTCATTAAAATATCCCCCTTAAATAAGATATGAATAATATAAAAAAAGTTGAAAATTTGTTGAAAAAAATAAGATTGGGTAATATAATGACGCTGTACTTAATTACACAAGGAGGATAAAATAAATGGGAAGAACAAGAGGATTCGAAATAGCAAAAGGTTGGGAGGATAAAGGTGTTAATTTACCAATAAGAAAAACAGCAAATTCAGCTGCTTACGATATAGAAGCTGCTGAAGATACAGTAATACCAAGCTTTAAATTAGGTCAAAAACCAACACTTATACCAACAGGATTAAAATCATATATGCCAGGAGATGAGGTTTTAATGTTATATCCAAGAAGCTCTGGACCAAAGAAACAAGGAATATTGTTCCCACACAGCTCAGGAGTTATCGATGCTGATTACTATGGAAATGTGGATAATGATGGACATATAATGATTCAATGTATAAATATAAAAGATGAAGATGTTGTAATAAAGAAGGGTGAAGCAATAGCTCAAGGAATGTTCCAAAAATATTTAGTTGTAGACGACGATAATGCAAACGGAGTTAGAGCGGGCGGATTTGGATCTACAGGAAATTAATAGAGATTTAAAAGGGCAATTTAAAAATTGCTCTTTTTTCTTTAAAAGTGGTTTGAATATGTTCACAGAAAATTCAAAAACAAATTTAGCAAATCACTTTGACTTTTGCCAATTTTTGTAGTATAATTATTAATGTAGTTGAAAAAGAACGATACCTTTATTAACTTCAATAAAATAAAAGCTAGAGGAAGGAGTTGACTTACATGTTTAATGTAGGAGACAAAGTCGTATACCCTATGCATGGAGCAGGGACGATAGATTCAATAGACAAGAAGAACATTTTAGATGAAGAGGTAGAATATATAAATATTTCAATGCCTGGAGGAGTAAAGGTAATGGTGCCAAGTAATCAGGCATCAAAACAAGGACTTAGAAATATAATTTCTCAGGACGAAGTAGAAAAAGTATTCTGTGTATTAGAAACAGATGAAACAGCAATGTCTGATAATTGGAATAAAAGATATAGAGATAATATGGACAAGATGAAAAGTGGAGATATCTATGAAGTAGCAGATGTTGTAAGAAACCTAAGCTTTAAACAAAAAGAAAAAGGTTTATCTACTGGTGAGAAAAAGATGTTGAACAATGCAAAACAAATATTAGTAAGTGAGCTAGTGTTAGTTGAAAATACAACAAGCGCTGAAATGGAACAATTAGTAGATAATAAAATTGATGTATCTTTTAAAGAGAACAGAGAAAATATTGGTATAGATTCAGAAATTAATACAAGTAGTGTGGTAAGCAAGTTTATACCATTCAATGTTCAAAGTACAGGAACATCTCAAGAGTAATTTATATGGGTAGATTCTATAATGATAGAATACTGCCCATATTTAACGTATAGGGAAGTGATAATACTTTCCTATTAATTAACTTAAGGCAAACAATGGCAATAAATTATGTAAATTCTAGGAGGATTTCCTTAATTTGTGTCGAATTATATAATATGGCAATGGAGGAATATTAATTTAGATGGTACGATATAGTGATGAACTAATAGAAGAAATTAGGAATAGAAACGATATTGTAGATGTTATAGGTAGCTATGTTGCATTAAAAAGAAGCGGTCGTAGCTACTTTGGTTTATGTCCTTTTCATAATGAAAAGTCACCATCGTTTGCTGTATCACCAGATAAACAAATATTCCACTGTTTTGGTTGTGGTGTAGGTGGAAATGTTTTTCACTTTGTAAGTAAGATAGAAGGAATAGGATTTAGAGAATCCGTGGAAATATTGGCAAATAGAGCAAACATTGCTCTGCCTGTTGCATCACTATCAGATGAGGATGATAAATTATATTATCTAAGAACCAAGATATATGAAATAAATGAAGCAACTGCTCTTTTTTATCATAAAAATATTTATAATTCTACGTCAAAAAAAGCCCAAGAATATGTCAAGAAAAGAAAGTTAGATAATAATACTTTAAAAACATTTTATATAGGATATTCAGGCAATTATAATGAATTATATAATCATTTAAAATCATTAGGTTTCAAGGATGAAGAAATATTGGCCTCAAAGCTTGTTAACCAAAACGAAAAAGGTGAATTTATTGATAGATTCAGAAAAAGATTAATGTTCCCAATTCAAGATGAAAGGGGAAAATTTATTGCTTTTGGAGGAAGAATTTTAATAGATCCACCAGGACCAAATGCTAGTGAAGAAGAAAAAATTGCGTTTAAAAAGCAAGCAAAATACATAAATTCAACGGAGAATGTAGTTTATTCAAAAGGTAGACATCTATTTGGTTTGTATGCAGCAAAAAAAGCTGCACACGAGAATAGTTTAAAGAAAATTCTTATTGTGGAAGGGTATATGGATGCTATATCACTTCACCAAAGAGGAATAACAAATGTAGTTGCATCTCTAGGAACAGCGTTAACAGAGGCACAGGGAAGACTTCTTAGAAAGTCAAGTGAACAAGTAATTGTTGGTTATGATGCAGATGGTGCCGGACAAGCTGCTACTATGAGAGGATTAGAAATCCTTCAAAACTTGGGTTGTGATGTTAGAATCTTACAAATTGAAGGTGCAAAAGATCCTGATGAATATATACTTAAATACGGACCAGAACGTCTACAAAAATGTATAAATAATGCGATATCATTAGTTGAATTTAAGATAAAAAACATGCAAAAGGAATTAAACTTAGAAGTTGCAAATGATAAGATTAAGTTTTTAACTGAAATTGCAAAGGAGCTTTCGAAGGTAAGCAATAGTATAGAAAAGGAAGTTTATATTGATAAAATAGCTTTAGATTACAAAATTTCAAAAGAAGCAATTTATGCTGAAATCAATAAAATTATGTATCAAAAAGAAAATTCAAATAAAATATTAGATAAGAAAAATACTACTGCTAAACCTAAGATGGTAATTCAAGAAGACGAAAAAATAAACGATTTAACTTTAAAAAGAGAAAATCTTATAATTTATTTACTTGTGAATTATCCAGAAGAAGCATTTTCGAAAATTCATTCTAATATTAGTGCAGAGGATTTTAAGTCTGAAATAAATAAAATAATCTTGAAAAAATTGTATGATGAGCTCGAAAATGGAAATAATAACACAACAAGTGTATTAGATTCTTTTACAGATGAAGAGATTGTTAATCATTTGAGTGGCATTATGGCTACAGATTTTGAGATAACAGAGCTTAACAAATGCGTTGACGATGTAATCATAAATTATGAGAAAGATAAATTAATAAATAAGAGAAACGAGATTATAAAGAAGTTAGAAAATACTAATGAATTAACACAGGATGAAGTAGCTAATTTAGAAAAGGAATTAAGTGGTTTAATAATAAAATTGGCTAGGATGAAGTAGGAGGTATTAATCTAAATGAAAAATTATAGTATAGAAATAGAGCTTATAGATGAAACTGGAAAAAATATTGAAAAAGATGTTGTTTGTAAAGTAAACAATGAAGATATTTCAAAAAATAAAAATGGTCTATATGTATACAAAGCAAAATTTGAAAACGCAGAAGAAAAGAATATATACAAAATTCTAGTTGATGAAAAAGAGCTTATACTAAATCTTTACTTAGATTTAGAAGATAATAAGATCAATGAAAAAAAGACAAAGTTAAATGTTAAATGCGATGGTAAGAAAGTTGCTGTAGATAGAGAATTAATTACAGATAGCATAGCATGGGATATAGATGAAAAGAAACCTATAGTTAGAATTAATATTATAGATGAGGAAGCATTTGATATTGAAGCTGATAAGTTTGAAGATGTTGAGGATCAAGCTGTCGAAGAAATGGAATCTTCAAAAGAATCTGATAGTGATAAGGCAGATGTTAAGGAAAGCGAGAAGGTTTCAGGAAGTTCAGAAAAGATAGATAAAATTCTTGAAAGAGCTAAGAAGCAAGGTGGAATGACATACGGTGAGCTTGCAGTAGAGCTTGGTGATGTTACTCCTTCTCAAATAGAAGAAGTGTTTGAAAAATTTGAAAAGCTAGGTATTAATATAGATAAAGATGATCAAGATGATGATGAGCCAGATTTAGAAGATTTAGAGGAAGTTGAAGAAATACAGCTAGAAGATATAGATGTTAACAACATTGAAGGTGTTAGTGTTGACGATCCAGTTAGAATGTATCTAAGAGAGATTGGAAAAATACCTCTATTAACATATGATCAAGAAATAGAGCTTGCAAAAGGTATACTTGAAGGTGACGAAGACAGTAAGCAAAAATTAGCTGAATCAAACCTAAGACTTGTTGTTAGTATAGCTAAAAAGTATGTTGGAAGAGGGATGCTATTTTTAGATTTAATCCAAGAAGGAAATATGGGATTAATAAAAGCTGTTGAAAAGTTTGATTACACAAAAGGATATAAGTTCAGTACTTATGCAACATGGTGGATTAGACAAGCTATAACAAGAGCAATCGCAGACCAAGCAAGAACAATCAGAATTCCAGTTCACATGGTTGAAACAATTAATAAATTAATACGTACTTCAAGACATCTATTACAACAACTTGGAAGAGAGCCTACGCCAGAGGAAATTGCAAAAGAGATGGAAATTCCGGTTGAAAAAGTTGTAGAAATACAAAAAATTGCTCAAGATCCAGTATCATTGGAAACTCCAATTGGTGAAGAAGATGATAGCCATTTAGGTGATTTCATACAAGATGATGATTCTCCTGCACCACAAGATTCTGTTGCATACACATTGTTAAGAGAGCAACTAGAGGAGGTAATGGGAACATTAACTCCAAGAGAGGCAAAAGTTCTAAAACTAAGATTTGGTTTGGAAGATGGAAAGGCTAGAACTCTTGAAGAAGTTGGAAAAGAATTCAAGGTAACACGTGAAAGAATAAGACAAATTGAAGCAAAAGCTTTAAGAAAATTAAGACATCCAAGTAGAAGTAAAAAATTAAAAGATTACATGAATTAAATTCATATTTATGCTTGTATAAAAATAAAATGGGTTATATAGGAGAAAAATCAAGCGGAAAACTTGATTTTTCTTTTATTTTATGTTAATATATATATGTAATTTATGCAAAAAAATGGAGGTGCAATATTACAAAAATGGCAAGAACAAGAGTTTATGATGAACAAAAAGGAACTTTCGATGGTATCGAAAAATTAAATAATAGTCCTAAAAGAAAAAGTGCATGGAGAAGAATACTTGAAGCAATCAAGTCTTTATCTAAAGATGATGACGATTTTGTAAGCGAGCCTGTAAACAAGTATGATGAAGAGAAATTCCGTGCTTATTTGATGAGCATAAAAAATCCTGAGTTAAAGGAAGATTATAAAAGTAGTTTAAGAGCTTCAAATGGTAAAAAGAAAGTTAGAGAAGATGATAACAAAAAGAATCGAGAAATTGATTTAGAAATTGGTGAATAAATAATAAATTATAAAATATAGTAAAAACGAAATAATGTAATTTATTTCGTTTTTATTATTGACAAAAGAAGAAAAAACAATTATAATATGTTACGTTGATGGCGAGGTAGCTCAGTTGGCTAGAGCATCCGGTTCATACCCGGCAGGTCGAGAGTTCGAATCTCCCTCTCGCTACCATTATTAAAATACTGTCATTTATTTGGCAGTATTTTTTTCGTTTCTGTAAAGATTTTCATATTCTTTGCACTTTATTTTGTAATCCATTTGTTGAGATAAATATCTGTAGTACATATAAGCTTGTTCATACTGCATTGCTGGATTAAAAAGGTTTGATTCTGGCATATTTGTATCCATTGAATTACCATCATATGGGGAATATCCGTTAAAATTATTGTATTCCATAAGGTTACCTCCTATAAATTCTTTTTAATTATATTTGAGAAAAAATAATATATGATAAATCAAAGTTAAATAAATGAGTACTGTGTATCAAAACACTAGTATATATAACTGCAATTAGACCTTGTAAAATTTTTCCAAAGAAATAGTATTTAATTTTTAAATGTGTTTTCGAAATAATTCCCATAACCTGAAGTAAAATGGATAATCCACCGAATCCTATTAAAAATGCACATAAATTAATATACATTGATATGTTTTTTACATTTATATTGGCGGATTGCTTTACTCCATTTGTAAGCTCTATAATGCCGGAAATGAGACCTTTAGAGAAATCATGAGGAATCGAGATTTTCTCAAGCATATTACAAAATGTATCAATAATATTTAAGTTATTTAGTATTGATAATAAAATAGAAAAGATAATAACAAATCCTCCAATCTGCAAGGTGGTTGTAATTGCTTTTGAAATACTTTGTGACAATATATTTCCTAGATTTGAAAAAGATAGTTCGCATAGATTGCCTGTATTTTTATTATAAGAGTCATCAAAGCCTCTTTTGTGTACCCTAATTCTACTATATATTCCAAGAAGTATGCCTACTGTAATTCCTGATAAAATATGAGTAATAAAAAGCAAATAGCCTATAGTTGAGTTTCTAAATAATAGAATTCCAACAGTTCCAATAATAAATAGAGGCCCAGAATTATTTGTAAATGCAAGCATTCTCTCAGCCTCATCTTTAGTGCACATATTTTTTTGATATAAGTCTGTAACAATTTTAGCACCAACTGGATATCCACTAACGATTCCCATAATTAAAGCATATGCTCCTTCGCCAGGAACATTGAAAAGAGGTCGCATTACTTTAGACAAGCATTTTCCAAGTATCTTTGCAATATCAGTATAGTTCAATAATTCTGTGGCGATAAAAAATGG
This sequence comes from Clostridia bacterium, assembly GCA_017515985.1. Taxonomy (GTDB): domain Bacteria; phylum Bacillota; class Clostridia; order TANB77; family CAG-508; genus CAG-492. Next base: position 104,105 of record JAFWDV010000003.1, read on the forward strand.
TAAAAGTGATGGAACAACATTTTTCGACCATAGTTCGATTCCATCTTTTGTGGCTGTAAGATTATCAGATGAAAAGAATATAAGAAATATTATAAATAATATAAAAATAATAGTAATAAGATTGTTTTTTAATAGTTTAATGGCAGTCATATATACTCCTTTATTTGAGTTTATAATATATTATTGTTATTAATTTTTTATATGATATAAAAATCATTTTTTTGTAAACTGAAAAAATGAGTCCGTCCCTAAATTTAAAGTAAACTATTGCACCTAATAAATGGTTATGCTATATTTAAGAAAAAGAGGGGTTTACGTATGAGAAAAATTTTAATTGTTGATGATGAAGAAAAAATAAGAGAGCTAATTAGGATGAATTTGGAGCTCGCTGGCTACGAATGCGAAGAAGCAGAAGATGGAGAGCAAGCGGTTATAAAGCTTAAAGAATTCAATCCTGATTTAGCTCTCTTAGACATTATGCTTCCAAAAAAGAATGGATATGAAATTGCGGAAGATTTTATAAATGCTGATGTGCCAGTTATATTTTTAACGGCTAAAGATAGCGTTATGGATAAGGTAAAAGGTTTAAAACTTGGTGCAGAGGACTATATTGTTAAACCATTTGAGTCTATGGAATTATTGGCTAGAATTGAAGTTGTACTTAGAAGAAGAGGCAAAGAATCTGACGAATTTGAGTATAAGAATGTGAAAATTAACTTTTCTACAAGAGAGGTTTTTGTAAATGGAGCACCAGTAGAAATGACAGCACAGGAATTTGCTCTGCTTGAAGTTTTAATTAAAAATAAAAATTTAGCACTTTCAAGAGAAAAGCTTTTAGAATCTGCATGGGGTTATGATTATTATGGCGATACTAGAACTGTAGATATGCATATACAACGTTTGAGAAAAAAATTAAACTGGGAAGATGTAATTGTTACAGTTTTTAAATATGGATATAGATTGGAGATAAATTAAGGATGAAACTTTCTTTTAAAATATTTTTGGGAATTTGTATTCCGGCGATTGCTGTTATATTAATAATTTCATCTATAGTAATTGATAAAAATCATCAAACAAACCTTGAGGCAGAAAGACTGGCAGTTGTTCAAAATGTTAAGGATGTAGAGCGTAATATAAAGAGCGTGAAAGAAGATGTTAGTGTAGAGATTGTTGAGCTTATGTCGAATTCTTATGAAAAAAAGGATATCTATGTGGCCTATTATGATGACGAAAATACTCTATATAGCAATATTGGTAATACAGGTCTAGGCCAAGAGGATATAGGTGCAATTGAATACAATAAGTATGTTGCGGACGTAAAGGAGCATAATAGTAATTTTTACGTAGTAGTTTCAACTAAGCTGGACGATGGAAAAGTTTTAACTATTATAAAGAACATTAATTCTGTGTTTGAAACAAGGAAAGAGCTTATAAATAACTGTATTTATATAGTAGTTATATCAATTATTATAATTGGTATTCTTGCGTATATTATTTCAAAAACATTAACAAGACCACTTGAAAAAATGAAAAAAGAGATGAATAAGCTATCAAAAGGAGACTACGATATACATCTAAAAGAGGGACATGATGAATTTGGAAAACTAGCTAAGAATTTTAATAGCATGTCAAAAGAGCTAGAGGCTCGAAATAACGAATTGATTGAATCAGCTAATAATAAACAATTATTTATTGATAACTTATCACATGAAATGAATACGCCTCTTACTTCAATACAAGGATATGCGGAGCTTATGGAGAAAGCCAACTTGGATGAAGAGCGTAAAAGTAAGTATTTAAGATATATACAGGACGAGTCAAAGAGAATTCAAGATATGTATAAGAAACTACTTTTACTATCATATAAGAAGAATTCAGATTTCGAAAAAAGCGAAGTTAATATGAGTCAGGTATTTACAGAAATAGGAAATACTTTGGAAGATAGACTAAAAAAAGCCAAAATAGAGCTAATTATTAATAACCAATTAAATAGTTTGTATGGTGATGAAACGTTAATTATAATGAGTATATCAAACCTAATAAAAAATGCTATTAATGTATCAGCACCTAAAAGTAAAATTATCGTTAATGCATTTGAAATGAACAACCATAAATATATACAAGTAGTAGATCAAGGTCCTGGAATAAGTAAAGAAGATATAAAGAAAATAACAGAGCCATTTTACAGAGTTGATAAAGTACGCTCAAGAAAAAACGGTGGGGCAGGCCTTGGACTTTCAATATGTAAGAGCATAATGGAAATGCATAACGGGGATTTAAAGATAGAATCTGAACTTGGCAAAGGAAGTATCTTTATCTTAGAATTTCCAGTTTAAAAATGGGAAAATGGGGACGGACTCATTTTTTAAAGTTTACGTAATTTACAACTTTTTTACAACTTTTATATTTTTTTGAAATAAGTGGGGTTTAAAATAAACTTAAAGTTTGGGAAGTAATTTTGGGGACGGAGCAAAAAATTTCAAAGACAGACAAAAGAATAATATCTATATTACATACAATTCTAAAATAAATTCCCACATGAGGAGGTTTATATAAGATGAAAGTTAACAATTTTATTAGAAACGAAAGATCATTGCTCATAATATTTATGATATTTTTGGTAGCAATAATACTGACAGGATGTAAGAAAACAAATGATGAAAAGAAAGTTTATGACAAAGAGAATGAAGTTATTCAAAATACAACAAATCAAGCAAATGAGATTGAAACGAACGAGGTTAATGGAAATACAAAGGATAATACATTAGAAAATAATGTAGAAAATCAAGTAACAAACAACTTAATAAAAGATAGTAGCAAAAAAATAGTATATGCACTATATACGGTTGAGGATAGTTACGATGTTCCGTACGGCGAAGGTAAATCATATCAGGTTAAGTATAAATATAAAATTCCTCAAATAAATATGAATTCGGAAGATGCTGAAAGAATTAACGGTAAAATATTAGAGCTACTTAAGCCAACATATGATGATTACCAAAAATTAAAACAAAGTGGATGTTCTAAAATTGAATATGCATACCATAAGAATGGAAATGTATTGTCATTGGTAATTGCAGAATTTTGGGATGGTGGAAGCATCGAAAGACAAGCATATAATATCAACATGGAAACAGGTAAAGAAGTAACTAATGCAGAGCTTCTACAGAAAAAAGGAATATCTGAAACTGAGTTTCCAAGTAAATTATCTAATATACTGAATGAAAAGTTTAAAGGAATGTATACACCTAGTGCTGAAATGTCAGACCCAGATACAGTTGAAATATTTAATGCACAATACAAAAGAACAATTGCATTGGAAAATTGTTCAACAACCAATGAAATGTATTTAAATGCTAATAATAATTTATGTGTAATTGTAACTAGGTATAATGTGGCTGGACCAGGTTCTACAGAGATTATTGTTAATATGGACAACAACAGTATATTTGCTCAAGAATCTTAATATGAGGTAAAAAGTATAATTAAGGAGGAATAATTATGAAAAAAGGTATTATTAAAAATTTTCTTTTAGTTAGCGGAGTAGCTGTTTTAACAGTTGGAATGTTAACAGGATGTGGAAAGAAAAATGATGAAACTAAAACATATGATAAGGAAAATATTGCAGTAAACACAAATCAAACTGTGGTGGAAAATAAAAAAGATTTAAATAAGTTGATAAAAGATGAAATTGAAAGTAAGAAGTTCTTATCTGAAAATGGAATAAAAGAGGCAGGTATTGAAACATTTAATTATAGAGTAGTTGAAAATGGTGAAAATCCAATTTATATTGTATCAGTTGAATACTTAGCAGATGGTCAACCTGTACATGGTAAAATATTCCAAGTATATTATGCAAATGAAAAAGTTAATTTTGATGTAATCGAAGACCATAAATATATGAGTCATAAGGTAGAATTTGCATCAAATATGGGAATATTAAGATTATCTGCAGTATATAGGGAGAGTACAAGACAAGGTTATTATCAGTTAAACAATGGAAAATTTTATAGAATTACTGATGATGTAGAACCAACTGAGTATAAATTTGTTGAGTTAGATGCGACAGATATTGAGTATAACAAAGCAGCTTCTAATAAGACTAATGAAAAAAAATCAAGCAATGCAGATACGGACAATAACAAGTATAAATTTGAGAACTTAAAGTCAAAAGAATACGTTGGAGAAGTTTCTACAACGGATTCAAATGCAGAAAATCCAAGTTTTGCAACCACAACATATGATGTAAGTTTTTCTGAAAGTGGAGTATGTAAAATAGTTGGAAAGGTACAATACAAAGCTAAGAATGCTACTATAACTATAAACGAAATTGAGGTTACTTCTGAAGAGGCTGCTGCAGGTACTTCGTATGTAAAATTTAACTTTAAAGGTGAATCAGATGGTGGAGCTAAATATACTGGAACAGGATATATTGGTTATTCAAATGTTACAGTCAAAGAGACGATAAAACTAGAGCTAAATTTTAATGAGGATGTATTTAATGGCGTTAACTGTTCTGTAAATGGTGGAGTTAAATTAGAATTAAAAAATTAATCAGAAATAAAGAATGATAAAAGGGAAAATTGATTATGAAAAGTATTATAAAAAATATCCTTTTAGTTGGAGGAGTAACTGTATTAACAGTAGGTATGCTAACAGGATGTGGAAAGAAGAATGATGGAACGAAAACATATGATAAAGAAAATGAAGTAGCACAAAGTATTGCAAATAACGTAAATTATGCAGAAAAATTATCAACAGAAGAAAAAATAAATATTGCATATTCACTACGATTATTTAACGGAGATTTTAATTCAACTTCACAAATATCATATAATACAATAATTAGTACATTGATGGATTATACGGAACGAAGACAAACAAAAGAAAATTCTGTATTTGAACTTTATAGAGAAACATTCAATGATAGAATTGATGAAAGCACTAAAATATATGAATATGATGAAGGAGCAATAAAGAAAGCTGCAAAAGATTTACTTAATGTTGATATTACAGAAAGTGTTACAAAATTTAACGATGATAGGATTAAATATAACGATGGTAAATATTATTATTTAGATATTAGTATTGCTGATGGAGAACAATTAACAATTAAGAATATAAGCAATGATGGAAATAAATATACATTTTTTGCATTAAGTGCATTAGATTCTGAAGAGCAAGATATTTCAGAGTATACGAAGTATGAAGCTGTAATTGAAAATGGTGTAATTAAATCTTGTAAAGAAGCAATGAATACAGAGAATAAAACAAATGATGGTAACACAAATAGTAATAAAAATGAAGTAGATACAGCAAACGAGGCAATTAGAAAGGTTTTGAAGGATGAAGATTTGCTACAAGAAAAAGGCATATACTCAGAAATTAATGATGGGACAAATACATTTTTGCCAGAGATATTTATTATAAAGATATATGAAAGTAATGGAATACCAGTATATCTTGTAAAAACTCATGTTATGGATAGTGCACATACTAAAATTGTAACATACAAAAATGGAAATGTGTACGTATCTAAAACGTCGGCTGGAAGCGATTATTGTGACGAAGAAGTAAACATAGAAAAAAATATTGTAAAAGCTACTAATATTTCAGCAGGTATTGTAACAATATATAAAATTCAAGATGGTGAATTCGAAGAAATAGCTGAATATGAAACCGAAGATGAAGCTTCTTTAAATTATCCAGAAGATAGTTTTAGTAGAATAAACTCTAAATTGACAGACGAAAATATTGATAGAATTGTAAAATAAAAGAGCTATTTTGTCATAATTTTGTATACGAATTTTCTTGAAAATTTGTTAGAAAAATAGTAATATAAAAACAATATAGGGGGCACATGTACGGATTATCGTATATGTGTGCTCTATTTTTTTCTTGATCAAGATTTTAATTCAAAAATTAATTCTTTGGAGTTTCTTCCAAATATTCGGTTTTTAGTAAGAGCTGGCTCTTTGTAATTATGAGGAGGAGTGCACATTATGGCAAATAAATTCAACTTAACAAATGACTATTTATTCAAAAGAACTTTTGGATACAAAGGACAAGAGCACATTACACAAATTTTCTTAAGGGATTTATTTCAAACGGAAATAAGTGATGTATCATTGGATAACAATACAATAACTGAAAAAGATATAATGACAGATAAAATGAGAATAATGGACATAAAGGCAGTTATCGATGGTAATATTCAATGCGATATAGAAATGCAAGTTGTGAGACAAGATGATATTGCCAAAAGAATATTATTTTATATGAGTAGTGAATATAAAAAGACAATATCAAGCGGAGATATATACGCGGATTTGAAAAAAACAATTGGAATATTAATTACAGACTTTGAAATTAAAATATCGCGGATGTGCCAAAATATGCGACAAAATGGAATTTTAGAGAGGAAGATTATCCTGAAGTAATATTGACAGATGCAATGGAAATTTATATAATTGAGCTACCAAAGTTAACCAGATATGCAAAAAATACCAATAAGGAAAGACTAAATCTTTGGGCAAATTTTATAAAGAATCCAGAGGTGAAGATTATGATTAATGAAAATGATGATGATAAAATAATAGAGACTAAAGAAGCAATACAAGAAGCGCAGGAAAGATATGATGAGGTATTAGAAGATAAACATGAAATGGAACTTGCGGAGCTTAGATTAAAATACATATTGGATCAAAACTCAATAAGAAGTTCTGGATATAGAGAGGGAAAAGAAGATGGAGTAAAAGAAGGAATAAAGGAGGGAATAAAAGAAGGGATAAAAGAAGAAAAAAAGAATATAGCAAAAAATCTTCTTAAACAAAATGTAAATATTGATACAATTGCAGAAGTAACTGGTCTTACGAAGAAAGAAATTGAAGATTTAAAAAAATCGTAAGTATTATTTTAAATTTTGATACTTTACAAAAAAATAAAATAGTTATACAATATAAAATGTAAAAGAGAGAGAGGGGCACAAAAGATGAAAAAACGTGAAAGTATTGTGGCAGTATACACCGACATTTTATCTAAAAAACTTGCTATAGTAAGCAAGCCTTTTTGTGTTCTAAAAAAAGAAGCTTGAGGTGCAACAATTATTAAGTTGTGCTTTGAGTTTCTCTTCGCTCTAAAAAATTAAAGGAGGAATTTTATATGAAAAAATCAACAGGAGTAGTTTTAGTAATTATTATTGTATTACTATTTGGAGTGATTGGAGTTGGAGGATATTTCGTAATAAAAGGAAATAATGACTCAAATAAAGTATTAGGAGAGTTAAAAAATGAAATTGTTGCTATGAAAAATGATACTTCAACGACAGTTAATAACACGAATACAGAGAATAAATCAGTTAATGCTTCTAAAAATTCTGACAAAGATAATGCTAATGAAGTAAAAGATTTCAGTCAAAATGATTTAACATTTAAAGGAATAACTTTAGGTATGAGTAAGAGCCAGGTAGAAGGTATACTTGGACAGTCTGAGAGAGAAAATAGCCATACAGAGGATGCTACAGGTAATGAAATTATAGACTTAGGATATGATAGTAAGTACTTAACAGTAGGAATTGAAAGAGATGCTAATACTAAAAAAGAAGCTGTAAAAACAATCATTTACAATGGAAATGAAGTAGTAACAAGAGGTTTAAAGGTATCTTCAACATATGAACAGGTAGTAAATGCATTTAAAAAGAGCTCAATTTTAAACACAGAGGAAGTAAACGGTGAAAAAACAGTAACTGTCGGATATCCAGGAGATGATCCAGTATATAATGTAAACAATAAAGGTAAAATTATTTTCTCAATAGGTAGTGATAATAAAGTTAAGAGCATTACTATTACATATGGTCATGAAAACTAATTGAAAAATTAGCGTAAGCTGTCTGCCTTGACAACAAAACATATTTTTGGTAGAATAATGTATATGTTTTAAAGCCAAAAATATAAAGGAGTTAAGATTTATAATGAATGAGCTTTATAAAGATTTACTCGAGAATAAAAAGTTTAAAGAAATCATAGAAAATATAGATAAGAAAAATGGCCCGATAGTTATATCGGGCTTATCTGACGTGGGTGAAATTCAACTTGTTTCAGGTATAAAAGAGGCTACAAAGAAAAATATATGTATAGTTACGTACAACGAGATACAAGCAAAACGCATTGCACGTGATTTAAAGTATTTTATGGATGATGTGCAGATTTTTCCAAAGAGAGAGATTGCAACTTATGATTACACCGTAGCAAGTAAGGATTTACCATATGAAAGAATAGATGTTTTAAACAAAATAGCTGAAAACAAAGCATGCGTTATAGTTACAACAATAGAAGCTGTAATGCAAAAAATGATTAGTAATAAAACATTATACAAAAATATAATAAAACTTAAAGTAGGTAACGAATGTAAGATTGATGACTTGAAAAGGTATTTGCTTAAGCTTGGATATGAGCGCTCAGATATGGTAGAAGGAAGGGGAATGTTTGCAATAAGAGGTGGTATTGTAGATATTTCTCTTGATGATAAATATGGTATTAGGATTGAGTTTTGGGGAGACGAAATTGATTCTATCAGAAGGTTTGAAATATTGTCTCAAAGATCAACGGAAATGAGCGAAGCAATAAGTATATATCCAGCTCATGAGTTTATTTTAGAGTCTGATTTTGAAGATTTAAAAAAGAAAATTGATGACTATGAAAAATGTACTGAAGAGGATAAAGAGCTAATACTAGAGGGGGACTACTTAAGTAAGGTTGATAAATATTTTGACTTTTTTTATGAGAATCAGAGCAGTTTCTTAGATTACATTAAAGAAAAGTATTTAGTAGTTTTTGATGAAGAAACCAAAATAAAGCAAAGAATAGATAATATAAAAGTTGATAATAATAATTTAGTTAAAACGCTTGTAGATAAGGAAAAAGTTGTTCCTGACGCTATAGAGCATATATGCAATTTTGAATATAATTTGGATGATATAAATTATATCAATCTTGAAAAAACAGATGTAGCATTCGGAAATAACATTTATTATTTTAAGTATAGAGATGTAAATTATTATAAAGCAGAAACTGAAATATTACTTAACAGTTTAAGGGAAGCTATAGATTTAAAAAAGAAAACAATAATACTTGGTGGAACTGAGGAAAATGCCAGAAAAATCTCACTTCTTTTAACAGATAATGATATTAATCATAGATTTTCAAAAGAGCTTAAAGATGTGAAGAACGGTGAAATTGTTGTTTCTGTTGGAGCGTTATCTTCTGGTTTTGAATGTTCAGATACTAAGACATTAGTTATTAGTAGTGATGAATTTTTTGAAACCAAAACTAAAAAGAAAAGGGCTAATAATGTTTTCAAGCAAAGCGAAAAAGTTGTATATGCCGATTTAAAGATTGGCGATTATGTAGTTCATAAAATTCACGGAATAGGGCAATATATAGGAGTGGATACAGTTACAACTGTTGATACAACAAAGGATTATATTAAAATTCGATATAGAGATGATGATATTTTATATGTTCCAACTAGCTCTTTAGATAGTGTAAGGAAATATGTTGGTGGTGGCGAAGGAACACCTAAAATATATAAACTTGGTGGAAAAGATTGGTCGAATACTAAAGCTAGAGTTAAAAGCAATTTAAGAGCAGTTGCTAAAGAATTGATTGAACTTTATGCAAAAAGGCAGAAGGCAAAAGGTCATGCATTTTCTCCAGACAACGAGTGGCAAACTCAATTTGAAAATAGCTTTCAGTATGTTGAAACAGATGATCAGCTAAGATGTATACAAGAAGTTAAAAAGGATATGGAAAGTGAAAAGCCAATGGATAGACTTCTTTGTGGCGATGTTGGTTATGGTAAAACAGAAGTAGCCATAAGAGCAACGTTTAAGGCTGTTTTAGATCAAAAGCAGGTTGTTTATTTAGTTCCAACTACTGTACTTGCTGAACAACAATATCAAAACTTTAAAGAGAGAATGAGTGAATATCCAATAAAAATTGAGGTTTTGAATAGATTTAAAACTAAAAAGCAACAGGATGACATTGTAAAAAAATTAAAACTTGGCGAATTGGATGTTGTTATTGGAACACATAGGGTTTTAAGTAAAGATGTTGAGTTTAAGGATTTAGGACTTTTGATAATTGACGAAGAGCAAAGATTTGGTGTGAAGGATAAAGAAAAGATTAAGCAGTTAAAAAATACGGTAGATGTACTTACAATGACGGCAACACCGATTCCAAGAACGCTTCATATGTCAATTGTTGGAGTTAGAGATATGTCTGTTATATATGAGCCTCCTCAAAATCGTAAACCTGTTCAAACTTATGTTATGGAATATGACCCTGAGATTGTAAGGGAATCTATAATTAAAGAGCTTGAGCGTGGTGGACAAATTTATTACTTATATAATAATGTTGAGAATATTGCAAAAAAAGCTGCAGAGATATCAAATTTGGTAGATGAAGCCAAAGTTGCTTTTGCTCATGGTAAAATGACAGGTAGCGAAATTGAAGAAATAATGGAGGATTTCGTTAATAAAAAGACGAATGTGCTTGTCTGTACAACAATTTTAGAATCTGGTATTGACATTCCAAATGCAAATACTATAATCGTAGAAAATGCTGAAAGATTAGGTTTGGCACAGCTTTATCAGATAAGAGGTAGAGTTGGTAGAAGTGATAGACAGGCATATGCATATATTATGTATAAACGTGATAAACTACTATCTGAAGTAGCAAGTAAACGTCTTAAATCTATAAGAGAATTTACTGAGTTTGGCTCTGGATTTAAAATTGCTATGCGTGATTTGGAAATAAGAGGAGCTGGAAGTTTGCTTGGTGAGATTCAGCATGGCCATATGGAGCAAGTAGGATATGATATGTATTGTAAGCTTCTTGACGAAGTCGTAAAAGAAATGCAAGGATACGAAGTTGAAGAAGATATTGAAATTCAGATTGATATAGATATTTCAAGCTATATTCCTGATGAGTATATATCGGATTCTTCGCAAAAAATAGAAATATATCAAGATATTGCTACTTGCGAGTCAGAAGCGGATATTCAAGATGTTATTGATGAGATAATTGATAGATATGGTGTTATGCCAGAAGAACTTGAAAATCTGATTGAAATTGCTAGAATAAAGATTTTGTGCAAGAAGGCTGGTTGTATTAAAATAGCTCAAAGAGCAGATAATTTTGTTTTTTATTTTAATCAAAAGAGCTTCAATTTAGATATTTCAAAGCTAGTAGAAAAATATAAAAACAAAATAATGTTTTCTCAAGGTATGGATCCATATATAACTATAAAAGCTGGAGCTACTGAGAATAGCGACAAACAAAATTTACAAATCATAAAGGAATTCTTAAAATTTGGGGACGGACTCAAAATTTAATATTAACATATTTCTGATTTATTTGGAGGTAAATAATGCAAGTTATTACGAGTAAAGATAATGAATTAGTTAAAAATATAAAAAAGTTAAAGGAAAAGAAATATAGAGATTCTACTGGAAAATATATAGTTGAGGGCATCAAGATGATAGAGGAAGCGATCAATGAAAAAGCAGAAATCGAGAGTATAGTGATTTGCGAAGATTGCATAAAGGATGGCTCTATTGATAAAAAGCTTATGTATGAAATAGCAAAACTTAATTGTATATATGTTACAAGTAAAATATTTGGGCTTATTACAGATGTATCCAATCCGCAAGGAATATTGGCCGTTGTAAAAAGAAACATCAATAATCAAAAAATCAACTATGAAGAAGATGTAATTATTGTTTTAGATGGAATTCAAGATCCTGGTAACTTAGGAACAATTTTAAGAACAGTGGATAGTGCTAATTTAAAGCAAATAGTATTGTCGAAAGAAACAGCAGATGTTTTTAATTCAAAAGTTGTTCGTTCCACAATGGGAGCAATTTTCAGATTAAATATTATAAGATCTGATGACTTAGTCGCTGATTTGTTAAAAATGAAAAAGAATGGCTATGGTGTTGTTGTAACAGCACTTGATACTGATGATAGTGTATATGATATAGATTACATGAAAAAGGCTATAGTAATTGGTAATGAAGCTAATGGTGTTTCAAAAGAAGTTCAAGATATAGCTGATAATAAGGTAAAAATTCCAATGCTTGGAAAAACAGAAAGCCTTAATGCATCAGTAGCAGCAGGAATTATGGTATATGAATATGTAAGAAAAAAATTAGGAAAATAAAAAAAAGAGAAGATTTAAACTAAATGTCTAAATCTTCTTTTTTTATAACTTATTTAATCTTTGTTATTTTATTTTTTTTGAATAATACAATAGCAACAATTGCTGTAACACCAATAATGCTGAATATCAATGTTTTTTCACCTGTATCTGGAAATACTGGTGGTTTTTCTTCGTTTTCTGAATTATCAGGATTTACTGCATCGTCTATTCCGTCAAAGTTGAAATCCTTTGATCCGTAGAAGAACATAAACCATTTTCCAGAATCTGGATAAACGTGTGCTTTAGTAATAGTTATACTTTCTAATGGAAGATATTTGCCATTTTCTGTATCAAGTTCTGCATACAGATAGTAATATGCGTTATGTGTTAAATCTTTGTAATTAATTAAATTTTCTTGTGTACTATATCCATTATATTTATTGGCTTCAACGGTTTTATCAAATACAGCATTTGTATCTTTTTTTGCAAAATTATTTAAGTTAGCAAATCCAGATGCTTCATTATTTTTTAAACTATTTAAGATAGAAGTATCTGTAATTCTTCCTATTTTGAAATGTATTTTTCTTGTTACATCATCGTCCTTTAAATTATATGGAAGATTTAAGTATAGATTACTAGAATCATATGCTGAAAATGACAATCCACTGAATTTATTATAGGCGCTTAAATCAGGTTTTATCAACTTAACATCTGCAATTTTTTTGGGATTAGAAGAGTCAGATCTATCAACAATATGAATATAGTAATCTTTATTCAATTCTACTTGGATTTTTCCTAGACGTAATGATGATTTGTAAGTACTATCCTTTTCTGTTAATCCGTAAAGACGTATTGAAGAATCATAAGGTGTTGATGGATTTGAATCAACAAAATATTCATATCTTCCGCCACTTGGCAAACCTGAAACAATTAAATTACTATCGTCGCATGTAGCTGTAATATTACTATCTATTGGATCTAGATCTGCTGGAGTATCTGAATCTGGTTCTGAGTCACCAACAACTGTGATTTTTAGTTTGTATTTTTCGTCTGCTTCGCCAGCTAATGTAAGTTCAGCTTGTCCTGCCTTTTGAGCTGTGAATGTACTACCATTTACCAAAACAATAGATGAATCAGATGAGTTTTGTATTCTGTATGGTTCATCTGATGTAATTGTAAGGCTTTGACCAATATTCATTATATATGGGGTTGCAATAGTAACTTCTTCATCATCATCGCCGTTTTTCCACCACAAATAATCAAATTTTGGTTTTACGTTCACGTCAGTGAATGTTCTTGTCATTTTTTTGTTTTCTGTATCTACTGTATATTGTCTTCCATGAAAATCTGTCACTGCTTCATCAGGTAAGTCAACCTGATATGTAATGGTAACATCCATTGATCCATCGGATTTTAAATCACCATATTGAACTTCAGCTGCATAGCTACGTATTGTTAGTGCTAGAAATAAAATTGCAACTAACAAACTTAATTTTAATAGTTTTTTCATTTGAATTCCTCCTTAATTAATTTTCCTACATTATAAAGTATCTAAATATTAATGGCAACGTATGTATGTGAAATGTAATAAAAATGTAATATTTATGTAATAATATTTCAAAAAAAACAGTAATATTTTTCTTTTTTGTGAATATATATCTTGTATATACATATGAAAGGGGACATGTTGTATGGGATGTCATTATGAAAAAGAATTTAATATTGAGGATAAATCTATTGAAGAGCAAAATCAGGAGCTTATGAACACAATATTGCAAACTAAGAAAGTGATTAAAGAAGCAAATATAAATTATGAGATGGCTGAAGGAAAACTTATTGATTATTTTTTGTATGTTATGAAAGCAGAGCAAGCAAGACTTGACTACTTAATTAGTAGAGCAAAGGCAATGGATATTTCTATAGAAATTGGAGAGCAACTAAATATAAAGAACGGTTAATTGCAATTTATGTAAAACTGTAATATAATTAGCAAAAAAATTAAGGGATATGTGTTATGGTAAGAATAAGTAATATAAAAATTAAAGCCGATTATGATGAAGAAGAATTGTTTGACTATATTTGCAAAAAATTTAACATCAATAAAAATAGTGTAGGGAAGAAAAGAATTGTTAAAAAATCAATTGATGCCCGTAATAAGAAAGATATTTTTTATAATTATGCTGTGGAGATAGAATGTTCAAATGAAGAAAAAATTAAAGGGGCAGTGAAAATTAAAGAATCACCAGAGCAAAATATAAATGTAAAAAGAAAAAGTAATGTAAGTCCTGTTATTGTTGGGGCAGGGCCTGCAGGTTTATTTGCAGCGCTTACTTTCGTACAAAATGGTATAAAACCTATTGTTATAGAGCAGGGAAAATGCGTTCAAGATAGGAAAAAAGATGTAGATGAATTTCTAAAAACAGGCAAGTTAGATGTTTTGTCAAATGTTCAGTTTGGTGAAGGTGGAGCAGGTACGTTTTCAGATGGAAAACTAACAAGTGGCATACATGATCCTTTATGTAAAAAAGTTTTGCAGGAGTTCTATAATTTTGGTGCTCCAGAGCAAATATTGAACTTAAATAAACCTCATATAGGTACTGATAATCTGATTAAAATTATCGAAAATATGAGAAATTATATCATTGAGCATGGTGGCACTTTTTTATTTAATGAAAAAGTAGTTGATTTCGAAATACAGGATTCTAAAATATGTGCAGTGGTATGTGAAAGTGGTAAAAGATTTGCTACAGATAGCGTAATACTTGCGATAGGCCATAGCGCAAGGACAACTTTTGAAAAATTATATGAAAAAGGTGTTCATATGGAGAAAAAGAATTTTTCTGTTGGTGTAAGAATTGAGCACAAACAGGAAATGATTAATAAATCTCAATATGGTGATGAAACAAAGTTAAAATTACCACCTGCAGAATATAAACTTGCTTATCACGGTGAGGATAGATCATGCTACACATTTTGTATGTGTCCAGGGGGAACAGTTATAGCTTCTTCAAGCGAAGAAAATACGATAGTAACAAATGGGATGAGTAAGTTTGCTCGTGACGGAGAAAATGCAAATAGTGCAGTTTTAGTGAATATAATGGCTGACGACTTTCAAGGTAATTCACCATTAGAAGGCATGTATTTTCAAAAAGATTTGGAAGAAAAAGCATTTTACTTAGGTGGAGCAAATTATAAAGCACCAATTCAACGATATGAGGACTTTAAGGCAAATAGAAAATCTACATATATAGGTAGTGTGAAGCCTACATATATGCCTGGAGTTACACTTTCTAATTTGAATGAAATACTTCCTGATTTTGTTTCAAAAACGTTGGTGGAAGGAATTGAGCATTTCGATAAATTGATAAGTGGATTTGCAAATCCAGATAGCATTTTAACTGGGGTAGAAACAAGAAGTTCATCACCAGTTCAAATTACGAGGGATGAAAATAAGGAGTCAAACGTTAAAGGTGTGTATCCATGCGGAGAAGGCGCTGGGTATGCTGGAGGAATAATGTCTGCTGCTGTTGATGGTATAAAATGTGCAATTGCCATATTAGAAAAAAAGCAGCTTTAGTTATATTTGTCCATTTTTCCATATATAATACTGAGAGGTGTTTTTATGGAAAAATATGCTTTGTTAATATGCGTTGCTTGTATAGTTTTTACAGTTTTTGTTGGAAAAATATTTTCATCACCATTAAAAAAAGTATTGAAATTTATACTCAATTCGGTGATGGGAGTTGGGCTAATATGGATCACTAATCTAATTGGGGCAAATTTTAATTTCCACATAGGATTAAACTGGTACACAATTATTGCTACTGGATTATTAGGGGTTCCAGGTGTTATTTTAATGATAATATTAAAAGTTTTTGTATAAATACATCGTATTATTTTTTATATGGGGATTGATAATTTTAAATTTTTATGGTAAACTTTCACAAAGAAATTTGGGGGAGGTTAATGTTTATGATTTGTAAAAATTGTGGCAAAGAGATTCCAGATGAAGCTAAATTTTGCAAGTTTTGTGGTGAGGCTACTTCGGAAAATGAGACAAGTGCAAACAATAATGTTGTAGCTCAAAATTCAAATGAAACTGTAAAAGTTATATTTCAGAGAAAGAAAAAAATGATGGGTTGGGCTATTCCAATGAGAATTGACATCAATGGTAACAGAGTAGCAAGTCTAAAAAATGGAGAGTCTTATGAAATTGATTTAGCACCTGGAAAGTATAAAGTTGTAATTGATACAGTTGGAGAAGTTAATCCAACAGAGCTTGAGTTTACACCTGAGAACAACAAAGTATATATAACTTTGGTAATGAAAATGGGTCTTGTAACTGGAAGAGGCGTAATAGAATCAATAGTAAAAGAATAATAAGAAAATAAAGTAAAAAGAAAAGGAGAATTAAAATGGAAAGTTTTTGTAAAAATTGTGGAGCTGCAATAAGCTCAGATGACAAATTTTGTGAAAGTTGTGGAGCAAAGAATCCAGATTATAATGGAGGGAATGAAGTTAGTTCAAACACAGCTACTGTAAATACAGTAGAAAGCACAAATAATCAATACACTGCACAAAATTTTAATAATAATACGCAAACAACAGGTAAGAAAACATCTGGATTAGCAATAGGAAGTTTAGTATGTTCATTAGTTGGGCTTCTTGTAGCCGGAATGGCTCTAGGAATTGTTGCAATATGCCTAAGTATAGCTGCAAAAAATCGTATGAAAACATATCCAAATGAAGGTGGAAAAGGAATGGCAACTGCGGGATTAGTTATTGGTATAATCGATGTTTCATTTGCTTTATTATGGACTGTAATAAGTGTTTCATCATTATCTTCAATATTCTAAATTCTAATAAGATTGTTTTATTAGGGATTGATTATTAAGAAATTATGTGATAAAATTATGTACATAAATAAATTTAGCCAATTAAAAAGCAAAGTAGTATGTGCAGAATTGTTTAAGAGAGCTTGAATATTATGCTGGGAGTTCAAGTAACAAAGTATATATGAAATTTCACTTTTTAGGTTATTTGCTGAAATAATAGTAGGCAGTACGGTTGTTACGTTAAAACTATAATAAGGTATATAAATGCATTTGAAAATGCTGAATATATAAAATTAGGTGGTACCACGAGCTATTCGTCCTATTTAAGGATGAATAGCTTTTTTGTTTGTACTCCCAAAGAAAGGATGAGATTATGAAAGAGGAAATTGAGCAAATCAGAGCAAATGCTAAAGAAGAGATTGAAAAAATCGAAGATTTAAAAGCTCTTGTGGACTTAAAAGTAAAATATCTAGGAAAAAAGGGTGAGCTAACATCAGTATTAAGAGGAATGGGAGCTTTATCAGCAGAAGAAAGACCAGTAATTGGAAGTCTTGTAAATGAGGTGAGAGACGAGCTTGAAACATTGATTGCTGAAAAAGAAAATGGATTTAAGCAAGCTGAATTAAATAAAAAATTAGAAAAGGAAACTATTGATATAACATTGCCAAGCAAAAAAGCAATTAGAGGAAGTGAACATCCGCTAAACAGAACAATTGAGGAGATTGAAAATCTATTTATTTCCATGGGATATGAAGTAATAGATGGTCCAGAGCTTGAAACGGATGAGTTTTGTTTTGAGAGACTTAATCTTCCAAAGGGACATCCTGCAAGAGATATGCAAGATTCATTCTATATTACAGATGAATATTTGTTAAGAACGCAAACATCTGCAGTTCAAGCACATACAATGCTAAAATATGCGGAAAGTCAAAAGCCTATAAAAATGATATGTGTAGGAAAAACATATAGAAGAGAAGATGATGCAACACATTCTCATCAATTCTGCCAAGTAGAAGGTTTAGTAATTGATAAGAAGGATAAAAAAGTTTCACTTGCAGACTTAAAAGGAACACTTGAAGTATTTATGAAAAAAATGCTAGGAGAGAATACTGAATTACGTTTCAGACCAAGCTATTTCCCATTCACAGAGCCTTCATATGAAGTTGATTGTACATGTTTTAAATGTGGAGGAAAAGGTTGTTCATTATGTAAGCAAACAGGTTGGATAGAAGTTCTTGGATCTGGAATTGTACATCCAAACGTTTTAAAGATGAACGGATATGACCCAGAAGAGTGGGGCGGATTTGCATTTGGTACTGGAATTGACAGGTTAGCAATGTTTAAATATGGAATTCCAGATATGAGATATCTGTATGCAAACGATGTTAGATTCTTAAATCAATTTGATAGAAAAGATTAAAATAGGGACGGACTCATTTTTTAAGGAGGATTAGAATGATACTAAGTAGAAATTTTGTTAAAGATTATATAGATTTAGATGATAGCCTAGATATTAAAACGATAGGCGAGGACATGACAAGAGTTGGTAATGAATACGATGAGGCTCGTAAATTTATTGATTGTACCAATCTAGTTATAGGTGAAATAATTGATTGTGCTGAGCATCCAGATTCAGATCATTTACATGTTTGCAAAGTTAATGTTGGAAAAGATATTTTGCAAATAGTTTGTGGCGCACCTAATGCTAGAGCTGGTATCAAGGTTATTGTTGCTTTGGTTGGAGCAAAATTACCAGGTGGTGAAATTAAAGCAGGAGCAATAAGAGGCGTTGAATCAAATGGTATGATGTGCTCAGTAGCTGAGCTTGGTTTGGATAATAAATTTTTAAAACCAGAGGACAAAGAGGGAATTGCTGAACTTGGAGAAGATGCTGTTGTAGGAGAAGACCCAATAAAATATTTAGGTTGGGATGATGAAATTGTTGATTTTGATTTAACTGCAAATAGAGGTGACTTATTAAGTATGCTTGGTATGGCATATGAATTAAGTGCAATTTACGGTAAGCCAGTTAAAGAATTAGATTTATCTCATGGTGAATCTGGTGATGATATTAATAATTCATTTAAAGTAGATGTTCAAACAGATAATTGTAGCTTATTCTTAGCTAGAAAAGTTGAAAATGTTAAGATAAAAGAAAGTCCTGCATTCATCAAAAATAGATTAATGGCATGTGGTATTAGACCAATTAATAACGTTGTTGATATCAGTAACTACGTAATGCTAGAGCTTGGACAACCACTTCATTTCTATGATAGCGATAGACTAGGAGATACAATTGTTGTTAGAATGGCGGAAAATGGAGAAAAACTAACAACTCTTGATGAAATTGAAAGATCATTAGATGAAAATGATATCGTTATTGCAAATAAAGAAAAATCAGTTGGTTTAGCTGGCGTTATGGGTGGACTAGATACTGAAGTTGAAAGCAATACAAAGAATGTCATCATTGAAGCTGCTATATTTGATGGTGTTAAAGTTAGAAAAACATCTAAAAAGATTGTAAGAAGTGAAGCAAGTAATAGATTTGAAAAAGGTTTAGATGCTAAAAGAACTTATATGGCTATGGAAAGAGCTTGCCAATTACTTGAAAAGTATGCTGGTGGTACTGTCTTAAAAGGCATGTGCAAATATGATAATTCACAAGTTGAAGATAAAAAAATTACAATTACATATCAAAATATAAATGATGTGTTAGGTTCAAATATACCTAAGGATGAGATATTAGATGTATTTAGAAAACTTGGATTTACATATGATGCTGATGATGAAAAAGCTGTTGTAACTGTGCCAAGTAGAAGACTTGATATTTCAATTAAAGAAGACTTAATTGAAGAAGTAAGTAGAATTTATGGCGTTGACAATATACAAGGAACAATCCCTACAATGGGTGAAAAAATGGGGGATTATGATAATACAATCAGATCAATAAGACACAAAATGGCAGAGCTTGGTCTAAATGAAACATTAACTTATATATTAATTAATGATAAGGATGTTCATAAATATACAACAGATAAATTTGAAGAATTAAAGCTTTTAGACCCAATAACAGAGGAGCGTAATACGTTAAGATATAGCGTAATTCCATCATTATTCAAGACATATGAATATAACAAGGCTCACTATAGCAAAGATATTTCAATATTCGAAGTTGGTAAAGGTTTCTTCAAAAAGGGCGATGAATATGGAGAAAATCAAAAGATTGCAGCTCTTATGACTGGAAAATATTACGTAGGTGTTGGAAATCAGGCAAATGTTGATTTCTATATCATTAAAGGAATTGTAGAGGAACTATTAGATTATCTAGGATATGCAAATAGATATAGCTTTGTTATACCAAAGGAAATACCAGCTGAATTCCATCCGGGTCAAGTTGCTGAAATAAATGTAAATGCAGACTCAGTTGGTATTGTTGGTAAGTTACATCCATCTGAAACAAAAGATGCAGTTTATGTAATGGAAATTAATTTAGATAAACTTCTTGCTAAGAGAGTTGGAAAAATGAAATATAAAGATATTTCGATGTATCCAAATGTTAATAAAGATGTTGCATTCGTGATGGATAAAGCAAAGACTTCTAAGGAAATTGAAACTGTTATAAAAAAAGCAGGAGGAAGTTTACTTACAAATATTGAAGTATTTGATGTTTATACAGGTGAAAATGTTGGAGAAAATGAAAAGTCAATAGCATATTCTTTAACATTCAATGATCCAAAAAAGACATTAACAGAAGAAGAAATCACACCAATATTTGAAAAAATCATTACAACTGTTGAAAGCAAGTGTAATGTTAAATTGAGAAAATAAAAAAGTTTAGAATAATGTTGAAAATTGTATTTTAATGTGCTAACATAATATTAGTGTAAAATGTAACTAAGGAGGATCATAACTGTGGAAGAGAATAGTGAAGAAGTTAAGAAGAAAAAGTATAGGTCAGGAAATGGAATTGGAGTTAGAATAGTAGCAGGAGTTTTAGCTTTTTTGATGGTATTATCTATAGCAGCATCTGCAATATCATATTTCGTAGTATAATTAAACAACAAAAAAAGGGCTTGATTACTCGTATTCAAGCCCATTATTAAATTTTATGGAGGTAAAAATGTTTGATAATCTTTTGTCTAATATAAATGCATATTATCAAGAGCATGTGGTAAGTTATATAAATGAATTGTATCAATATCCAATAAAGCTTATACCAGTTATTTTAGATGTTGCAATTGTAATTTTTCTAATATATAAGTTTTTCTTTTTAACAAAAAATTCGAGAATAACTCAATTAATAAAGGGAATATTTATATACATAGCAATAACAGCATTAAGTTCTCTTTTTGAACTTAGAATATTAAACTACATATTAAAGTCATTCTTATCATATGGAGTTATTGCTTTAATTGTTATTTTCCAACCGGAACTTAGAAGAGCACTGGAGCAGCTTGGATCTAATAAATTTACGAAATTTATTGGAATTGAAAAAGATAAATATATTCAAACCAAGGAAGATATATATAAAATCGTTATAGCTACTACGGAGCTTGCGAGAAGTAGAACAGGTGCACTTATTGTTTTAGAGAAAGATATAAGAATACAAGATATCGTTGAGTCTGGAATTTTGATTGATTCAGAAATTTCACCACAATTATTAGTGAATATATTTGTTCCAAATACGCCATTACATGATGGTGCAGTAATAATATCTGGTAACAAATTAGTTGCTGCAGCATGTATTTTACCTTTAGCTAGTGATCAAGATATAGCAAAAGAGCTTGGAACAAGACATAGAGCAGGTTTAGGAATTTCAAAAGAGTCTGATGCGGTTGCAATAATTGTATCGGAGGAAACAGGAAAAATTTCGCTTGCAAGAAACGGAACATTGCTAGTTGATGTCAAAGAAGAAACGCTAAAGCAAATACTTATAAAAGACTTTGCTGAAAAATACGGTGGAAAGAAAAATGTAAGAACTAGAATAAAATCTAAAATTCATAAAGATAATAAGAATGCATAATTGTGTGTAGATTAGTCAAAGGATAATGCTTGGTATGTGTGGCCAATAATGAATTAAAAAGAGGTTTCGGTTATGAAAGAAAAAGAAGAAAAATTTAAATTGGTTATTCCAACTGAAAAATATAAGAGAAAAGCAATTAAATATATAAAAGAGCACAATAGGCATAAATCTGAAATTAACGGCTCAGGTTTTCTATATATGTATTTAAAAGATTACAAAGGATGGCTTCAAAGGCTTGATACTGAACGCAAGAAGGAAGCAACTGCAACAGAGGTGCCAACTGAAACATTTTTTTTAGTTAGATTAAATGATGATAAAATAATTGGTATGGTTAATATAAGAACGAAGACTAATGAAAAAGTAAAAAATTCATTTGGAAACATTGGATATGGAATAAGGCCGAAAGAAAGAGAAAAGGGATATAATAAAATTAATTTATATTTAGCTTTGGTAGAATGCCAAAAATTTGGATTGAAACAGGTAATTATATCATGTAAGAAAGAAAATGTGGCATCAGCCAAAACAATGATTGCTCTTGGTGCAAAGTATGATAGAGAAGTATTTAATAGCAGTCAAAATGCAATCGTAGAGTTTTATAGAATTGATGTTGATTATGCAGTTGAGGCATATAAATCTACGTATGAGAAATATATTGGATAGTTTAACAAAGAAAATTTTGGGGACGGAGGAAAAAATTTCTATTGCAGAAATTTTTTCCTCCGTCCCCAAAATTTCTCTTCTTTTTTTAAAAGTCAAATTTCTTTTCTACTATTTGTTTATTTTCTAAAGTTTTCTTTACATCAATAATTCTTTGATTTGATGAACCTCTGAATCGTAGTTTTAAATTTTTTTTATCTTTTTCAAATTTTCCATCAACTACAACATCAAAATAGTGTATAAGTTCATCAGAAATTGGACTTTCTTTAGCCATTTTGCCGACTACATCCTTTTCAAAATTAAAGCCTGTGTAGCACCAGATATCTTTATCTGGAAATTTTTCTTTTACTTTTCTAACAAGTGGAAGCAATCCTTCCTGATTGCAAGGCTCAAGAGGTTCACCACCAAGTAGTGAAAGACCTTTTATATAATCATGGTCAAGATATTCTAATACTTTATCGATTTCTTCTTCAGTAAATTTATTACCATAGTTAAAGTCCCAAGCGCATTGATTAAAGCAACCTTCACAATGGTGATTGCAGCCACTAACAAATACGGAAACTCTAACGCCTTCGCCATTAGCTGTATCAATTCTTTTTATATCTGCATAATTCATAAGTATGCGCCTCCATTTCTATAAAAAGAAGGGCACCTTTATAGTGCCCTGGTTATAAGTTATTACAAGTGTAATACTCTTTGTTTTATTTCTTTTGTTTTACCAACGTTCCAAAAGTTTTCTCCAAGGTATCCGCAGGTTCTGCGAACTACAGTAAGTTTTGATCTATTTTTATTTCCACAATTTGGACATTCCCATTCGTTATCATCGTTTATTATTATTTCTCCATCAAATCCACATTCATGGCAATAATCAGATTTTGTGTTAAATTCTGCATATTGTATATTATTGTAGATAAACTTAACGACTTCTTCTAATGCAGGAATATTATTTTGCATATTTGGTACCTCAACGTATGAAATAGCACCTCCAGTTGATAGTTTTTGGAATTCACTTTCAAATGCTAGTTTGTCGAAAGCATCAATTTTTTCTCTTACATCTATATGATATGAGTTTGTATAGTAGCCTTTGTCTGTAACATCTGCGATAGTTCCATATTTTTGCTTATCAATTCTTGCAAATTTATAACATAAACTTTCAGCAGGTGTTCCATATAGAGCAAAGCCTATATTTGTTTCTTCTTTCCACTTAGCAACGGTACATTTTAAATGTTTCATAACTTTTAGTGCAAATTCTTTTCCAATTGGATCTGTGTGTGATAGACCTGTCATTAATTTTGTCATTTCATAAATTCCGATATATCCAAGTGAAAGTGTTGAATATCCACCATACAATAATTTATCTATCTTTTCACCTTTTTTCAAACGTGCGATTGCACCATATTGCCAGTGGATAGGGCTAATATCGGAAGTAGTTCCAAGTAAAGCATAATGTCTACACATTAATGCTTCTTTGCAAAGTTCCAATCTTTCATCTAATAATTTCCAAAATTTTTCATCGTCACCGTCGGCAACTATTGCAACTTGAGGTAAGTTAATACTTACTACACCTTGATTAAATCTTCCTTCAAATTTATAGTTTCCATCTTCATCTTTCCATGGAGATAGGAAGCTTCTGCATCCCATTGGGCTGAATACATTTCCTTCATAATTCTCACGCATTTTTTTTGCAGAAATGTAATCTGGATACATTCTTTTTGAAGAGCATTTTACTGCAAGTTTTGTAAGATAATCATAAGCACCGCCTTTTAGACTATTGCATTCATCAAGTACATAAACAAGCTTTGGAAATGCAGGTGTAACGTAAACTCCAGCTTCATTTTTTATTCCATCATATCTTTGTCTTAAAATTTCCTCGATAATCATTGCATTTTCTTTTACATATGGATCATTTTCTTCAATATGTAAGAATAATGTAACGAAAGGAGATTGACCATTTGTAGTCATAAGTGTATTTATCTGATATTGAATTGTTTGAACACCGGCTTTTAGTTCATCTTTTACACGGTCTTGAACAAGCTCTTCTAAATAGTCATCATTAATTTTTCCTTTATATTTTTCTTCAATCTCTGCCTTAAATTTGTCATAGCTTCTTCTTAAATATTTACCAAGATGAATCATATCTACAGATTGACCACCATATTGGTTACTTGCAACAGCTGCAATTATTTGTGTTGTTACAGTACAAGCTACTCTGAATGTTTTTGGGCTTTCAATCATCTTTCCATTCATTACAGTTCCGTTATCAAGCATATCTTCTATATTTATTAAGCAGCAGTTGAATATTGGTTGAACAAAGTAGTCGGCATCATGAAAATGAAAAACTCCATCTTCATTGGCTTTTGATAACTTTTCTGGCAATAAAAGTCTTCTTGTTAAATCTCTTGAAACTTCACCGGCAATGTAATCTCTTTGAGTTGACGCAAGCATAGTGTTTTTGTTTGAATTTTCTTCAGCTAAGTCTTTATTTTCATTTCTGATTATACCTAAGATAGTTTCATCAGTAGTATTTTGTTTTCTTATAAGAGCTCTGTTATATCTGTACACTATATATCTTTTTGCAAGCTCATATTTTTCAAGTTCCATAAGTTTTTCTTCTATTAAATCTTGAATGTCTTCAACAAGCATTCTCTTTTTATCTAAATCTTCTATGTATTTTATAATGTTTTTGATATCTTCTTTGCTAGCTTTTTCTCTTCCTCTAACTTCTTCATTTGCTTTTTGAATGGCTACAGCGATTTTTTGTCTATCGTAATCAACGATTCTTCCATCTCTTTTGATTATTTTCATATCTTAGGTACCTCCTCAAATTTGTCTTGGTTTATTATATACTATCTTTGATTCTGTTCTGTTGCAAAAGCACCAAAAAAGTAAAAAAATATTTTTTAAATTTTCTATAAAAGATAACTGTAAGAAAAGAAAAAATATTACAAATTTATGACATTAATTTGTTGCTTTTGCAACTGAAATGTATTATAATTCGACCATAAAGACAAAGGAGAGATTTCAAAATGGACGTTGAAATTAATTTGCCAGATTTTATAAATAAATTTTCTGAAAAGTGTGCAAATGTACAAAAGAAATTTTTCAAAAAGAATCAAATAATTACGACATATATCCAAAAAAGAAATCAGGTTTGCATTATTCTAAGGGGCGAAGCTGATTTGGTTCGATATGATTTCAACGGCGCTAAAACAATTATAGAGCACTACACTGAAAACGATATTTTTGGTGAAATATTTTATACTGTGAGTGTAAACAATGAGCTTTCAGTTGAGGCCAAAAAGAATTGTGAGATTTTGATTTTTAGCTATGATAGTGTATATAACAAATGTAAGGAAAACTGCGAATTTCATAGTACACTAATGGAAAATTTTTCTAAAATTGCAGTTGAAAAGGTAAAATCTATTAACACAAGAATAGAAATCTTAACTAAAAGAACAATAAGAGAAAAATTGCTTGGCTACTTTAATATGCTATCAACTAGAAGTTTATCAAGAACATTTAAAGTACCATTTTCTTTAACAGATTTAGCAGATTATTTAAGTGTTGATAGAAGCGCGATGATGAGAGAGATTAAATATTTAAAAGAAGAGGGAATTATCGAAAAAGAAGGAAATAAATTTACGTTATTAACCTTGTAGGTATTCTGAATATTTTATGCTATTGACAATAAAATGTAAGTATAATAAATTATATGTGTATTAAATTTTACGAGAGATAAGGAGAGGTTATTATGAATTTTGAAATTGTAGGAAAAACTGTACCAGCTGTTGAAGTAACATTAAACAAAGGAGAGTCTATGTATTCTCAATCAGGAGGAATGTGCTGGCAATCACAAGGTGTTACAATGAAAACAAATGCAAAAGGTGGCGTAATGAAAAGCCTTGGTAGAATGTTTGCTGGAGAGTCAATATTTATGAATACATACACAGCAGATGTAGATAATGCTAAAGTTGCATTTGCAACAACAGTACCAGGAGATATCATTACTTTAGACATGAGCAAACATCCACAAGGATTTATGCTTCAAAAAGGTGCATTTTTATGTGCAGAGCCATCTGTAGAGCTAAATATAGCATTTACAAAGAGATTTTCAGCAGGACTATTTGGAGGAGAAGGTTTTGTTCTTCAAAGAGCTCAAGGATCTGGAAATTTATTCTTAGAGGTTGATGGAGATCCAATTATAAAAACTCTAGCACCAGGAGAAGTATTAAAAGTTGATACAGGTAACGTTGTTGGATTTGAGTCAAGTGTTAACTATGAAATCGAAACAGTTAAAGGATTAGGAAACATATTCTTCGGAGGAGAAGGATTATTCCTAACAAAATTAACAGGACCTGGAAAAGTAATTGTTCAAACACAAAACTTTGGAGATTTTGCAGGAAGAATAATTGGAATGCTACCAAAGAAATAAATGTAAATTATACGTAAAAAGAATGTCAATGTATTGAAATGCACCCCGTTTAGTAGACACAATAAAAAAAGAATTGTGTTAAAATCTAAACGGAGGTGTATTTTTTATGGCGAAAAAAGGTCAAAAATTCAATAAAAATTATTCCGACGAATTAATTTCTGAAGTAGTAAATGCA
>JAFWDV010000004.1 GCA_017515985.1 Clostridia bacterium
ACGTAATGAAGGTTTACTATGTAAAAGATAACTTCGGATATTCAATTGAGTACTACTATGACAATGTAAAAGATGCTGAAAAGACTGTAACAGGAACAGCAGAATTTGCAAGCGTAATAGATAATTACGAAGATAAGAATATCGACGGATATAAGTTAGATAGAACAGAAAATAAACCAATGACAATCACATCAAATACAGCAAACAACGTAATGAAGGTTTACTATATAAAAGATAACTTCGGATATTCAATTGAGTACTACTACGACAACGTAAAAGATGCTGAAAAGACAGTAACAGGAACAGCAGAATTTGCTTCAGTAATTGATAGCTACGAAGATAAGAATATCGATGGATATAAGTTAGATAGAACAGAAAATAAACCAATGACAATTACATCAAATGCAGCAAACAATGTAATGAAGGTTTACTATGTAAAAGATAACTTCGGATATTCAATTGAGTACTACTACGACAACGTAAAAGATGCTGAAAAGACTGTAACAGGAACAGCAGAATTTGCAAGCGTAATAGATAATTACGAAGATAAGAATATCGACGGATACAAGTTAGACAGAACAGAAAATAAACCAATGACAATCACATCAAATGCAGCAAATAACGTAATGAAAGTTTACTATGTAAAAGATACATTTGCATACGAAATTCATTACTATTATGAAGGTGTAGAGGATACTACAAAAGCTGAAACAGGATTAAGTGCTGTATTTGGAACATCAATTTCAGATTATACAGACAAAAACATTCCTGGATATAAGCTAGAAAAAACTAGAGCATTAGATGAAAATGGTGATGAAGGTCCACTACCATTGATTATAAAATCTGATGTAAGCAATAATAGAATAAATGTATATTACATCAAAGATGCTCTTGGATATGAAGTACATTACTTCTATGATGGAGTAGAGAATGCTTCACTAAGAGAATCTGCTAACTCAACAATTGGTGAGCAAATTGAAAACTATGTTGAAAAATCAATAGATGGATATAAATTTGAAAAAGCAAGAGCCTTAGATAATAATGGTGACGAAGGTCCATTACCATTAGTAATTAAAGCGGATACAACTAAAAACATAATTAATGTATATTACGTAAAAGACAACTTTGGATATAGCATTGAGTACTATTACGACAACGTAAAAGATGATGAGAAGACAGTAACTGGAACAGCAGAATTTGCAAGTGTAATAGATAGCTATGAAGATAAGAATATTGATGGATATAAGTTTGATAAAACAGAAAATAAACCAATGACAATTACATCGAATGTAGCAAACAACGTAATGAAAGTTTACTATGTAAAAGATAACTTTGGATATTCAATTGAGTACTACTATGACAATGTAAAAGATGCTGAAAAGACTGTAACAGGAACAGCTGAATTTGGTTCAGTTATAGATAGTTATTCAGATAAGAATATCGATGGATATAAGTTTGATAAAACAGAAAATAAACCAATGACAATAACATCAAATGCAGCAAATAACGTAATGAAGGTTTACTATGTAAAAGATAACTTTGAATATTCAATCGAGTACTACTATGACAATGTAAAAGATGCTGAAAAGACTGTAACAGGAACAGCAGAATTTGGTTCAGTTATAGATAGTTACGCAGATAAGAATATTGATGGATACAGATTTGATAAGACAGAGAATAAGCCATTAACAATAACTTCAATTGCTGAAGATAATGTAATGAAGGTTTACTATGTAAAAGATAACTTTAGTTATTCAATAGAATACTACTATGATAATGTTAAAGATGCTGAGAAAACAGTAAGCGGACGTGCAACGTTCGGAAGCGTAATAGAAGATTACGAAGATAAAGTAATAGATGGATACAAGTTTGATAAGACAGAGAATAAGCCATTAACAGTAACATCAAACGCTGCAAACAATGTAATGAAAGTTTACTATGTAAAGGATGACTTTGCATATTCAGTAGAATACTATTATGGTGGAGTAATAGATGATTCTAAAACAGAGACTGGAACAGCTAAATTTGGAAGCACAGTAAGTGATTATGAAGCTAAGCCAATTGATGGATACAAATTTAGTACAGCAAAAGCTTTAGATGAAAATGGAGTTGAGGGAGAATTACCATTAACAATTAAATCTGATGTAAACAAGAATAAGATAAGAGTATACTACATTAAAGATAATTTTGGATATTCAATCGAGTATTACTATGATAACGTAAAAGATGCTGACAAGACAGTAACAGGAACGGCTGAATTCGGAAGCACAATAAATAATTACGATGATAAGAATATCGATGGATATAAGTTTGAAAAGACAGAAAATAAACCAATGACAATAACATCAAATGCAGCAAATAACGTAATGAAGGTTTACTATGTAAAAGATACATTCGGATATAGCATTGAATACTACTATGACAATGTAAAGAATGAAGATAAGACTGTTACAGATACAGCTTTACTTGGAACAGTAATTGATGAATATGAAGATAAGAATATTGATGGTTATGAGCTAGATAAAACAGAAAATAAACCAATGACAATCACATCAACAGTAGCAAATAACGTAATGAAAGTATTCTACAAGAAAGCATCATTTAATTATGAAGTTCATTACTTCTATGAGAATGGTGAAAACTCATATGCTGAAGATGAATCAAAAGCAGAGCTTACAAATAGTGCAGTATTTGGTTCAGAAATCACAACATATACTGGAAAAGTAAAACCTGGATTCAAGTTTGAAAAAGCAAAAGCTTTAAAAGCAGACGGATCTGAAGGTGAAATGCCACTTGTAATTAAATCTGATGAAACAAAGAACAAGATAAATGTATACTACATCAAAGATGAACTTGGATATGAAATTCACTACTTCTATGAGAATTTAAATGGAGAATTCCAAGAAGATACTGCTAAGAAAGAGAATAAGAATTCAACAATAGGTGAGGAAATTTCAACATATCCAGAAAAAGCAGTTGAAGGATTTGAATTAGATAGGGCAAAAGCAATTGATGATAATGGTGATGAAGCAGAATTACCATTAATCATAAAAGCTGATGAAACAAAGAATATAATAAATGTATACTACAAGAGATCAAACTTTAATTATACAGTTCATTACTTTATTGATGGTGTAGAAAACACATCGCTTAAAGAAACATCAAGCGCTAAATTTGGAAGAAGCATAAGCTCATATACAGATAAATGTCCAGGTGGATATGAGTTAATTAAGGCTAGAGCTTTAAATGATAATGGCGAAGAAGAAGAATTACCATTAATCATTAAGGCTGATGAGAGCAAGAACGTAATTAACGTATACTACGAGAAAATCATAATTCCAATTGGAAAAGTATATGTAGAATATGTAGATAATTTAACAGGCGAGGAAATTAATCCAAGCACATTGCTTGAGGGTGAAATAGGAACAAACTATGGAGTTGATAGAGTAGTAATACCTGGATACAGATTAGATGAGGATAATTTACCTGATAATGAAACTGGAATATTTAAAGCAGACGATCAAACAGTAACATATACATACATTGAGCTTAGACCATATGAGCTAGAGGTTAGATATACAGCTGGTGAAGATGAAATTGAGGAAGCTAAGCTAGCAGTTGAGTATGGTGGAGTAGATGGCGAAGGACAACCAGTTCATAGAATTGAAAACTACACAACAAACGGAATCTTAAAGATTTCTGATATTGAGTTAACAGATTTAGGAACAGAAACATATACAGTTTATGAAACTGAAACTCCAGAATATTGCAAGACAGTAGTAAGCAAAGAAAATCCAGGAGTAGTTGAGCTAAGAAGAATATTAAATACAGAAAAGAATAAATATGAATTTGTACCAGTATATGAAGAAAAAGACGGATTTAAAGTAGTTATAGATGAAGTAAATAAGAAGGTTATAATTGATATCACAACGAAGAAAGAAGAAAAATATGACTTAGCTATTAAGAAATTCATAAGCAACATTAATGGAACAGCAATAACAGATAGAGAGCCAGAAGTAACAGTTTCAGAAGATGGAAAAGTTTCTTACAAAACAAACGATACAATAGAGAAAACTGCAAATAAACAAAACATTACATATACAATTCGTATGTATAATGAAAGTGAAGTTAGAGCAAAAGGTAAGAGAGTAATTGAATATATACCAGATGGATTAGTATTTGTACCAGATAATGAGATAAATACAAAGTACGGATGGAATATGTTTAAAGCAACAGAAAATGGAAATCTAGTTGTAACTAATAACCCTGAAGAGGCTAATGTAGTTGCTACAGATTACCTAGTAGGAAAGAATATAGATGCACTTCACATTGCAGATGAGAATAATCCAGAAGATGAATCAAGAGTAAGTAGCTTAGATGTCGAAGTACTATTTAGAGTAGACGAAAGTAGAATAACATCAACTGATAGAATCATAGAAAATAAAGTTCAAATAATGCCAAATAAAAACGATGACAACACAGAGAATGATGAAACATCAGAGAAAGTTTATGTACAATTCTTCGACTTAGACATAGAAAAATATATAGAGACAGTTAAGATTGAAAACAAAGAAGGAACAGAAGAAAGAAACTATGGATATGATAGAAGAGGAGAACTTGTAAAGATCGATGTTAAGAAGAGCCTAGTAAATAGTACAAAGATTACTGTAACATACGGATTACTAGTTAAGAACGTTGGCGAAATACCAGGATATGCTACAGAAATTGAAGACATCATGCCAGAAGGATTCAAGCTAGTTGAAAATGATGCTTGGACTATGGATGGTGAAAGAGCTGTAACAACAAGCTTATCAGAAGTAAAACTTGAGCCAGGTGAAAGCACAGTAGTAAATGTAACGTTTGAGTGGAAGCTATCAGAAAGCACAATCGGATTAAAATCAAATGAAGCTCACATTGCTAAGTATGAAAATGAGTTTGATGCTAAAGACTTAACAGAAGATAACAGAGGAAAACAAGATATGTTAGTATCAATCAAGACAGGTTCAGAGGTAATAATCTATGTAACTATAGCATTAGGATTTACAATGATACTTGCTGCTGGAACAGCTGTAGTAAGAAGAAAAACTAAATAAATGATATCATCTTAAGTTTAAAGCGATAATGTAAATAAAAACCCAGTCATGGAGATAACTCCTGACTGGGTTTTTTATAGTATAGGAAATTCTTATGAATTTCTTATTTTTTGTTATTTTCTCTTTTTAAATTATCTTTTGCTACTGTCATTAATAGTTTTAATCTATTAGTTTGGTTTGCTTCACTTGCTCCTGGGTCATAATCAATTGGTGCGATGTTTGCATTTGGATATTTGCTACGAATTGTTTTTATAACACCTTTACCAACAACGTGGTTTGGTAAACATGCAAAAGGTTGAACACAAACTATATTTGAAATTCCATGTTCGATATATTCTACCATTTCAGCTGTTAAGAACCATCCTTCACCAGTTTGATTTCCAATTGATAAAATTCCTTTTACCTTTTCTTCTAATTCCCATATGTTGCATGGTAATAAATATCCCTTTCTAGACTTCGACAATGCCTCTACAGAGCTTTTTTCAAGTATGTCGATTAATTTTATGGCATATTTAAATACGCTCGCTTTTAGGGCTCCTGTTTTGATTAATTGATTAAATGTAATTTTATGTGTTGCTATAAATTTTATGAATCCCATGAAGTCCGGTAATATAACTTCCGCGCCTTCTTGCTCTAATTTATTTGCTACAAAGTTATTTCCGAAAGGATGATATTTTATTAATACTTCTCCAACTATTCCGACTTTTGGCTTTTTAACAGAAGTGTCTAATTCAATCTTTTCAAATTCTTCAACCATTTCGAAGATGAATTTTTTCATCTGTTTTAATGATGATTTTGTAACTATTTGCTTACATTTTTCTAGCCATAAGTCATATAGTTCTTGAGTTTCACCTTTATGTATTTCGTATGCTCTATTTTTTGTTAATAATTTTTGTATTAAATCTCCAAGAATTACAGCTTTAAATAATCTTTCGATAAATCCAAGTGTTATTTTAAATCCTGGATTTTTTTCCATTCCTACAACATTGAATGATATAACTGGAACCTGTGGAAATCCTGCATCTTTTAGTGCTTTTCTTATGAATCCAATGTAGTTTGTTGCTCTACATCCACCACCAGTTTGCGACATTATTATAGCTGTTTTATTTACATCATATTTTCCAGATTGAAGTGCTTCAATGAATTGTCCTGTTGTTAATATTGATGGATAACATGCATCATTATTTACGTATTTTAGACCTGTTTCAACGGTGTGATTTGTACATTCTCTAAGTAATTCAATATTATATCCGGATGCTCTTGCAGCTGTTTCTATCAATTCAAAATGAATTGGAGCCATTTGAGGACATAGAATTGTATATTTCTCATTCATCTGTTTTGTGAATGGAATTTTCTTTATTCCATAGTCGCCAATATTATCTTCTTCTTTTTGTTTAATACGTTTATTCATACTTGCAAGTAGTGAACGAATACGTATTCTAACGGCACCTAGGTTATTAATTTCATCTATTTTTATTAGAGTATACATTTTTCCAAAGCTTGATAATATTTCTTCAACTTGATCGGTTGTTACAGCGTCAACTCCACAACCAAATGAATTAAGTTGTACCAGCTCTAAGAAGTCTTTCTTTCCAACTAAGTCTGCAGCTGCATATAATCTTGCGTGGAATGTCCATTGATCAACAACTCTTAGTGGTCGTTTTGCCTTGGTTAGATGGCAAACGCTATCTTCAGTTAAAACACTTAGCCCAAGGCTTGTTATTAATGTATCAATTCCGTGATTAACTTCAGGGTCAGTGTGGTAAGGTCTTCCGGCTATAACAATTCCTTTTAAATTATTTTCTTCTAAGTATTTTAAAGTTTCTTCACCCTTTTTACGAATATCTTTTTTAAAGTTTTGATATTCAAGTTCAGCCATTTTAGCAGCGATTAATAGCTCTTTTTTAGTAAAGTTGTATTTTTTAAATTCAGGTAATTCATACATTGTTTTAGCTAGTTTTTCTGGCTCAAATGGTAAGAATGGATTTAAAAATTCAATATCTCCAGATTTTAGCTCTTCAACATTATTTTTTAATACTTCAGAATATGAAATAACTATTGGGCAGTTGTAGTGGTTATCTGAATCCTCATATTCTTTTCTTGAATAAGGTACGCATGGATAAAAGATTGTCTTAATACCATTATTTATTAAGCTTACAATGTGTCCATGTGATAATTTCGCAGGGAAACATACAGATTCAGAAGGCATAGATTCAATACCTTTTTCGTATGTTTTTCTGTTACTTTTTTCTGATAATATTACTCTGAATCCTAGGTTGGTTAAGAATGTGAACCAGAATGGATAATCTTCGTACATATTTAAAACTCTAGGAATTCCAATTGTTCCACGTTTTGCATAGTCTTCAGTTAATGGTATGTAATTAAATAATCTCTCATATTTATATTTTATTAAGTTTGGTAAATCGGTGTTTTTATTTGTTATACCAGCACCTTTTTCACATCTGTTTCCAGAAATATATCTGCTTCCATCATTGAATTTATTAATAGTTAATAAGCAGTGATTTTCACAATTTTGACAACGTACATGTGTTGTTGTTACTTCTAATTTATCAATTTCATCAGATTTTAAAATAGAAGAATGATATTCCATATCTAAGTTTGATTCATATTGTTGCTTTGCAAGTAATGCTGCACCGTATGCTCCCATTAATCCAGCTATATCAGGACGTATTACATTTTTTCCAACAATTAATTCAAATGCTCTTAAAACTGCATCATTATAGAATGTTCCACCTTGCACAACAATTGAGTTTCCTAGTGTGTTTACATCTCTTATTTTCATAACTTTTTGGATAGCATTTTTTATTACTGAATAAGATAATCCAGCAGATATATCTCCAACCGAATATCCTTCTTTTTGTGCTTGCTTGATTTTTGAATTCATAAATACTGTACATCTTGAACCTAAATCAACAGGTTTTCTTGATTCTATTGCAGCACCAACGAATTCTTCAATTGATAGATTCAAGCTTTTTGCAAATGTTTCTATGAATGAGCCACATCCTGAAGAGCATGCTTCATTTAGCATTATATTATCGATAGAGCCTTTCTTTATTTTTATATATTTCATATCTTGTCCACCGATATCAACAATACTTGTAACTCCTGGCATAAACTCTTTTGCAGCTGTGTAATGCGCGATTGTTTCTATTTCATTTAAATCTATTTTTAATGCTGTTTTTATTAGTTGTTCACCATATCCAGTAACACCACTAAAGCGAATATCAGCTTTTTCTGGAAGAACTGAATATAATTTTTTTAACATTCCCATGACACTTTTTAATGGGTTTCCTTCATTATTTCCATATAGAGAATATAATAGTTTTCCTTCATTATCGATTAATACCAATTTTGTGGTTGTTGAACCAGCATCTATACCAACAAAGCAATCGCCTTCAAAGCCTTCAAGTTTTCCTTTTTTTACGGTATCTTTGGCATGTCTTTGTTTAAATTCTTCGTAGTCTGCATCTATTGAAAATAGTGGGTCTAGTGGTATTGTAGTGGAATCGTGAGATTCTTTTAATACATTTATTTTGCTTTTTAACATTTCATTTGTTATTGGTTTATTTTCGATAGATGTTATTGCTGCGCCCTTTGCAACAAATAAGTGTGCTTCTTCTGGAAGAATTATTTCATCGTCTTTTAACTTTAATGTTTCAATAAATCTTTGTCTTAATTCAGATAAATAGTTTAATGGACCACCTAAAAATGCAACATTTCCTCTGATTGGTCTACCACAAGCTAAACCGCTAATAGTTTGATTTACAACTGCTTGGAATATTGAAACGGCAATATCTTCTTTAGCAGCACCTTCATTTAATAATGGTTGAATATCTGTTTTTGCAAAAACTCCACAACGAGAAGCAATTGGATAAATTGTTGAATATTTTTTTGCAAGCTCGTTTAAACCGCCAGCATCTGTATGTAGTAAAGAGGCCATTTGGTCAATAAAAGCACCTGTACCACCGGCACAAGTTCCGTTCATACGTTGCTCAATAAATTGATCAAAATATATTATTTTTGCATCCTCTCCACCAAGTTCAATAACAACATCTGTTTCTGGAATATATTTTTCTACAGCCTTTTTACAAGATACAACTTCCTGAATAAAAGGTAGGTTTAAAAAATTGGCTGCAGACATTGCACCAGATCCTGTTAAAGATATTGTAAATTCTGAGTTTGGATAACTTTTTTCTAATTTTTCTAATACATTGCAAACGGTGTTTTTTGTATCAGAGAAATGTCTTTCGTAATTTTGGTATATAACGTTTAGATTAGAGTCTAGCACGACTATTTTTACAGTTGTTGATCCTACGTCTAAACCAACATGCAAGATATTCTCCATAATAATCTCCTTCTTGTATAAATAATTCATAATGTATTGTATATTGAAACTCGGATTTTGTCAAATAAAAACGCTTGTAATTATTGGGATTGGAGGTTATATTTGGAACTTGTCTGTAATAATATTGAAAATATAAAATTGAATGTAAAAATTTTATATGAGGAGGTAGATTATGGATAAGAAAAAAAAGAAAATAATTATAATCGTTGTGTCTATTGTTGTAACAATTTTGATAGGAATTATTATTTATTTTAATATAAGTATTGATGCTAATAATGATGGAATTATTGATGAAGAAATTGTGCCTGAGGAAGAAATATCTGATGAACAATTTAGAGAAACAATTATTAATTTATTTTTTGTTAATGAAAATAATGAAATAGTGGAAGATATAAGGAAAATTGATTCAAAAATATTAATAAATAATCCATATAATGAGGTTTTAAATTTATTAATTGCTGGACCAAAATCGGATAATTTAAAAAGCTATATTCCAAATGGTACTAGGGTAAATAATATAAAAAAAGATGGTGAATGTTTAATAATAGATTTTTCAAAAGAATTTATAGAGAATGCAGATGAAAACGTCGAAAAACAAGGCCTAATAATAGGGCAGATTGTAAATACAATGACGCAATTTACAGAAATAAATTGTGTAAAAATATTAATAGATGGAGAAGAAAATAAATCGTTTAAAAATAGTAATATTAAGTTTGAGCAATTATTTATAGATGAGGATTAAATAATTAAAAATAAATAATAAATAAATTAAATTATAAAAAAATTAAAGATTTTTATAAAAAAGGCAGATTGAATTTTATTTTTTAGTTATTTTTCTCGCTAGAGAATAAAGGCTTTTCACGTTTGATAGTTTATTTAAAAATTGTTCAACTTGGAATAAAGAATTTAAGGTATTATTTTTTTTATTTATTTTTTTACATGTTAAATATTTAGAATTAATGATAATCACCGCTTTCTTTTAAATAACTCTTTAAAAAATTGTATTTTTATTATATAATATAGGATATTTATAAAAATTGTTAACAGGAAGAGGATTATCTGTGGAAAACATAAAAGAAAATGAAAGAATTGATGATTTGGAAATAAATAACCTAAAAATAATTCAAAAGAACGACGGATTTTGTTATGGAATAGATAGTGTTTTATTATCTGATTTTTCAAAAAATATTAGGAAAAATAGTAATGTTTTGGATTTAGGTACAGGTACCGGAATTTTAGGCTTTTTATTAATTGCAAAAACAGAAATTAAAAAAGTTTTTGGTATTGAAATTCAGCCAGATATTGCTGATATGGCAAATAGAAGTATTAAGCTAAATAATTTAGAAGATAAATTCGAAATAATTAATTGTAATATTAAAGATTTAGAAAATAAATTAAAAATTGATTATTTTGATGCAATAGTTACAAATCCGCCATATAAAAAATCTAATTCTGGTGGGATAAATGAAAATAAAACAAAATTAATTTCAAGACATGAAGTTGAAGCAAATTTGGAAGATTTTATTAAGGTTAGCTTTAAAATGTTAAAAGACAAGGGGTCTTTATACATGGTTCATAGAGCAGAACGACTTGTTGATATTCTTTCAGAAATGAGAAAAAATAAAATGGAACCTAAAAAAATAAGAATGGTTTATTCTAATAAAAACAGTGACTGTAAGCTGGTTTTGATTGAAGCAGTAAAAAATGGAAAATCATTTTTGAAAGTGGAAAAGCCTTTATATGTTTATGAGGAGAATGGAGAATATACTGAAGAAATTTTAAAAATATATAACAAATTATAAGATAATATTTATAAGTATTAAAAAAAGAAGGGAGAACAGGTAGTAAAACCGAAAAAAATGAGTGGAAAATTATATTTAGTTGCAACACCAATTGGAAATCTTGAAGATATTACTTTGAGGGCTATTAGAGTCTTAAAAGAAGTTGATATTATTGCTGCAGAAGATACAAGACATAGTTTAAAATTGCTAAATCATTTAGAAATATCTAAGCCTCTTATTAGTTATCATAGGCATAATGAAGAAATAAAAACGGATGGATTAATTGAAAAATTAATAGATGGACAGAATATTGCATTAATTACTGATGCAGGGACTCCAGCAATTTCAGACCCTGGAGAATTTATAGTAAAAAAAGCAATAGAAAATAATATTGAAATTATTCCAGTGCCAGGTGCATGTGCATTAGTAAATGCGTTAATTTGCTCAGGACTAGATACAAAAGAATTTGCCTTTTATGGATTTTTACCAATTAATAAAAAATTAAGAAATAATAAATTTGAAGAGCTAAAAAAAGAAAATAAAACGATTATTTTATATGAGGCACCACATAAAATTGTTGCAACGCTAAACGATATTTATAAATATTTAGGTGATGTAAATATTGTTCTTGCAAGGGAATTAACTAAAATACATGAAAGTTTTATTAGAGGAAATGTTTCAAAAATAATAAATGAAATTGATCAAATAAAAGGAGAAATGATTATTTTAATTGAGGGAAATGCTATTGAAGAAGTTAATGAAAATGCTGAATTATCAATAGAAGAGCAATATGAATTATATGAAAAGCAAGGATTATCAAAAAATGAAATAATTAAAAAAATTGCAAAAAATAATGGAGTAAAAAAGAATGATATTTATATGCAATTTTTGGATAAATAATTTTGGGGACGGAAAAAAAAAGGAACAAAAAAGGGACGGACTCATTTTTAAAGCATGTACTTAAAAAATGAGTCCGTCCCTTTTTTTATTTTGAATAATATTTTTTTTGATGAATACATTTTTATTAATTGGAGGAAAAATGTTAAATAAAATATGGCCACTTTTTATTATTTTTTCAATTTTTTATGCAGTATTATTTGGAAATATTCAAGAAATAAATAGTGCAATTTTTGATTCTACTGAAAATGCAATAACAATTACAATTTCGCTTGTTGGAACAATGTGTTTGTGGAGTGGAATTATGAAAATTGCTTGTAGTACATCATTAATTAATAAATTGTGCAGAATATTAAATCCTATTTTAAATTTTTTATTTCCAGATATTAAAAATTCAAAAAAAATAAAAAAAGAAATTTCTATGAATATTATTTCAAATTTTTTAGGTCTTGGAAATGCTGCAACACCAATAGGAATAAAGGCAATGCAGAGCATGAATAATGAAAATAATAAAATAAAAAATGCCGAAAAAAATAAATATAATAAATTAAGTAATTCGATGAAAATGTTTATTTTAATTAATACAGCTTCTATACAGCTAATACCAACGACAATTTTTTCTATTAGAAAATCGCTTGGCTCTAAAAATCCAACACAAATAATAGTGCCGGTGTGGCTGGCTACAATTTGTGCAGCTTTAAGTGGGATTTTTTGCTTAAAATTATTAATTAAAAGGGAAAAATAAATATGATTTCGTATATTTCACTAATGGCTATGCCATTAGTAATACTTATAATAATAATATTTGCTGTTAAAGAAAAGAAAGATACATTTGATTTATTTATTGATGGGGCAAAAGAGGGGATTGAAATTACAATAAAAATATTTCCTACATTAATAGGAATATTTTTTTCAATTGGCCTACTCAGAAATTCAGGAATAATGGATATGGTAATAAAAATAATTAATCCAATAACTAGAATAATAAATTTTCCGACAGAAATAATTCCACTTGCTTTGATAAGACCTATATCTGGTAGTGGCGCAATAGGAATAGCAACGGATATAATGAAAAATAATGGGGTAGATAGTTATATTGGAAAAGTTGCTTCTGTAATAATGGGATCAACTGAGACTACAATATATACAATTGCTGTATATACAGCTGGTTTAAAGGTGAAAATAAATAAAGATGTTTTAATTGCTGCGCTATTTGCTGACGCAGTTGGAATAATATGCTCTGTGATTTTTTGTCGAATTATGTCATGAAGTTTTCCTTGACATTTCAAGGGTTTGAGAGTATCATTGAAAATGTGAAATTTAGAATTCAAATTATTTTTTTCAAAGATTTAATTCAAAAGAATTTATTCTATAATTTTTTAGAATTTTATTATTCGTTTTTAATTTTGTAGAGGAAAATACATTATACATATGAAAAGCCCCCTTTTCAATTTTTATATAATCCCTTTTACGTACCCCTATAACAAAAATGTAAAATATTTAGGATAATTTTCCTCTACATTCAATTTATAAATTTATTATCTATGATAAGTTTCGTTATTAGATATTTTAAAAGCTCTAAATAATTGTTCAAGTAAAAATACTCTAATTAATTGATGTGGAAATGTCATTTTTGAAAAACATATTAATTCATTCGAGACTAGTAATAATTTATCTGATAA
Source organism: Clostridia bacterium (assembly GCA_017515985.1). GTDB lineage: Bacteria > Bacillota > Clostridia > TANB77 > CAG-508 > CAG-492. The sequence continues at coordinate 13,820 of JAFWDV010000004.1, forward strand.
TCCTAACGTACCACCAATGATAAATGTAATAGTGCTTGAACTATTTGTAGAAATATTCATTATTTTTTCTGAAAATTCTTCAGATGAAAATTGTTTTCCATGTAAATCAAGAGCAATAATATAAGAATTCTTTTCAGTATGAGACATTATATTATCAGACTCTTTTTCCTTAATAATATTAATTAATGAATCACTTAAATTATTTGGTAATTTTTCATCTGGTAATTCAGTAATAGATAAAGAGCAATATTTTGTTAATCTTTTTGAGTACTCAGATATTGCATCTTGTAAATATTTTTCTTTTAATTTTCCAACACAAACAATATTTATATGTAACATTTATTTCTCCTTATCATATTTTTATTATTTTAGATCTTTTATCTCTTGCAGCGACGTTTAGCTCTATTTTTGATAAATCGCAATTTTGATTTATTAGTTCATCTGCTACAGTTTTATAGGCAAGCTCAGGAAAATTATTTTCTTTGCTAAGATGTCCGAGCATTACAGATTTTAAATTCTTTTTTGATAAATTAGATATTAACTTGCCAGCTTCAATATTTGATAAATGGCCATATTCTCCAGAAATTCTTTTTTTCAAATAGTATGGGTATTTAGAAAATTTTAATATTTCAGGATCATAGTTTGATTCTAGTAAAATAAAAGAGCTTGGCTCTAGTTTCTCAAGAATTTCGTTTGTAACGTGTCCTAGGTCAGTAGCAATACTTATTTGTTTATTATCGTATTTTATATTAAAACCACAAGGATTTGTTGCGTCATGCGGAATTGAAAATGGATCAATTATTAGTTTCCCAATATTTAATTCTGTTGATGGCGTTATTATATGTTTTAAACTATCGTCAATTTTTTGAGATTGATCTTGCATAGAAGCCCAAGTTCCATCGGTTGCATAAACAGGAATATTATATTTTTTTGATAATGTTCCTAAACTTTTTACATGATCAATGTGTTCATGTGTAATAATTATTGCGTCAATTTTTTCTGCTGAAACATCAATAGAAGAAAGTGCATTTTCTATTTTTCTTGCACTTTCTCCTGTATCAACTAATATATTTGTATTATCGCTTTGAACTAATAAACTGTTACCACTACTTCCACTATATAAACTACAAAAATTAAACATTTTATTACTCTCTTATTCTAATGATATTTGCTCCAAGTTTTCTGAATTTTTCTTCAATATTTTCATATCCTCTATCGATATGTTGCAAGTTATAAAGTTCTGTTGTACCTTCAGCTGCAATTCCAGCAACTATAAGTGCAGCACCTGCTCTTAAATCTGTTGCAGATACTGGAGCACCAGATAAAGATTCTACACCTTCAAAAAATGCAGTTTTTCCTTGAGATGTTATTTTAGCTCCCATTTTAATTAATTCATATGTGTATTGAAATCTTGATTCCCAAATGTTTTCTGAAATTACACTTGTTCCTTCTGCAAGAGCTAATACAACGCCCATTTGAGCTTGTAAATCTGTAGGAAATCCAGGGTATGGTGCGGTTTTTATATTTGTTTTTTTAGGTCTTTTATCGCAAGTAACTCTGATTTCATCACCTGACTCAATTACTTTACCGCCCATCTCTATTATTTTTGCTGTAAGACAATCTAAATGCTCACTTATACAATTCTTTAAGACTATATCTCCTTGAGTAGCCATAGCTGCAAGCATAAATGTTCCAGCCTCAATTTGATCTGGTACAACTGAATATGTTGAATTACTTTTTAGTTTTTCAACACCATTAATTTTTATGATATCTGTACCAGCACCACGTATGTCTGCACCTATAGAGTTTAAAAAGTTAGCCACATCAACGATATGAGGTTCTTTAGCAGCATTATCTATTGTAGTTGTTCCTTTTGCGAAAACTGATGCTAGCATAATATTTATTGTAGCACCTACAGAGACTGTATCCATATATATTGATGCACCAACTAATTCATCAGCATGTGCAACAACTTTTCCTGTAGCGACATCAACTGTAGCACCTAACGCTTCAAAACCTTTTACGTGTTGGTCTATAGGACGAGCACCTAAATTGCATCCTCCAGGTAAGCCAACTTCAACGTTATGGCATCTACTTAAAAGAGCTCCTATCAAATAATATGATGCTCTAAATTTACTTGTTTTATCTAATGGTGCTTTATGGCTAGTTATGTTTGTTGTATCTATTCTAGCTGTATTAGGATCTAACCATTCAACTGTAGCACCTAAATCTTTTAATATTTCACATTGGATTTGTACGTCGCTTATATTTGGTAAATTCTCTAATGTACAAACACCTTTTATTAATAATGTGGCAGGAATTAATGCAACTGCAGCATTCTTTGCTCCACTTATTGTAACTTCTCCTTCTAATCTTGTTCTACCTTGAATAACTAATTTTTCCAATTTAATACCTCCACCAAAGTAATCTCTCTATATATAACATAAAATTGTTTTTTTGACAATAAAAACTATAGATTTTCAATTAATTCAATAAGCTTAAATTTAAATTTTATATCTGGAGAAGAATCATTTTTTGTTACAATAGACAATTCCTCTTGATTTAAACAGTTATTTAGTACATCTATAGATGAATTTGAAGAGAAGATATTGTTTGAATCAATTAAGCATAGAGATGGAAACATTACGCACCACCAATTTTGCCCAGAAGAGCTACCAAGTTCGATTTTTAATGCATCATAATTACCTTCAGGTAATGTAAAATTTGAATAATCTTTTGTTGGAAATTTAAAATTACCAACAGATATTTTTATAGGATAATTTAAGTTGTTTTCTTTTAAAATTTTTTCTGAAATTTTGTAAAATTCGTCAATATTATTATTTAATGTATTAATTGCGTCTTGCTTATTTTTAGCATTTTTTAAATATGGCGAAATATAATTTAAAATAGAATCTCTAATTTGATATTTCACAAGTTGATCTCCAGTAGAATCGCTATTTGCGACAATGTGTAATCTTAAAAAATTATTAGAAATATTTGAAAAAATAAAATCAGAATATGATTTAGCTAATGTAAAAATAAATAAAAAAAATAATGAAAATAATAGAATATTTTTAAAAAAAGAATATTTTGAAATTTTCATAAAGGCCTCCAAACAATGTTTATTAAATTATTCACAAATACAAATTATTTATACAGGCATAATATGTCGAAAAAACGGGGGCGATTTAAATTGACACCATATTTTTAGGGTGTTAAAATCTTGAACTATGAGGGAGGCTTCGTTATGAAGTTTAATAAGTGTATAGATAAGGTTTGTTGCTTTTATGCAAGTGATTGGCATTTAACAGTTATGCTAATGCCATACATAAATAGAAATGTAAAAGAAAACAAAATATACATGGAATTTGAAAATAGTATAGAAGATAAATTTAAAACATTATTAGAAAAATTAGATTTAAAAAGTAAAAATGAAATAAAAAATATAAAGTGGAATTATACAGTTGAAGAAGATGAATATTGCGATAAAGAAAAGATTTTTATTGTTTCTGGAAAAGAAAATTTTATTAATGAAAAAAATAAAAGTATAGAAAATTTTTATAAAAATAAAAATGAAAAAATAAAAATAGTGAACTGCTATCAAATTAATGAAAATGAGGCATTGAGCACTATAATTAATAGAGAAAATTATAAAAAAATGTTAAATACAAGAGGAGAATTTTCAATAAAAAAAATTATATAGATAATAAAATATTGACTAATAAAATAAAATGTTATAGTATTATGGAATAATATTTTATGGAGGAGTCAATATGGATTACAATGAGATGAAATCAAAGCTTGAAGAATACAATCAAATGCAAATACTTAAGGCATATGATCGAGCAGATGAAAAAACAAAAAAAGAGCTTGAATGTCAAATAGAAAGAATTGATTTTAAACAAGTTGCAGATTTATTTGAAACAACAAAAAATGAAATTAATTTCAATAATGATGTAATAGAATCAATAGCATATGTTGACAAAGAAAAATTAAATGAAGAAGACTATAAAAAGTATCTTGAAATTGGTGAAAAGGCTATAAAAGATGGCAAATATTCAGTTGTTACTATGGCTGGAGGTCAAGGTACAAGACTTGGTCATAGCGGACCAAAGGGAACTTTTGATATAGGTCTTGATTCACACAAATCAATTTTTGAAATATTAATTGATACTTTAAAGGAAAACAATGAAAAATATGGAGTTATAATTCCATGGTATGTAATGACTGGAAAAGAAAATCATGAAGATACTGTAAAATTCTTTGAAGATAATAATTATTTTGGATATGATAAGAATTCTATTAAATTTTTCCAACAAGGAAAATTACCAATGTGTGATGAAAGTGGAAAAATATTAATTAATGAGCAGGGTGTTATTAAAGAAGCTGCTGATGGTCATGGTGGAATATTCCAATCAATGAAGAAAAATGGAATAACAGAAGACATGGAAAAAAGAGGCGTTGAGTGGGCTTTTGTTGGACCAGTGGATAATGTTTTAGTTAAAATGGTAGATCCAATTCTATTAGGAATAATGATAGATAAGAAGGTATTAGCTGGTGGAAAGAGCACTGTTAAAGCTAATCCAAGCGAAAAAGTTGGTGTATTCTGTAGAAGAAATGGAAAACCAGGAGTTGTAGAGTATACAGAAATAACTCAAGAAATGGCAGAAAGAGTTGATGAAAACGGTGAGCTTGTTTTTGGAGAATCACATATCAACTGTAATATGTTTAATGTAAAAGTAATAGAGGAAGTAGCAAATAAAAATCTACCTTATCATATAGCTCATAAAAAGGCTAGCTTCATCGATGAAAATGGAAATCTAGTTGTTCCAGAAAAGCCAAATGCATATAAATTTGAATCATTTATTTTTGATGCATTTGATATGTTAGATGATATGGCAATACTAAGAGTAAAGAGAGAAGAAGAATTTGCTCCAGTAAAAAATGCTGCAGGAACAGATAGCCCTGAAACAGCTAAAAAACTTTATTTAGATTATTATAATAATTTAAAAAAATAAAATGATGAGGTAATCCTAATTAAATTAGGATGCCTCTTTTCGTTTAAAGGAGGTAAAAAATGGATTATTTAGAAACGTACAAACAGTGGTGTACAAGTAAAATTTTTGATGAAGAGACTAAGGCTGAATTAAAAGCTTTGACTGATGACAATGAAATAAAGGATAGATTTTATAAAAATCTAGAATTTGGAACAGCTGGATTAAGAGGTGTAATTGGTGCTGGAACTAACAGAATGAACAAATATACAGTTACTCAGGCTACACAAGGTCTTGCTAATTATATTAATAAAAAAGCAACAGATAAAAAGGCTGTTGCTATAGCATATGATTCAAGAAATATGTCTGTTGAATTTAGTATTTGGACTGCACTATGCTTAAATGCAAATGGAATTAAAACATATAGATTTGAGTCTTTAAGACCAACTCCAGAGCTTTCTTTTGCAGTTAGACATTTAAAATGTACTGCTGGAATTGTTATAACAGCAAGCCATAACCCATCAGAATACAACGGATATAAGGTTTATTGGGAAGATGGAGCACAAATTGTTGCTCCAACAGACAAAGAAATAATGGATGAAGTTAAAGCAGTTACAGATTTTTCAACTATTAAAAGCATAAGCCTTGATGAAGCTAAAGAAAAAGGTTTGTACAATGAAATAGGTGAAGATGTAGACAAAGTATACATAGAAGAGCTTAAAAAATTAGTTCTAAATAAAGATGTAATTGAAAAAGTTCAGAAAGATTTAAAAATTGTATATACTCCACTTCATGGCACAGGTAACGTTCCAGTTCAACGCGTTTTAAAAGAGCTTGGATTTGAAAATGTATATGTAGTTCCAGAGCAAGAAAAGCCAGATGGTAATTTCCCAACTGTTACTTATCCAAATCCGGAAGATAAAAAAGCTTTTGCTCTTGCTTTAAATTTGGCAAATAAGGTTGATGCTGATATTGTTCTTGCTACAGACCCTGATGCAGATAGATTAGGTGTTTATGCTAAGGACTCTAAAACTGGAGAATATATGCCATTTACAGGAAATATGTCTGGTTTATTAATAGCTGAATATGAGTTATCTCAAAAGAAAGAAAAAGGTATTTTACCAAGTAATGGTGCTCTTATTAAAACTATTGTTTCTTCAAATATGGCAGATGCTATAACGAAAGAATACAATGTAAAATTAATTGAAGTATTAACAGGATTTAAATATATTGGAGAACAAATTAAATTATTTGAACAAAATCATAAATATGAATATTTATTTGGTTATGAAGAGAGCTATGGATGCTTAATTGGAACACATGCAAGAGATAAAGATGCTATTGTTGCAGTTATGGCACTATGTGAAGCCGCTGCATACTACAAAAATAAAGGAATAACTTTATGGGACCAAATGATTAATATTTACGAAAAATATGGATATTATAAAGAAGGTCAAACTGCAATTACAATGAAGGGAATCGATGGAGCTGAAAAAATAAAAGCAATATTAGAAAAGATGAGAGCAAATCCTCCAAAGAAAATTGGCGATTACGATGTAATTGAGTACAGAGACTATAAAGAAAAAATTGTTGAAAATTATAAAAATAATACAAAAGGAGTTACTGAACTTCCTATATCAAATGTATTATATTTCGAACTAGAAAATGATGCTTGGTGCTGTGTTAGACCATCTGGTACAGAGCCAAAAATCAAATTCTATATTGGAGTAAAGGGAATTAGTCTTGAAGATTCTGAAGAAAAATTAAACAAATTATCTGATGCAATGAAAGCCTTTGAATAATGAAAATAACAGCTAGATAAGTGGATTTATCTGGCTGTTTATTTTTTTCTTTTTTGTGGAATTTTTTTTTTGCTTGTGATAAAATCATGTTAATATTAAAATAGGAGCAAAAGATAAATGGGAAATAATAGAACTATAATGCAGTATTTTGAGTGGTATTATCCTGATAATTGTACTTTATGGTTTAAACTTAAAAAGGATGCTCAGAATTTAAGAAATTTAGGAATTAACATGGTTTGGCTTCCACCAGCGTATAAAGGAGCAGGTGGAATTCATGATGTTGGATACGGTGTTTACGATTTATATGATTTAGGTGAATTCGACCAAAAAGGAACTGTGCCAACAAAATATGGATTAAAGGATCAGTATCTTGAGGCTATTGATACCTTACATAGAAATGATATAAGTGTTCTTGCAGATGTAGTGTTTAACCAAAAAATGGGAGCAGATGAAACTGAGGAAGTTATTGCACAGGAAGCCTATATGGATAACAGAAATATTTGTGCAAGTGATCCATATCCAATTGTTGCTTGGTCTAAATTTAATTTCTATGGTAGAGGTAATAAATATTCTGATTTTAAATGGAATTGGACGCATTTTCATGGAATTGATTGGGACGAAAGACAAAGAAAAAAAGCAATTTATAAATTTTATGGAAAAAATTGGGATAAAGACGTTGATACAGAAAATGGAAATTTTGATTATCTAATGGGTGCAGATGTAGACCTAAATAATGTAGATGTAGTTGAAGAGCTTGAAAGATGGGGAAAATGGTATCTTGATTATTGTCAGTTAGATGGTTTTAGGCTTGATGCTATAAAGCATATGCGTGAAGGTTTCTTCAAAAATTGGATTGACAAGATGGAAAATAGCACAGAAAAGGATTTGTATTTTATTGGTGAATATTGGAATGGAAATAGAGATGTTTTGCAAAATTATATAAATAATTGCGAAAAAAACATAAGCTTGTTTGATGTTCCATTACACTATAATTTATTCTATGCATCTAATAGTAATGGTAACTACGATATGAGAAAAATATTTGATGGTACATTAGTTCAAATATCTCCTGAAAATGCAGTCACATTTGTTGATAATCATGATACGCAATATGGTCAATCACTTCAATCAGAGATTCAAGAGTGGTTTAAACCGCTTGCATATGCCTTAATTTTACTAAGAAAAGATGGTGTTCCTTGTGTATTTTTTGGTGATTATTATGGCAGAAATGGTGAAAACGAATCAACAATAAGAGGAAAACTTACAAACTTGATGCAGGCAAGAAAACTATATGCATATGGAGAACAAGTAGATTATTTTGATGACGAGCATGTAATTGCATGGGTTAGACAAGGGGACAAGGAACATAAAGATTCAGGATTAGTTGCTATTATGAGCGATAATGCTGGTGGATCTAAAGAAATAAATGTTGGACCAAATCTTGCAAATTGCGTTTTAAAAGATATTACTGGAAATATGACAGAAAATGTATATGTAGACAAAGATGGAAATGGTATTTTCTATTGCGATGGTGGTAGTGTTTCTGTTTGGGTTAGAATATAATTTTTTAGAAGTTTTTGGGAAAATACCCCAAAAACTTCTATGTATGTTAGTAAAGAAAGGAAGTAAAATAATGGATATTTTTCAAATTATAGCTGACGAATTAAATGTAAAATATAGTCAGGTTGAAAGTGCAGTAAAATTAATAGATGAAGGAAATACAATACCTTTTATTGCAAGATATAGAAAAGAGGTAACAGGTGGTCTTAGCGATGAAAATTTAAGAGATTTATTTGATAGATTAAATTATCTTAGAAATTTGCAAGAGCGTAAAGAGGAAGTTAAAAATTCAATTGAGGAACAAGGAAAACTAACAGATGAAATTGTGAAAGCATTGGAAAATGCTAAGATTTTAGCTGAAGTTGAAGATATATATAGACCATATAAACAAAAGAAAAGAACTAGAGCAACAATTGCTAAAGAAAAAGGTTTAGAGCCATTATCTGAAGCTATATTAAATCAAGACAAAAATCAATCAATTGAAGAGCTTGCAAAACAATTTATTGATCCAGAAAAAGGTGTTGAAACAATTGAAGATGCTATTGCTGGAGCAAAAGATATTATTGCTGAAAATATTTCAGATAATCCACTTTATAGAAAAGAAATAAAAAAATATTGTTACAGAGATGGAGTTATTTCAACAGAATCAAATGCTAAAACTGAAGAAGAGCAAAATAAAACTTATCAGATGTATTTTGATTTTAATGAAAGAGTTAATAAAATTCCAAGTCACAGAATTTTAGCAATTAATAGAGCAGAGAAAGAAGATGCAATTAAATTAAAAATTCAAAAACCTGAAGAAAATATTATAGATTTTATTGAAAGAGATATTATAAAAGATAAAAATAGCAATTACACAGAAATTTTAGATGATACTGTAAAAGATAGTTTTAAGAGATTAATTGAACCTTCCGTAGAGCGTGAAATTAGATCTGACTTAACAGAAAAAGCTGAAGAAAAAGCTATAAAAGTTTTTGGTCAAAATGCAAAACAATTATTGATGGGAGCACCTCTAAAAGGATTAACTGTTATGGGATTTGATCCGGCATATAGAACAGGTTGCAAAATTGCTGTAATTGATGAAACAGGAAAATTATTAGCAACAACTACAGTATATCCTACAGAGCCACAAAACAAAGTTGAAGAGGCAAAAAAAGAATTAAAAAATTTAATAAAAAAATATAATGTTAATATGATTGCAATTGGAAATGGAACAGCTTCAAGAGAGTCTGAAAAATTTTGTGCAGATATGATTTCTGAAATTGATAGTGAAGTTTATTATACAATAGTAAGTGAAGCAGGTGCTTCAGTATATTCGGCATCAAAGCTTGCAACTGAAGAATATCCAGATATAAATGTTTCTTTAAGAGGCGCGATTTCTATAGCAAGAAGATTGCAAGATCCACTTGCAGAGCTTGTTAAAATTGATCCAAAGGCTATAGGGGTTGGACAATATCAACATGATGTTAATCAGAAAAGATTAGCAGAAAGCTTAACTGGAGTTGTTGAGGATGCAGTTAACAATGTTGGTGTTGATGTTAACACTGCAACACCATCACTACTATCATATGTTTCAGGTATAAACAAAACTATTGCAAATAATATTGTAAAATATAGAGATGAAAATGGAAAAATATTAGAAAGAAAAGAGCTATTAAAGGTACCAAAACTAGGTAAGGTTGCATATGAGCAATGCGCAGGATTTATTAGAATTATGGATGGAAAAAATCCGCTTGAAATTACGGCAGTTCATCCTGAAAGTTATGAAAAGGCAGAGGCACTATTAGGTACAATAGGATACAAAAAAGAAGATTTAAAAGATGCAGATAAATTAAAAGATATTAAAGCAAAATTATCTAGTTTAAATATAAAGAAAACTGCAGAAACATTGGATATTGGAGAGATGACTCTTAAAGATATTATTGATGAATTATCAAAGCCAGGAAGAGATCCAAGAGATGAAATGCCAAAACCAATATTAAGATCAGACGTTTTAAAATTTGAAGATTTAAAAGAAGGTATGGTTTTAAATGGTACCGTTAGAAATGTCATAGATTTTGGTGCATTTGTAGATATTGGAGTAAAGCATGATGGACTTGTACATATTTCTGAATTAAGTGATAAATTTGTTAAGAATCCTTCAGAAATAGTTTCAATAGGAGATGTTGTAAAAGTAAAAGTAATTAAAATAGATAATGAAAGACAAAAAGTAAGTTTAAGTATGAAGGTTTAAAATGATAAAACAAAGAAGTCCCCCGGTAAAGCTACTTTGAGTAGCGATACACGGGGGACTCCTTTTCTACCGTATTAGATTACAACGAGATAACAGTGTTAGGACTAAAAACAAGATGATTGTCAAGGCAGATAAACTCGTTCTTACGGCTGTCGGGTTGAATAACTGTAGCAGCGACACCACCTTCGCATTTTCGTATAGTTGCACTACCGTAGCAAAGCTGGAAATAGCGGGGCTTATAAAGCTTGTGTACAGGCAAAAAGTCTCGAGCTCTTTTTCCAGTGAGGAACCTAGGTGACAGCTGAACAAGATGATAAGAGCCATAAACGTTACTAAAATTCAGGACATTGTTCGAGTATAAATACTTGGCCAAATCCTTCAGGCTGCGGTTGATACCATCATAGCTCTTGTAGAAGACAACAATAGATTTTGCTGTTGCTTCATCCATGTAGTGCTGCACATAGTATTCCTCGGGTGTCATGCCATCGTTAGACATCATAAATCCGACACGATCACCATAGTAATCATATGCATGTTCTGCTTCTTCAGCAGGCATATATCCAATGTGTGAAACGTACTCGAATTTTTCGGTAAATCTGTCAACGATGTTTTCTGCTGTGGTGTCTTTGTTTTGCGTGAACATTTCGTCCACTTTGTCTTTGAGCCACTGGCTCAGGTTAATATAGGCTCTCATAGTAACCTCCTTATAGTTGCGACAAGACTTTCTGGAATTAAAAGTTTTGTCTGGGCCTTGTTAGTATGTTAGTATCAAATAAATGAACACACACATGACTAACTCTTACATCTATATCAGTTATCCAACTGAACCACCAGCACTTGGCTGGATTATTTTAATAGAACTATTTTAACATAATTTTATGTAAATTGCAAATATAATAAAAGAAGATATGTTTTACATATCTTCTAAAAATTATTCGTCTTCACTTCTTAATTTATCAGCATTAGCAGCTGCAGCTAAATTATCAATCAATTCATCGATATCACCATTTAGAAAATTATCCATTTGGAAGATACTCATTCCAATTCTATGGTCAGTGATACGTCCTTGAGGATAATTATATGTTCTAATTTTTTCACTTCGATCACCTGAACCAACTTGACTTCTTCTGCTGTCTTCAAGCTCTTTATTTTGCTTTTCTTTTTCAATTTCATATAATCTTGATTTTAGTAATTTCATCGCATATTCTCTATTTTGGAATTGTGATCTTTCTGTTTGACACTCGGCAATAATTCCAGTTGGAATATGTGTTAGTCTTACAGCAGATGAAGTTTTGTTGATATGTTGTCCACCAGCACCAGAAGCTCTAAACACATCCATCTTTATATCTGCTGGATTAATATCTATTTCAACATCTTCAACAACAGGAAGAACAGCAACAGTAGCAGCTGATGTATGAATTCTACCACTACTTTCTGTGTCTGGAACTCTTTGAACCCTATGTGTTCCGCTTTCATACTTTAATCTACTATATGCACCTTTACCTGTAATCATAAAAGAAATTTCTTTGTATCCACCAAGACCAGTTTCGTTTTCATTAAGGATTTCAAGCTTCCAGTGTTTTCTCTCTGAATACATTGAATACATTCTGAATAATGTACCAGCAAATAATGCAGCTTCATCTCCACCTGTACCTGCTCTAATTTCACATATGATATCTTTATCATCGTCAGGATCCTTAGGGATTAACAATATTTTTAATTCTTCTTCTAACTTTGGAAGTTTTTCTTTTGCTTCTAACATTTCCATTTCAGCTAAATCCTTTAATTCAGGGTCAGAAAGCATTTCCTTAGCTTCTTCCAATTGAGCTTGAACTTTTTTATATTCTCTGTACTTTATTACGATAGGTTCTAAATCCGCATGCTCTTTCATATAATTTTTCCATTCTGTTTGAGCAGCGATTACATCTGGATCACTTATTTTTTGAGTTAAATCTTCATATTTTTTCTCAACATCTTCAAGTTTCTGAAACATGATAAATATCTCTCCTTTTTAATTTCAATATTAGTATTATATAACAAAATTGTTAATTTGCCAATACCCGTAGTGAAAATCGATTATATTAGAAATAAAAAGCGAACCTAATATTTTTTTTAGGTTCGTTTTTATATTATTATTTAAGCTAAAGCCTACGCATTAAGCTCTTTTACTAATTCATCAACATCAATTCCATGAACTTCACATGCTTCAGCTAATGTCTCAGCTTGTGATGCTGGGCATCCTAAGCAATGCATACCTGCTGATAATAGAATGTCTGCCTTTTCTGGATATTCTTGTAGTAATTCTCCGATTTTTGTATCTTTATTAATCATTTTTTTTCACACCTTTCTATATTTTCTACATATAGTATTTTTATTTACTGAACATTTATGTAACAAGAATATTCTATCATAATATTTCTCAAAAGTATAGACAAATTGGCAAATTTGTTGTATTATAACAAAAGTTGGTTACGAATTATTTTAATCAAATTTATTTTATTCTAAAAAATTTCCAAAAAATTAAAAAATTAAATAAAAAGGCGGGTGATTTAATATTGATTTATTAGATTTATTTTTCATTATTTTTTTTCTAAATTTATTTTTTGTTTTTTTTATTATTTATGAATTTTTTGAAAAAATAATATTAAAAAATAATCAAGGAAAAAAACTAGAAATAAAGCAAAAAATAATAAAAAACAACAAATAAAAAATAA
>JAFWDV010000005.1 GCA_017515985.1 Clostridia bacterium
ATGCACCATATCCAATTTCTGTAACACCTTCTGGTATGTTTATCTCTGTCAACCCACTACATCCTTCAAATGCTCTTGATTTAATTGTAGTAACACCATCTGGTATGTTTATCTCTGTCAACCCACTACATCCTTCAAATGCATTAAATCCAATTTCTGTAACACCTTCTGGTATGTTTATCTCTGTCAACCCACTACATCCCAAAAATGCATTAAATCCAATTTCTGTAACACCTTCTGGTATGTTTATCTCTGTCAACCCACTACATCCTTCAAACGCGAATTCTCCTATTTCTGTAACACCATCTGGTATATTTATCTCTGTCAACCCACTACATCCCAAAAATGCACCTGATCTAATTGTAGTAACACCTTCTGGTATGTTTACCTTGTTCAATCCTCTACATTTTTCAAATGCTCCATCTCCAATTACAGTAACCCCATCTGGTATTTCAACTGTTCCATTTTGAATATCTTCATCATAAACTTTTACTAATACACCATCTTTTATATCCAATGAATTTTCCTCCTATGTATAACTAGAATTTAAATAGATTTTTAAATCTGATTTTTATTTTCTGCCATAAGCTCTCTTTGTACTCAATCATCGCTTGCTCTTCTTTTGGTGTAGATTCACTCGTTATTTCTTCGGTGACTACGTTTTCATTTTCTTCTGCCTTCTTTATCAAATCCTTAGGCACGGGAACTATTAGATTTCTATATTTAAACATCTCATCTTCACAATCTATAGTTTCAATAGCGTTACTTAAATTAGCATTTACAAAAATATTATCTGCAGATACTGTATTAATAAATGTAAAAGCTTTTTGACTATCCTTTGTATATATTACTGCACTCTTACAACTCTTAATTTTATCAATTATCTCATTAATATTTCCTATTAGAATTTCTACATTTTTATTCTTTTCAGCCTCAAGTCTAAAAGCATCGCTTTCAACATATACATATTGCTTTGAGGCATTTTCTGTTGTTTTTGATAAATCAATAAACTTATGATTATCTCTATTTTCCTCATCTGCATATATTAACCTATCAAACCAATCTATTTTATAGTCTTTTTCATCAACCATACTTATTAAGTTGTCATCTAAACCATATTTATTAAGAGCCTCTTTAATAATTATTAAGATTAGTGATTCTAGGCTATACTCACTATATTTTTTTGATACAACAATAATTGCATTTTTCGACTTTATAGCTCTCACAAAATATTTAATAATCTCGTAAGTATCATCAGCTTTAACGCCAATAATTCCAACTGGCATTAATACCTGAGAAAACATAAACCCTTGCTTATCTATAATTGTTTTACCAATAGACTGTGGCTCTCTATCCATTTCATCAGAAATAATATTTAAAATCGAATCTACTTTTATTCCGCTCTTGTAGATTTCGACAATTTTTTCAATTTCCTGCCTATTTGCATTTACTCTGTCTTGTATATATTTCAATATTTTTTCAGGTAAATCCGCATCCTGACTTAGATTATAGCTATAATACGCTTTCTTTATATTTTCATATTCATTCATCATTTGTGCTCCTCAATCAAATCTCATTTTCTTTCACACAAATTATATATTAGATTTACAAAGAAGTAAATATGTGTTATACTTTCCTTCGTAAATTAACACGCAGAAAGGTTGTGCAATTTATGTTAAAGGGAATTATCGCAATTTTTGTCGTATTCTCTGCATCTTACTGGATAGGTTATTTCGTAAAATCATTGGAAATTGACTATCGGCCAGTCTGCTATGTAGCTTTTTTGGAGAAAAAAGGTGATTTATCGTCTATCAATCAATTTGCCAGTTACTTTGGGCTGTATGAAGAGCCAGTTCACAATTTTAATGAAGATATCATTACTTTGGAAACTGGTAAAGGCGTTAAATTATACTTTTTGCTTTCAAAAAAGAACTTAGTACGAGAAGCTAATGGTAGAGACATAATGGCTGTAGTAAACATCGCACGATATTCTAGAAGAAATGACTCAAAATACATTCTCAGAAATTTTTATAAAGGAACTCAAATGATTTTGAAAGATGACACATTTGAAATTATCGAGTAAGAGCAAAACGAGGGAAAGTTAACAGCTTTCTCTCGTTTTGTATTATGTTTTATGTAAATTCTCTTGTTTTTATGTAAATTATGTGATATAATGACTCTCAAGCGATTATCTCAAGGCATTATCGCTGCTGTAAAAACTGGGGGAATTAACTGCCTCCCCTAGACCGAACCATTGTAAACCATTTTGAAGGAGGTAACTTAAAATGGCTAAACTTAAGACGCAGTGTCGGTATATGTACGAGTGTCACGAAGAAGGTGATACGCTCATTCTCTCCCTAATCAAGGTAGACGAAGTGTATGAACTTACTCAAACTGTAGGTGTAGCTGGAAAGATTAACACCGAATCCACACTCGTAGACGAAAAGCGTACGGTAATTAATCAGTTCGTTCTTAACAAGACAACAGCTGAGGAGGTAGCTCGCTGGCGTGAAGATCCTGAAGCAAGAGGCATCGTTTTTCGCAAGAAAGGTATGCTTTACGCTTGCCCGATTGAAGGATCGAAGGATATGAAACGTCTCGAGTCGTACGCACATACCAATATGCATCTTTGCGGTGCAAACTGCAAATGCATATGTCCGAAAGACGAGGCTCCATGTCCAAAGGTTCTGAACGTCAAATGCAATCATATTGAAAAGTATGATTTCATCATTGACGGATACGAACTCTTTGCACCGCACGTTATGAGCGTTTTTTATGTTCTGGCGTGTGCTAATTACGTGGGCCCAATGGTTTGATCAAGTGAAAGCGAAAAGCACGGTGTTTCCACCGTGCTTTTTCGTATGCAATAAAAATTTGTAATATATTGGATTTTCTTGATTTTATGTTAATCAAGTGATATAATTATGTTCACGGGTATTTCACGTAATACGCTCGTGAATGCATAAGCTTAAGGGAAGCTAACTATATCCCTTAAAACCTAAAAGGAGGTCATGCTATGAGTCTGAACGCACAAGTACAGGTGAAGAAACAGAAATCCTATTCGTCTTTTGTAGATGGTAATCATCTTGTCATCGAGCGGTTATGCATCGAGGAAGATTATATCATCTCTAGAGAAACTGGTAGGCCGACCAATCAAATCGCAGACACTCGTAGGAATGTAGTGAAGCAGTATATCATGCCAAAGATGTCTGTTGAGGATGTAACACAGTGGAGAAGTGAAGCTAACAGACGAGGAATCATCTTTGTAAAAAACGGTAAGTTATACGCAATGGAGCTTTCCTCTCGCGAACTTAAAGTTTTATACAAATTCCTTTGTGGAGCTGCACACCTTTGTGGAACAAGCAAGCTGTGTTGCACTGCCCCTGCTGACAATCCCAAAAACATCTGTCCTTACATTCGCTCCAGCTATTGTACTAACATTGAAAGATATGTAGAGTTTATTAAGGATGGCTTTGAGATTTTTGGTATCGGACAGAACCACAGCATCATCTATGTTTGTAGATGCACACGTATCCCTATGAAGAAAACATGATCCAAAAGAAGAGACCTGGCAACTATTGCTAGGTCTCTTCCCTTTTACTTTTACTATGTATTTTTATATAAAACTTTCAAGCTCTTTTATTCTATCTCTTATTTCGGCAGCTTTCTCAAATTCCATATTTGCTGCACATTTAAGCATTTCATCAGTTAATTTATTAATTACATCTTGCATATTTGCATTTCTATCCAAACCATATTCCTCGGATGCTTCTTCAACTATGGTTGCACTTATTGCAGCTCTAATATCTTTCTTAATTGTTTGTGGTGTTATACCATGCTCTTCGTTATACTTAATCTGAAGTTCACGTCTTCTATTAGTTTCATGTATTGCTTTTTCCATCGATTCGGTAAGTTCGTCGGCATACATTATTACACGACCTTTATCATTTCTAGCAGCACGTCCTATTGTTTGTATCAAGCTCCTTTCTGAACGTAAGAAACCCTCTTTATCAGCATCCAATATAGCTACTAAAGAAACTTCTGGTATATCTAAGCCTTCCCTTAATAAGTTTATACCAACTAATACATCAAATTCACCTAAACGCAAATCTCTAATTATTTCCATACGCTCTAAAGCTTTAATATCTGAATGCATATATTTTACTTTAATATCCAGACTCGCTAAATATGCGGTTAAATCCTCCGCCATTTTTTTAG
Source organism: Clostridia bacterium (assembly GCA_017515985.1). GTDB lineage: Bacteria > Bacillota > Clostridia > TANB77 > CAG-508 > CAG-492. The sequence continues at coordinate 4,219 of JAFWDV010000005.1, forward strand.
TTAACGTTGTAACAAGCACACGCTCTTTGTTTTCTACTGTTTGGCGAATTTGCTCTATTAAATCATCAACTTGGTTCGTAACCGGTTTAACATCTATAAGCGGATCTAATAGACCAGTTGGACGTATAATTTGCTCAATAACATTGCTCTTACTATGTTCCTTCTCGTATTCTGCAGGTGTTGCACTAACAAACACAGCCTGATTAATTCTATCCTCAAATTCTTTAAATGTTAGTGGTCTATTGTCAAAAGCTGATGGTAATCTAAATCCATATTTTACAAGTGATTCCTTACGGGCTCTATCTCCATTATACATAGCCCTAACCTGTGGAATAGTAGCATGTGATTCATCCACTAGTAATAAGAAATCCTTTGGAAAATAATCAAATAAAGTATATGGCGGACTTCCTTCTGGTCTACCACTTATATGTCTTGAGTAGTTTTCTATACCTTGACAAAAGCCTGTTTCTTTCATCATTTCAACATCAAAATTTGTACGCTCTTCAATTCTCTGTGCCTCTAGTAGTTTATTTTGAGATTTAAAATATTCAACTCTTTGTTTAAGCTCTTCTTCGATAGTTACAATTGCTCTATCAAGCTTCTCTCTACTTGTTACATATTGTGAAGCAGGAGGAATTAATACGTGGGATCTTAAACCAATGCTTTTACCTGTTAATGGATTTATTTCGTGTATTTTCTCAATCTCATCGCCCCAAAATTCAACTCTTATGGCAGATTCACTTTGAGATGAAGGATATATTTCAAGCACATCTCCTTTGGCTCTGAAGGTTCCTCTTTTAAAATCTAATTCATTTCTATTGTATTGCATTGAGATTAACTTCTTCATTATCTCGTTACGAGGTTTTTCCATACCAGGACGCAAAGATAACATCATACCTTGGTAGTCAATTGGGTCACCTAATCCATATATGCAAGAGACAGAAGCAACAATTATTACATCTTTTCTTTCAAATAAAGCAAGTGTAGCCGAATGTCTAAGTTTATCTATTTCATCATTAATAGACGCGTCCTTCTCTATGTACGTGTCTGATTGCGGAATGTAGCTTTCTGGCTGATAGTAATCATAGTAAGATACAAAGTATTCTACAGCATTATCTGGAAAAAACTCTTTAAATTCTGAATATAACTGACCCGCTAATGTTTTATTATGAGCAAGCACTAGTGTTGGCTTTTGAACCTCTTGGATTATATTTGCCATAGTAAAAGTTTTTCCGTGAACCTGTAACACCAAGTAAAGTCTGGAATTTTTTTCCTTCCTTAATTCCTTTTGATAAATATTCAATTGCCTGAGGTTGATCACCCGTAGGCTTATAATTTGATACTAATTTAAACATAAAAAACTCCCTATATGTTTATATCGAAAATATAAATAATTTTCTCTATTTTATCATTATAGGTAGTAAAAAACAAGGGTAATTCAGTGTTGTGGTAGCTTTTCTGTTGTCTAAATACTATTTTATCATTGTTTTGCTACATATATTTTAGGGTAGAAATATTAACATAATTCAAAAATAATCTCAGAGGCGTCAACTTATTATGTAGTTTGTATGAACTGTAAAAAAGAATTCATCTTACCTGCGTAATTGAATTCTTCTCTACTTCGCCACATAGCTTAATTAATTTATTTATTTAACTTCTCGCCTATATATTTATATTTTTTGGTACTATAAACACCTATAATCTTTCTATTTCTTTCACTTCTGACTATATAAACTTTATCATTTACCTCTATATCTTTATATTCATTATATGGGGTACTTCCCCTCTCTTTGTTTTCAACCTCGATGTAGTGATATAAACGTCCACTATTTCTTGCCTCTCCCTTATCTCTTACGGTTGCCACGGAAACTGACCAATCCTTGTTAACTAGAATTACGTATATAAATATTATAACAACAACACCGATTAGAGCTATGTGGTATATAACAGCTTTTTTCCCTCTAAAATTTCTAGGATAAATAAAAGTCTTCCCTTTATTCATTTTTGAGGTCACAAAAATAGCAATGCCATATGAACCATAGATTATTGCTATAAGAATTATCGTTTTTAACATACCTATATTATCTTGACTTATAACACTTTCAATATTTTCATCGGTAAGTTGTATAACCCCTGTTGCTTTGTCCATGCTATATTCTGACTTTTTAATAAGATTAGTATCTATTATTTTAGAAATGCCTAAAAAAATGGCTATATCCATTATTATTAATAGTATAAATACTATCGCATATTTCCCAAATTTCTTGAATTTTGATTCGTTTACATTAGATTCCTGTGACTCCATAATATCACTCCTTTAAATTTATGAACGAAAAATTTTTCCTCCGTCCCCAAAATTTCTAATCTAATTATAGCTTAACAGAATATTTTATGCAATAAAAAATCCGTACTACTCCAACTTTCGTTTTTGTAATACGGATTAATAAGCTATTGCTTAATATTTATTTCATATCTGTTCTTCCAACATATTCAGCAAATGAACATCTTACGTTTCCTGCACCAACATTAGAAGCATATATAAGTATTTTTACTGCATCAGAAGCAGATACTCTTCCATCTCCATCTGCATCAGCAAATTTAATTGCATATTTATAATCCATAAATTCCTGTGCACCACATAGTTGTAAACATATTGATGCGTCTGATGAATCAACTGTTCCATCTGCATTTAAATCTCCTAATCTAGTAAGCTTTTCCTCTGATGCAAGACTAGGAACTCTATTCTTTTCTTTCAAAATAATCTGTGGTAATATTTCATCTTTAAATTCTGAAGTACTACATACAGCATAAATCAAATCAAATCTCGTGTAACTGTTTCTATTTAATCTTTCAACAACAACGAACATTTCTTCCTCGGTATATTCGTCGCTATTTAAAATAACGAAACACATCTTTTTAACAAAATCATAGTTGCTTAATTTGTTAGTTTCATCGTTAACAAATATTCTTGCTGAAATACTTGCTATATCATCTTTTTCAATGTATTCATTTTCCCATGCGCTTAGGTTCTCATCTTTAATTTCTTCATTAAAAGCAGCTCTATAAATATTCTTAACAAATAATCTTATATTTGCTCTTTTCTCTTCTTCACGCTTTCTTTCTTCTTCTTTTTGGCGCTCTTCCTCACGCTTTCTTTCTTCCTCTTTTTTGCGCTCTTCCTCTTCTTGTCTTTGACGCTCTTCTTCTTGTTTTCTTTGCTCTATTTGTTTTTGATTATTGATTATTTGGCTAACTCTATTATTTACAAATTCATCGCTATTACATAACATAGCTAGATAATCATTTCTATCCCAAATTCCTCTATCCAGTTTATTTACAAAATCTGAAATCTCTTGTTCAGTGAAATTTGTACCTCTGCATAAAATCATCTCATATGATTTTTTAACAAAATCTATATTGCTAAGCTCCCCATTCGTAGCTTTTGATTCATCTCCCAAATATATATCTCTTGTAATTTCAAATAAACTACCAGAGCTTACATATCTTTCAGCCCAATATTCTTCTGCTTCTGCGTCAATCTCAGCTCTTTTCAAAATTGTGCTATATAGATGTCTTACATATAGTTTAGCATCATCCTTAGAAATTTGAACCCTCTTACTATCATTTACTGGTGTACGCACATTTGGCTCTGTTCCAACAAAATTTTCTGGATCAAGATTAGTATTAGAATTTGTTGTTACTAAATAATGATATCCATATTTAGTTTCATTTAGCATAGTTGATCTTGATTTTCTAATTTCAAAATGTAAATGCATATGTCCAGAATCTCCTGAACTTCCCATTATACCAATCATTTGACCCGCTGTAACAGTATCTCCTTTTCTAACCTGTAATGTTCCACCTTTCAAGTGTGCATATAAAAAACATCTTCCTGTTGATTCTTCTTGAATAACAATATAGTTTCCATATCCGCCACCATCGTTTAATCCTTCTGGTGTTCTTCTTTTATTTCTATCTATATAGTTTACTCCAGGATTTTTAACCCTGTCTCCACTTGTTGCAAGTACCTTACCATTAGAAACTGATACAACATTATATGTACTGCCATTTTTTCCAGTAATATCCATACCATAGTGTGACTCACACGTTGAACGATAATACAATTCATTTGGCCATAATTCATTATTTACTATATATTGCCTTCCAGACTTTCCATCTTTATAAGGAGCTGCATATGATTGACCATAGTAATGATAATCTAGATATGTTTCGTTTGCATTATCTCCTCCAATTGGCCATATATATTCATAAGCTTCAGCTCTTACAGACTTTATCATAAGTGCAATTGCTATCATAGCAATGATTAACAATACTTTTTTTACTTTACTCATAATTAGACATCCTTTCTTTACACTACTCGTAAAAAATTAATGTACTAATTATATCACACTTTTTTTGATATTTCAACGTTTTACATAATATATATTATGACTTTAATTCATTAACAATTTCAATAAACTTCATTCCATTTGACGCTTTTATTAAAACAACATCTCCATCTGATAAGATGCTCTTCAAAGCATTAACTGCATCTTTATTATTTTCAAACTCGTGTATATCATCAGAGTTCATTCCCTCTGCTTTTGCAGCATTTGCAATATTTTTAGCTTCAGTACCAACCGTTACTAAAACATCAATATTATTTTTAACAACTTCTAAACCAACATTATAGTGTAAGCTCTTTGAATAGTCACCAAGTTCAAGCATATCACCCAAAACAGCTATTTTTCTCTTACCTTCCATTTTAGCAAGACTTCCTATTGATGCCTTCATAGAATCAAAATTTGCATTATAGCAATCATTTATTATTGTAATACCATTTTTATTTATAATTTCCATTCTATTTTTACTTAATTCGAATTTCTGGATTCCCTCTTTTACCTTATCGATACTTATTCCGTAAATTTTTTCCAACTGAAACTGCGCACAAAGAATTATAAACAAAGTGCTCCCCACCTATAGGAACATCAACTTTACTATTGTTATAACCGCAGTTTTCATCAGCACATTTTATTACAAAACTACTACTATTTTCTTTTATATCGATTTGTTCAGCAGAAATCTCACTTGAATTATTAATACCATATGTGAAAACTTTCATATTTCCATTGTAACTGCTATACCACTTATTAAGCATATCATTATCATTATTGATTATAAGTGTTCCACCATCTTTTAACCCATCAATAATTTCTAGCTTAGCTTTCAAAATATTCTCTCTTGAACCTAAATTTCCAATATGAGCTGTTCCAACATTTGTTATTATTGCAATTGTAGGCTTAGCTATTTTTGATAATGTACTTATTTCACCCAAGTTACTCATTCCCATTTCAACAACAAGAGCATCGTGATTCTTTAATCTTAATATTGTCAAAGGAAGACCTATATGATTATTTAAATTTCCTTCGGTTTTAATCATGTTGTAAGAAGTTCCAACAACACTTGCAACGATATCTTTAGTACTTGTTTTTCCTACGCTTCCTGTTATTGCTATTACTGGTATATCGTATAAAGATCTCTTATATGCAGCAATTTGTTGAAGAGCCTTGATTGTATCATCAACAATAACTATACATCTATCAGCATATTGCTCTTTTATTCTTTCAGACACCTCTATTCCCTGTAAAATACATACTTTTGCCCCATTTTCTAAAGCCTGCTCAAAGAAACTACTTCCATCAAAATTATCACCTTTAATTCCAACATATACGTCACCTTTCTTTATTGTTCTTGTATCCCTTGAAAAATCGTTACATACGGTTTCTTCATCTCCAAAAATTAATTTTCCATTACATTGCTCTACTATGTCTTTTACCTTTATATCCATATTGATTACCCCCATCAATTATATTCACTTTCGGTATTGTATACTACTTAAACTTTTTTTGCAATGGGGACTGCTTAATATTGATCCACCGCTCTATCATAAAAGAAAGAGCAAGCAAATTGCTCTGCCTGCTCTTTCTAAATATTTGTCGTGCCACAATAACAAGTTTTTTGCCTGGATTATTACCCAGACGCTTGTCACGCGGCCTTACGAGTCTATAACCAACCACTTAGGTTGATGTACCATCATTTTATACCTTTTGATTTTTAATGTCAATGTTTTATGTGAATTTGTATTGATTTACTCGTGTACTTGATATCTTAACTATTCCCTTACAAATTTTCTTGGAACTCTATCTCCAATGGTGCATAAGATTTCATAATTAATTGTATTACATTTATCAGCCAATTGCTCCAAGGTTATATTTTCATTATCCCATATTATAACTTCGTCACCAATTTTAATATCTTCTATATCTGTAACATCAGCCATAAAGCTATCCATACATACTTTTCCAATAATTGGAACCTTTTTCCCATTTATCATAACTTCCCAACCATTAGAAAATGTCCTTCTAAAGCCATCCGCATATCCAATTGGAATAGTAGCTACCTTTGTTTCTTTGGTTGTAATGTAACTTCTGCTATACCCGATGCTTATCCCCTTATCAACTGTTTTTAAGAAATTAACTTTTGCCTTTAACTTAGCAACCGGTTTTAAGCTAATTTTTTCCAATGTATCATCTGCTGCAGGATAACCATATATTATCATACCTGGCCTTACTAAGTTAAAGCGAGCTTCAGGGTAATTTAGCAAAGCATTTGAAGCTGCTGCATGAACATATTTAATATCTCCTAGTATCTCTTTAGCTTTCTCGACAGCTATATTAAATGAATTAAGTTGCTTCTTAGTATATTCATCATCAATATCAGCTGAAGAAAAATGAGTATATATACCTTCAACTTTTATATTTGATGAAAGGCTATCTAAATACTTTTCTATTTTATATGGATGAACTCCGGTTCTTCCCATACCAGTTCCAATCTCAACATGAACAGTTACTTCTTTTCCATATTCAGCAAGCTTTTCAGCAAAATGATATGAGCTGATACCTACAACAATGTTATTGTCTACTATTTTAGGTATTTCATCTTCATAAGGCTGATTTAAAACAAAAATTTCTTTTTCATATCCAATTGATCTAATGTAAACAGCCTCATCAACTGTTGCAACTGCAACTATTTCAAATTTATTTATTATATCCAATCTTTTATTTATGTATGTACCATATGCACTGCCTTTAATAACAGGCATTAACTTAACATCACTTCCAACAATACTTTGTATTTGTTTAATATTATACTCAAAATTATCTAAATTTATCTCTAAAAAAACTGGTCTTGTAATATCCATACTAACTTCCTTTCTAAAGAACACATATAACCAAATTACTAGCTCTTTATTTGTATTTTAAAATATCTTATGTATTTTGCACACATTGTAGCATACTTTTTTTATATATGGAAGATAATTGACAAATAATAATTCAGTCTGATATAATCCCAGGCAGGTTGTATATATTTACAGCTTTGTACGTTATTCGACATTGAGTATACTATTTTTTGGTATGCTCTCACCTAAAGACCCATATGGGCAAAGGAGAAGATAACATGAGCGCAAAAGACAGGCGGTACAAGACCATCAACGTCGCATTAGACTTGTTTCTCGACGGCGATGTGTTCGCGGCCCAAACCTCACTTTCTGGGTTCAGAAAGCAGCTTGGATCTGATCGCAGACTGCTTGCTAATGAATCCAACAAGGACGAGACAGATCAGTTTTACCATGAAGCAATGGATAAGACTATCCGTCCGGCACTTGAAAACGTAACCGGCATCTTTCTCACAATTCAGAATTGCCAGATTCCAGAGAAGAACATCTCCATCGCTGATGTAGCATGGATTGCAGAAACGCTGGAAAAGATTACCAATCTGGAAGCAACAATTCTGAGTTGTATCGAGGATATCGACGTTCTCAACATCAATGGCAAGCTTATGGCTCACACTGTGTATAGACTTGATATGATTAAGAGCCAGATTTGCAATATGTCCACATTTGTTACGATGATCATCAAGCGCCTGACCGAACTGCTTTCGCTCTACAGTGTAGGAAAGTAAAAAGCGTTCAAACAAGCGAAAAGAGCTAATTGGTTGAGATTCAATCAATTAGCTCTTTTTCATTTTTGAAATTTTGGGGACGGAGGAAAAATTTTTCTAAGTCCTTAAATTATTGTTTTATTTTCAATACGTATTATTCTATTTGCCACTTTATTTATGAAAAACCTATCATGCGATACAAACAAAATAGTACCTTTATACTCCTTTAATGCCTCCTCTAGCAGCTCTCTGGTATCAATATCGATATGGTTAGTCGGTTCATCTAAAATTAAAAAATTTATATTTTTTTGCATTAGTTTCATTAATAAAATTCTTACCTTTTCACCACCCGATAGTTTGCCAATCTTTTTAAATACAGTATCTTTTCTAAACCCATACTTGGCAAGTTTATTTCTTGCCTCTGTTTCTGAAAAGTTACTACCACTAAAAAAATAATCTAAAACAGTCTGGCTTTCATCATCAAATACAATATTTTGCGGAATATATCCTATCTTTATTGCTGTTCCAAGCTTTACCAAGCCTCCAGTACATTGCTCTTCCCCTAATATTATTTTAATCAAAGTAGATTTACCAGAGCCATTATTTCCAACTAAACATACCTTTTCTCCGTAGGAAATTCTTAAATTTACGTTACAAAAAAGAACCTTGTCATCGTAGCACTTACTCAAATTTTCAAATTTAAGCACATCTTCGCCAGATCTATTATCCATTTTGAAATTAATATCTATCTTATTCTTTTCTAGAGAAACCTTATCCAGAACTTCCATCTTTTCAAGCCTTTTCTCAATACATTTTGCTCTTTTGAAAAACATTTCGTTTCCAGCTAAATCTCCAAATTTTCTCAGCATTTTAATTGATTCCTTCATCTTTTCTATTTGCTTTTGCTGATTTTTATACTTTTCAAATTTAGCTAAGGTTCTCTTTTCATCTTCTTCTAAAAAAAATGAATAGTTTCCATTATAAATATTAGCTTTTCCATTTTCTAATAATATCGTTTTTGTTACGGCCTTATCCAAAAAATATCTATCATGAGAAACTATGAGTACAGTTCCCTTATAGCTTTGAATTAGCTCTTCAAAAAAATCTAGAGAGTCAATATCCAAGTGGTTTGTTGGCTCGTCTAATAATAGTATTTTTGGCTCTTTTAGCAGTAGCTTAGCCAAGTTTACCCTCGTTTTTTCTCCTCCACTTAAGGCATTATATTTCAAATTTTGCATATCAGTGCTAATATGAAACCTAGTGCATATTTTATTATATTTTTCACTAATGTTGTAGCCATTCATTAATGAATATAGCTCCTGTAAGCTACCATAGTCATTAATATACTTCCCTAAAACCTCTGCATCTTGTTCCACTGACATTTTTTGCTCTAAACTTTGAAGTTTATATTCAACGTTTTGAACATCTTTGAAGCTCTCATAAAGAAATTCCTTAACATTAATATTCTCATCTATATTTTCATATATTTGTTTTAGTAAACCTATTGATGCACCTTTTCTGATGCATACTGTACCACTATCTATATCTTCTTGACTAGCAATTACTTTAAGTACAGTAGACTTACCAGACCCATTTTGCCCTATAAGAGCAATTCTCTCACCTGTATGTACTTCCATACTAAAATCATCTAAAACATTTTTTAATCCATAATTCTTTTTTATATTATTTAATTCTATCTCTATCATTTTTATATCTCCTTATCTGTTTATTTTTCAAATAACGAGATATACGCCACAATAAATTTATACTATTACACGCCTATGTGGCATTATCTCGCCTGTAATAGTTTGCAGCCGTAGCCTCTATGTTTCAACCTACTTTCTAAATCATATCTTTTATTCATCATAAAACCTCCTTGAATTTTTTACTTCGTCCTACAATTTTTTTTAACAAAAAAGGAACAAATTTACGAAAATTTGCTCCTAAAATCTTAAAATAATCCTTTTATTTTTCCTACTATTCCATCATTGCTATCGAAGTTAACTTTTGTTTTTACTATACCAACAACTTGATTTATTTGATCATCAGGTAAATCAACTCCTATAACACCTTCTACAGCCTTTACAGGATCATTTTTAAATTTATTTGCAAAATCTCCATCATTTTTTATTTTATTAACTATTTCCTCAACTTTATTCTTTATATCGTCCATATTCTACCTCCTAAATTATGATACTCCGATTATATAGCATGTTTATACAAAATGCAAGATAAAATCAAATGCAAATTGATGATTCTTCCTAATGTAAACGAGCAAAACCTTCAATTTCTTGACTTTTCCGTTACATCATGATATAATCATATGCATTGCCAAAGCAATAATAAGCCATAAGGAGGTACTAATCATGTTTTTTGGCAAAAAGAAAAGTAGTACGCCTGGAGCCACCACGGCTCCCACACCTGCTCCTAGCACTGGCAAGGTAGATCTCAAGAAGTCTCAGGACGCTCTTGATGGTCACATTGTTCGGCTGCAGAAGGAGAAGGGTGTCGATTTGACTAAGCACAGAGCTCGTGTGTTCGTAGCACTCGATATTTCTGGCTCTATGTCAACTCTGTTTCAGAACGGTTCTGTACAGAGTACACTTACCCGGCTTCTCCCCATCGCTCTTAAGTTTGACGACAACGGAGAGCTCGAGGTGTTTGTGTTCAATCACGATTGCACACAAATGCCCGCGATGAACATCCATAACTATAAGTCATATGTTCAGGATGTTATTATTCGCAACGGCTACGGTCCATCCGGTGGAACGAGCTACGCTCCTGTGATTCGCCAGACAATGAAAGCATACGATGACGGAAGCCCCTACCCAGCATTTGGAATTTTCATCACTGATGGTGAGAATTCTGATCCCCAGAACACCGACGAAGAGGTAAGGAAATCGTCCAAGAAAAAGATTTTCTACCAGTTTGTTGGTATCGGCAATGAGTATTTCCGTTACCTGCAAAAGCTCGATGATTTGGACGGAAGAGATGCAGACAACACTGCTTTTGTCAAGATTGCTGACCTTGGAAGTCTCACAGACAACCAACTCTACAGCAAATTGTTGGAGCAGTACCCCGACTGGCTCAGAGCAATGGGCATTAAGTAATCCTTGTTCTGAATGACGTAAGCCCCTACAGAAAGTTGAAAAAACAATCTGTGGGGGCTATCTTTTTATTCAAAAAACACATTCTCTTAACTGAAAAATGTTGTATAACATAAAAAGCGGAGGGGGACTTTCGTCCACCCTCCTGGTTCTCACTTGAACGCCGACTCGTTGGTCGACGTGGGGTCTTCCTGCTCAACACCGAGCTTTTCAGCAATGGCGCTGAGCAGTGCGGTCTGCTTCTGCTGCTCCTTGAGGATATCCATCAGGAGGAGAGTCATACTGTCACCAACACGACAAACGTCGAACAGACGCGAATCAACCGCCTCCGTTCCAGCTTTGCAGATTTCAGCATATTTTTCGATTTTCTTTACCGCTTCCAAAATCCGAGGCATTTCGTAATCATAGCTTCCCATAGTGAGCTCCTTTCTCCCGCATCGCGGGATGAAATTTTTTTACATGCAGCACTTTGCCACATCACTATAATTATATCATTTTTATGTTAACTCGTCAAATTACCTTGCTTTTCACACATCAAACAAAATCTTCCAATCCTACAATTTCTGAAGTAAAAATTTCAGTGCCATCCTCTAGTATAAGTAGCTTTTTGTATTCATCTATCTTTTTCAAAATACCATTCACGGTTACGTATTTTCCTCCATCTTTCTTTTTGTCCTTTAAAAAATAGGTAATACAAACCTTTACCTTCTCTCCAATTCTATTTCTTAATTCATTAAGTTTATCATCAAGCAAAAACTCTAGCTCTTCGTTAAGCTCTATACGCTCTGATGTAAGCCTTGCCGTTTCCTTTACTTCATCACCATACCCGAGTTAAAGCTGCATATGGTGCAAATTGAGCTGCTCTATCAATTATAGACATCTTAGGATGCTTATTTGATACATGATGTTGTAAATTTATAATATCATCATATTTATTGTTTTGATTCATATTCAGCACTTGTGCAATGCAATCGCCTGCACAAAACTCCTTTCTGCAATTTACGCTCTATGACCTCCAACTTGGTTATTTCTTTGAATTGTAGTACCTCCCTCTTGCAAATTCATTCCTTTTATTATTGCATTTTTTCCATATTTTAATTTTATACCAAGCATAGCTTTTTGGATATTTCTTTCCGCTTCCTCCTTCTCTTCTTTAGCTTTCTTTTTATTATCTTCTTCTTGATAATTTGTAAAAATATTCATCTGCTCAAAATTTTTCTTATCTTGAACATCTGATGCACTTGTAACATTATTAGCAGTTATATTAATTCTTCTAACTAGCAATCTATCATCTATAATCCTATCATATAATTCCATTACCGCTTCTATTATAATTTTAGTTGAAGAAGTTTTATGGTCTAAATTAGCAGTTCCATGTGCATGTTTTGGAACCTTTCTACCATATCTATCAATAGTTATCTCGCCCTTATAAATATCTCTAATAGACGGATTTGTTAAATTATCTACATCATATCCAACAGTTAATACCATTTGATTTGTAACTACATTTTTTGAAACCATATCTAACGTAAGCAATTCCGTCATTTCTTTAACGATAAGCCTTGCTTTTTCACTATCATATGGACAATGAAGCACTTGCCCAGAGCTAATACTATTTGTGGAAGGTCTATATGCTTTTATATCCTCAATAGTTACAGGTTCCCAGCCCCAGCTGTGATCAATTAAAAGTTCCGCATTTATACCAAACAAGTTATACAATAAATCTTCATTCGTTACAGATGTTTTTGCTACATCACCCATTGTATATATACCGTGGCTCTCTAATCTTTTAGCATAACCTCTTCCAACCCTCCAAAAATCAGTTATCGGCCTATGACTCCATAAATTTTTTCTATAGCTCGCTTCATCTAGCTCAGCAATTCTAACACCATATTCATCTGGCTCAACATGCTTTGCCCAAATATCCATAGCTATCTTACATAGATATAAATTAGTTCCGATTCCCGCAGTAGCAGTTATCCCTGTTGTATTATATACGTCCTGGATAACCTTTGTAACAAGCTCTCTAGCTGACATATTGTAATATTTTAAATAATTCGTTACATCGCAAAATATTTCATCTACAGAATAAACAACAATATCTTCAGAAGAAAAATACTTTAAATATATATTATATATATTCGTACTATACTTCATATATAAAGCCATTCTTGGAGGTGCCGCTATAAAATCAAGCTCATAATCTGGTTTATTCTTAAGCTCTATAGCATCATAAGATGACCCTTTAAAAACAGGATTAAGCAGTTTTCTTTTTCTTTCAATATTAACTTCTTTAACCTTTTGAATTACCTCGAAAAGCCTTGCTCTTCCAGGTATTCCATATGATTTTAATGCAGGACTTACAGCTAAGCAAATAGTTTTCTCTGTTCTACTCCTATCTGCCACAACAAGATTCGTCGTAACAGCGTTAAGCCCTCTTTCAACACATTCAACAGAGGCATAGAAGCTTTTTAAATCAATTGCTATATATGTACGTTGCTCATCATTTTTCATAGTAAATCTCCTCCATCTGAAAGTGATTATATCATCAAAATTTTCACTTGTAAACATTTGTTTGATAATTAATATAGAAAATACTGCCCACGTTTTCACGCGAGCAGTATTTGCCACTTTTTGTTACTTTTCTTTCCGGCGCTTGCGGAGTTTAATGTCTCTTCCCGTTTCCATACCTTTCAGTAGCAGGTTAGGGTCCCGTACATGAATGGATGGTTTAACATTAATGTATTCCACTGTGCCATCTTTGCGGACAATTCTTCTCTTGTGCCCACGAGTGAACCAGCATTCTGTGTGACCGGTATAGCTTCGCTTCCCTGTTTCAGTCGCAGTTTTTTCTGCAGAACTTGCTGTAGCTTCATTTGCGGTATCCTCGATTGCTGTTTCCGCTTTCTCGCCATCATCGACTGTCTGAACACTTGTGTTAATCACAACGCACTTAGGAACGTAAATTGTCTGGCGCACCTTCTTCTTAGCATTTTTCTTTTTGCCATTCTTCTTTGTAGCCTTACTTTCAGTTTCCGTGTGCGTCATCGTGCTCTTTTCTACATACTCAGGATTATCTATATTTTCCTGCATAAAGAAAAGTACATACGAAACAACACAGTTTACGTAGGTTGTGAATGCATTAGAATCTCTCATATCCTCTGAAATATAACGATCATTGTAATGGATAGTATAAGATGCTCTAGTCCACGAACCATCATTCAGCTTCATTGGCTCTGAGTTGTTCAGCACTTCCGTCCAGATAGAACTGTCATCAATTGAATCTACGAATAAATCGACTTGAATGAACTGTCCTTCCCTAATAGCACGTACAAAAAGCCAAAAAAATGTGTTCCGCATCAAAGAACTTTTGGCTTTTTCTGAATCATTCAGAACAGCAATAGAAAACTGCTTTGCGAACATGTTGAGTGGCGTACCATCATGCCTTGAAGAGTAGAATTCTTCAAGATAGTTCAAATCGCTGCTTGCGATCCGAACTACATCGCCCTGCTGCATCTTAGCCATAGACACATCAGGACTATAGAGCTCACTGAACTCAAATGGTATTTTTTCCTGCATAAAAATAACCTCCTCTGCAGATATAATAATGGTGTTTAACGGCTGGTTGTCATTATATCATACAGCGAGGTTTTTGTAAAATAATATACATTAATTGTTTTAGGATAATCCCTTGTTTGCTTTCAAAACTGATATATCTTTTTCACACATTGCAATTTCTTCATCAATAACCTTTTCAAGCTTCAATAAGCTATCAATAGGCCAATCATTAATTACATCCGGATTCTTTTCAACTTGAAGTAATATATCTCTTTTTTGCCAATATTTTTGATTTTCTTTTTTCAAAATGTCTATAGTATTGTTACTATCAGTATTATTTATATCTTTATTATCTTGCGTATTTTCTCGTATTTGCTTTGACTCTTTACCTTTTCTATAAAATATTCCATGTAAAAATTTTCTTATTTTTGAAAAAAAACCATCATTATATTTTTGAGGTAAATTATTCTCCATTTTAACTTTCTCCTTTGTATTAATTTAAAATTATTGAGTTTGATCTTCTTTATCTAACATACATCCTGATGGGCGTTGCATTGATTTCTCACTTAACAAATCTTCCTTTTGCACTCTTAAATCAGCTAAAATCTCAAGTTTTCTTCTTATTCGCTCTTGTATTGCCATTTTTCGTTTTATATCGTTATCTAACCTTTCCTCATACGCCTCTAATTCTTCAGCTGTCATGCTACTAATATCTACCACCTCAGCAGTTTTATTGTCTGAGTCGTTTGTTTTACTATCTGAAACACTTATCGTCGGATCTTTATCGATATCTTTTTCAGAAGATTGTTCTTTAACATTTGAGCGTATACGCTTAATAACTTCTTCTCTTAATTCACGTGATATAAATCTCCTAACTATAGGATTAGATTTTACTGCTATAACTAAAATATCTATATCATTTTTATTATCTATATCTTCAGGCTTGTTCGAATACCCTCTTATTCTCTTACTTGCATATTGTAAAGCCATCGGATCACTTTTTACAGCTGTAAGTACTATATCACTATTATCTTGTATAATTTCATCTGCATATCGCAAAGCCATTGGATTACCTTCTATAGCCTTTAATACTATTTCTCTGTCTTTCTTTAGGCTTTCATCTGCATATTGCAAAACCATCGGATCAATCGTCAAAATTTTAAAAAATAAGTTTTTGTCTTTTTTAAAATTATCGTCCATTGAGCTTAATATCGTATATTCTTTATTTTCTACAGCTTTTATTATATATTCTTCATCCAAATCACTCATATTCTTTCTCCTTTGTTTAATTAATATAATTATACCATTACTTATTTTTTAGTCAATAATAAGTGACTAATTATTCCAAGGACTATTTGGTGAAGTATCTGTTGGATCCCAATTTCTACATTTTTCATTATCTGAAATCTTTTGTGCTGTAGGTTTACCAAGTGGTCCAGGATCTGAATCTGCATAGAATTCTACAGGAGTTCCAACTTCACAATTATCAAAAATCCACTTACAATCTTTTAAACATAATCTAACACATCCAAGAGAAGCAGTTGTTCCAAGCTTATCATATTCCCAGTATTCAAGCGTATCTTCGCTTTCTTTTACATATGGAACCGAATGAAACATTATTCCGCCTTTGATTCTAGTTGAATATCTTCCAAATGTTCCGCCTTCAAGAAATCCCCACTCGTATCCTTTAGATGTTTTGTATACACCGCTCTTTGGCGTTGCAGTTCCACAAGAGCAAATCATTGCTTTTAGTGGTTTGGTATAATATCCATCTTCATCTTTTTCATAAATTGTTACCGCATTTTCCTGGTAGTTAACCTTAATATAGTATTTTGTATTACCGGTCGGAGCCTTTTTACTTTTGTCCCCAGATTTGCTCTCTTTTTCATCAGTTTTATTTTCTACTTTTTGCCCTACATTATTACCATCATTTTTATTTTCAATATTGCTTGCAGTATTTTCTGTATTTTTCCCTGTAACTCCTGCATCATTGTTTGTAATAACAGAAGCATTTTGAGATGAAACCTGAGTATCTGATTTATCTTTTTTTAAATTACTACTAAAAATAAGCACAAACATTATTATCAATACAAATGCGACCGCTATAAAAAACTTCTTATTCATAAATATTTCCCCTTAAAATAATTTACAAAAATTATATCATATAGTTATTAGAAACGAAACAAGTTATTGCAATTCAAATAAAAATTTGATACTATAACGTTATCAAAAAAATCGGACACTAGTCCGTTTTTAATAGTAGGTGCTAGTGGTGGTCAGACGCTAGCAAAAGTCGAACACATAACCCAAGTAAGCCATTCGAAACTTCGCTTGTATTACAAAGGAGAATGAAATATGTTTGATGATAGAATTACTGTTCCAATGAAAATTTTCGAGTCTCCAAATGTAAAGCAGAAGCTCGATAAAATTTTCGAAGAAACAAAGGAATGCTTCCAGAATCGCTTTTACGAGATTAAAGACTTCATCACGAATAATAAAGATAACTACGTAAATTACGACTCAGTTACTTTTGATAATGTTCTCACTAGATTAAAAAAAATTATTTTCAAAAGAGCAATTACAGTCGCTGTAGAAAAGACATTTTCAACAAAAGAAAATGATTTCGAAAAGAACCTTATTGAGGAATTAACCATTGAATATGTTCAATCTGAAATCCAGGGATATGCAATGATTGACGCATTTTCTAGCATTATTGAAGAAATCCCATCAAACTTTGCTGGTTTACGAACTTTTTCAGAAAGAAAATTGCTTAAACAATACATGATTCTACAAATTGAAAAAGAATTCTCTGGACAGTATCGAGAAGGTGAATTCTATGCAGCCTATTTGGAAACGCAAGCAAAAGCTGCAATACGGCAACTCGAATCTGAAGAAAAAGAAGCAACAAAATCATAAAATTCGTTAAAATAATATATACGAAATTTGACCACAAAAAACCACCAGTTATGAAGTAAGCCTATGCGGCTCACATAAATAACTGGTGGTTTTTTCGTGGTCTACGACGTCTGCTCTAATCCTTTGGAATTCTTATGATGATTGTTGGAACTCCCTGCTCTGTATCATACTTCAGATATTCAGTGTCGTTAAGATTTTCGTAGGCAAATTCGTCCATTACACGCTCAATTAATTGATACGTGAGTACAGGATATCCATCTGCGCTATTAATAATTTGAAATACTTTATTAGGCATCTTGTATCTAGTGTTGTACTTAGACCGGTAACTAAAATTTTCTGAAGAATAAATCTGCAGTCCGCTCTTGCAAACAATAATACGGTCTACATTGAAATCACAAAGCAAAACTTCGGTTACTGCCTCAATAATAGTTTTCTCAAGCAGGTCTTCAAGTTTACTTTGAGTTTTCTTCATTAAAATTGGTAATTTCCGTTTTCTGTCGCAATCCGAAATCTTGTCCTTAGCATTTTGAAAAGCATCCGCAAGCTGCTGCCATTCTCCCCATACAGGAAAAGGATCTGTTTTCATGACAACTTCTCCATAACGTTTGAGCTCAAAGTCATAGATAGTGTTATCTACTTTTTTAGCAGCCCTGAGATACCTAACTACACTGAGCCGAAGTCTTAGAGCATCTTCGATACGTCTGTTCATTTCAATACCTCCTAAATTCATAGGTGCGCAAGTGTGCTGACCTTCACACTCGCTGATACAACTGAACCATCCGCTAAATAGCTAGATAACTCACAATATATCATATATTTCTATAGAATACAAGATGTATCTAAATATTAAAAGCACGAAGTTTTCATCACTTCGCGCTTTTTTTATTATTTATTTTCAATAACTATTTTACCATTTTTTGCTGTAATAGTAGCCTTCTTACCAGCTACAATATTACCATCTAATATTTCCTCTGCAATTTTATCCTCTATCATATTTTGGATTGCTCTTCTAAGTGGACGAGCACCATAATTGTCATCAACACCAGTTTTTGCAACTAAATCTTTAGCCTTTTTATCAATCTCAACAACTATGTTTTGATCTGACAATCTCTTTTCAACCTGCTTAAGCATAATGTCGATTATTTTTGAAATATCATCACTTGTTAATTTATGGAACACTATCGTCTCATCAATACGATTTAAAAATTCAGGTTTAAACTGTTTCTTAAGTTCAGCCATAACCTCTTTCTTTGATTCTTCGTATTCTTTCTTGGCAGTTTTATCCTTATCAGTATCAACATTGAAACCAAGTGATTTTTTATCGGCAAGAAGTCTAGCTCCAACGTTTGAAGTCATTATAATTACAGTATTTTTAAAGTTTACAGTTCTACCAGTACTATCTGTTAATCTACCATCATCCAAAATTTGCAAAAGCATATTCATTACATCAGGATGAGCTTTTTCAATTTCATCAAATAATATTACTGAATATGGTTTTCTTCTAACTTTTTCCGTTAATTGACCAGCCTCATCAAATCCAACGTATCCTGGAGGTGCACCTATCAACTTGCTTACTGTGTGTGATTCCATATACTCAGACATATCAATTCTAATCATAGCATCTTCATTGCCAAATAGTGCCTCGGCCAAAGCCTTAGAAAGCTCTGTTTTACCTACACCAGTTTGACCTAAGAATAAGAATGAACCAATAGGTCTTGATGGATCTTTAAGGCCTAGTCTACCTCTTCTAATAGCTTTTGCAACAGCAGCAACTGCCTCATCTTGTCCAATAACTCTTTCGTGTAATGTTTGTTCAAGATTTTTTAGCTTTTCATTTTCATCCTGAGTTAGTCTTTTAACTGGAATATTAGTCCAACTAGAAATAACTTCAGCAATATCATCCTCTTTCAAAGTAGTAATTGCTTTGCTATTTTTATTTTCCCATTTTTTCTTATCTTTTTCTAATTTATCTTTAAGCTCGTGTTCTTTATCTCTTAAAGTTGCAGCTTTTTCGAAATCTTGAACTCTAATAGCCTCATCCTTTTCTTTTTCTATAGATTCAATTTCGTCTTCAATATTTTTAATTTTATCAGGTACAGTATATGTTTTCATCTTAATTCTTGAAGCTGCCTCGTCAATTAAATCTATTGCTTTATCTGGTAAAAACCTATCTGTAATATATCTAACAGATAACTTAACAGCAGACTCAATTGCCTCATCTGTTATCTGTACATTGTGATGAGCCTCATATTTATCCCTAATACCTTGTAATATCTTAACAGTATCTTCAGTACTTGGTTCAAGAACAGTTACTGGGCTAAACCTACGTTCTAAAGCACTATCTTTTTCGATGTATTTTCTATATTCATTTAGTGTTGTAGCACCAACTAATTGAACATCACCTCTTGCAAGTAATGGTTTTAGGATATTTGCAGCATCAACCGCACCTTCTGCAGATCCAGCACCAACAATTGTATGAATTTCATCAATAAATAGTATAACATCTCCAGCTTTTTTAACCTCATTTAAACACTTTTTAATACGCTCTTCAAAATCACCTCTATATTTAGCGCCTGCAATCATACTCGACATATCAAGCGAAACAACTCTCTTATTTTTAAGCATTTCTGGAACATCATCAGCAACAATTTTTTCAGCTAAACCTTCAACTACTGCCGTTTTACCAACGCCAGGCTCTCCGATCAAGCAAGGATTATTTTTAGATCTTCTAGATAAAATTTGAATAACTCTATCAATTTCATTTTTTCTTCCTATTACAGGATCAAGTTTTCCTTCAGAAGCTTTCTTAGTTAAATCTATTCCATATTGATTTAACGTTTGAGTAGAATTGTAGCTTCCATTTCCTTTTGAATCTTTATTTCTTGCCTGACTACTGTCATCATCGCCTTCTTTAATAACCTTAACAAGCTCATTATATAGCTTTTGAGGGTTAACATCAGAATCCATCAAAATTCTAACAGCAACGCTATCGCCCTCAACCATAATGCCAATTAGTAGATGCTCTGTGCCAATATAATCATTTCCCATCTTTTTAGCTTCCAAAAATGCATTTTCAATAACCCTTTTAGTTCTTGGAGTAAAACCAACAGGCTTATCACTAGGCTCAGCTCTACCAATTAGTTCATCTATCTCTTCAAGCACCTTTTCAGAAGTAAGGCCTTGGTCTTGAAGAACTTTTGAAGCAACGCCAGAGCCTTCTTCAATCAAACCATATAGTAGGTGCTCCGTACCAATATAATTATGACCAAGATCTTCAGCAATTTCATTTGCAATATTTATGGCTCTCTCAGCTCTATTTGTAAATTTATACATCATATTAAACATCCCTCCTTAATGAAATTAATTTTCAATTATATTTTTTATCGTTTCACAACGCTTTATATCTCTATCATACGCATTCAATTCATCGCCTAATAGCTTTTGCAAATTACCTACTTGTGTATATAGCTCTAACTTTCTAACTTTAGCATCATCAAGCTCTTTTATAATACCTAAATCTGTACCAAGCTTAACATCAGATAATAGTGATCTGCACTCATCCGATGATAGCTTTCTGCTATTAACCAATAAACCATATGCCCTATAAACTCTATCTTCCAATTCTATAGGCTTTTTTTCAAGATTTTTTCTTGCCAAACGCTCTTGCTCAATTATCTTATCGGTAACAGCCTTAACATTTTTCATGATTTCACTTTCTGTAAGTCCTAAAGATTGATTGTTGAATATTTGATAAATATCACCCTTGCTTTCAGAGCCTTCGCCATAAATACCTCTTATATTCATTCCAAAACTATTAACAGCCCTTAGAACCTTAGATATATTTCCTGTGATAGCCAAGCCTGGAAGATGCACCATTATAGATATTCTAAGACCTGTTCCAACATTTGTAGGGCACGCCGTCAAATACCCAAAATCTTTACTATATGCATAGTCAACAAGTTCGCTTAGCTTATCATCGATTTCAGTTATAAGGCCGACTAGATTTTCAATTTCTAATCCTGCGCTAAAAACTTGCAAACGCAAATGGTCCTCTTCATTAACCATTATGCAAATATTCTCGTCATCATTAATAAGTATCGCCTGATTACGGCCATCTTTCATAGCAAACTCTGGACTAATTAAATGCTTTTCCATCAAACTAACTTTGGTTATATAGTCCATATTTTCCATTTTGCAAAATTTTAAACCATAACCTAAAGCAGGCGTTATTTCCTCAAGTTTATCGAGTACTGCCTTAGATTCATCTTTAACATAGTTATTCTTAAAATTAAACTCAGCGAGGTTTCTAGCAAGTCTTACTCTTGAGCTAATTACAATATCAGAATCTTTACCCGTTTGTAAATACCAATTTGACATACTACTACCACCCTCCTATTTCTTTTCATCTTGTAATTTCTTTATTTTATCTCTGATCTTTGCAGCATCTTCATATCGCTCTTCTTTGATAGCTAATTTAATGTCCTCATTTAGCTTATCCAATTCCTGCATAGTTTTATCTATTGCAGGTTCGTGTTTAATTTCTGCATCTTTAGAGCTGTCTGTTAACTTTTTACTAGGCACTGCCAATCTCTTTGGCGCTCTTCCTCTATGTTTTGCTGAACCATGAAGATTCTTTAATACCGATTCAATTTTACTTGCAAATGTACTATAGCAATCAGCACATCCAAATTTTCCATTTTTGGCAAACTCTTCATATGTCAAACCGCATTTTGGACATTTTGTAATCATATTCCCAGAAAAGCTTGGTAATAAGCTATCCTCATCAAAGAAATCACTTATAAAATTAGAAAAACTTATTGGCATACTAAAATCCATTTCATCTATGCCAAGTTTTTTTGCACATTCATCACATAAGTTGTATTCTGTTTTCTCACCATTAATAACGTGAGTATAATGTACGTTAGCTTCGTGCTTACCACAATTTGAACATAACATATAAATCATCCTCCTTTAGATTTAAACTAAATTAATAAGCATGTTTTTAAATATACTTGCTCTCAAAATATCCCTATACTCGCTAGGTATTATTAAAACGTTATCACTTGTTGCAACTTTTAAAAGCTTTGCTTGCTCTTCAGAAATCACATCGTATGAAAGTAGATTACTAATAAAAATGTCAACCTCTTGAGAAGTTATACTATCTTCAACGCTTTCTATAATATGCATAATATACTTGCTCTTTGAAATGTTCATTTTCTTAATTGTAATGTGGCCACCTCCACCACGCCTACTTTCCACGTAGTAGCCTTGCGCAGGTTTAAACCTTGTTGCAATTACGTAGTTAATCTGCGATGGAACACAATTAAATTGTTCAGCCAAATCGTTTCTTTGTATTTCTATATAATCTGTTTCATCAAATAATTCCTTTATAAATTCTTCTATCATATCTGACATTCTTGCCATAGGAATCCTCCTTTCTTGACTTTGACTTTCTTTGACCTTTAAATAATATTATAAACCCAAAATAAAAAAAGTCAATACTTTTTGCAAAAGTTTTTGACCTTTTTTGACTTTCGTATTACCTACACGATTTTCTAACTGCTTTCTTTACGCTATTTATGTTCTTTTTTACACTTCTAATAATATCTTTATCTTCCTCACTATAATTAAAATACAAGGTGTCAAAAGCCTCTCCTCTTGTGCACTCATCTATATCTTTCCATACACTTTGGATTTCTTCAACAAATCTAATCCATTCCATATAAATCTTTTTATACTTAACATATATCCCATTTTTACCATTTAGCCAATCTAGAACCAATATCTCCTTCTGCTCTTCACAGTTACATGTATCTTGCTTATAAAAAATGTCCTTCTTTAAATCTACAGGAATCAAAGGAAAAGTTACACATTGCATTGGTTTTACTGGATGAATTTGACATCTTGAATCTGTTTCATTGTTTAATATACATCTATCATCTTTACCGCTGGCTTTGATAACAATCTCGAGAGGTTGATTTTCCAAGCTTTTCGTATATTTTTCTACAAATTCGCGTGGAGATATATTCATATATCTACTTATTTCAACCACGTTAACAGGCGTAATCTTTATATCGCCTCTATTAATACAACATCTATCACAAATATTGCAACCAAGCTTCGTTTTTGATTTCAATGTAACATACGTTGCCATTTATACCTCCTGTGAAATTTTTTCCTCCGTCCCCAAAATTTCTTTTATCTTTTAAATAAGCTCTTTATTTTATTGATTATTCTCTTTATCAAGCTATCTTCGTTCTTACTTATATCAACAGGCAAATTCTCCTTATTTATTTCGCCAGACTCCTGCATTTTTCTGTTTCTTTCATATATTTTATCTATATCGTATTTTTCTTCTTTCTTCTTTTCCTCTTCAACAGAATTCTGCTTCAATATTTTTTCTATAACGCTCTTTTGATTTTCATTTGCAAAGTGATTCATATAAATAGCAATAATAACAGTGTTAGCTTCTCTTGAAATAATTTGCTCATCAACACGTAATTCATCATTGTATTCGTACTTGTAATTCTTATCGCAATTATTCTCATAAAACTGAAGCTCTGTCTTTGGAATTTTATCAACTTCATCTTCTGGTATGTGTTTTAGAAGCTCTAATACTTCGGTATATGCTCTTGCATATTTTTTCTCCATAATTACTCCCCCAAGTGATTATTTTATCTTTCGTTATTTGAATTTTCTGGTCCAGACTTATCCTTATCATGACGACCAAATTCTTTTTCAAAACTTTTTTGATAACTGTCGTATTCCTCATAAGTAATTCCGTTTTCTTCTCTAAGACTTCTTTTTACAAGTTCTTTCATCCCTGGGATTTGCTTGTCTTGCATTTCATTTGTTTCAACTGTTTCCATTTCATCCTCCGTAAATCAATTTTAATTTATTATTCTTCAATGTTTTTGATAGCAACCATTTGGTTATCCATGCTATTAATTATTTTCGCACACTTAACTAATTCATTAGAAACTTTTTTACTGATTTTATTATTTGTCTTATATTTTATATCATGTTCAAGGCTAGCCCAAAAATCCATTGCCAACGTTCTTACTTGTATCTCTACTTTAACCGGAATAGTTTGTCTAAGAACTTGAACAGGAACCTCAACAACCATATGATAACTTGCATAACCACTTTTTTTTGGCTTAGCAACGTAGTCTTTTTCAATAAGAACATTTACATCAGGAGTGCTCTTTAAAACCTCTACCACAGTATAAATATCATCTTTAAGTGGACATACAATTCTTACACCAGCCACATCATTTATATTCTCAACTAAACTTTGATACGTAAGCTCAAGTTTCTTTCCTTCTAATTTCTTTATAATACTTTCAGGCTTTTTAATTCTCGTTTTTGTATGATCTATTACCGAACAACCATAAAAGTATTTAAACTCATCTTGTAAGATTTCTAACTTTGTTTCCAATTGCTTTATTGCTGCAGAATATACAAACATTAATTTATTGTATGTATCATCTGATGAATTAATTTTGTCTGAATTTACAAGAAAATTATCTAATGTAATTACCTGTTTTCCCTCTATATCACCCATAAATTAATTCCTCCTTTGCATAATAATATTATATGGCACGATTGTTTTCTTCATATATTGATTGTGTGATTTTTTAGTGAACCGTGTTATATAAATAAAATACGTACCTTTAATATTACTAATACTAGAAAAAGATTAAAATAAACTTAAAGCTTAACGATATTTTTCCAATAACATTATAACTTTAAGTTTATTTATAGACAAGTATTTTTTATTTTTTTATTCCTTACAATATAATAAACCCTCCTCACCAAACTTTTACATCTGGCAAGAAGGGCTTACTGTGTTTTAATCTCCTCTGAAAGACTCGCGTACACCAAGCAAAAACTGCTGCAAACAGATAATATCTGCCACAGAATATTCGCCATCCGAATTGACATCGGCCAAGACACGATCAGTTGACCTGTCCATCAGACCATCAATATCTGAATAGTCATCAAGATTGAAGTCGCGTTCCTCGATCAACCACCGTTTCATCACAGCAATGTCAAATACGTCAACCAGGCCATCACGGTTCAAGTCACCAAGAGCATATCCATCATGGTCAAGTACCGTGATATTGTACCCGCTGACAGGCAACAGTGTTACTTTTTCCGGTTCATTGACTACAGGAACATGAACAACCCAGTTTTCCTTGTCATATTTGCCTACGATGTAGATATCGTATTGAATGACGTTGGTCAAATCGGTTACCATGCTCTTGTCAGAAGCCCAGTACGAAACCATTTCGTCGGTAATCCAAATATGGTCACCAATTCTTGGACTCTCCGCATCTGTTTCTTCTGATACCTCTGTGGTTGCTTCAACTTCATCTGTCACGTCCATGGTTGCTTCTTCAGTGTCTGCTTCTGCATACGCAATTTGCATAGTGTCTCTAGCCCCCGCATACGCCAGGGCCATCGCAATTGTTAAAACAATTGCAAGATTTTTCCGTATTTTCATACAGAATACCCCCTTTTAGGTTTTAGTATACTTCTATTATAGCATTTTTATTAATTATGTCAAATAGTGCTGGATTTACTCCCTTTCATATTTACGCTTATCATATGAGTCCTCAATAGCCTTAATCGATGATTGATGGCTTTTTATAAACTCTTTTGCCTCTTCTTTACTCATACGTACAGATGGTAACTCGGCCGTTTTTTCAACTATTTTTCTTCCCCAATTACGTCTATGATTTACACTACGAACGTAGTCTTTCTGTCTATTAAATCCATTTCTTGATGAAGCATTCCCCATTAAATCTAAGTCTCCATTCGGATTATTTATCTGCTCAAGGACGATTTTAATTGGAACTATGTAAGTTCTTCCATCTTGGCTCTCTAAATAAGCAACTCTCTTTTCTATAACTGGTATTATTATATATTTTTTGAACACAGGACATTTCTTTGCATCAATTTTTAGATATTCTGTTGCACCCAAATCAATATAAAAATCAATAATACACTCTTCATCAATTCCAACAGGGCCTCTTGAAACTGAAGGTATCGGATCAGGCCCCGGTATAGGAGGTGGATTTAATCCGTCAATTGGACTACCTTTTATGCCAATTTTCTTTAGCTCTTCCCAATCTTTTATAATGTTGTATTTTTCATTAATTGCATTTGCTTCTTCAATTGAAATAACTCCCGCATTTGCCAAGCCATATAATTCCGAATATCTTAGCTCTTCAGCAAGGTATAAATCTAATAATGAACTTGTTTTATCTCCTGATTTTTTCTCATCATCTTCTAACCCAGTAATAATATCAGATTTTATCTCAGCTAAATTTTCATATGTAAGCATTGGAGAAAGCTCTTTGCCATTCTCATCTACTGAAGGTCTTGTCATAGCAATCAAATCCGCAGTAGAATAAAATCCCTCTAAAATTGATGCACTCATTCCATTAGAAATAAGCTTAAAGCCTCGCTCTTCAATATCTGCATCTATAAGCTCTATAGCGGTGTCTGATGAAATAACTCCATTATTAAATAATTCAATAATAACATTATCTGGGCATCCAGATTCTTCATAATATTTTATAATATCATCTTCTGTAATACTGCTCTCATGCAATGCAACTGCATTAATGTATCCATTTTCAAGTAACATCAAGCTTTCTTTTACTAATCCGCTTCTATCATCTTTATATATTCGCTCTATTTCTTCTACAAGACTAAGCTCTAGTTCGATATTAAACTTCTCATAAATATCTTTTAATGTATCTTTAAAAAATTGTGAATTTTTATCAGCAGTTCCATTGTCAATCATTTCAAGAATTTTATCCGGTGTAAAATACTCGAATAGATGCTCATCAGATATCACTTGGCATTCTCCAAGCTCAGATGCGATTTTTCTTTTCTGATTTTCTTCATATTGTCTAATTACATCGTTAATGTCGAAATACTTGGCAGATTCCAATTCCTTAACATCAACTGCCCAAAAATGTTCATCTTCAAATAATTTCCATATTAGCTCTGACTCTGTGCCTGAAAAAAGTTTATCCTTGCCTTTTTTAGTTAGAACCTCCATTTGAGTTTCCCTATCAACATCAGCCTCAAGAATTGACTTTAATGTTGTGTTTCTTCGCAAATCTCTATCTTCAATTTCTCCTTTAGAATATAGCCAAAGAATTTGAAGCGTGCTTAAGTATGGAATTAGCTCTCTATTGTGATTATAGTTGTATATGTTCTCTATAACACCTTGATCAATCATATTTTTATATTCATCAAATGTGATTATTCCAGCTAAAGAATTAGGATTATTCTTCTGCTTAGATCCTGTTAAATATTCGATAACGCCCTTACGTTCAACAACGCAATCTGCATAATCCTTCATAAAATCAAAAAATCCATCTTTACCAATATATTCTTCCAAATATTTTATAACATCTTGATCCGATAAAATAGTTTGACGAATGTTTTCAGATATTAGTTCAAAATCAGTAGATGTTTTTCTAAAAACCATTGATAAAGTAAGCTTTTTCATATCCTCATCAAGTATTTGGTGTCCTTTAACCAAATTAACGCATGTATCAATACCGCTCTTTCTATATACTTCAATCTGAGGAGCTATTGGACATTTTTCAAAAGCTTTACTGAAATTATGAATAGTAAGGAATGACTGTAAAAAGCACTGAATAATACATCTTGCATACATATTTTTTCGGATTTCATCAATTTCTTCAACATCATTTTCATCAATATTTTTTGATTCACTATCATGCTTTACATAGTCATCCATAAGGTCTATAGCCTCTTTAACTGCTTTTTTATACATATCTTCCTCAGGCATCACAAAACCTTCTTCATATTCTTTTAAATATGCAAGCTTAATAGAATGAAGATTTTTAAGTGGCCCATTTTCAACGTATCTTTGCAAAATATCGATTATAGTATACATCTCATAATCTTTTGTCACTCCGCCCTTTAATTTCAATCTACATGTATAAGTTTTTTTATCAGCATTTCTAATAAATTGAACATATTTAGGATTAATCAAAGCATTTAAAATCTCTTTATACAATTCAGGATTTGATTCTATATCTTTTCGAGTTTCCATCATAGGGCTATGATTTGATATTATTTG
Organism: Clostridia bacterium; assembly: GCA_017515985.1. GTDB lineage: Bacteria > Bacillota > Clostridia > TANB77 > CAG-508 > CAG-492. The sequence goes on from JAFWDV010000005.1 coordinate 32,932, forward strand.
GCTAATTTCGTCTAATTCACTATCACTCATTACACCTAGTGACTTAGTTCTTTTATTATTAGATTTATCTGCCATTTTTTAATTATTCCTCCTTTATGCTTACAACATTACCAATTTAAGTCAAAAATTTATTAATGTGATTTTTGTGATTTTCTATCCTCATATGATAACTGAACTTCTAAAATTAAATCTTCGTTATCAGTTTTGAAAGCTTTTAAATCACCCTTCGTTATATTTGGGCTAAGCTCAGCTGCTTTATTTATAGTGTTTATTACCCAGTTCTTTGTATGATTAGTACCTCTTACATATTTCTGATTTCCATTAAAAGTATTTCTTGAAGTTGCTGTACCTATCAAATCCATTTCACTTCCAGGATTATTAATTTGCTCTAAAATAATTTTTAGTGGTAAGATGTATGTTCTTCCATCAATTCCTTCAAGAAATCCTATCTTCTTCTCAATAATTGGGATTATAACGTATCCGTCAAAAACTGGACACTTTTCAGCGTTAATTTTAATAATGTCTTTTGCCCCTAATCTCTTATAAAATTCTTTTATAAGACTATTATCGATTCCAATAGAATCGCTTGAAACCTGTTTTTTAGGCTTATGTGTTTTATTACTTTGGCTTACGCTTACAGGTTGTGGTTTAAATAAATAATCTATTGGCTTACCACTAACTCCTTTACCTTTTAGCTTTTCAACATCTAATCCAAGGTTATAATGGTCATCAATTTCATCAGCTTCTTCTTTAGAAATAACACCGGCATTTACCATATCATATAGCTCGGAATATGTTAAATCTTGAGATAAATACATATTTAGTAAAGTTTTCTCTTTCTCAGATTTTTTTCCTAAACCTGTTTTAATATCATCTTTAACCATTGCTAAATCTTCATAACTTATAACTCCGTAACGCGTCATCTTAATAAGCTCAATTGTTGAATATAAGCCTGAAATAACACTCGCATTCATACCTTTGTTAATATAATCGATTGCTTTTTCCTCAAAATCATCTTCGAAAATTTCAATAATAGCATCCTGAGAAATCAATCCATTATTATAAAAATTGATAAGAGTTGATTCGCTTTTTTTGTTATCATAATAGTATTCTACAAATTTCTTTTCAGGAATATTAGCTTTAGCAAGAGTAGTTTCAGATAAAAATCCAATAGTATAAAGGTATAATAACTTATCACACGCTTTACTATCAGCAGACCCTTCCGTGCTTGCTTGAACAAAATTTACAACTTCATTTTCAAGATTTAGTCCATTTTCCATATATATTCGTTTTAAATCTTTACAATAAAACTTTAGCTCAATATCGCTTAAACTTTTACCAAGCTCTTCAATCACAAGCGATGGTGTAAAAAATTCAATAATTTTATTATCAGCTATACCCGGAATAACATCAAGCTCTGCAGCTATTTTACGCTGCTCATCGGCGTAATAGTATTTTATTATGGTTTTTGTATGTATATAGTTCATTTTTAATAAGCTTTGAACTTCATCGAAAGAAAAATAGCTTTTTTCGAAAAATTCCCAAATCAATTTGCTATTACTTCCGTGTTGAATATTTCTTTTATGCATCAATTTCAATATTTTCATTTTCGAATCTTTATCCATTTTTGCTAAAAGAATATCTTCCATCTTTATGTATTTTGCAAAAGCTGCATCATTTATTTTTTTATTTGCATATAATTTTATTATTTCTATTTTATCTAAGTACTTTAGAAGCTCTGAATTTTCTCTATTTTCATAGTACTTTAATATTTCTCCTCTATCTACACTTTTTATAAGCTCCTCTTCTGTGGTATATCCGCACTTTATAAGCTCATTTACTACGTTTTTACGCTCTACAATTGATTCAGGCTGTTGCAAAATAAACTCACGGATTTTATCCTTACCAACAATATTATTTAAAATCCACATTATATTTTGGTCACTAATAGACTTTACATGGAAAATTGTTTTTAAAAGCTCCTCTAAATAACAATGCTTTTTGCATACTGTAGCCATGTATGCATATATTTCTCCATCCACATCATCAACCGAATCAGTTGCCACCGATTTTAAAGTATCGATAATTATTTGAGTATTTTCATCCATTACTTTAAAATAGTTTGAATTAATTTTATCTCTGTATATATCGTTAATAGCTGCTATCATGAATGAAATCATGTAAAAATCGCTGTTAAGTAGATTAATATATAATCTCATCAAATTTTCTTTGAATTCTTCAGAATCTTCATCTATTTCTATATCTTGAGCTTTGGCAATCTTCTCATCATCAATTTTTTCCTTTTTTCTTGATTCGTAATAGATTCTAATCATTTTCTTATTAACTTCATCAAGCTCTTTAAGCTCCTGATACTGCCCCATAAATGTATATAAATATGCTTTTCTAATGCTATCAAATATAGAAACACGAGCCTTAACATCATTTACTAAAACTCCTAAAACCTCAAATACCATAAATGATATCGTTTTAGTTTTTCCTGTTTTTGGGTCAATTCCTTTTATATCTATTCTATCTGGAAAGACAGTTACATTTGACTTCGAATATCCGTATTCTCTTATAAAATTATCTTCTTCTTCTAGTTGCGCTCTGGTTTTTCCTTGTGTTACAACGATATCATCAACATCTGGATCTCCAGAAATTATTGCATTACCAACACCTAAAACAATTTTTTTTCTTTGCTCTTCATTTTCTGGTAATAATATTTTTTCCATAATTGTTTACTACCCCCGTGAATAAAAGTTATAATCTGTATTATATCATATTTCAAGGCTTAAGTAAACTGCTTATGGTGAGTTTGTAACAAAAAAACAGTATAGTAAAAACTATACTGTTTTTTATAAAATCAATTATCTTTCATTTTCAAAACTTTCAGATTTAACTTTGTTTTGAGTATAATAACTTTGATTTTCTGTTTGTTTATTTATATTTTTTTCAATACTTTCTATGCTCATTTCAGTCCATCCGGTATCTCCTGAACCTGGTGTTAATGATAATAAAACGCTTGTGTTAATTTTACTTTCATCAACATTATTTTCACTTGCAAGCTCCATTATAGTTTGCTTTACATCGGTATCCTTAGCATGTTTAACACCAAGAACCTTGCCATCGTATATAAACGCTACACTATCTATATAATATTCGGTAGCTGGTCTCCACGAAACAGCCCCAATTGCATAGCAATTTCCGCCACCTAGGCAATTTGAAGTATATTGTGTTCCATCTGATACATGAACTTTATCGCCCACTTTTATAGAAACTGTTGTATTATCCTTTTTATTATCTTCAGGCTTATCTATGTCATCATCAATAATCTGATCATGCTCTATAGTTGGCTCAGTATAACTTTCTGTTGGCTCAAATATAGTATCAGGCTCTTCTGTAGCAACTTCTGTCTGTATCGTTGTAGCTTCTGTTATTGTACTATGTCTTTCATCAGGATTTGTAATATCCGTGTAGCTATTTTCAGAAACAGTTTTTTCCATGCTCTGGTGACAAAAATAGCCTGCTAGTCCTGATAGCGCAATCGTTCCAATCATTGGTATTATTGCATACCAAGGTGCTTTCTTCTTATCCTTAATAACATGTGCCGCACTACCAGTGTTTTTAATTAATCTTTTTGTATATAGTTTATCCTTAGGTAAAAGCTCATCAGAAGGAATTTCATCAATTCCTCTTATATCATATACAATATTATAATTATCGCAATCTATGCTATATGTCGTCTCACCTACTACTTTGTATACATATTTTTTGGCCATAGCAGGGCTCTTCTTAGCAAGCAACAACACAATATGAGGATCACATTCGCGCAAAGCTTTTTTTCTTTTTTTATCTAATCCATCAAAAATGTAATCAAAAATTTGGGAATTGCTAATATTTGATTTAATATAATGCTCCTTCATCGTTTTTTTTATCCTAGGAGGATTTTTAAAAACCATACTTCCATCAAAATAATAACAATTATTTTGTGCTTCATATCTAACTGAGTGATTTTGTACACTACACTGTTTTGAATATGCCTCCATCTTTCTTGTACGTATTTTTTGGATAGTAACCGCTCTTAATTGCTCTTCTCTTTCTTGCCATTCTTGCTCTTGTAATCGTTTTGCAATTTTTGCTTTTCTCTGAGCATCCACTTTTCTTGACGCTCTTTCTATTTTTTCAGCAAGCTCCGCCTCTTCAATAGATTTTTTTATTTTTTTTACTGATTCTGATACGGCTTCCTTTCTTCTTCTTGAGAGCTCTTCTAAGGTATACGCCCTAATAGATTCATCTATATCTTCCTGAACTGAACTTCGTATTGATTTAATTGGATCATTAATACTCATTCTGATTCACCTTATTACATCCTTTCGCTCCTAAGTATATTAAAATTTTATTCTGTCACTTAACCACTTATTCAAATCATCAATTGAAATTCTAACTTGTTCCATAGTATCCCTATCTCTTACTGTAACTTGATTATCCTCTAAAGTATCAAAATCAACAGTTACACAGTATGGAGTACCTATTTCATCTTCTCTTCTATATCTCTTTCCTATACTTCCAGCTTCATCGTAATCAGTCATAAAATAAGGAGATAGCTTATCATAAACTTCCATAGCCTTATCACCTAGCTTTTTAGAAAGTGGTAAAACAGCTACTTTAAATGGTGCAAGAGCTGGGTGTAAATGTAGAACTGTACGAACATCACCCTCAGCTATTTCTTGCTCTTCGTACGCGTTGCATAAAAATGCAAGCATAGCTCTATCGCAACCAAGTGATGGTTCAACAACATAAGGAATGAATTTCTCGTTTGTTTCAGGATCTAAATAATTCATATCTTGTTTTGAAAATTCCATATGTTTCTTTAAATCATAATCAGTTCTATCAGCGATACCCCAAAGTTCGCCCCATCCAAATGGAAATTTGAATTCAATATCTGTTGTTCCATTACTATAGAAAACAAGCTCTTCTTTAGCATGCTTTCTTAATCTAATATTTTCTTCCTTCATTCCAAGGTCTTTAAGCCATTTTTGACAGAAATTTTCGAAATACTCAAACCACTCTAAATCTTTTCCTGGCTCGCAGAAAAACTCATATTCCATTTGCTCGAACTCTCTTGTTCTGAAAGTAAAATTACCTGGTGTAATTTCATTTCTAAATGCTTTACCAATTTGACCAATTCCCATAGGTATTCTTTTTCTTGTTGTTCTCATAATATTCTTGAAATTAACAAATATACCTTGGCAAGTTTCTGGTCTAAGATAAATTTCTGAAGATGAATCTTCTGTTACTCCTTGATATGTTTTATACATTAAATTAAACTGTCTAATATTAGTAAAATCATGTTTACCGCAGTTTGGACAATTAATTCCATGTTCATCTATAAATTTAACAAGATCTTCGTTTGACATACCGTCACCGCAAATATCCTGTCCATTTTCTTCTCCCCATGCTTCAATTAGTTTATCGGCTCTATGTCTAGTTTTACATGCTTTACAATCAATTAATGGATCTGTAAAGCTATCCAAATGACCTACAGCCTTCCATACAGTTGGGTTCATAAGAATAGCTGCATCAACTCCTACAGAGTCATTACGCTCTTGAATGAATTTCTTCATCCATGCCTTCTTAACATTATTTTTCATTTCAACACCTAAAGGGCCGTAATCCCAGCTATTAGCTAAGCCACCATAAATTTCAGACCCTGGGTATATAAACCCTCTGTTCTTACATAAACTTACAATTTTTTCCATTTCTACCATAAAAAAACCTCCTTTATTTTTTAGCTTCAGACGTTTGTTGAAATTTGGGGACGGACTCATTTTTTTAAGTCAAACTTAAAATTATAAATTCGCTCACAAAGCAACAAAAAACGCCCTCCAGCTTATAAAGCTAGGGACGAATAATATTTTCCGCGGTTCCACCCTAATTGATAACATGCGTGATGCTATCCTCTTTTTTAAGTACTCCAAAGTTCCACATATACTTCCTATTGCTATATTTCACCATACTATAGCTCTCTTTGAATATTCCATATATTCACTCTTTATCATTGCACCTTTAATGGTAGCATTTTATCATATTTTTGAAAAAAGTGCAACACTAACTTGTAAAATTAAACTTTATTTCAGTTTTTTAATATTTTAGAAGCTTATACTAGAAACAAATTCAACTGAAAATAAAAAAATCTCCACCACATAGTTTTACCTAGTGATGGAGAGCTTCGGTTGTTAGTAAATGACTTTATTCATTTCAACCAAAGCTAAATCGGCAGAAAATGAGATGTACTCCCTGTATTTATCAAACAGATAATCTGGTCTAAGGCCAGTAATATCTGATAATACATACAGATTTACACCTCGGCGAAGGGCTGTCACAATAAACGTGTCCCTAATTTCGGAATGCGTATACTTGTACCTGAAATCCTTGAAAAAGCTATTCCTCATGTAGTATTGCATAGTCCTCGGCTCGCAGATACTTGTGGAATTAGACAAAACATAAAAGTCTTCCTTAGCGAATTTAGCATACTTAGACATTCTTTTAGCCAATTCCTTATTAATTGGAATACGCCTTTGGTTAGTTAAGTCGCTAATCTCGATAATTGTCTTAGCTTCGCCGTCAATAGGATTAGGATTACGATATCGACAAACAGCTCTAGTAACAGTAAGTACTCTGTTTACCAAATCAACATCCTCCCACCTTAGGGCGCATAGCTCGCTGACAGACAATCCTGTATACAGGATAATCAGGATTCCGAGTTTCCGGGGCTCTTCAAAGCTAACGTCATCTTTTGCAACAGATATAATTTTCTTCACATCCGTGCTAGAAACAACAGTTACTTTACTTCTTTTTTCACTGCTGTACACTCCTTCGATACCGCCACGATAGTAGAGATTTACTGCCCTAATTAAGGTCAGATAATTGTTTACGGTTACCGAAGAATAGCCATCGTTTGTAAAAGACTCCTTCAGAGCCTCCAGATACTCTTTCCGTGTCACGTACTCTATGGAGTTTTCGCCAATTTTCGGCAAAATCCTCTCAAGAAGAGCAGTCTTGTACTGAGAAAGAGAGCTTTCTTTTACCTTCCCTTCCTTCGTAGAAAGCCACTCAAGAGCAACCCGCCTGAAAGTGTCCTTACCTCTGCCATTTTTTCCTTTAGCCATAATTAATGCTCCTTTCGATTAGTTTTTTGGCCAATTTATCTTCTGTGCAACCATCGCATATAGTCATTTTGCGATGCATTGCTACATATGATATAACTATTATATCATATTATGTAAATTAAATCTACTTTAATATGACATAATTTTCCGTTTTTTACACCTTATGTTACTTTTTATTTATCCACAGGGTTGTGGATAATGTGGATAACTCTGTGAATAGTTATTTCTACTGATGTTGATTTTTAATGTTATGCACATAGTTTTCCACATAAAAAATAAGGTCTTTTTTTAATTAATTATGTATATTTTTTATTTTAAATTTAGGGACGGACTCATTTTTTAAAGTTTACAGAATCTAATATTACTGTCTACTTTAAATTTTGAGTCCGTCCCTATTTTTAAAGTTTAACAAAAAAGTAAATTAAAGTTGCTATCTCAGCAATTGTTATTAGTGGGAAGCCTATTTGAAACTTAGGTTTTTTAGTTTTATGATGAAATACAATCATTCCAAGTATTCCACCAATTCCACCTCCAAATAGAACAAGTGTAAATAGTGCTGATTCTTGGATTCTCCATGAACCTCTTTGCGCCTTCCACTTATCTAGTCCCATTGCTAAGAACGTGATGATGTTTATTGCAATCAAATATATTATAAAATTTCTTAGATAATCATTCATTATATATCTTCTCCCTCTTATATTTTTTATACATACAAATTGCATACATTATACATCATATTAAAGAAAAAATCAAAACTATAATTCATCAAATATGCTTAATTGATTGCTTTGGCTCATTCCTTCCAAGCAACCTGTTGTCTTAAGTACTTCGATTGCTTTATCACCAATTTTAGCTCTAATCTTTAAATCATCAATCGACATGAATTTACCTTCTTTTCTGGCTTCTACTAATCCAACAGCTGCAACAGTACCAAATCCCGGTATTTTATTGAATGGTGGTCTAACCCCATCGTTTTCAACTATAAAGTTTGTAGCATGTGATTTATATAAATCAACTGGTAAAAATTTCAAACCTCTTTCGTAGAACTCAATTATTAGCTCTAAAACAGAATACATATCCTGCTCAGTTTTACTTGCACTATTACCTTTAAGCTCTATTTCCTTCATCTTATTTTTGGCTCTTTCCTTACCATTACACATAACATCCGCATCAAAACCATCTGCTCTGATTGTAAAGTAAGCTGCATAATAAGCCTTTGGAATATGTACCTTATACCATGCAATTCTAAATGCATTCGTAACATACGCTGCAGCATGGGCTTTAGGGAACATGTATTTTATTTTTTCACACGATTTAATATACCATTCTGGCACATCATGCTCCCTCATCATCGATTTAAAACTTTCCCACTTTTCAGGATCTTTCAATGCTTTTCCTTTACGTACTGTTTCCATTATTTTAAAAGCAGGATTTGGTGGAACACCCATTTTTATCAGATAAATCATTATATCATCACGACAACATATAGAATTTTGTAGTGTCGTAGTTCCTTCTTCAATTAAAGTTTGGGCATTTCCAAGCCACACGTCTGTACCATGTGATAAACCTGAAATTCTAATAAGCTCATCAAATGTTGTTGGTTTAGTATCCACTAGCATTCCTCTAACAAATTTAGTACCAAACTCTGGAATACCAAAGCTACCAACTTTGCTCTTTATTTGCTCTGGTGTAACACCTAAGGCTTCTGTTGAACAGAAAATAGACATTGTATCCTTATCATCCAGTGGAACTTTCGTAGGATCCATACCAGTTATATCATAAAGCATTCTTATCATGGTAGGATCATCATGGCCAAGTATATCAAGCTTAAGCAAGTTTTGGTCAATTGAGTGATAATCGAAGTGTGTTGTTATAATATCTGATTCCGGATCATCAGCAGGGTGCTGTACAGGTGTAAATTCAAATATTTCCCTGCCCTTAGGCACAACTATAATTCCACCTGGATGCTGCCCTGTTGTTCTTTTTATTCCTGTACACCCCTGGGCAATTCTTGCCGTTTCGCAATTGTTAACAACAACTCCTCTTTCCTCATAATATTTTTTTACATAACCAAACGCAGTTTTTTCTGCTACTGTACCTACAGTACCAGCTTTAAATGTAGTACCTTTTCCAAATATAACTTCCGTGTATTTATGGGCCTTTGCCTGATACTCTCCTGAGAAGTTTAAATCGATATCTGGCTCTTTGTCTCCATTAAATCCTAAGAAGGTTTCAAAAGGAATATCCATTCCATCTTTGGCCAATCTATGACCGCATTCAGGACACATTTTATCTGGTAAATCAAATCCATTTCCATAGCCATAATCCGTAAAATCCGAGTAATGACAATTAGGACATCTATAGTGAGGAGGCAATGAGTTAACCTCCGTAATACCTGTCATGTTAGCAACAAATGATGAACCAACAGATCCTCTGGAACCTACAATATATCCATCATCATTTGATTTCCATACCAGTTTCTGCGCAATGATGTACATTACGGAGAATCCATTGCTAATTATAGAATTAAGCTCTTTTTCCAAACGCTCCTCAACTATTTGAGGCAAGTTCTCACCATATAATTCATGCGCCTTATTGTAAGCAATTTCCTTAATCGTTTGCTCACAATTATTAATGTATGGCGGACACTTTTCTGGTGATATTGGACTAATTCTCTCACACATATCTGAAATTTTATTTGTGTTTGTTACAACAACTTCATATGCTTTCTCATCACCTAAATATGAGAATTCATCAAGCATTTCTTCAGTAGTTCTTAGGTATAATGGTGCTTGCTCATCGCTATCTTCATAGCCTTGGCCTGCCATTAATATACGCCTATATATTTCATCTTGTGGATCCATAAAGTGAACATCACAAGTTGCAACAACAGGTTTATCAAGCTTTTCACCAAGATCTACAATCTTTTTATTTATATCTTGCAAAGCTTTTGTATCTGGAACTGTACCATTTCTAACCATAAACATATTATTCCCGATTGGTTGTATTTCAAGATAATCATAATCTTTAGCAATTTCTTCAATTTCTTCGTCAGATTTGCCAGCTATAATTGCTCTATATAATTCCCCAGCCTCACAAGCACTACCTAAAATAAGACCTTCAGAGTATTTCTTATACAATGATTTCAATATACGAGGCTTCTTGTAAAAGTAGTCCAAATGTGAATATGATACCAATTTATATAAATTCCTTAAGCCTACATAATTCTTAGCTAGAATGATTGCATGATAGCTTGGTAGCTTTTTGTATTCATCTTTCTTTAGATACTCGGCAACAGCAACTTTATCAAAATCTTCAATTTTCTTTGCGCCTCTTTCTTTTAGCATATCAATCATTATTTTGAATACTTTTACTGTTGTATCAACATCATCTAAAGCTCTATGAGCCACTTCAACTTTAATGCCAAGGTTTTCAGCAATAATACCTAGTTTATATTTCTTATAATCAGGAAATAAATCTTTCGCAAGCCTTAGCGTATCAACATAAGTATTTTCAAATTTTAAACCTAGTTGTTTACAGTTATATTTTAAAAATCCAACATCAAAATCTGCATTATGTGCAACTACTACAGAATCACCAATAAAATCAAGTGCCTTTGGTAAGATTTCTTTTATTGTAGGAGCATCTTGCACCATCTCATCAGTAATATGTGTAACATCAATAACCTCTTGTGGAATCGGTCTTTCTGGATTTACGAATGTTGAAAAATTCTCAATAACCTCTCCATTTCTATATTTCATAATTCCAATTTCGGTTATTTTCTCTGTTCTAAATGAAAGACCCGTTGTCTCCAAATCTAGAACACAATATGTAGTATCAATATCTTGTCCTTTTGGATTCGTTACATTCGCCGTTTTATCAGGCACATAGTAAGCTTCAACACCATATATAACCTTCATATCCGGATTGTCATACCCTAAAAGTTTATGAGCTTCTGGGAATGATTGAACAACGCCATGATCAGTTATAGCGATAGACTTCATTCCCCATTTCATCGCTCTCTTAATCAAATCTTTAGCATTTGAAATTCCATCCATCTGACTCATTTTGGTGTGCATATGAAGCTCGACTCTTTTTTCTTTGCTATTATCCATTCTTGTAGATTTTTTCTCACCAGGTATTTCTACAATCGTATTAGCAATAACTCCAAGCTCCTTTGAAAATGGATCAAATTGTGCCGTTCCTTCCACTTTAACAGCAGGAGCTTCTTTCATTCTAGATTTAAATTTCTTTAATTTATCCTCATCAATAAAAGATTTACATGTGATTGTGCTTGTACCATCATATAAATCAAACATGTATAGAGTTTTTCCGCTTTTCAATAATCGTTCATCTGTATAATTTGCAAAAACTTTTTCTTTGAATGAAACATAATCTTTATTTGAATTTAGTATTTCACCTTCTATACATACTTTTCCGCTATCTACAGATAAATCTATAATTTTAGTAACTGGATCCTTAATATTAGGATTTCTACCATAAATAAGAGGAGTTATCTCCTCAGGCTCTTCCTCCACATCTGCAGGAATATCTTTATCATCTATAAGCGGAGGAACACCAGCTCCATCAGCTGAAGAGCTAGGCGCATTTTCGCCTGCATTTTGCATATTCTTCTGCTCTTTAGCTTCCTTTTTCTGCTCTCGCTCCAATTTTGCCTCTTCGATATGCTTAGAAATCGCATTAATAGCTTCTTCTTCTATACTCTTTGAATATTCTTTATATTTATGCTCTTCTTCACTAGAAACTGCTTCCTGGAATGTTATTTTAAACTTTTTGTTATAAATATTGCTTATAGTGTCTTCAAAAACTTTATTCATTCCCCTTGCAGATAAAAATTCTTTTCCAGCCATATGAAGTTTTACTTCAATATTGTTATCTGAAATAGTTATCTCACTATTTTTTAGTATTGCTTTAGTCATTGGATATCTATATGACAAATAATCTACAACATCGTTCCACTCTTGCTTTAACTTAGAGCTATAATCTTCTTCTGTATCATACCTTATCCTGACTATTGCGCTTTTAAGCATAAATCGCTTTGCCAGAAATTTTTCAAAGAAATGTACTTCTTTTATATTGATTGACTGATCTGAAATTAAAAAAACTTCAAATGTATTTTCTTTTTTATATAGATTAACTTTTTCTATTTTAGCGTTTAAGATATTACTATCACACTTAAAATCGCCAAAAACAGTACCTATCTTTTTAAAAACTTTTTCTTCTGACACCCCTATTCGCCCCTTATATAATTCTTAAAATATCGTGATAAGTAACATATAATGATAGCATTATCATTAATCCAAAACCAACCATCTGAATACCAACTTCATATTTTTCATCTAACGGTTTCTTCCTAATTGCTTCGATTATAAGTAAAACTATCTTACCTCCATCAAGAGGTGGAAATGGCAATAAATTAGTAACTCCCAATGATAATGAAATCAAAGCAAGCATACTTATGAATTCTTGAATACCATCCGTTCTAGCAACAGCCTTTGATATACCTACAGGTCCCATAAAATCGCTAGTACTTACATTACCCGATATCAGTTGTTTTAAATTATCTACGATTGAAAAAGCAAATCTTCCTGTTTTAATACTACTGTAGTATACATTACTAAAAAAATTACCTTGCTCTTTTGAAAAAACAACACCTAAATAATACATTGTTTTCTTTATAGGTGTAGTTTGTATGGTAACTTCTTTCCCAAGTCTCCTTACCACGAAAGTAAAGCTCTCTTTTTGATTGTTTTCCTGCAATATATCAGTTAGTTTATTCGCATCATTTTCAATATTAACACCATCCACAGAAATTATTGTATCACCAATCTTAAAGCCTTGCTGTTCAACACTATCTTTCTTTGAAAATCCTTGTACTTTTGTACTATCTTCACCCTCTAAAAAGATTCCTGTTGAATAATACTCAATAGCCGATGGTGTAACCTCTTTTTCTATAATGTTGCCTTCTCTTTCAATTGTCAATACCAGATTGCCACCTGAATAATTATCTAAGATTTCGTTAACATCCGTATTAATTACGACCTTTTTTCCATTTACTTTTCTTATTATATCACCAGGTTTTATTCCAATGCTCTCAGCAGCATAACCTTCTATTGTTGACTCAACTTTAGTGGTTACATTTTCCCCCGTAGAAAGTTGTAGGCAGAAAAAAACAGCAAGTGCAAATATAATGTTTACTAATCCACCTGCTGCTACAATAGCAATTCTTTTTGGAATTTTTACTTTACTAAAAGATCTTTTATCTTCAGACTTTTGACTTTCACCTTCCATGCTAACAAATCCACCAAGTGGGATCAATCTCAGTTCATATTTAGTTTCTTTATACTGCTTTTTTAAAATTATTGGACCAAATCCAATAGCAAATTCATTAACCTTTACCTTACATAACTTTGCAACCGTAAAGTGTCCGAACTCATGTATAAAAATAAGAAAGCCTAGCAATATAATTATTTTCAAAATACTTAAAATAACACCTACCAAAAGAATTCCTCCTATGTTAAATTAGCATTAATAAAAAATAAGCAAAAGGTGCAATAAATAATAAGCTATCAAATCTATCTAATACTCCACCATGCCCTGGTATAAGATTTCCAAAATCTTTTATTCCTGTATATCTCTTAATACTAGAAGCCGAAAAATCTCCAATCTGACCTATAACACTCAACACAAGACTTATAATTCCAATAATTACATAGTTTACTGTATAATTAAAACAATTATTAAGTAATGCTGTATACGCCAAAGATAAAACAACTGCGCCAACAATACCTGCAACGCATCCTTCTATTGATTTGTTTGGACTTATTTGACTAAATTTATGTTTTCCAAATCTTCTACCAATAGCATACGCAAAAATATCTGAACCCCACGCAGCTAATATTGGAAACCATATATACGCCTTCCCATTACCCATTCCATATACTTTCGATAAAAATGAGTAAAATACAACAATATATATAATTCCAAATAGAGTTATAGCTGCATCTTTTATAGTTGTTTTTAAATTACTAAATATTATATGTAAAAATAGTATGAATATAACCATTGGCATTGCAAGACCAATTACAAATCCCATATATCCACTTGGAATAACGTGTAAAAATGGAATTACTAAACATATCAGATAACATATCCAAGATACTGGTTTTGCTTTTTTTGTAACTTTAAAACATTTGGTATATTCATAAATGCTAATAATTGCTAGTGCTGCAATAACACAATCTATAATATAAACATTTCCAAAAATTAATAATAGTATTACTATTGGGGCACCAATCAAGCCTGATACAACTCTTTTAAAATTCATTACTTATTTTCCTCCGAATTTTCTGTTTCTCTTTTGATAAACCTTAATTGCGTCGTCAATATCTTCTTCACCAAAATCTGGCCAGTATTTTTGTAAAAAATAAAACTCTGAGTATACTAATTGCCATGGCAAAAAGTTACTAGTTCTTAGTTCACCGCTTGTTCTAATTAATAAATCTGGATCTGGTTCACCAGCAGTATATAGCTTAGATTCAACAATTTTTTCATCGATATCTTCAGGGTTAACTATTCCATCTTTAATATCTTTTGCTATATCTTTTATAGCCTTTACTATTTCTGCTCTTCCACCATAATTTAAAGCAATATTTAATGTAAGCCCTGTATTTGACTTTGTTCTATCTATTGCCTTTCTAATTGATTTTTTTAATCCTTCTTCTAAAACTTCGATATCTCCTAATACTTTTATTCTTATATTGTCTGTATCTGCTTTTTTAGAAAATCTATCAAGATATGCTCTAAGTAAATTCATTAGAGCCCCAACCTCTTCTTTGGCTCTTTTCCAATTCTCGGTTGAAAAAGCATATGCTGTAAGATACTTAATTCCTATCTTGTTACAATATTTAGCTATTTTTTCTAATGTCTCTGCTCCACATTTATGCCCTTCAGGTACGCTTACATTTCTTTCTCTAGCCCACCTTCTGTTTCCATCCATTATGATTGCAATATGTTGTGGAATACAATTATCATCACTCATATGGTAAAACCTCTCTCTATTTATTTCTATTCTTAATGTATAGTGCTAATTCAATTAAAAATTCACTATTTTTATTATAATTTTTTATAATGTTGATTGCTTCTTCTGTTATATCATCTAACATCTTTTTTGCATTATCTAAACCATACTTGGTTACATATGTACATTTTCCTCTTTCTCTATCATTCCCAACAGGTTTTCCAAGGACTTCCTGATCTCCAATTTCAGATAGAATATCATCTTTTATTTGGAATGCTAAACCAATCTTTTCAGCATATTCCTCAAGTTTATTAATGTCACCTTGCTCAGCACCAGCCAAGATTGCCCCCATTTTTACAGGAGCCTTTATTAATGCACCAGTTTTATTTTCATGCATATATTCCAAGTACTCACCAGAAATTTCTTTTCCTTCGTACTCAGTATCAACGTATTCACCTGCAATCATTCTATCTATTCCATGTGAAAGTTCATACAAAGCATCAATTTTTCTATTTTTCTCAATAGTATCATCAGTTGATTTTATATCTGAAATTATAATTCTATATGCTTCGTTTAATAATGAATCACCAGCTAAAATCGCCGTTGCCTCATTGTATTTTTTATGATTCGTTAGTTTTCCTCTACGATAATCATCATTATCTATCCCTGGTAAATCGTCATGAATTAATGAAAATGTATGTACCATTTCTATTGCAACGGCATACTTATAACATCTTTCGACATCTTCTCTAAAAAGAAGATATGAAGTCATTAGAAGTATTGGTCTAAGTCTTTTACCTCCTGCAAGAAGGCTGTATCTCTTGGATTCGTTTAATACATTCTCAGGACATTCACTTGTTACTATATATTTATTCAATTCTTTGTTGATTACTTCAATATACTTATTTAGTTCATCTTTAAAGTCCATTCGAATCCTCCAAACAGTTATTAAACACTCATAACTTCTTTTTCTTTATTAGCCAACATCTCATCGATTTCATTTACATATTTATCTGTAATTTTTTGAATCTCGTCTTCAGCCATTTTTAATTCATCTTCAGTTATTTCAGAATCTTTTTGTTTCTTTTTGAATTCTTCGATTCCATCTCTTCTTATTGATCTTACAGCCACTTTTGCATCTTCAGCAATTTTCTTTATGCTCTTAACAATTTCTTTTCTTCTTTCTTCGTTAAGCTCAGGGAAACTTAATCTTATAACTTTTCCGTCATTATTTGGATTAATTCCAATATCTGATTTTAAAATTTCTTTTTCAATTTCTTTTAATACGCTTAAATCCCATGGTTGAATAACAATAAGTCTTGCCTCTGGAACTGAAATACCAGCAACTTGAGATATTGGAGTAGGTACTCCATAATAATCAACCTTTATTTTATTTAGTATAGCTGGGTTAGCACGACCAGCTCTAATTTCTGATAAATTATTTTGAAAAACTGTTAATGTTTTTTCCATCTTTTCTTTAATATCATCGTAATTCATATCTAAAACCTTCCCTTCTAATTTTGGGACGGACTCATTTTTTAGTATGTACTAAAAAATGAGTCCGTCCCTTTTTTTCGTCTCTTTTTTAGTCACCTACATAAGTACCAATTTTTTCGCCTTTTACTGCTTTTATCATATTCTCTGCCTCATGCATTGAAAATACAACAAGTGGGATATTATTTTCCCTACATAATGAAATTGCAGTTGCATCCATTACCTTTAGATCTTTATTTAATACATCCATATATGTAATACTATCAAATTTTACAGCATTTGGATCAACCTTTGGATCAGCAGAATAAACACCATCGATTGTTTTAGCAACTAATATAACTTCAGCATTTACTTCAGCTGCTCTTAATGCTGCTCCTGTATCAGTTGTGAAATGTGTATTACCAGTTCCACAAGCAAATATAACAACTCTGCCTTTTTCTAAGTGTTTTACAGCTTTCCTTCTGATATATGGCTCTGCTATTTCTCTCATTTCAATTGCAGTTTGAACTCTTGTATATATACCTTTTGATTCCAAAGCATCTTGCAATGCTAATGCGTTTATAGTTGTTGCCAACATTCCCATATGGTCTGATGTTGTTTTCTCCATATTGTATCCGTATTTACCTCTCCAGAAGTTTCCACCTCCAACAACAACAGCAACCTCAACTCCAAGCTCTATCATTTCTTTTATTTGATTTGTAATATCATCAACTACTTCAGCAGATATTCCAGTTTTGTTTTCTCCTGCTAGTGCTTCTCCACTTAATTTTAATAGTACTCTTTTATACTTTATTTGTGACATATAATTCTACACTCCTTCTTTATTCATATGCGCCCATTTTATCATAGATATTATAAAATTTGCACCCTTTTTTTAAAAATAATAAAAAAAAAGATAAATTTTAGCGTAAAACGCCAAAATTTATCCCCTTTATAATATAATTATTTAATTTTTACTCTTGATTTTTTGAATATAACTGCTGTTATACTAATCAAAGCTATAGCACCAATTGCAAAAATAATTTCTGTATTAGATCCTGTTGCTGGTATATCATCTTTACTTTTACTTGCACTGCTCTTTGTTGCTGTATTATTTACTGTTGTCGTATTATTCTCAGGAACACTGTTATTTTCTGGTTCGCTAGTGCTTGTTGTGGTAGTACTTGGAATGGTTTCTATGTTTTCAAGCGTTGTTAAATCTATAGCCTTAACACTCATAACATTTACCATAAATAATATTGTAACCGCCATCATCAAAGTAACTATAATACTTTTTACTACTTTTAAACTTTTCATCTTCACGTATCTCCTTTACATATTCTTTAGTTCCTTATGATTATATTTTATATTTAATATTTTTAATAGTCAACACTTTATATGAAAAATTTTTATGTATTTTTTAACAATTCAATAACCTCATCAATACTACTTTGTGGAGTAGATGCACCGGCCATAATTCCGACCCTCTTACAAGATTTTATGCTGCCAATGTTTATTTCTTCTGCATCTTCAACACAGATTGTTTTTTCACAATTTTTTAATGCTATCTCATACAATTTTTTGGTATTAGAGCTATTTTTTCCACCTATAATTATCATATAATCTACTTGCTTTGATATTTTATCAGTTTCATCTTGTCTAATCTTTGTTGCATTACATATCGTATTTATAATAACCACATTAACATTGTTTGATTCAGCCATATCTCTTATCGAATTTGTGTATTTTTCAAATTTTTCAACACTAAACGTGGTTTGCACCACTATTAATAAGTCTTTTACACCTAATTCATTGATTACATCTATAGATTTATTTATGTCATCTTCGTTTTCAATTACTGCATAATTATCGTTGCAAAAGCCTATTGTTCCAATAGTTTCTGGATGATTTTTATTACCAATAACAAAAACAAAGAAACCTTTTTGAACATGCTCTGAAACAATTTTATGTATTTTTAACACATTCGGACAAGTTAAATCAACCAATTCTATTCCCTGATTTTTAGCATTATCATAAACTTTTTTACTGACGCCATGAGCTCTAATAACAGTTTTTAAGTTATCTTCATTTTGAGATAAATCATCAATTATAATTAATCCTTTTGATTTTAAGCTCTCAACAACGTTACTGTTATGAACGATTTCACCTAAGCAACAAATTTTTCCATTTTTTTCAAGCTCAATACTTGCATTATCAACTGCATTTTTAACACCATAGCAAAAACCAGCTGTTTTTCCAACAATTATTTCCATACTATACCTACTGATTCATTATATTTGGTAAATTGAAACTTAATGAAACACCTGTTAACATTAATATTACGATTGTGATTATTACTATTAGAATAGTTAATAATAATACACAGAAATATGAACGAGCAAAATTTCTTCTATTTATGTTTGAATCGCTAACTGCAAATACAATTAATAGAATAAATCCTACTAGTGGTATTGAAAATAAAATTTGGTATCCTACATATCCCCATGCAGATATTGGCTTGTATTGCTCTGGAATGTTCTCATTTAAATTTGACATATAAAGTCCTCCTTTAAAAATATAATTTATACTACAAAAAAACAAGCAAATATGTTGTTACACAATCTACTTGTTATTGTATTCATTATTCAGTAACTAGCTCTGTAGTTGTATTTTCAACATTTTCATTTGCTATTGTAGTTTCAACATCTGAAACTACTGTATTTTGTACTGGATTGTCACAAACAACTTTTGAAGCTCCAAATGTAAACGTTTTTCTTGCTGCTTTTGCTTCTTTCTCTTCGAATTTTTTATAAAATTCTTCCTTCGTTGTATCTAAACAATCTTGCATTGCTGCAAACATTTCCTCTAAATCTTGTTTTGTAAAATCATATGTATTACTTCTTGACATTGGCTCTAATATTTGTATATCGTGCAATACATTGTTTACCCTTTTTCCCGCATATTCAATAAATTTTTGTCTTTTCTCTTCGTTTACTTCCATTGTTTTCTCTCCTTTTTACGTTCTCCTGCTATAACAATTTTCTTTCGTTATGCGATATTATGATATCATATTTATAAAATAATGAGCAACTTTTTTTGATAATTTTTTTCATTTTTTGACAATCTGTTTTGGTATCCAATTTGATTTAATCGTCAAAAAGTAGTATAATGAAGTATACAGTAATGTAGAATATTTGCTTGAGAGATCATTGATAATTAGCAATCCTGCTCTTTTGCAAATCCGCCAAGTGGATTGTTTTGTAGGTGATATCTATGAAACGGATACTCAAGGTATTAAACGAACAACTGGATGATTTTTCCAAACCAATAAGTAACACGCTAGATATTATTGTAATTTGCATAGTAGCTGCTATAATCCGTTTTATACTGACGGGAACAACCATTTTAAATGACTTGCATGATTCGGTTAATGTTGTAATATTGACATCTTTTTCATTTATATCCAGTTACCATATATATGAAAATGAAAAATTCGATGAAAAATATTCAGCAAAGGACTTATTTGCAAGACTAATAAGAGCAATTGTGTATGCTTACATCGTCTTCAGCGTTATCTTTTGGTAAAAAAATCAAAACCTTCGGTTTCACCGAAGGTTTTTATTATTATGTGTTATTTTTTATTTTAAATAGAAAGTGCCCCCTCGCGATGGCGAGGGAGCATGAACATCTTTGAGAAGAGTAGACTAGCTTAGCTCTGCAGCTTTGGAACATACTCGATGAGTTCCTCTAAGCTCGTAGGCAGGCAGTACCGCCGCTCATTCTTTGCAGCCGCCTCAGGCCATGCCTTCAGGCTGCCGTTTGCGAAGCAGGACTCACACGGATTTACTATTTCCACCTTGAAGTCGTATTCAGGCAGGTAAATCGTGCTCCAGCTACAGAGCAACTCTTTTTTCTTCTCTACGTGCCGTTCCTCGAAGGAAATATTGGCCTCTCTGACGAGCTTTACAAACTCGTCATAGATTGCCTTCTTGTCTTCGTAGGTCAGGGTTGTGGAACTGATTTGGATGTTCATAGAGATTCCTCCTTTTATGTGCGTATTTTCGGATACGGAATTCTATACTGGCACTCTACCAATATATAATTCATTATAACATATTTGACATAAAATTACAATCCTTAGTACACACGTATACATACTAATTCATCCTACCCATATAGCACTTTTTTTCTGCTAATTTATCTTGCACGCCTCTTAATGCTTCACCAAATCTTTGGAAGTGTACTACTTCTCTTTCTCTTAGGAACTTAAGTGGGTCTATTACGTCAGGATCATCAGCACACAAATCTATTAGCTTTTCATAGGTTGCACGAGCTTTTTGCTCTGGTAAAGCATTTTAGTGCAACCATTTTTTATTAAAAATTAAAAGGATAAAATCCTTATACTTTAAATGTTATGTCAATTTTATTATTCTTTCCGATTTCGATTTTTTCTATCAATTTTTTCATAATATTATTATCAAAGTTATTACAGTTCTCAAACTCTATAATTAGTCTCTCAACATCATTTCGTAGATTATAAGCTGTTTTTATTTCTTCGAACCTATCTATCTTCTCTTTTAATTTTGAAACTTTTTCAGTATATTCTTTATATTTTATTTTAAAGTCTTTTTCTCTAATGATTCCTTCTACCTTTTTTTCATATAATATCCTAAAATTTGTTTCTAACTTTGATATTTCATTTTTACATTTTTTTATTTCTGTTAATTCTTTATTTTGACCTTCTTTTAAATATTTTACATCTTTTGCATATTGATGTAGTTGTAGATATTTTAGACGTTTAGATAATTTTTGTAAAACAATTTCATTTAGAGCTGTTTCATTTATTTTATTATATACATTACAAATTTCTCTATCTCTATTATGTTGTTCACAAATGAAGTATGCTTTATTATCCTGTTTTCCTTTTATATTACCATTTTCATCAATAGTCATAGGATGATAACTTTTATAAGTCATTTTTCTACCACAATGCATACATACTGGCAATTCTTTAAGTAGATAGTAATATGTTCTTCTTTCTTTTTTTGTTCTACTACTTCTTTTTTGTTGTACTTTATTAAAATCTTCTTGTGAAATTATTGCTGGATGGGTATTTTCTAAAATTCTATAATCTTTTGCTTTATTAGCTATTGTCTTTTTTAATCTAAGATTATTTTCATATTTGTTTAATACCATATTTCCTGCATATATTGGAGATGATAAAATCCTTTTAATCATTGATGGTGTCCATCTTTTCCCAATACTTTTTCTTTTTAAATATTGCGATGCAGTAATAATATTTCTATTATTTAATTCATTTGCAATTTGCATTGGACCATTTCCATCTAAATATGCTTTGAAAATATATCTTACATTGTCTGCCACTTCCTCATCTATAACAAGTTTATGACAATCATTTTTATCTTTTTTATATCCATAAGCAACACTACCTTCAATAAAGTGTCCCTGTTCTTTAAAACTTCGTTTAACAGCTTTTACTTTCTTTGAAATATCTTCAACATAACATTGATTTACAATTCCTCTTAATGCAACAACATCATCTATTTCGTATCTTTCCCCTGTATCAATATATTCTGTAACAGAAATAAATCTAATATCATTATCTGGAAATAAAATATCTGTATAATAAGATGTCAAATTTTTATCTCTTGTTAATCTACTCGTGTCTTTAACAATTACCATATTTATATTTTTTCTAACAATATCCATAATCATTTTATCAAGTGCTGGTCTTGATTCTAGTATTCCTGAATAGCCATTATCTACATATTCTTTAACAATAGTATAATTATGTTCTTTTGCGTATTTAGTTGTAATTTCTCTTTGAAAATCAATACTATTGTTACTTTCTCTATCCTCTTTAGAAAGTCTTAAATATATTCCAGCTTTATATTCTTTCATTATACATACTCCATTAAGTCATATTTATAATTTATATAGATATTGTCATCATTGTCTATTTCAACGCTTTCTATAAAATCGGATATTTGTTCTTTAGTCCATTTTTTGACATCTGAAATATTTTTTGCAATTTTCTTAAATTCTAAATTTGTTATTTGTCTTTTATTACTAATTTTATATTTTAAATCATTAATTTTTTCAATTAAGATTTCCCTATTTGCAGCTTCTTTTTCATACATAGTTTTATAGTCATATTCTTGTATAATTCCACTTTTATAATCTTGATAAAGTGATGATATCATTCTATTTACTTTATCTAGTTGTTTTTCAAGTGTTTTTAATTCTTTTTCGTTTTGATTAGTACCTGTTTTTTTATAACCCTCTTTTATGGCTTCTGATAAATTATCACAGTTTACTATATTAGATATTTTTTTATTCAAATTACTAACAACCATTTGAGTTACAGTTTGCAATTCTATTCCTTTATATTTTCTAGTGCAATACCCTTTTTTGTGTAAGCTACTAGAACAATACAATCTCATAAATGAAATAGTAGTCCCATCTTTTCTATATCTGACTTTTAATTGCATTGTTTCACCACATTCTTTGCAATAAACGATACCATTTAGCATCCATTTATGAGTATGAGATTTTGCTTTTTGGCTTAAAGCAATTCTTTTTTGCACACTATCAAACAAGTCTTGATCTATAATTGATTTGTGAGTATTACTAACCATTTTCCATTCGGATTTTGGTACTTGTTTTACTTTCTTAGATTTGTAACTTAAATTCATAACTTTGCCAAATTCTGTATGCCCTAAATAAACTTTATTTTTCAATATTTTAGAAATTGTAGAATAGGTCCAGCCATAATCTCCATGTTTGTTTAATTCAAAACCATTATAACTAGGACAATACACTCTATCTGCTTCAAGTTTTCTTGCTATTTCTCCCATTGTTTTGCCTTTGTTATACATTTGAAAAATCTTTTTCACTATTCTAGCTTCTTCTTCATTTATAACAAGTCTATTTCTATCATTTACATCTTTTGAATATCCATAAGGAGCTTTTGCTGCTACATATAATCCTTTTTCTTTTCTTGCCCATACTCCTGATTTTACTTTTCTTGAAATATCTTTACTATACCAATCATTTATTAAGGTTTTAAATTGAATCATATCATTATTTGAATTTTTTAAATATGTATCAACATTATCTAAAATAGCAATATACCTAATTTCTCTTTCAAGAAAGTACATTTCTATATAGTAATTTGCTTCAAAGTTATTTCTACTTAATCTTGATAAATCTTTTGTAATAACACAATTTACTTTTTTTCTTTCAATATCTTCAAGCATTCGTTGAAAACTAGGTCTATCTGTGTTTAATCCAGTATAACCATCATCTATATAAAAATCATATAATTCAAATTCTTTTCCTAATTTTTTTATTTTGTCTTCAATAATACTTTTTTGACTAACAATACTATCGCTTACTTCCTTATCTCCGTCATCTACAGATAATCTTAAATAAGCTGCAACTTTATAACCGTTTTTCACAATAATTACGCCTCCTATTCGTATTATTGTCTATATTAGAAAAACGCTATTATTAGAGATATTATATATCTTTTTAATAGCGTTTGTCCACCAATCTTTTGTAATTTTCTAATCTTTAGATTGCAATTCTTGAATCCCATATCTTGCAATTAATTTAATTAAACTTTCTTTAGTTATTTTTTGTTTTGCAACTCTAGTAATTACATTGTATTCTTTGTTATCTATTGTATAAACTTCTCTTTCTTCAATATTGTCTTCGCCCATATAGAACCTCCATATTAAAGAATATGTAGATATTTATTAAAAATTCTTCTTATTTTATTTCTTCTTTCATGTCTTTTTCTTGCTTTTTCCTGTCTCTTTTGTATTCTTTCTTTTTCGTATTCTTCCCAGTATTTTGCTTCTTCTTCTCTTTCATTTATTCTGTCTTCTTCTGTTTTAAGTTGTCCAGCTCCTATAACAAGTAAAATACCTGATAAGCCTATTAAAAATACTATTATACTAACAATTTTTAATAACATATTCTACCTGTTCCTTTCTGCTTCGATTAGTTTACAAGCAAAATCTACAACTAAATCTTTATTATATTTATTTTGTAATTCGTCCATAATTATAACCATTCTATGTAAAGGCATTTTCTTCATATCTGGTTTATTTATAAACTCAAATAATCCTAATATTGCATACGCTGTTACATCTTCATAAGTAAATTCTTTTTTCTGCTCTTGCATAATCTTAAACCTCCACTTTAATAAATTTCGGGACATCGTTAGATCTACCTAATTCTTTTCTAAACTCGTACCCTTTTCTTTTTTCGTTATATTTATAAGCACTTTTATTCCAATTTCTATAAGCCATATTATTAAGTTTTCTTGGTGCTGATAATTCAGAGCTTGCTTGATTGTGCATATTTTTTAAAACTAAATCATCTACACTATTCTTAAATTGTTTTATTTTTCTTTTAATCTTATTGCCTTCTTCTGTATTTTGTATATGTTTTCTATAGTTTTCAGCTTTTCTTAGTTCCTTTTCTTTAGAGTACCTATCATCTTTTTGTAAAACTTGTGTTACCGCACTTTTAGAAATGTTTAGTTTTTTTGCAATATCAACTGGTCTTAAATGTTCTAAAAAATACATTTCTAAAATAGATTCTTTATTACTTTTCATTTGTGGCTCTCCTTTTTACTTAACTTTTTGCAATCACTTTTAAGCATCGACAAATCTAATGAGCATATTTTCGTTTCATCTCATCTTTTTCTTTTTGTAATTTTAAAATTTTCTTCTTAAAGTTAATTACTCTTTTATGCACTATCCATTGTCGCTTTTTTTCGTGAATAAACATTTTTAAATTATTACATTTCATTGTCCCACTCCTTTCGTTTTTGTTTCTTATCTATAAAGAACGAAACGACTTTTAGTGAATGGGACAAAATTATAAAATTTTTCAAAATAATTTCTTATCTTTCTCTATTTCTTGTTAAAGTTCTGTAAATTTTCTCAATAATTTCTGCTCTTAAATCTTCATCTATTGGTGCTTTTGAACTTAATCTGCTATATTTATCAATTAGTTTTTTATTACTAAAAATAATTTCCATTACTTCATCATCTGATAGATTATAATTATTGAACATTTGAAATCCCCCTCTTTTCTGCTTGACTTTTAATTTTTTCTATTGCCCTTAATCTTTTCTTATTTGCTGCAGATCTTGTCATAAACAAAATCTTTCCAATTTCTTCATCACTTTTTCCTTCTAAATAGTACAAAGAAAGCACTAACTTTTCATTATAAGTTAGTGCTTTCACAATTTTAGACACATTAATATTACTGAAAATATTTTCAATTGTATTTACTTGAATTTCATTATCTAATTTATTCTCAACAATTTCATTAACATTTTCTTTTGAACACAATATCTCCTCATCAATATCTAGCATTTCAAAAAAGCGTTTATTTCTTCTGTAGTAATCAATTCTAGCATTTTTCATTATTACTATAAGCATTGTTCTTTCTTGTTTGCTTAATTTATACATATACTTCATCTCCCATCTGGGACACAATGGTCTCCAGATGAAAGGTAAAATATAATTATAACTACATATTTGCTTTATATTTTAATTTTAATTCTTTATACTACATCTTATATTCCTCCCACACAAAATAGTCTAAAATTTAATTTTAGCGTTATTATTTTATTTATATATTCATTTGTTCTTTTCAAAAAACATTTGTGAATTATAAATTACCTTAAATACTTTCGACTATTTTGTCCCAATCGCATAATATAAGGTTTTTAAAGGATTTTGTTAAAAATTAGAAAAAGTTAGAAAAAATTAGAAAATGGTTACAATAAAAGCATTTTATGTATATTTATTTCCAAAAATATTGAAATTTGTGGTTTTGAGTGATATAATACAACTAAATTTATATAATTTAACACAATTCTGATAAATAAACGGAGGGTTTGCGTAATGATCACAGATGTTATAGCAGATAGCAATGTTTACTTACAAAGTTTTGAGCCAAACACAATTGTTAAGAAAAATTTGGATATACAGAAACTAAGGATACTGTTAAATAATCTTGGGTTTAATCCTGTTGCTACAGGAACTCAATACATAATTGAAGAATTAGAATATTATTTTAATAATAATATAACTGAATTAAAAAACTTGAAACAAGCATATAGAATTTCTGCAGAAAAGCATAATATTGATATTAAATATGTTCAATGGGATGTTCAATCTGCAATAGAAGTTATGAATAAATATGCTGATATTAATTTGTTACACGAAATTTTTTATTGGTATGATACTTATAAAAGAATTACACCACGTTTCTTTATGATTACAATGATAGATTATTTGAATTCAAATACAGATGAGTATAAAAAATAAACTAGGAAAAACGATCTTCCTAGTTTATTTTTTTACATACTTATAAATTATTTATATCATTTATTTTTTCAAATATAGCAAGAATATCCATATAGTCTTGTACTTCAATTCCTTTATCTTTTAATTTCTCTTTTTCTTTATAAAATTTAAAGAAATCCATTGCAAGAACATCAAAATCATAAATAGAGTATTTTTTATTCTCTATTTTTAAGCCTAATTTTTCTATTACTTTTAATTGTTCTTTAGTAAAGAAATCGTAAATATCTAAAACTTCATTAGAAAAGTATTCTTCTCTAAATTTATTCAACTTATCACTCATCCTTAACACCTCGACAAAACGAAAGTAATATATTCTATTTGAAAGTATTACTTTCATAACTATATGATACCACTTTATTGATGATTTTACAACATTTTTCGACAAAATTCGACATTTGCAATAAAACATTAATTTCAATAGCTTTTGTATTATACCCTCAAATACATTTTTTATCAAGTACCTTAAGCATATTTTTCAGTATTATCTTCATTTTTAATTCGTTTTATTTCATTATATACTATTTCATAATCGAAGAATGGCTTTTTAATATATCCAGCAACTTCTAAACCATTATTTATAACTGCTGCTTTCTCATCTGCAGATATAACTAAAAATTTAACATTACTTTTTTTATCAAAATAATTTCTTATTATATCAAGGCCTGTATATTTATGATTTCTCATAAGATCTGTTATTACTATATCTGGTTTAAGTTCTTCAATCATTTTAATTTCTTCTTCGTCTGTATGTGCTTCGCCAAGTATTTCTATATCTTCATATTTGCTTAAATAGTCTTTTATGAATTTGCAAATATGAACATTATCATCTGCTATTACAATTCTAGTTTTTATACTCATACTATTTCATTCCTTCCTCATTTTTATATATTTCTCTGATTGCCTTTTGTGCTCCTAAACAATATACATCTTTTATACTAGCTATATAGGAATTGTTTATATCAATTACATAATCAAAAAAGTCTTCATATATTGCTCTCCTAAGTTTATCACTCATTCTTTCGTCCTCAGAAATTTCAGTAAGTATTTTATTTAGTTTATTGCTTTTGTGTTTTAATTTTATATTTAATAATAGTTCATCAAAATTTTGCTCTAAACAAATTTTATCAATAATTTCTTTTTCTTTTCTTTCCATATTACCCTACTTTTTTAATTTTCTTTCTTTTGGTTGGAATAGTCTACCAAGAATTACAAATAAATATTGTAAAATATATAATAATAATTAATAAAAGAAAGGAATCCGCTCATGCAAATTAAAAAGTTAAATGGTAAGTCTAATGCAATAGGTAAAAATATTAAAAAGTATAGAGAATTACGTGGTTTAACACAAAGAGATTTATCTAATAAAATCGCTTTGTTAGGAATAGATATATATCACTCTGACATATCTCAAATAGAAAATCAAAAGTTAATGCTTAAAGATTTTGAAATTATTGCATTTTGTAAAGTATTAGGTGTAACCTATGAACAACTATTTGAAGATACAGATAATATTTTTGATTAATTATTATTATTTTTTACAATTACTTTAAAAATTATATATACTAATATTTATTTAGTCAATTTTATTTAAGGAATATGAGTTTTCATATTCTTTTTTGTTGTCCTTATTCCCTATCTTAACATATTTTTTCATATTATTCAATACCTTGTTTGCTTTTTGGCATTTTACTAATATATGTTTGTTTTCTTTTTGTCATATTTCTTATATTATTTGTATATTAAGGGGGTTAGTTGTATTATGAAAAATAGCCAAATATTAGAAGAAATCGGTCATAATATCCAATTAGCTAGAATGAAAAAAGGCTTAACACAAGAACAACTTGCAGAAAAATGTAATGTTACTACACAATATATTGGAACTATTGAACGTGGCAAAACACCTGGCAGTATGCTGTTAATTATAGATATTTGTAATGTATTGGATATTTCTCCAAATTATATTTTTAATAAACTTATAAAGAATAATAAGGATTCTATTGATATTCTTCCAACTGAATCAAGTGTGGAATATTTGAAATTAAAACCTGATAATAAAGAGTTCGTAAAACAAACTATAAATCATTTGTATTCTATGCAAACTAAAAGATAAACAAAATAAGATGTGTAATCTAAAACACATCTTATTTTGTTTATTATTCATTTATTGTAATTCCATATATATTTTTTTCTGTTCTTTTGAATGATAGTCCTTGTAAATAACTATTAGGTCCTGGTGCTGCATAAGTTTCTTCAAAACTATATGCTACAATAAAAAATGTTACTGCTATATATATTAACAATAGTATCTCTAAAAAAATATTTACAGACTTTTTCTTAAAAGTATATATTAGAATTATTATATTTATTATTTCAATTAAATAAAAAGTCCAATTAATATATAAATTTCTTGTTCCTGCACTATCTATTTTATCAACAAAATTACAATTTATTATTAGCATAATTATTGGAATAATGACTAATCCAATTGCTATAATTTTTTCAATTATTTTTATTACTTTATTATTCAATTTAATAGTCCTTTCCTAATCTTTTTAAGCAAGATTATATTTATTTTTATCTTGACCATGATCTTTTTCTTTCTTATTTTACAATACTTTCTAATAATGTGATTTTTTTATTATCAATATCTAATTCACATTCTATCCCATAAGGAATTATACCTATTGGAGAGCTATGTCCAAAATTTGCATTATATAATACTGGCATATCTTCTCTGCCAAATTCTTTTAAAACTTTTCTATATACTTCCTTATATTCTTCATAATATTTTTCTTCTTTTGGTTTGCCTACTATAATCCCTTTCGCTACATTAAATATTCCTTGTGCACCTAAATTCAATAAATAAAAATAAATATAATCTGGTTCAGGCATTTCTTCACTTGTTTCTAAAAATAATATCTTATCTTTCCATTCTTCTAAAGATGGCCATATTTCTGTACCAACATATATTGGAAATGCATCCAAACAACCGCCTAATAACTTTCCTGTAACTTTTCCTTTACCTTGAATGACTTCATATCCCTTTTCATCTTTTATTCTCTTTTTTTGCTTATTTATATTTTCTTCACACCAATGGATATGTTCATTAGTCCAATAATCACATTTTTTAATTTCATATTTATCTTCTGCATCAAATAATAATTTTCTAATTGCATTTTCTGTGTAATCATACATATCTACATATTCTGCAAAATCTGTAATTAATGCTGGCCCATAATATGAAACAAGTCCTGCTTTATACATCATTAAGTGATTGGCAGTTGTATCTGAAAATCCCATAAATATTTTTGGATTTTCTTTTATTACATTATAGTCAATATAAGGTAATAATCTTATAGTGTCATCGCCACCTATTGCACATATAATTGCTTTTACTGTTTTATCTTTAAATGCTTGCATTAAATCTTCTGCTCTTTTTTCTGGATGTTCATGTATATATTCAATTCCCTTTAGAGCATTTGGCATTGTTACAACTTCTAATCCAAATTTTTCTTCTAATCTTTTCTTTCCTAGTTCGTATTTGTGTAAGTATTGCTTTTCTCCTAACATTCCACTTGATAAACTTACTATTGCGACCTTATCGCCTTTTCTTAATCTTTTTGGTTTAAGCATTTTTTCAACTCCCTACTTCTATAATTTTTCTATAACTTCTAATAAATGAGAACTAAATCCTAATAATTCTCTTCTATTACAATTCTTTAGATGATAATCTACGAACAATTCAAATTCTTCATCATCAAATTCATTAACATATATTGCCATATTAGGTGCAATTCCATCTGTTGAAACTAATTCTAATTCTTTTATTTCGTAGTTATTTATAATTTTTTGGAATTCATCAATTCTGTATGTTGCGAATATTTCTTTTGGGATTTTTGGTATATTCCAATTTTCATCAACAAGTGCTTTTAGTTCCTTAATATGTTTTCCTCTAACTCCATAAGACATAACAACCGCATCATCTGGTAAAAATGCAATAAAGATTTTACCACCTTTTTTAGTTACCCTTACAACTTCACTAATTGCTTTTTGTATATCTTTTTCATCATATAAGTGGTACAAAGGTCCTAAAACTAATGTTATATCGAATATATTATCAGCATACATACTTAAATCTATACAGTTTCCTTGAATTGCATTAATATTCATGTCATCTGTAATTTTGCTTTTTAATATGTCAAGGTTTCTTTTTATTAATTCAACTGAATCTACTTTATAACCTTTTTGAGCATAATTTATTGAGTATCTCCCTGTTCCTGCTCCTACTTCTAAAATTCTATCCCCGTCTTTTAAATATTTTTCGATAAACCTTGTTGTCGTTATAAACTCTAATTGATGTGCTTTATCTTTAATTAATCTTTCATCTTCATTGTAATTATTATAATATTCATTTAGTATTTGTTCAACTTCATTCATTCAAATCACATCTCCTTTTTGGTATTAAATAATTTTTTCTATTTTTCTGTTTTATTATATTTTATCATTTTTCATAGGAAAAAATCTTAGTCCATTTACAACCTGTTCGGTATCTGTATCAATAAAACCTAAATGCTTATAAACTTCATGAGCATAAGGAGAAGAATTTACTGTAAAATAACCAGTCGAATTTGATTCTTTTATCCTACTATATAAAGATTTTCCTATTCCTCTTCTATGATAGTTTCCATCAACAAAGAATAATGCAATATGATTACTATCTTTAGTAGCAATAACTCCAACTATTTTATCATTTTCAAATGCTCCTATAAATTTTCTTTCTTTAATCCATTGTTCATTATCTATAGTCCTTTTAAATTCTTCTATTCCTTCTTGTGTATAATCTGGAGCTTCATATTCTAAAAATGTTCTCCAAACCAAATCAAGAGTTTCTTTCATTTCTTCTTTTTTTATTTCTCTTATATTCAATCAAATCACCTTTTTTCTAAATAATTTATTTATTCTTTGAGCATGAAAAATTAATTAATATTCCTTTATCTTCATATCCTGCATTTATGTATGCTTTATTTGATGGAATATAGTTATAATCTGTATATAATAGTGGAACTAATCCATTTTTTAATATATCGTTAGTCATAAGATAAATTAAATTTGCTGCATAACCTTTTTTTCTTTCTTCAGTAGGTGTATACACATGATTAATTTTTGCTTGTTCTCTTGCTGTGCTGTAACTAGCCATACAAACTATTTTATTTTCTGTATTTCTTAATACATAAAAATTATCATCAGATATAAAAGTTTCAACATCTTTCATTGATTGTTCCATTGTAATTGGGTTTATACCATTCATTTCTATATTATCATCATACCAATATTTTGCTAATACTTCCCTATCACTTTCAGTAGGTTTTGATAAAATACCATCACAAACTTTTGGCTCTTTTGTTTTATGACATATTAAAAATCCCATTTCAAAATAATCATCAGTATTTAGATTAATAAAGTTTCTTTCTATTAATAAATCATATAATTCTTTTTTACAAGTGAATTTATCTCTTTCATTATCAGTTAAATACATTTTAATTAATTCTTCTATCTCTCCTATTTTAGATTTATTAAAATTATCACTTGACCAAATCCAAGTAGGTAGATTTTTTGAACCTCTACATACCATATAACTTTCTTCATCGCTATATAGTTCTAAATCTGGACTTGGTAAATTTTTAAATATTAAATTAAACTTATATTTATCTTTTTGAAATTCAGCACATTCAAAAATTTTATTATCGGGTTCTATTTTTTTATACATTTCCCTCTCCTCCTATTTTTCAATTCTTCTTATCATTCCATATCCAGTATAATCAAATGGAATTTTTCTAAAACCACATTTTTCATAAAATGTTTCTTTTCCCAGCATTGAAATCAAATTAATACTTGCTCTTTGTCCTTCTTTTGTTTTATTATAAACTTCTTTGACTATTTCTTCAATAAGTATTTTTCCTAATCCTTTTCCTTGATATTCTTTATTTACTACAACATCAACAATTAAATAATATAAACCATCTCCAATTGCTCTTGCCATACCAACAGCTTTATTATTAACTATAATTTTTTTAACGATAACACTATTTCTTAATGCTTCAATTATTACTTTTTCATCTTT
Organism: Clostridia bacterium; assembly: GCA_017515985.1. Classification (GTDB taxonomy): domain Bacteria; phylum Bacillota; class Clostridia; order TANB77; family CAG-508; genus CAG-492. The sequence continues at coordinate 66,151 of JAFWDV010000005.1, forward strand.
TGAATCCCAACCAACAGAATTTCTTAATTCATTGTATTCTTTAGGCTGTAAATCATCTTTTATTTGATATTCCATATTTTCATTCCTTCCTATTTTTTAATACTCTATAAGTATTTAACCAAAGTATATTCTTTATCTTCATTCAATTCTTTTTTACCATCTAAATAATCATAACCTAATTTGCGATAAAACTCACAACCATATATTGAAGCAGGTATATACAATTCTTTTGCTCCTATGCTTTTTGCATATTCTTCAATTTTTCTAATAAGCATAGTTCCTATTCCTTGATGATGTTTTTCTATTTTTACAAATAATGTCAAAATTATATATTTTGTCCCAGTTTCATCTCCTCTTAGTTTGTTTATACCTATAGTTCCTACTACTTCATTTTCTTCAATTGCAACATAATTCTGTATCCTTTTAGGATAATGTTTTTTTATTTCTTCTTCTGTAAAATGTTTTGATAATTTATCAATTATTTCTTTGCCATGATCTTTTATATTTATTTCATACATATTTGTTATTATTATATCTGACATTTCTTTAGCATATTTTTCTTGATATTCTTTTATTTCCACCATAATATTTTCCTCCTTTAATAAAAATAAGCCTCACAAAAGAATCTTTTAAGACTCCTTTGCAAGACTTTATAATCTCACTTCGTGTAAACAACAAATATATTTTTAATTGTCCTTTATCGCTCGGAATGTTATTTCCTAGATAAACTCTTAAATATTGTTTTATATTGTAACATATTATTTGTCTTTTGTCAAATTTTGTATTTATGTCAATTTTCCTTTATCTTTGTACTTGAATAAATCTTTTATTTCTGTTTAATTTCTTTTTTTAACATTTCTATAAATGCTTCTATTTTTAAACTTACAGTTTTATCCTCTCCTAATTTTCGGTAACTTACAATTCCTTTATCTAATTCGTTATTTCCAAGTATTAAAGTATATGGATTTTTCATATTATTACTTAATTTTATTTTTTTACTCATACTTTCATTGCTATCATCATATTCTACCCTAATATCTTCATTCTGTAATAATTTCATGATTTTTTTACAATATTCATCATGATATTTATTATTTACTGGTATTATATTAACTTGAACAGGAGATAACCATACTGGCAAAACTCCTTTAAACTGTTCCAATAATAATACCAAAAATCTTTCATAAGAACCAAGAATAGCTCTATGTACCATTACTGGAGTTTGTTTTTCTCCATTTTCATCAATATAAAAAAGTCCAAATCTTTTTGGTGTAGCAAAATCTACCTGTATAGTTGGTATTTGCATTTCTCTTCCCAAAGCATCTTTAAACATAAAATCTAATTTAGGTCCATATAAAGCAGCTTCGCCTTCACATCTTTTTGCGTTTAATCCAAGTTCATCTGATACTTCCTGTAATACTTTCTCACATAATTCCCAATCCTCATTGTTTCCAATATATTTTTCTGGATGGTTTAAATCTCTTACAGATAGAGAGACCCAATAATTATTCCATAATCCCATTTTTGAATAAAAATCTTTTATTATGTTATACATATTAATGACTTCATCTTTAAATTGATCTATTCTGCAGAATGAATGTCCATCTTCTATTGTAATTGCATATACTCTTGATAATCCACCAACAGAACCTTGCAATTCAGCTCTGTATTGTTTATCTGATTCCATATATCTAATAGGTAAATCCTTATAACTTCTTATTTTTGAAGCATATATTTGAGTATGATGTGGACATTGAACAGGCTTTAGTACAAATTCATGTCCTTTAGGAGAACTTACCCTAAATAATTCATCATTGAATTTTTGTGCATGACCTGATGTTTCAAATAATTTTATATTTGAAAGTGATGGACAACTTACTTTTTGAAATCCATAATTCCTACAAATATTTTCTACTTGTTTTTGTAACTCATCTTTTACTATTGTTCCTCTAGGTGTATAAAGAGGTAACCCAGCTCCAAGATAATCTGAAAAGCAAAACAAATCTAAATCTCTACCAATTTTCCTATGATCTCTTTCTTTAGCATCTTTCAAAAATTCTTCATATTTTTCTAATTCTTCTTTTGTTTCAAATGCTTTTCCTGATATACGAGTAATCATCTCGTTATCTGCATTTCCCTCAAAATATACGCCACTTACTCTTAAAAGTTTTATAAATATTTGATTATCTAAAACTCTAATTAACTTTTCTAATTTTTCTAAATCTTTTTCACTAATTTCTTCATTTACTTTAAATTCATAATAAAATTCATTTTCATCAGCTACTATATTATCTAATCTAACATTTTCAAATTTTTCTTTAATAATCTTTTTTAATAGGTTTGCACCTTTTTCATTTATCATATTACTTCCTTCTTTCAATTATTTTCATCTAATAGAGAATTTTTTCTTTAGCTTGCTGGTATGACTTTTGGTATCTGCTTCGGTTTCGGTCATAGTTATCATCTCCTTATATTTGGTATAAAAAAAAGCCTACTACAATACTAAGATTGTAATAGACTCGTAACTTAACTTTTATTTTAAGGTACGCTAAAACAATCAATTATATATAATTGATTTTGTTTAAAGTGTATTCGGTTATAGTTATAATTTGATTGTTTAACATATTATTTCACTCCTCTATTAAATGTATATATATTTTAACATATTTATATAATTCTGTCAAAAATTTTTATTTTCTTGCAACTATTCCATATAATACTCTTTCTAGTAATATTCCTTTTTCAGTTTTAAATTTTTTTACATATTCCTCGAATATATCTTGGTCTATTGATTTTAGATGTTCTTCAAATGAATCTTCTATTTCCGAAAAATCATCTAATATTGGAACCTTTAATAATAAAGCCATTAAATCTTCTTCTGTCTTGTAATATTCATTTATTTTTATCTTAACTTTTTCTACTTTTGAAAATCCAGCATTTAATAAATCTTCATAGTCTTTTTCTGATAATGCTTTTTTGTCCTTATATCCTTGACCTTTTCTAAATAGCTTTTTTAATTCCCAACAATCTTTTTGATCAACGCCTTCAATTACTAATACTCCGCCTTTTGTTAGACAATTATAAATTTGCTTTGCGTCAATAACTGTGTGTCTTGCTGAAACTAAATCAAATAATTCACCTGGAAATGTCATTTTTAAATTATCCATTACTCCAAACTTTACATTCTTTTCTGGATATTTTTTTGCATTTTCTTTGGCTGTATATACCATTTCTTTTGAAAAATCTGTTGCTATTAACATTCTAACATTAGGATATTTCTTTAAAACTTTTTCTCCTCCACCTGTTCCAATATCTAAACATAGTGATTTTTCATTTGTATTTTTCTTTATTTGGTCAAAGTATTCCCAATCAGTTAAATATTCTTCTTCATATTTTATTTCACTAAAATCCCAATTTGCTACCTTTGAATAGTATTCTAATTCATTTTCTTTCATTATTTTATTTCTCCTATCTTTATTTAATAATTTGGTTGTAAACAAAAAGAACCTCCCTTCTATGAACATAAGCAAAAACAACCATAAAATTTTGCTATGGTTTATATTTTTGCCATTCATAAAGAAAGATTCTCAACATTCTTTATTATTCAAACTATTTCTAGTTATCAGTTTCTTTGATAGTATCACGCGAATGGTCGAATTGAAATAC
>JAFWDV010000006.1 GCA_017515985.1 Clostridia bacterium
AAACCAATTTTCAATTGGTTTATTAAGCAAATTTAAAAATAATAAAATTTATCATTTGTCGCTTTACATTTTAAAAACTGGTATAAAAAAGAGCGGATAAGCTTTTTATAACTTATCCACCCCAACTCTTGACAAAGAGCCCTTATTCTTAAGCTAATGTTATTATAACATCATCTATATTATATGTCAATCAAATCCAATATATACACTGAAAAAACACGTCGACAAAATTCGAGTTTTATCTGAAACGAATTTCTATTATAAAAATACAATATCTTTTTGCTTATTATATCATAACATTTTATATTTACAACAACCTCAATTATATTCTTGACATCTAAAAAAATTTTCTTAAACATTTGCATTTTAAATAATATTGTGTTATTATCATAATGTTGTAAGTGACACCTACCCGTGACTCAAAACTTTAACATATTGGGGTATCGCCAAGCGGTAAGGCATCGGACTCTGACTCCGACATTCCTGTGTTCGAATCACAGTACCCCAGCCAATTATACGCAATCCGGCGTATATGTAAGTACAATCCTCTTTATGTAAAGGAGGGATATAAATGAAGCACGTAAAAACCATCAATTCTGCTAGTCTGAAAAAGACTGCTGAAACTGGTGGGTGCGGGAAATGTCAGACTTCATGCCAATCGGCGTGCAAGACTTCATGTACCGTTGCCAATCAGAAGTGCGAACGACAGGATTAATCTCCTGTCCCCCAGAAGATTGATGATAAAGCCTTATCTAAAGTACGAATTTACTGGTTTGTTTTTACTTGTGTTGCATTTAAATTGCGGCAATATTCATTTAGTAATGCCGCATCACAAGCGGTTATACGAATGCGTATTACCGCTTTTTCTTTTTATTGCTTCTATTTTTTCTGAAAAATTACTTATTCATCACTTTCCCAGCACATCTCCTTGACAATAAAAAAAAATAAAAATATAATCAAATCAAATATTTTTTGGAGGAGGATTTTTATGAAAAAATATTTATGTGAATTTATCGGAACAGCAGTATTAGTTCTATTCGGATGTGGAACAGCTGTTGTAACTGGAGGTTTAACAGCAGGTGTTGGCTTAGGAACAATGGGAGTTCTAGCAATTGCTATAGCTTTTGGTTTATCTATTGTTGCAATGGCTTATGTAATTGGAAATATTTCAGGATGCCACATTAACCCTGCAGTATCACTTGCAATGTTAATAAGCAAGAAATTAAGTTTAAAAGATTTTGCTGGATATGTAATAGCACAATGTGCTGGAGCATTTGCAGGATCTGGTATTCTATTTGCAATATTAGCAAACACTAACATTGGAACATCAGCATTAGGAGCAAATGGATTTGGTGAAGCATCAGCAGTTGGAATCAGCATGCTTGGTGCAATAATAGTTGAAATTGTTCTTACATTTGTATTCATCTATACAATACTTGGTGTAACATCAGATGAGAAAAAGGGATCTGTAGCAGGAATAGTAATTGGTCTTACACTTGCATTCGTTCATATCATTGGTATTCCTTTAACAGGAACATCTGTAAACCCAGCTAGAAGTTTAGCTCCAGCAGTTATTCAAGGTGGCGAAGCATTAAAACAAGTTTGGGTATTTATAGTTGCTCCATTTGTAGGATCTGCATTAGCAGCTGTTGTACACAAATTTTTAAATAAAACTGAAGCATAATTAATATATTTTAATTATAAACATAAAAAGAAACTATTATTTTGTAATAGTTTCTTCTTTTTTTATTAAATACTTTTTATTGATGATCTCCCTTTGCGTTTGTAATTCCTAAATATAAGCTTGGATTTACTTGGTTATGCATATTTCCTACGCAAACTTCAAAGTGTAAATGTGCACCTTCTGAAGCTCCCGTTGAACCTGCATACATTATAACAGTTCCAGTTGTCACTTTAGTTCCAACAGCTATACCTGGCGCAATTGAACTTGCATGAGCATACCTTGTGTATATTGGTCGTCCATTACTATCATCTCCATGGTACACAACAACGTATAATCCCCAACCTCCGCCATATCCGCTATAATTAACGTATACAACAGTACCTTCTTTAGCAGCATATATAGGCGTACCTTCTGGTGCATAAATATCTAATCCTTTGTGAGGTGTTCCAACATATCCGGCAGTATCTGTTCTACCACCTGGAGCATAAACTGAGTTAACTCTATGCTCTAGCCTTGTTGGCCAAGTCATTCCACCCGCAGATACATCCGGAACTTCACTATCTACTATTAGCTCTCCATCACCATTGTAGTAGCTTAAGCTTCCTCTTGCAGCGTCTTCTGCTGCTCTTTTTACTGCTTCATTTATTCTTGCTATTTCATTTTCTTTTTCCTGAATAGATGCCTGAGCTTTTTGCTCTTCCTCGGTAAGAGTTTTTATCTTTTCGTTTCTTTCATTTTTCTTTTTTTCCAAATCATCTATTTTAAATTGCATCTTTACTTTTGAATTTTCATACTCAATTTTTGAAACCTCAAGTTCCTGTTTTTCAGTCTTAACTTCTTCTATCAATTGATTATCATACTCAGCTATTTGTTTTATCATATCATAGTTAGACATAAAGTTAATAAAACCACCATTAAATAACGCATCTAAATATGTATTATTGTTATTCATATATGTTGCAGATAATCTTTCATCTAAGAGCTCTTGTTTTTCATCTAAGTCTTTTTTCTTTGCCTCTATAGATTCACCTACTTTATCGATTTTATCTTGCAAATCACTTATCTCCGACTGAACTTCGTTAATCGATTTATTTAGCTCTTCAACCTCGGCCAAAACTTTCGCTTTTTCATCAGTAATTTTCTCTAAGTTTTCATTTTCTTGTGAAATTTGACCTTCAACAAACTTTTTTTGTTCATCCAAAGTATCAGCAAAAGCATAAGAGCAAATAACCATCATAGTAATAATAGTAACAAAAATAAAAATCTTTTTCTTCATTAGTGTACTCCTTTACTTATCCTCTAACTCAATTATACAATACCGATACTTTATATACAAGATAATAACTATAAATTTTTGCTTCCACTTATGTGAGATGCAAATATTTATTTATAGCTCAAATTGTGAGTTATAAAGATTAGCATAAACACCCTTTTTTGCTAATAATTCTTCATGATTTCCCTGCTCAACAATATTTCCATCTCCAATTACAAGAATCAAATCTGCATTCTTAATTGTAGATAATCTGTGCGCAATAATAAATGAAGTTTTTCCTTTAGATATTTTATCCATAGCTTCTTGAACAAGCTCTTCTGTTCTTGTATCAACATTTGAAGTTGCTTCATCAAGTATTAAAAATGGCGAATCCTTAATCATACCTCTTGCAATTGTTAAAAGCTGCTTTTGGCCTGCTGAGATGCTATTATTCTCTGATAATTCGGAATCATATCCATTTGGTAAAGTTTTTATAAAGTGGTGTAAACCAACTTCTTTGCAGACCTCTTCTATTTTTTCATCGGATACATCTTTAACATTATAAGCTATATTTTCTCTAACAGTACCTTCAAATAGCCATGTATCTTGAAGAACCATTGTAAATAAATCATGGATATTTTCTCTTGATAATTCTTTAGTTGAAACTCCATCTATTATAATTTCACCAGAGCTAATTTCGTAAAATTTCATAAGCAAATTAACTAATGTTGTTTTACCTGCACCAGTTGGGCCAACTATAGCAATTTTTTGACCAGGATTTGCTATTGCTGAGAAATGCTTGATTGTAGGTTTATCATTATTATCGTACTGAAAAACAACATCTTTAAATTCAATTTTGCCTTTTACATTGTTTTTATCTAGACACTTCGAAATTTCATTTTGAGAATCCATTTCTTCTTCATCTAAGAACTCAAAAACTCTTTCACTAGCTGCCGCTGTAGTTTGAATAGCTGTTAGAGCTTGTGCGATTTGAGATAATGGATGTGTGAATAATCTAACATACACTATAAACGCAATTATAACGCCAAATGAAAAGACATTGTTCATTGTTAAAATAGCACCAACTATACACACAGCAACATATCCAAAGTTTCCTATAAAAGCCATTAATGGCTGCATTAAACCTGATAGAAACTGGCTTTTTCTATTGCAATCATAAACACTTTGATTTAATTCATCGAATTTTTCATCTGCACACTTTTTTCCGTTGTATACTTTCACCACATTTAATCCAGAAAAAATTTCTTCTATATGACCATTTAATTTACCAAGTTCAACTTGTCTGGCCAAAAAGTATTTTTGCGATTTTTTTAATATTTGGCCCATTCCAATGAATCCTATTAAGCTTGCGCCAATAGCTGTCAATGCCATAATTCCATTTGTCACAAACATCATCACTACAGATCCAATAAGTAATGTTATCGAAGTTACTATTGTTCCTAATGATTGGTTCATAGATTGCGCAATTGTATCAACATCATTAGTTACTCTTGAAAGTATGTCACCTGTTTGGTGTCTATCAAAATATTTTAGTGGCAATTTATTAATTTTTTTAGATATTCTTGAACGCAATTGTTTAGCAAAAAAGTTTGATACTTTTGTCATTATTACTGTTTGAATAAATGAAAATAACCCACTAAAAAAGTACACACAAGCTAAAACAATTGTTATATATGTAATTTTTGCCATATCCATAGAAAAATTAGTATTAATGTTTAATCCGTTAGAAATTTCATCAGTTAACAGCGTTAATTTGTTAGGTGCATATATTGTTAAACCTGCACCAATCATCGCCAAAGCTAGGGCAATAATAATGCTTACCTTAAAACTGTTTAGCTCTTTTACTAATCTTTTTGATGCAGTTTTAAAATCTTTTGGCTTTTCAGCAGGAGCTCTGCCCTTTCCAGGTCCACCAAATCCTCTCTGGCTTGACTTCGGAACACTTGCTCTTTCTTCTTCACTAGGCATTTTCTAATTCCTCCTTTGATAATTGTGATAAAGCTATTTTCTTATATATTTCACAATTTTCTAATAATTCTTTATGAGTTCCCATTCCAATTGTCTCTCCATCATTTAAAACGATAATCTTATCAGCATTCATTATTGTTCCAATTCTTTGCGCAACAATAATGCTTGTTGCATCTTTTGTATGACGTTTTAGCTCTTTTCTCAAAATCGAATCAGTTTTATAGTCAAGAGCTGAGAAACTATCGTCAAAAATATAGATTTCAGGATTTCTAGCAATTGCCCTGGCTATTGCAATTCTCTGTTTTTGTCCTCCTGATAAATTTATTCCTCCTTGAGATATATGTGTATCATACTTATTTTCCATTTTTTCAACAAATTCTTTTGCCTGAGCAACTTCAACTGCTTTTTTAACATCCTCTTCAGTTATCGCATCTTTTCCGTTTTCACCATATGCAACATTTGAAAAAACAGTACCATCGAATATAACAGCTCTTTGAGGCACGTATCCAATCTTATTGTGTAGTGATTTTTGCTTATATTCTTTTACATTTACACCATCAACTAAAACTTCTCCATCAGTTGCATCATAAAATCTTGGTATTAAATTGATAAGCGTAGATTTTCCACTTCCAGTTAAACCAACAATAGCAACTGTATCACCTTTATTAGCCTTAAAAGACACATTTTTTAGTAAATAATCCTCAGCATCTGGATACTTAAATGATACATTTTTAAATTCTACTGTACCAACTTCATCAGCTTTTTCAGAATCTTTGCTTCCGTCTTTTATTGTTGTTTCTTCATCTAAAACTTCATTTATACGTTTTGCAGAAACCTGACCACGTGGTATCATAATGAAAATAAATGCAAGCATCATAAATGACATTATTACCTGGAATGCATAAGAGCTAAATACTACCATATTTCCAAATATTTCTAGTCTTCCTGTAACTTCTGCACTATTAATCAATTTTGCACCAATAAAATAAACAAATAATGTTAAAATATTCATTGTTCCAAACATTAAAGGCTGAATTATCGCAAATTTCTTTTGATTAAAATATTGCAAATTTGTAAGCTCATCATTTACACCATCAAATTTTTGCTCTTGATACTCCTCAGCATTAAATGCTCTAACTACGCGAATACCTGTTAAATTTTCCCTGGTTACTCCATTTATTCTATCTGTTAATTTTTGGATTCTTTTGAATTTTGGAGTTACTATCACCATAATAACGCCAACAATTGAAAGCATTAGTACAACAGCAACACCCGTTAATGTACTCCACTGCCAGCTTTTATTAATAATTTTAGAAACTGCCCATATAGCCGTAATTGGTGATTTGATTGCAAGCAGCAATCCCATCGAAAGCAACATTTGAATTTGTGTTATATCGTTTGTTGTTCTTGTTATTAAACTACTTATAGAAAAAGATTTAACTTCATTCATTGCTAGATTTTGCACTTTATCAAAAACTTTCTTTCTAACATTTTTTGAAAGGCTAGCAGCAATAACACAAATAAAATAGCTTGCAATTACTGTTGCAATCAAACTTCCAAATGCACACAAAACCATGTAACCACCATTTTTTAATATTTCATTCATCTGGCTTCCTTCAGTTTCTACAAGTTTTGTAATTTGCGACATATAGTCTGGAATTTTAAGTTCTAACCACACTTGTGCCATTATTAAAACTAAAGAGAAAAAAATTAATATAAACTCTCTTTTTGTTAAATTTTTAAATAACTTTAGCATAAAAACATCTCCTAATTTATGTGAGATTTAAAATTATATTTTTGTCATCTCATAATTCTACAATATGTTATTATGTAAAAAAAAGAATGTCAATACTGAAGTGAACCCCATATAGTGGACACTTAATAAAAAGAATCTTTTTTCTAGAGACTATAAATTAATTATAGTCTCTATTTTTTATTCTTATAGTATTATAAAATAATAACCAATCTTTTACAATAGCTATATATTCTTCTAAATTTGTGATATTATTATTGTAAAGAGTTTCTTTCTTAAGAATACCATGGAAACTCTCCATAGGTGAATCATCAATAGGCGTTCCCTTTCTGCTCATAGAAATGGTTATTCCATTAGATTCACAAATTTTTTTGTATTGAAAAGATGTATATTGAAAGCCTTGATCTGAGTGTATTATCAAGCCTTTAACATCTTTTCTTTTTTCTATTGCTTCATTCAATGTATCTATTACAATTCCTAAGTCGTTTCTACTACTAATTTTATATGCAACAATTTTTCTATCATATAAATCTAGAATCGTTGATAAATATGCTTTTTTATTGTTATAAATTAAATAAGTAATATCTGTTGTCCAAATTTTGTTTGGGGCGTCAGTGTTAAAATTTCTATTTACTATATTTGGCTTAACATTTTCTTCTATTCGCTTATATGCACTGTTTTTCGTTCTCTTGGTATATTGCGGTCGCAAATAATATTTTTTCATGATTCTTTGAATTTTTTTATGGTTCATTATTAATCCCCATTTTTGTAATAAGCCTTTCTCAATTCTTCTGTATCCATAAGTTCCTTTTGATTCATCGAATATTTCTTTGATTAAAATATATTCATTATAATCTTGGTCAATTTGCTTGTAATATTTATAGTAATTTGATTTTGAAATATCCAATACATCAAATAAATCTTTCATCTTATATTTATTTTTAAATATGTTTATAAAATTTATTTTTTCTCTTGTTGTTCCTTGAGAAAGGCTTGATATTTTTTTAATATTTCATACCTTGCTTTATAATTAATTTCTTCATTTTTTCTTTTGCCTCGCTTTTGTCTAATAATTTGATTATTAGTCTTATACTTTCGAACCCATGTATCAACTGTATGCCAACTTGCAATATTATACTTTTCAGCCAGTGAACGATATGAGCCTTCATAATTTAAATATGCATTTACTACTTCAGAAATTAATTCGTCGGAATAATTTTTATTGAATTTTTGACCTTTTTTCGCCATAAAAAATACACCTCCGTTTAGATTTTAACACAATTCTTTTTTTATTGTGTCTACTAAACGGGGTGCATTTCA
>JAFWDV010000007.1 GCA_017515985.1 Clostridia bacterium
AAAAGTCTGAAAAGTGGCTTAAATAGAAAGCTCGTGAGAATTAAGTATAAGAACTAAAAATAATAGAATAATATAAATTATTGAATAAAAATAACTAAATAGCTATAAGGCTCAAATAAGCATAAAAACTGGTGGGAGGGGCTTTATTGAGGTTTCAGGATAATTATTCCTACTCCTATTTGCACAAAACTTTGATTTTGTGCAATGTTTCATATGACAAAATATAGCATACCCTCCATCCATTGTATGCTTCCCTTTTACAAGAAATTCAACCTAACAAATGTTTTTCTTACATTTAATATATTTATTTATTACTTATCTATTACTTTATAAAATAATTTATTATATTTTTATTTTTAATTTTCCTAATTCTAATTTTTTATTTTAATTTTAATAATTATATATTTATAATTTTACAGTTTATTTTTTATTTATATTTTTAATCTCCAAAAACCATTTTTATTACTCCCTACCCTATCGACTATACTTTTTATTCGTAATTTTCTCAAATTTTTATAAATACAATTTTGGGATAATTTTAAAATTTTTGCTAAATCTTGTTCAGTAATATATTTTTCTGTACTAATCAATTTAATTATTTTTATTTCAGTAGAATTTAATCTATATTTATCCTTTAATTCTAAATTGCTTGGTAATTTTTCATAATTAAATTTATCATTAGCATTGTTTTGCTCTTTTATTAATGCTTGAATTTGTACATAAATAAATATTATTTGGCTTATTTTATTATTCATTTTCAAGTTTAAATTCTCTCATTACGTGTTCTAATGTGTTTTTATATAACATTAAAGCTTTTAGAATGATATCTAATTGTCCAATTGTAAAAAAACATATTAAAAATTTTAAATTCCATTAAATTATATGTTGCTCTAAAAATAATCTTAAATGTTATAAATTTTCCTATAGTATTAAGTACTTGCTCTATATACTTATCTGATAATTTTTTTACTGCATACATATACTTTTCAAAATTTTTAAAGGTATTAATAAAAAAACCTCCTTTTGATAACTACGTAAAAGAAGTGGAATCAAAAAGATTCCACTTCTCGCTTGTTACTGAAACAGTTTCTTAATAGCATGTCTGTATATGTCCTTGATAATTTCATATCCTCCATCAACTGATTCCACAAAAATTGTAGCTCCAATTCCGGAATTAATTTCAAGCACATATAACTTGTCGTCTGTCGTTTCAATGATGTCAATGGTTGCAAAGTTGATATTCATAGCCTTACCAGCATCAATTGCAAGCTTCTCAATCTTATCATAAAGTTCGCCTTTAGCTAAAATTGTCGGCGTAGCACCTCCGCTAAGGTTGTGTTTCCATGAAATATTAACTTTTTCGTCCACAGCAGGAACATAGGTTAAATCCAGTTCCTTAAGGTTTTCCTGCACCACACTCTTATCCGGAAGATTTAACTCTTCAATCAGTTCAGCGATTGTGGACTTACCATTACCTGTGACATAAGGTTTGGTTTTTCCATAAATGAGATGAACTTTGCCGTCAAGATAGAATGTTCTGTATTCTGTCCTAATATCATAATAAGGACAGATGCTTACAGAGTTCTGGGATTTGAAGAGTTTCTGGATAGCACCCTCTACTTCTTTTAAAGAATGGCATAAGGATACACCATTGCCTTCACAGCCATTGTTTGGTTTTACGACTAAACAACCATACTTCAGAAACTCGGAAGTAACTGTGAGTCCAATGCCATCATCTCCAATAAGAGAAGCTCTAGTTGCAGGATTGAAAATCATCGTATGCTTGATTACAGGTACACTCTGAGAGTTAAGAACCTCATAGGTAGCATACTTGTCACATGCGATGTCTCCAGTTGCTTCGGGATTAAGATCAAATCTTCTGCCTGTAATGTGCCTTACCTTGCCATCCTTAGACAGCTGCAGAATCCAGCCAAAAGAAAGATCCTCCATTTTGATTCCCATTTCAGCACAAACTTCGCGCATCAAAGCATGAAATGTCCGCTCTTCCATAGTAAAAACTCCTTTCGTAATATACGGATATGGTTTGATGACTTTAAGTCGCGTACGAGAATATTTTAACATACTTTACATAATTTGTCAATTATTCGCCAGAATATCCCTTAGATACTAAAGCATTTTCATATTCATTTACCTTTATCAACATCGAAACTAGTACTGATTTAACAATTAAAAAAAGGTTTTTCAAATTTATATTTATAGATTTTGATTTTATTGAATATTTCTTATATTGCAATTCATTTAAAACATTTGGTATTATGCTTAATGCAATAAAAATAATCAATCCAATTTTCTTATTATCAATTTTAAATATTTTTAAAGGTATTAGCAGTCTTTGTATAACTATAGCTGCATCTTTTATAGTTAACATCTTAGATAATAGATATGAAATCATATATGCCAATATTAGCCTTATACCAATAAATACCGCATATTTATAATCTATTATAAAACAGTTTATTAAAACAGTAAAAATAACAAATGGCAATAATAATGTTATATTTTTAAAAAATCCCTTTAAACTTATTTTATTAAATATCATAATTAAAAGATTCATTAATATAAGCATTATTAAAACGATAATATTGTTAATATAAAAAATAGATATTAAATAGAATATTAGTATTAGAAATTTTAATATATTTTTCATTTTCGTATTTCCTTTAAAATGCTATTTGATAATTCTTCTACTGAATAATCTTTAATTTTTATATTTAACCCGCTTCTATTTAACAATATTATTAATCTTAAAAAATCTGGAATATAAATATTATTTTTTTCTAGTAGTGAAATATCATCAAATATTTCTTCTTTACTAAATACCTGTTTAATTTTTCCTTCTTCCAAAACCATTATTCTATCAGAAAACAATATCTCATTAATGTTATTTGTTATAAATACTATAGTTTGATTATTTTCTTTTAACTTTTTTATAATATCATATATTTGCAATTTACCATAAGAATCTATCATAGTAGTGGGTTCATCTAACATAAGATACTTTGGCTGAATTGCTAAACAGCTTGCAATATTAACTCTCTGCTTTTGTCCTAAAGACAATTTAAATGTATCTTCATTTATATATTCAGCCATTCCTACCATATTTAATGCTTCTTTAATTCTTTTATCACTATTATCTAAATTTAAGTTTTTTAACGCAAACTCAACGTCATCATATACATTATTAAATAAAATTTGGTTATCTGGATTTTGAAAAACTATTCCTACTTTTTTTCTTATTAATTCCATGTTTTTTCTTTGATATGCATCTATATTATCTATTTTTACATTTCCTTTAGTAGGTTTTAAGATTCCTGAAATTATTTTTAGAAATGTTGATTTTCCTACTCCATTATTACCTATTATACTTATTACTTCACCATCTCTAATTGTAAAATTAATGTTATTTAGTATTTGTTTTCCATTCTTATATTTAAAACTAAGATTTTCTATTTCTATCATTTTTTAGTTCCTTTATTTTACTTACAACCGTACCATATGTATAAAAACTACCTACAACAAAGTTTACTGTATCTATATTATTGTTCATAGCATCTTCTATAGCGTTTTCTATGTTCTTCATAAGTATATTTTTTTCAGATGTATATTTCTTCATATATTCATATAATTCATCACTTGTTGCATAACTATCAGAATTATTTCCTGATGTTAATACAAATAAAGCTTCTTTATCTTCTGCTAATAATTTTAACATCTTATCATAATCTTTTCTCTTAAGGATCGAAATAATATAAACTCTTTTATAATCACTATAATACATATGTACCATATTTTGTAAATTCTTTATTGCAGGTTCATTATGTGCACCGTCATATACTATTATTGGATTATCGTTCAATTGTTCCATTCTACCTTTATGAATTACTGTTTCTAAGCCAGCTCTTATATTTTGACTTGTAACTTCGTATCCTAATTCATTTAATATTTGCATTGCTTCTATACATAGACTTGCATTTTGAATTTGAATTTTTCCTTTTAAATTTATCCTTAAATCTGTTATATCCTTATAATCAAAATATTGATAATTATTATCAAATTTATAATTTGCTACATCAGATTCTTTTACTATATGTAATATATTGTTTTTATTCTCACATTGTTTAACAAACACATTATCAACTTCAGGTATACTTTGGAAAATTACAGTATTTGAATTATCTTTTATAATTCCTGCTTTTTGATATGCAATTTCAGCTAACGTATTACCTAATATATGCATATGATCATATCCTATTGATGTTATAATTGATACTAATGGTTTTGTGATTATATTTGTACAATCATATAAACCACCAAGGCCTGTTTCAAGAACAACAAAATCAACATTGTTTCTGTAAAAATATAGTAAAGCCATTGTTGTTTCCAGTTCAAATAAAGTGATATTAACTTCTTCAATTTTATTATACTCATCTATTAATGGTTTTAATTCTTTTATCAGTTTTAACATTTCTTCATCAGATATTTCTTTTCCATTAATACTTATTCTTTCATTGTATCTAATTAAATGTGGGGATAAGAATTTACCTACCTTATAACCTTGTTTTTGTAAAATATTAGCGGTTATTTCTGTACAACTTCCTTTTCCGTTTGTTCCTGCAATATGTATGAATTTCATTTGTTTTTCGAAATTATCATATTTATTCATAAAATATTGCATAGCTTTTAGTGAAGGATTTTTTGTACCTTTATAAAAATTTTTTAAATATTCATTTACATCTACATCAATCATTATTAAACCTCCTAATCCTGCATTAAATATTTATCAAATATTGGATTTAAAAGTTTATTTAAAATATATATTATTGTAACTTGAATTGGTAACATTATTAATTGAGATACAGCTCTTGTACTTATAATAACTAAGTATGCTTTTCCATATAACATATGTAGCCAAAAAGATGTAATAAATATATTTACTAAACCTAAAACAAGAATACTGCTTATTATGAGTTTTAATAAAAATTTTATATTACTAATTGAAGCGTTGTTCTTGTTATATAAGAATAAACCATAAATCAAGCCTGATATTGCAGCACTTAATGTAAATCCTGGAAAATATGCTCCAAATGGAAATAGTAAAGCACCAATCAAATCACCTAAAGCTGCAATCATCATACTATACTTAGGTCCAAGCCAAATAGCTGACATCATAATTGGAATAAAACTAAAACTTAATACTAAAAATTGAGTTTCTATAGATAGAAATCTTGATAGTACTATAAGTAGTGCAAGCAACATTGCAGATAATATTATTTTCTTATTTTTTGACATTTTCTTTCTCCTTTTTAAACAATTATTTAACTGCTACATGGAAGCTTTAGTCTATTGTCCGTGTGGCAGTTAAATAATTTTTTCTGCTCTAATATTTCTCATATCTTGTACTTGGACCATTTCCAACTTTAACTAAAACTTTATTTTCTACTAACTTATTTAATATTGTGGCAGTAGTAGTTTTTTCTTTTTGAATTAGATTCTCGGCATCTTTTCTTGTTATTGAACCATTTTTTTCTACAAAGTTAATAATTAAATTTACATCTTCGTCTGGTGATTTAACCGTATTTAAAGTGATTCTTGGCAATTCAACTACAAATGTAGAAGGAAGAGCTTTAATTTCAAAATTTAGTCCGAGTTTTTCGTAGTATGAGTTAACTCTCCTTAGTCCACTTCCTAATGCTTCTACTCTTTTTAATCTCATTAAAATTGATTGTAAATATGGATTCCTTGTTGTTGATAATCCTGCAAGTATATCGTCTATTGTAATATTTCCATATAAAGAGCCATAACTAATTAATTCTATGCCCTCATTCTTATATAAATTTATTATATTTGACGTTAGAGTTGAATAATCTCTGTGTATTAAAGAATTAAGTACAACCTCTCTTAAAATAAATTCTGGATATTCTTCAATGTCTTCTCTAACGCTAGTATTTATCAAGCCATAAGTTGCTGTATTTATCTTTAAGTATTCAATTAAATTATCATATATTTCTAAAATAGACCCTGAAAACTCTTTTCTGTCTAAGAAGTTCTCTTTTTCTTTAGATTGATAAACTGCTAATTTAAAAGTAAATGGGTTTTGATCAGAAAGTAGTAAACCAAGATTAGTATATTTTTTATCACTTGTAATGTGTAAATTTTCTTTTATATTTTCTGATTCAATATTTATATTACTTTCATCAAATATCTTTTTTGTATAATTAAAAGTTAAATCTTGATTATAAGAAATTGAAGTTTCAAATGATAAACTACTGTTTTTTATAATCATCTGTTTAATAGTTTCTTCAGTAGCGGGAATTGAGCATGAACCTGTTCTTAAATATGTTCCTTTTAATATACCTTTATCTTTTAAATAATATATATCTACTCCTTTTGAAACCTTTATTGTAATATAAGATTTATCTTCTAATTTTTCTATGTTTACAGATATAAATATTCTTGCATCTGGACTAATATTTGTTTTTATTCCATTTGATATTTTCTCTTCTATTTCTTTATAATTATCCAATCCTATTAGATTTCCGTTATCATCATATCCAATATATATTGTACCTGATTTTGTATTTAAAAATGATATAATTTCTTTATAGATATTTTCAGTATATTTTTCCTTGAATTCTATACTTTCATTTTCATCCATGTATATCACTCCTTTGTAATTTTATTATCGTTCAATCGTTCGAAATATCGTTCAATCGTTCAATCGAAAATAGTATATCACTTATATATTTATTTATACAATAGTTTTTATTATTTTATTTGATATTTTTATACGTATTGATTTTTCGCAATTTTTTAGGTGTGATAACTTCGATTTTGTGCAATGTTGTATTTCTCTTTTTTTCATACTCTAAAATATATACAAAAAAAGACATTTACCTATAATAAAGTAAATGCCTTTTAGGTCAGATATTAATAATGTGTTCTTAATTCATAGACAACAATATTTTGATTTTTAATACCCACTTCTGTGTCGAACAAAGCAAATTCAACAATTACGTTTTGTAGTTTATTCTCGATTATGTATTGATATACCATGTCAAAGCAAGGTATTTGATTGAGTTTTTTATCAAATATGTCTGTACTTAAATTAAATGATGGATCTCTTAATGCATCACGTACAGAATAGCTTGAGTTAGTGGACAATATTGCATAAATTTGTCCATCAGATAAAACTTCAATTTCTCCTACTAATAACTGATTAACATCATAATTAGCTGAACTAACATTAATTGTAAATAGTGAGTAGCCCTTTATTTCACTTAATACATCTTCGAATGGTACTTTAAGCTTGAAAATACCACCTGCTTTTGATTTATCCCTTATTGCATAATATTTTGCAGGATACTTACTTAAGAATTTTTTAACTTTTTCAGTATCATTTTCTGAAAACAATTGCTCTGAGAACTTATTAAGTCCTAATTCATTGATTTTCTTTATGCTTTCTAACTTGTTTGTTATAAACATAAGAATGCCTCCCTAAAATTATTCAGTTTGAGTATAAACAGCCTGACCAATACTGTTTATATGTGTATGATATAATATTTTATCATATTTTGTATAAATAATAAATAAAATAGATGGGGCTATAGATATATTTCAAGTATTTTTTGCAAGAAATTCCATACGCCAGTTTTTACTGTTAATCCTTCGTAATTGTTATTTATTCTTCTTAATACCTCATCTTTTGAAAAGTATTTTACTTCTGATACTTCATCTTCTTGAACTTTGATGTCTGAAATATTGATGTTTTTTGTTATTAAATAACATTCGTTAAAGTGTTTATTTACAATATCTCCTTGTTCATTAATAGATGTTGAGCCGACTAAGTATTTAATATCACCATCATTTATATCAATTCCGAGTTCTTCTTTAGCTTCTCTAATTAATGCTTGTCTTCCAAATTCGCCGCTATCTACATGTCCACCAACTGTTACATCCCACATATTAGGCCATAATTTTTTATTTGCACTTCTTTTTTGTAATAAAATATTTTGATTATCATCTATAATAAATGCATATACTGCTCTATGCCATAAACCATTTTTATGACATTCTTCTCTTGTCGCAACTTCTCCTGTAAATTCTCCTTGTTCATTAAGTACATCAAATTTTTCTTCCATGTTCTTTCCTCCTATTTCTTGTAGAATTTATTGGATTATATCATAAAAATTATATATATCAAGAAGCGGAAAATAGTGTTCATATTAAACTGCGACATTTTTCGAAAATTACGAATTCTATCAACACAAGAAAAATAGATTATTCACTTATTTTAATACTGTTTTGGGATTTTTGTGTTCTTTAATTTTTCTAAACTAATACATAAAATTTACCTCATAGAAAATAGTCTTATTACTTTCATTTTGTGCAATGTTGTATATTTCTTTTGTAACGGCTTTGCTCCATATTCCTCTGCTCTCCTATACTGTTATTATTGACTTAAAGTAGATTCTAACTAAATCATATTTGTTATTGAATTAGATTATTAATCTCGTTTATTATTTATATTTTTATTATATATAAAATCCTAATTTTCATTTTATAATCTTTTTCTTTTTGCGCAAGTTGCAATTTATATTCACAGCTTGCTATGGCTTTGTTAGTGCTGACCACGAATATCTGCAAATTCTGCATTATTCCACTAACTCGAACTATATATAAACAAGCTATTTACTTGGAATTTATGGGTTTATATTATCATCTTTTATTAAAATGTCAATCAGTGAGTTACTTTAAATATTAAATGATTTCATGCCTTCTTATGTACTCCTTATATAAATAAAAAGTACAAGCGGAGATTAAAATTGTAATAATAAAAGCCAGCTGTACCAATTTAGCTGACCTTTAATATACTAAGTTTATAATCTTTTTTTGCATCTATCAATAAATGAATTTTAAAACATATCTTGAAATTTTTATTCATCCCAATGAATGACCGTATTACTAGTACCACCTAATTTTCTTTCTAAATCTAAACCCAATTCTTTTCTAAATTCATCATCAGAAGATGTCCAATTGGCATAACTTTTTCCTATAATATATATATCATTCAATTTTGTACACCCGTAAAACGGTGTTTTTCCTATTATTGTTACACTTTCAGGAATAGTTATTTCCTTTAGTGATGTACAACTTTCAAAAGCATATGATTCTATTTCTTCTAACTTATTAGGTAATTGTATACTTTGCAAATTAGTACAATTATAAAACGCACATCGCTCTATACTAGTTATATTATCATTTAAAGTTATTTGAGATAATTGTATACAATTTTTAAAAGTGTAAGCTTTAATTTCGGATACATCATTTGGTATAGTTATTTCCTTTAATTGGGAACAATCTGAAAAAGCACTGTAGCCTATATAGCTTACATTATCTATATTTTTAATTTTAGTTACACTACTGCAATTCTTAAAAGAACTATCACCTATTGATGTAACTGTTTGGGAAAATTTTATTGTTTCAAGATTTGTATAGTATGCAAAAGCTTCAGTATCTAATTCAGTAATTCCTTTTCCAATAATTACCTTTTTTAAATTTTTGGAAACTAAATTTGTCTTTAATTCATGACCGTCACCACTCCAGTGAAGTCCATTATAATCATATAAAGCTATTTTTCCTTTTCCATAAATTCTTGCAGTATTATATATATTATATGTATACCATGCTTTATCTCCACATTTTCCAACATATATAGGTAATATTCCTGTAAATATACCTGTTGCAACTATTATTATAGTAATTGTAAAACTTTTTAAAAAGCCAACTTTTTTAAAATCAAGTTTTACTCCTAGTATTGCAAAAATAACTATTATTAAAAAAATATAAAGTATTATTAAATTCATAAAGTTATATCATCCCTTATCATAAAAATCAATATTTCATATACTATAATTCACATATTTTCTTTAAACTTAGCTCTAAAATCTCATTATTCTCTTTCTGCTTCATTTTTATAGGTTAATGATATCATAAAAGGTATTTAATATCAATTAAAAAATTTTTAAAAAGAAAACTAGCGCCTGTGCATAATGCACAAACGCTAGAAAAACAAATAAAATAAAAGCAAAGCAAGTTGTAAAGAAGAGAGTGTGTGGCTGTCAAAGTTAATCAGCTACATAACCGAAATCGAGCTCCTTGATGTCGTTAATATGCTGTCTTTCAGAATTAGGAATATAAACCACGTCTGCATTTGATCCGCCGGTTCCAATGTATTTGACGATTGCTCCAGTATAATACTCAACATGAGCAATGAATCGCCATACGTTTTCAGGAATATCTTCAATGATGTTAACCTTAGAGATATCCCAACCTGTCGGAATCTTTTCGTAGATAGGTTCGTATTCAGACTGCATGTCAGGCCAAAACGTTGTCATTTCGCCTGTGTACTTGTTACGGTATGCAATGCAAATCTTGGCTACGCCTCCGGGAATCTGACCAATAGTGTCCATGCAATTGATAGCAAGGAGTCTACTGCCATTTCTCTGAATCGCAGCTTTAACTGCAATACAGTCAAACCATCCAAGATTGCGAAGTCTGCCGGTTGTTACTCCTCTTTCACCGTTGTGATCGTAGATGTATTCAGCAATAGCCCGCTCTTCCAAAGCTTTGCGCCTGATATTTACATCTGCAGAACCTTCATTCTGAATAAATGTAAATCCAGTAACAAATGGACCACCGCCAACCTTGCTTGCATAAGCTTTGCTAACAAGAATTGTGCCGTCGGTAATATCTGCCGGTGTGAGACCAGCATCTGCCAAAGCACCTACTACGGTCGTGTGTGTGGATGTAACAAAATTGCCCTCATTTCCGAAGAGGCAATCGAGGCCAAAGGCCTGGCTTACTTCAAGTACAACTGCCCAACCCTGCTCCCGTGTCATCTGAATGATAGGCATGGAATCAACAATGTTGAGCTTCTGGATAGCATCATAGAGCCGTTCGATATACGAATCAAAACTTCCGAATCTCTCGTTAATATCGTTAAAGATATACTCAGGAATATCAGGAAGTTTTTCGAAAAGCTGTTTCAGCTCTTCTGCGGACTTGCATGCTTTCGCCTTGAAAAACTGAATGTGCACCCGCAATGCACGGAATGATACTGCAGGACCAACACCAGAGCCTGTAGAGCCAATTTTGGCGCTTCCCTGCTCTGCTTTTCTCTTTTCGTAGTAACCGTCAAGCTTGCGTTCGATGTACGTACAAAATGTTGCTCTGCCGTCAACAAGAATGCGTGCTCTCTGCTCCACAGGAAGCTTTTCAGCTTCTTCCAAAATCATAATTGGATCGAGCAGCATACCTGCACCAAGCAAAATGATGTCGCTTACCAGTCCACCAGACGGCAGATAGTGAAAGTCGTATTTTTTGCCTGTTTCAGCATCTACAACAGTGTGACCAGCGTTTCCGCCGCCCTGTCCACGAATGTTGATGACTTTATATCCATCGTCTTTATAGCACCGGATAATAAGATCATCGAATTTACCTTTTCCTTCGTCGCCGAAGTGAGCTCCAACGACAGCGCAGCCTTTTTCGTAGTTCAATGCGTACTTTTTTTTGGCATACGCATAGCACTCGTTGATAAAGCTAGCAACATCAAACGAATTCTCCATCCTACGACCTCCCATCGTATTAAAGTAGTCTAATGTTCGGATATTCGGCAAAGGGAGTTCCCTTTGGGCTTACTCGCCATTTTCATGAGAATAAGCACTTGAATACGGTAAACTACATATCGCCTCCATTTTATTGTTATTTTTTAGAATTCTTCAAATGAAATTCCAATATTACTTATATCATGGATTATTCGGCATTGTCAATTAGTGCTAAATAAAATTCAAAAAAGGAATCAAAATCTTTTTAGAAATTTTGATTCCGTCTCACTTTTGTATTTAAAGCTCAATTTTATTTAAATCTTTTTAGATATAGGTCCATCTTCTCAACAAATTCAGCATTGTTTTTAGTTTGAGTCATTTGAGATAATACTTGCTCTGTAACATCAGCAACAGGTAAACTGTTTAGAGCTTTTCTTAAAGCGTATACAGTTTCAAGCTCTTGTTTTGTAAGAAGTAAATCTTCCCTCCTAGTACCAGATTTATTAATATCAATTGCAGGGAAAATACGTTTTTCAGATAATTTCCTATCTAGAACAACTTCCATATTGCCTGTACCCTTAAACTCTTCAAATATAACCTCGTCCATTCTACTTCCTGTTTCAATAAGCGAAGTTGCAAGAATTGTTAAACTTCCACCATTCTCAATATTACGTGCAGCACCAAAGAATTTCTTAGGCTTATGTAATGCAGCTGGATCAAAACCTCCTGATAAAGTTCTTCCAGATGAAGGAATAACTAAGTTATAAGCTCTTGCTAACCTAGTTATACTATCTAATAAGATAACAACATCCTTTTTCTGCTCTACCAATCTTTTTCCCCTTTCTAGAACCATTTCAGCAACTTTAACATGGTGCTCAGGTAATTCATCGAAAGTAGAATATATAACTTCCCCCTGAATAGATCTTTTCATATCTGTTACTTCCTCTGGACGTTCATCAATTAAAAGAACGATAAGCTCAACTTCAGGATTATTTGCAGATATGCTGTTAGCTATCTTCTTCAAAAGTGTTGTTTTACCTACCTTTGGAGGAGCAACAATCATACCTCTTTGACCCTTACCAACAGGAGAAATTAAGTCTATAACTCTAGTTGCATAATCATTAGATTTGATTTCAAGCTTTAATTTTTCTGTTGGGTATATAGGAATCAAATCATCAAATTTTGTTCTTCTATATGCTTTTTCAGGAGCCTCACCATTAACCTCACCAACATATATAAGTGCTGGAAATTTTTCACCCTCTTTTGGAGGTCTAGCAATACCTTTAACTTTATCACCTTTATCTAATCTAAAACGTCTTATTTGCACTGGTGAAACGTATACATCTTTAGGAGTTGATAAATAATTTTCACCTCTTAAAAATCCATATCCATCTGGTAAAACTTCTAAAATTCCTTCAATTATTTGATCATCTGCGTTAGTAACTTTGTATGAACCTCCGCCTAATGTTTCGTCATTATCTATATTTGCATTACTTTCGCCCGCAGAATTTGTTTTTTCTTCCTTAATAGTTTCATTATTAGTTTCTGAAAGTATTTTAATAAGCTCGTCCTTTTTAAGCTTAGAAACACTAGAAACGCCTTTTTCCTTTGCAAGTTGTCTCAATTCCACTAAAGTGCAATCTTCTAAATTCATAAATCTTCCCCCTATTCAATTTTAATTATTGGAATTTTTTTAGAAATAATAAATTCATAGAATAAAATTATATGTATAAACTAGAGACTTAAGAAATAGTCTCTAGTTTGTAATATCAATATAAACTCTTTCATTTGGTAAATACATACCTAATTTTTCTCTTGCTACATCTTCAATATACTCAGTTGAATCAATGTTCTCTTTTACATTTTCTAATTTTGCCCTTTGTTTTTCTGCATCTTCAATATTTTCTTTATACAGATTTGCTTCTTTTTCGTATGAAGCCATTGTCTGCTGTTGAGTTACGCATACGTATATAAAATACAGTAATACTAAAATTACAACAAGTCTGCCAATTCTAAACTTTTTCTTCATATGTGCTTCTCCAATACTCTTTATTAAACTTGCATACATTATAACACAAAATTTAATTATTTCCAGCCTTTTTTAATATTTTTAATAATTTTTTCAACGGATATACTAATATGGAATAAATTTTGCACATTAATTTTGATATATTAATTTCTAATTTGATGACAAATTTACTAAAAACATAGAAGTATACTACAATCCCAAGTATAAGTCCAATTATCATAAATGATCGTATTTGCCCATCAGTGTATGTAACTGTTGTAACGATAATTATTAAGCCACTGATAATCCAAAACAAGATATCTTCTATATACGTAACAATATTTGACGTCTTAATTATTCTTCTTAGTGCTCTAAAAAAATCAAACGTAAATCCAATACTTAAGCCACTTATAAAGAATACGATAATAGTCTTAAATTGGTTGTATAATAAATCGTCCAAGCATATATTCTCCTTTACTTAAATATTTTCCCCAAAAAACCTCCATCCTTTTTTTCGAAATTTTTATCGCTATATCCCATGCTAGATATATTACCATCAATAATTACTTCTTCAGAATCTATATTAAGCTTGCTTATCCTTAAATCTTCTCCTTTTACAGTTAAGAGCCCTAAATGCGTTTGTACAATTACAATCTGGTCGTCAAAACTTAGCACATCTAAAGCACCAGTAATATTTAATTTCTCTCTGCTTTCTAAAATCAAGTTTTGTATGATATTAGATTTTTGAATTTGATTTTTCCTCTCCTCAATACTCATAGCTTTTCCATCACTCCTTTGTACAGTATATTTGTATGTAGTGTATTTATTCCTACAAGATAAAAAAGAGCCTAAGCATATTGAAATGAATTCCCCATAATATAAGTAACTAACATTTCAATCAATGCTTTTGGCTCCGATTATTATCCTATTAAATTATTGTGTATATTTTCAAGCACTTCATTTTCTACCGCTTTAGTAAATGTTATACGTATTTTTCCGTTATTTACATCTATCTTTTGTATATTTTCTTTTTCACCCTCTAGTATATCTAATAATTTGCTAAATATTTGTGTATTATTAGATATGCCATAACCTATTATAGATATTCTTGATACCACTTTTTGCTCTATAATAATATCTGCAAAACGTTTTTGTAATAGGTATTCTATTTTTTTCGATTCACTTGACTTAAATAAAGCTTTTATTTTATCTCCATCTGATATTAACTCGACAGGTATTATTTCATTATCTATGAGTACTTTGTATATAGTCATATAATCTATATCTACTTTTCTAAACTGTAACAAAATTAATCCGTCATCTTTTACTATGCTTTTTATCTTCTGTGCCTCTATTTTGTTATTAATAGTAGTTCCTTCATCACATTTGAACGTTGACATTGCAACTATCGGTATGTCAAATTTTTTAGCAATTTCAACACATCTATTGTGTAATACCTTAGCACCTTCATTTGATATGTCCAACATTTCATCGTATGATAGCTCTTTTAATTTAGAAGCGGAACTTAATTTTTTAGGATCCGATGTAAATACGCCTTCAACGTCTGAATAAATATAGCAATATTTTGCATTCATTGCTGCTGCTAAAGAAATTGCCGTAGTATCTGATCCTCCTCTTCCGAGAGTTGTTATATCCAAATTTTTGTTTAATCCTTGAAATCCAGCAACAATTACAATTTTTCCTGAATTAAGCTCCTTATTAACCCTTCTTGTATCAATGTATTCAATAATGGCATCCTGGTTTACATTATTTGTATATATACCTGCCTGCCACCCTGTAAGAGAAATTGATTCGTACCCTAATTCATCTAGTAGAATACTTAGTTTTGAAATTGTTATCTGTTCACCTGTACTTAATAAGACATCTAGCTCCCTCTTATTTGGATTTTGAGATAATTCATATGCTTGATTTAATAATGAATCTGTTTTCTTTCCCTGCGCTGATACGACAACTACCACCTTATTATTTTCTTTTACAAATCTAATTATCTTTCGTGCAACTAGCAATAGCTTATCGTTATCTGCTACAGAGGAACCTCCGAATTTTAAAACAACTGTATCCATTATTTTCCCTTATATAAAAAATTTAGTCTACAATAAATTGTAGACTATACTATATTATATTAATTAAAATATATTTATGATACCAGCAGAGAACATATACCATAAGATTATGGCCACACAAACCACAGTAGCTATGTTTTCTATTATTTTTCTTAGTGATTTTCTTTTTTCAAATTGTACATATCTAGAGCTGCTTCCTGTTGCTAATTTGAAATTATTTATAAATTTGGATACTTCTTCTACATCTGAACATAGAAGCGGAAATTCAAATTCTCTTAAAAACGACATATTATCCTCACATCTAACTACTAAAACATATGTTTTGTATATTGTCCATCTTGATGTTTTACTTATAAATACATTCTTAACTTTATCATATGGCACTCTTATATTTTGTACTCCCTGCTTAATTATTATGAAGTCTTTATCACATGTTACACAAAAGATATTACCAAATATAAATAAAGCAATTAATCCCGCTATAAGCCCTATGCATATAAGAAAAAATTTTAATTTAAAGTTTATTAGAAGGAGGCCTATTGTAAGAGCTAAAATTGCAAGTACTATAATCCAATTCTCTTTAACTTTTTTTATTGGTTTTCCTTCTAACTTTATATTTTGCTCTTTTATTCCCGATATTTCTGTATATCTTCTTTCCTGTGTATTTACACATAGCTCTTTAAATTTCATATATATTTCTCCCTCACTATTATTTAATTAGCCATTTTAGATAGCTAATCATAAAATCATTTATTTCTCCGTCCATTACTGCTTGTACATTTCCAACTTCGTAGTTTGTTCTATGGTCTTTTACTAATGTATATGGGCAGAACACATACGACCTAATTTGACTTCCCCAAGCTATATCTTTTTGTTCACCTTTCAAATCTTCTATTTTTTCTTTATGCTCTTGTTCCTTCATGCTTAATAGTTTAGATTTTAACATTTTCATTGCTGTTTCTCTATTTTGTATTTGTGACCTCTCCGTTTGACATGCCACAACAGTATTTGTTGGTATATGTGTTATACGAACTGCTGATGAAGTTTTGTTTATATGTTGTCCTCCTGCTCCTGAGGCCCTATATGTGTCTATTCTTAAATCATCTGGATTTATTTCTATTTCTATATCTTCCGTTATTTCTGGTAATATTTCTACTGATGCAAATGATGTATGTCTTCTTCCTCCTGCATCAAATGGTGATATTCTTACTAGTCTATGTACTCCTTTTTCTGATTTCATATAGCCATATGCATAATCGCCAGATATTAAAAAAGTTACGCTTTTTAGTCCAGCTTCATCGCCTTCTAAGTAATCTAGCTCTTGCACGGTATATCCATTATCGTTTGCCCATCTTGTATACATCCTATATAGCATTTCTGCCCAGTCTTGTGATTCAGTTCCTCCTGCTCCAGGATGTATTGTTACTATTGCATTATTTAAATCATATTTATCCGATAATAATGTTGTAACTTCCAATGAGTCTATTTCTTTTGATAAAGAAGCGGTACTTTTAAGTAGTTCATTTGCCATTTCTTCATCATCTTCGATTTGTAAAAGTTGATTTAGCTCTATTAAATTATTGATTTCAACCTTTAGCTTTTCATACGCTTCAAGTTTGCTCTTAATTATCTTAATTTCTTGAAGAACCTTGCCAGACTTTTTGCTATCATTCCAAAAATCTGCACTTGAGGTTTGACTTTCTAAATTTGCTAATTCCTTTGATAACTTTGAAATGTCAAAGTGAATCACCTATACTTGCTAATTTTGATTTTGAATCTTGTAAAGCTCTGTAGTTCTCATCCAAATCAATCATATATACACATCCTCTCTTTAATGCTTAACTTCTTTTACAATTATAATATAACTATTGAAAAAATGTCAAATGGGACGGTTCTACTGTCAAACGGTGTTAAACGAGACGGTTCTCTTGATAATAAAAATTTTAACCAAGTATCAAAAACCAATAAAAAACTCCCCTGATTAGACTCAAGAAAGTTTTTTACATATTTTTTATTCAAAGAATAGCGTTTGTTCAAGCATATCTGTAACTGTTTGTAAAGTCACACCATCATATTCTTTACCATTCTTTATTTCGAACTCATACATATTTCCATTAAACTCAGCACCATAGTAATAGATGGTTCCGTTGTTACATGTATACCATGTATGGCCATTTATTTCTTTAGTTTCGAAAGGAGTAACTCCTGAAGATTTAGCTGGTCTAGAATCATTCCTAATGTATGTATCTGCATCTTTACCTTCACTCAAACCACTTACTTTTAACATAACATCAATACCATCTGGATAACTACCTACGTATTCACCTGTATAGAATTCCCATGTATAGAGCATTCCGTTATATGAATTAGCTTTTAGTGCATTTGGCACATAGAAAGAAAGTCCGTATTCATCAATATTTTTGCCATCTGCTGTAGGTTTACGCTCTGCTCTCTTTACAGAATACAAAGTTGTTTCTTTTTCATCTTCTGCTGGATCATCATATATACGTAAATTCTTATATGCATATTCTTTACCTTCGCTACTATTTCCACTATAATCATACATCATTTTTTTACCTTCATCTAAGGTAATTTGATATTTCATTGTCTGGATACCATCTTCAGTTATACTATCAATAAGTTTTGTCTCTTCATCAGATATCTCTGCATATGAAGCCATTGCTTTTTTTACCGCTCCGTATTCAGAATCATCAAAAATCATAGCTTCTATATAAGAAAACTTATATTCTCCTGTTTCCGAATCTTTGTTCATGTCAAGCTTGATGTAATTATTTACTGTATCAACTTTCTTTAAATAATATGTAGCTGTTAAGCTCCAATTATCAAATTGAATCTTATTAATAGGTAAATTGTTTTCCAAAATCTTTCCTTCAAGTTTAAGCATTTGATTTTTAAGCTCAGGAAAATTCGATAATTTGTACTCTTTTTCTTTGTTATCAACGAATTCAGATTTAAATCCATATGGGTCGACCTTCTCAATTTTTTCAAAGTCTCCGCCTCCATTAGTTTTGATTATAACTATTACTAAAGCTACAATCACTGCAATAAGCACAACTGCTGAAATACCAATTAATAATTTTTTGTTTTTCATATAAAAACCTCCTCTTATGTTTTAACTATAAACAAGTATATCTCAGTAAAAAAATAATTTCAAGACCAAAAATGGTCAAAAAGCGGTCAAACGGTCAAAAGGGACGGAGGATTTTGACCATGGTCATTTTGCTCCGTCCCCATTGACAAAATATCTTATATATCTCTTTTTGCTTTTGGACAAATTATTTTCTTTTATTATTTTATTCAACTGTAAGCATTTGAAACCAAGTATTATCCTTTATAATGTATTTTTTTGTAATTGCTCGCTAAGTTTAGAAAAGCATTGTGGATTCTGTAAAAAATATTCTTCTTGTAGATTTTCACTTAAAAATTTCAATCTATCCAAGTCTGCAAAATTTCTTTGTTGTTCAATTGTTAAATAACTCAAAAACTGTGGTTGTTTTTTTATTATTTCTTTAATTGTTATAATGTCCAGGTGTTTAATTAAATTTTGTAGAATATTATAAAAGTTATCTGGATTTTTTTTCTTTAATTCCTTCAATACATTACTTTCAAAACTAGACTCGGATAGCCCCACAGTTTTAACTGCTTGATAATTTCCATTTTCTATCTCATTCACACATACATCGACTTGGTCTGACTCTTCAAATAATTCTTTTTCTATTTGCATAATTTCAAATTTTTTCTGAAAGGAAATATCTCGTAAAATGCTTTCTTTGATATTATATCCTCGTGATTTTAACACTTTAAAAAGTTTCCCTTGTGGGCACTGTTGTATATCTTCAAGTGTTATTGTTTTGTTTGCTAGAGCATCAATTATTACGTTTAGTACTTCTTCATTAAATTTTATATATTCTGGAGCTTTATTGTATTTTTGCATCATATTAGAAGAAATTTTAAAACTTCTCTTAAAAATTCTTAATCTTATTCTTTGTAAAAAATTCATCTCGTTTACTTCAGTAGAAATTTCATTCATCTTTTGTTCACCACCTAATTATCCATTGATTTTCTCCTTTTCCTTGTGAGATATATTTTTAGTTAGAGCAATACAAACATTTAAAAATGTTATTGCTTCAAAAATTATAGAAATATATGATTTATAAACAATTGCATATATCAACCAACAAATAGCCGAAATAATACCTATAATTCTTATAACATTTCCGTTATCTTTAATAAACGATATTATTACTATTGTTGATGCTATCAATGGAAATATTGAATATGCATTCTGGAATGTTAATATATTTACAATTATGAGTACTGCTATAAAAAAAGTAGAAACAGCCACCTTGTTTTTAAGTTTGTATTTATCAAAGAAATATATTGTTAACAACGCTAAAAGACCAATTAAATTACAAATACATCCTGCAACACCACTTAAAAGAAAATAGTGAATCGTAAAAAATATATACGCAATAATCTGCATAAATAGTATTTGCCTCTTCTCTTTTTTGAAATAACTTAATGATAGTGCCAAAAATGCTACCGCACCAATGACTTGAATTAATATCATATTAATCATAACATCTATGTTCTCCTTACCCTAGCATAAATAATTGCTCTATTTTTTTATCTTTCCTGCTGTTTTTCAGGGGTACCTCTAGCAACATCTCCAACTCTTTGAGGAGGATTTATCAATGCCTCTGCAGCAGATACAGTTTCTCTTACGTAGTTATTTCTTTGTAATTTGTTTGACTTATCTATTTGCATACCAAAGCATTGACATGCTCCATCAAAATCATCATCTTGAACATGTTTAATAAAAGTTTTAAGCTTCTCTTTTCCGTTATTTTTTTCGTGTAAGCAAAAATGTGTAGAGCAAATTTGAGCTAACATGTATCTCAAACATTTTTCCTTATTTTCAGTACCATTATATAAATTTTCAGTTAGACGTAATCTGTCATAAAATGTCGACATCTTTCTAGCTAAAACATCTTGTTTTAGCATTTCATTGTCGAATCCATATTTTTTCATCTCATCATCTGAAAGATTTAATAAGAAATCATCTAGTAGTCTTTCCATACATTGAGGTGCAATTTCTCCTAATATTTTTCTAGTTGTATTGTCACCATTCTCAACATCGAAAGAATGTGTCATTTCGTGAACTGCTACGTATAATTGCCTTAAATCACCAAATATTGGTATTGAAATGGTAACCGGTAATTGACTTGGATTAGAGGTGAAACCTTGCATTCCTCTGTAGTTTCTATCTATAGTTGCATATTGACTTATACCATTATCAATATCACATACTTTTTCATATAAGTCTGCATCAACCTGAGAAAAGAATTTCTTAACAAGCTCACCTGTATCGGCTACGGAAATTTTCGTTTGTAATGGATAGTTGTATACATCTTGATTACCATATTGTTGCCTTCTATCTTTTAGTATTGGCGTAATTGAATCCATAAGCATCTTGCTTAGCTCTATTCCATCTATAGATGATGACATTTGTTCATATTTTTCCTCTGGAGAGCATAGTGCTTTTTGGTTATTTCTTTTACTTAATATGTTTCGAAAAAGATCTACAATTTTCATTTTAATCTACTCCCTTTTCCTATTACATTATCTTA
This sequence comes from Clostridia bacterium, assembly GCA_017515985.1. Taxonomy (GTDB): domain Bacteria; phylum Bacillota; class Clostridia; order TANB77; family CAG-508; genus CAG-492. The sequence continues at coordinate 21,368 of JAFWDV010000007.1, forward strand.
TAAAAAAATTTTAACATAGTAGTTTTTTATATTCAACTACTAACATATAATTTATATCTACTAAAAGCCTTTTTGTAGACTTGCACTTGTATATTTTCGGGCACAAATGTTAACATAAGTTAAAAATAATCTCCGTGGTGTCAACTCATTATGTTATTTATACTGTAAAATAAAAAAGATATCGAAATTTTTCGACATCGATATCTTTACCATTAAACTATATCTCAATATATTTACTTAACCAATTTATAATATCCTCATCGCTTTTAAGAGCATCAACATTGGGATCTGTACTATCATACAACTTTCCATCTTTTACAATTAGTATAGCTCCATATTTGTAATTGCTAAGATCTAGTTTTGAAAATCCTAGTGTTTCATCACCATTACCACTACCCGCTGCAGTACTAACAGAAAAATATGAATATCCATTTTGCTTTAGTATTTTCATTGTGGCTTCTGCAACATCGTAGTTTGTTTCACAGTCAGTATCTGTTCTTACTATAATAAATGAATTTTTATTATCAATCAATTTATCCAAAGCTTTAGGAGCTTCTGTATTACTACTTTCCTCGTCGTTTTTGCTTTCAATGTTTTCATTATTAGGTAACTTATCTATCCTAACAACTTCTTTATGATTCTCGTTCTTTAGACATACTCTTTCCTTTTGACCTTCTTCATTTTCAGTAGGCTCTTTTGTTACTTTCCACTCTCCCCATTCATGAACATGCTCTTTAACTACTACAGGAACCTTAATTTTGCTTGTTATACCATCTTCAGAATATGATATTTCTATATCATTCATATCACTAGTTACTATGTCTTTATTATAGTCAAAATCTGTTACTAATTCCTTTTCCCTATTCGAAAAAACTTTATAAACTTTCAAATTTGACAAATCAGGTATTGTATCTTCCTCGGAGCTGTGGTACTTCACCACGAGCTCAAACCGTCCAACTTCGTCGAGCAGAACATTTACCTGAACCATAAGTTTCATAGAATCACCCTTTCCTAAGTATTTTAACCTTGGTTCATTATCCACCGCAGTGGACTCGAATATATTATATCATATTTTAGTAGTTATGTAAATTAACTGGTCTCGACACTATAATTTACAATCTCTAGTCTAATATTATTCTACAGTATATTTCCATCCTGGTTGCCATGCTTTTTGCTTTCTCCAATCTTTTGCAATTGCTTCATCCCATGAAATATTTTTTGTAATTACTTCTAGAGCTAGCTGTGGTGCTCTGTGTGCAACTATTCCTACTGTTTTTCCGTCATATTTTTCTTTTAAGAAGGCCACAAAATCTCTCATTCTTCTTTCAACATCTTTAAGCGATTCACCATTAGGAAAAGAAGCATCAACATGCTCTTCATATACAACAAGTTTTTTATTTTCTCCATCATATTCTCCGTAATTACATTCCCTTAATCTTGCATCCTTAATGCTATCAAGCTCTGGCCATGCAAGTTTTGCCGAATTAATAGCTCTATTTAAATCAGATGTATATAAAACATCAAACTTATAATTTGTATTTTTTCCTAGATTAACAGCTTGCTCTTTTCCCAATTCATTTAGTTCAACTTGTTTCCATCCACTACATTTTGATTCTGCATTATCGTATGTAGTTCCATGAACAAAATATATTATTTCTACTGACATAATTATCACTCCTTTGCTTATTCAATTATGTTTTCATCACTATCTATTAAATTTAACTGTTTTCATAAACTCATTTGAAAAGTTAGTTGTATCATTATCAGAAATAAATGTTATTGTATAACTATCATCACCTTCTTGGGTTACATAGTTAATAACCTTCTTTCCATCCTTTGTACCTTCGTAAACATTCCATACATTGTTGTTATATTCTATTGCATCTACACTTGATAATCCTGCGCCAGCGTTCACATCTCCCATTGTTTTGTTTTCGTAGAAATACATTGCAATTCTAACAACTAGCTCCTCGCCATTCATAACGTCCATAACAGAATAAGTTCCAACATTACTTGCCATAGCATTTTCAGGATATTTGTAACTTATTGCATTAAAAGAGCCAGATCTATTTAAATCCAGATCTATATTTCCTATTTTCATGCTTGAAACAATTTCTTTTTCGTTACCTCTATTTGAACTATTCGTTGTGCTACTTATTTTATTTCCACAACCTGTTAAAACAATTAATCCAGCAATAATTAAAAATACTAATAAAATTCTTCTTTTCATAAAATATTTCCTCCTTATATTTAGCGATTTTACCCCTTTTCTATAGATTCTATATTTGGATCATCCTTTTTCATTTGATTTTTAGCTTCATTTTTTTTATCAGTAGGAGTATGAATCGTTGCTTTTCCTATTTGTTCCTCGGTTATACAGTATGTACCTGTTTTTATATCATCAAATTGTATCTTTGTTTTTTCTACATCTTGCTCTCTTATTTGAGCTTTTTTAGCTTCAATAGACATAACACCACTTAATTCTTGTGTATGCATATTTCCTTTTTCATCACTATATGAAATATACCATTGCTCTTGTCCATCTTCACCATTTATAGATTTCTTCACACCCTCGAAAATTAGATTTTCTCCCAATTCATCTAAATCCATGACTTTTTTATCACCAATAGTAATACTTCTCAAGCTTTTGCAACCATCTAATATCGAAGGTACTATTCCAACTCCTTCAGGTAATCTTATAGTACTCATGCCACTTAAAGAAAAAGCTTTATCACCGATGAATTTAACGTTATCTGGAATCGTTAATTCTTTTAAACTTTTACATCCCATCAAACAGTACTCTGAAATTGATGTTAATCCCTTTGGAATATTGACTCTTTCAAGCATTAAATTTCTTGCTAATCCCGCCTTTTGTATTTCTGTTATGGAATCTGGTAAGCTTAATTCTTCCAAGCTTGTACAACCAGCTATTCCAAAATATCCAATCTTCTTTAAAGTATCTGGTAATGAAATTGATTTCAAATTCCTACAAACGTGGAATGTTCTACCTTCAATAGCAGTCAAATGTGTTTTACTTAAATCAATCTTTTCAATGCCAGAATCTTGAAATGCACATCTCCCCATCGCTCTTATATTTGGAGACAACTGAACACTTGCAAGATTTGAGCATTTATCAAAAGCATTATTTCCTATTACCTCAACATTATCTAGCTCTAAGCCAGTTATTGTTTTACATTCTCTTAATATACCTTCCGGTACTATTTTTGCACTATGTTTTAATACACCTTTATAAGTTTTTGGTTTGTCTGTTAGCTCTTCTGGTCTAAATTCAAAAGGAACATCCAATTCTATAGGCTCTTTATGTGGAATTATAGTAGCTCTTCCATTTTCATCTAATACTACTTCTTCAGATTCTATATAAAAAACACCATCTTGTTCAGTAATTCCCTTAAATCTTTCATTTTCAGCCAAAGTCATCAATGACTCACCTTTATAACTTATACTTTTCAGAGCCGGACATTTTGAAAATGCGTTAGATTTAATAGATTCTGTTATTTCTTGTATAGTAACGCTCTCTAATTTGTCACACTCAGAAAAAGCATTTGCTTCAATAGTTCCTACTTTCCCTATTTTTAATGTCTTTATTCCAGTTTTGTGAAAAGCTTCTTCACCAATTGTTGTAAGGTCCTGTGGCAATGTTAATTGAGTTAAGCTCTCACATTCATCAAATGCCCATCCATCAATAAATTTAACATCTTCATCTAAAACTACTTCATCAATCTTTGGGCATCTTTCAAATGCAGCACGTCCAACTCTTTCTCCAGCAACTTCTATTCTTCCTTCTAACCATTCAGAAACAGAAAATGCAAAGTTTCCTGCATTTCTTACGACGCCTTTGATATGCTTTATTGAACTGCTAGCGCAAGCTGATTCTCCAATTTCATCTATTCCATTCAAATCAAGCTCCTCAATTTCAGTACTTGCATAATATTGACCATATTTTATCTTACCATCCTGCATTAATAACACCTACCTTTTTGATATTTAATCTAAATGAAATATTTTTCTAAAAAACTTAACAATTCTTTCAAAAAACTTTTCTTTCTTCATTTCAACAGGCAAATTATTGCTACTTAATTCTTCCGCATTATTTTCTGTTTCATTATCCCTATTGAAAATATCAGGATTATATTTTATTCTTTTTTCTTCCTCAATCTTTTGCCATTCATATCTCTCATGGGCTTCTATTCTTTCCTTTTGGTGTGGTGTAGCCCAATAATCTCTGAATATATTTGCAAGTATTGCTTTTGTTTCTTCTAATAGAACTTGCTCCTCAAACGGTTTATTTACATCAATCGTAAAATTATATGTATTATCCATTTTTGCATTGAATGTATTAATCATTGTTTGTGGTATTTTATCAACGCTTTCTTTTGGTACATATTTCAATATTTCGATTACTTCCTTATATGCTTTAGGGTAATTATTCTCCATCTAAATTTACTCCTTTATTAATTTCTTCTTTTGTATTTTCTAAATCTTTTTCATCATTCATGTATTGTTTTTGTGCATTATTTTTTGCAATAACACTTTGATTTGCAATTAACATACCTATTTGTTGCTCTGTTAAATAACATTTAGCTGTATCCTTATCTTTAAAATGTCTATATTTAGTTAAATTTGTAATTATTTGCATCTCTTCTTCAGTCATCTCGATTGGCTCTATTTCCTTACCAGAAAAAGTAAATCCTTTTTCACGATCATAGCTCATACCTATAACAGACGCCTGTTTTCCATCACAAAATACAGGACAAACTTCATCAGAAGCACTCCAAGCTGTAACTCCAGCTATTTTTCCTTCTTCTACAAAATCTCTAATAAACTGCATCATTTTATTCTGCAAATGTTGTTCATATTTTTTTACTACTGTTAATTGACTTGGAGTTAACCTTTCATAGTCAATACCTTCTATACCTTTAGAAATGTCTAATTCTGTTATGTATATAGGTAAACCAAATTCTTGTAATTCTTCAATAGAAGCTCTAAATCCCTCAATATCATTTATAGTTGTGTGACACTGAGTTCCAATGTAATCGATAATTTTACAGTTATTGTCTTTTTCATAATCTTGTATTCGTCTAAGAACTCTAAATATAACTTTTCTTTTTTCAGAATTTTCAAAATTCCAATCATTATAGCCAAACTCCACATTTTCTGGCATTTCAGCTTTTATTTTAGAAGCTATTTCGCATAATTTCTCGATGCTCAGTTTAGACAACCACTTATCATCTTGCTCTTTAAATGGTTCCTTATAGGTTACAAACTCATTAAACATATCTAATGTAGTTAGTACTCCATCATTATATTTATTTGCAACTGAAGCTACTGCTTTACCATAATTTTCCAATGCAATCTTACAAGTTTCTTCGTCTGCGTTTATTAGTCTATCTGGAAAATCCTTAAAGAACACTAATGCATTTATTCTTACATCCATACCGTGTTTCTTAGCAAATTCATATCCTTGTATCAGCTGTTCAAGATCGTAATCTTGTGGCTCAGCATTTTTTTCATCTTCAGTTCTTATTAAACCAGCAACAGGTCCAAACTTTCCCTGTCCATCAAGAGTTAGTCTATTAAATCTATGCTCTCCATTCTCTATATTTCCAACAACATAATCATATAATGCTTCTACTTTTTGATACGTTTTTTCTTTATCTATTTCTATTTTTTCGCTCTCTGGATCTATAGTCTGCCCATCCTCATCTACTAGAAACGTCAAAATTCCATGTGGCTGATGTACAAAATAATTCTTAATATCTAAAATTGTATCAATATATGAACTGTCTACTTCTCCTGCAAATATTTCCTCTAAGCTTTCTCTAGAGCTCCAATTTGCTCTTATTTGCATAGCATTTTCTTGTATAAATCTTAAGAATTCATCTTTATTTTGCAGACGAGTTGCTTTCTCGTCTACAACCATTTTAATCTTTTGGGCTGTACTTAAGCCCTCTTGATTCAATTTTTTAGATAAACTATCAGCATCTAACAATCCTTTTAAATATTGGTAGACTTCTTCTACTCCTTCTTCGTGAGTATGCACTTGCTCTTTTACTTGCTCCACAATATTAAATAAATCTATATTCTGACTACTTAACGTTATTCCTATAACTTTATCATTCAAACTATCAATTAAATCCATATGCACCTCCATGATTTATAAATCATTTGGACTAGGTCCGTCTTTTTATTTGCGTATTTCCTTCGAATATATTTTACACAAAACAAAAATAAGATACAAGTGCAGAATTGTGAATATTTTTAAATATTTCTACATACAAAATAAATATTTCAGAAATCGATGAAGCGAAGGCTGTTAACGTCTTAACTCCGCCAGCAAGAGGAGCTACTACGCCAGTGCCTGCGTACTGGGCCAGTAATGTTTTTAATGCATTCATAAAAACACCCTATCCTTTCTTGAGAATGATTTCGATTAATGATTAATTTGCAAGCAAACAAAATCCTTAGCTTACTTTATATATCCATTGGGATCAGCCGATAACCATCTGGTAAAACAGCCTCCTCCGCAGATATACCAATCTTTACATGAAATAAAAAAAGTCAAAAGATTTTTTAAGATTTTTTTATTGTAGAATTGTAACATTACCCCCATAATATTTATTGATTTTAACCTATATTAACAATAAAATAAAAAAATGCTATACTGAATTTGGATAAGATTTTAGAGGAAGGAAAGATTCATTATGAGAGAAATTAAAATAATTTTATTTGGACAAGAAAGATTAGTTTCATTAGAAGATTTAATAAAAATATATAGAGAATTAGGAGATCCAACTCCTGAAGAAAATGCTAGGAAAAATTTTGAAACTCACCTTATTTAATGATGATTTATATGCTCCTAAATTTAAAGAAATATTAGCTAGAAAAAAACAACAAGAAAATCCACAATTTCCTGATGAACCAGATGAACATTAATAAAATATAAAAAACACTATCAAATTTTTTTGATAGTGTTTTTTATAAATACATATCATCTTCAATATTGATCTGCTTACCTCTTTTTTAAGCTAACCCAATATCTTTTGTAATATACTTCCTGACCGCATTTTTCACCTTTTACGGTATTTTCATACACACCGCCTGCTTTTTCTATTGTTTTAGCACTTCCAATATTGTAATCTAAACATGAAATCATAACTCTACGTACGCCTATACTTCTATAATATTCCAATCCTAATAATAATTGTTTATATGCATACCCTCTTCTTCTTTCACTTGGTAAAATGCTATAACCTATATGTCCACCATAATTATATAAACTGTCATTTAATTCGTGTCTAATATTAATAATTCCAACTAACTTATTATCTGATTTTTTTACTGTAAAAAAGGTGTCTGCAATTACTTTTCCTTCCGGTAAAGTTTCTTCTTTTTTATATAATTCAAGTTTTTTTAGCCATTCTATGTAATTATCTTTATATTTTTGTAACTCACTAAAACCTGCATATCTGATTTTTTCATCTGTATCTACAAGTTCAACTTCATTTATAAAATTAATTGCTTGTTCTTCGTATTCTATACTTGGTTTAACCAAAATCAATTCATCTTCCATAAAATTCACCTCAACTATACTTTTAGAATTATTACATTCGTTATTCTGTATTTAAAATATATATCAGTCATCTAAACTTGGACCACTTTTCTCATCATCTTTTGTTTGTACATTTTCTTCATTTTGCTTCTCAATTTTTTTAGTTGATTCTTCAGGCGAAACTATTAAACTTTCACGGAAGGTATCTTTTTCTTCCTTTCTTTGATAAGCTGTTGAATGCGAATCTCTTTCTGCTAATAATAAAGCATCTTTTTTGAAAATTATTCTCTTAAATCTATTTATTTGTCTTGAAATCAATCCTTCTTTAACACTTCCATCCATATCTATGTTGATACGACTAAATATTTTTAGTATATTTGGTTTATTAATATAATCACTAATATAATGTAACATATCTTTACTTTTAACTCTTTTATTTTCTAAAGCTCTAATTATTCTGTGTGGCTGAGTAAAATAGGTATTTAAGGATTCCGCTAATCCATTTGCTTCAAATATATCTCCTACAATTTTTACTTGCTTTGCGTACCTATCTGGATGTTTTACTTTTTCTCCAATTATTTCCATTACTTTCCTAGCAATAAACTCAGTTGCACCTTCGCTAATTTGATTGTGCATAATTCTATTATCTGGGCACTTTCTGTCGTTTAATTCTATGGTAGAAATACCTTCAAATGGAACTTCTGCATCACCTTCTAATAAATCATCAACATTAGAAATAAAATCTTTATATTCTTGTTTTGATAAATCTGGACTTAGCATAGCATTTATATATATAGATTCACCATCTTCAAATACTATATCTTCTCTTGATAGTTGAGATGTTTTTATCATACATTTTTCCATTATATGAGTCCACTCATGAAAAACAGTATGTCTTATATCTGATAAATCTTGCAAGTCAATTCCTGATAATGTATACTGCTGCCCATTAATAGTAGCAACTTGCTTATTATCAAATAATACTACTGCTGTTTTGCTATTTTCTTCGTCATCTTTATATTCTATAGCATGTGCTCCAAAGTTTTTATCAATCCTACATTGTTTTTTATATGCTTCAGAAGTAACCGCTTTTCCATCATAAGTAATATTATCATCTTCTCCAGCTTTAAAATCGCCTATCCTAAATTTTTCCATTTGATTTGATAATTTATCTATCACTTGTTTGGCTTTGAATTTTCCATCAGTCAACTTTTCAATAGAAGACACGTATTCATACATAAGTACTGAGAGCAATTTATCTGATTTGCTATCTATACAAAAATCCCAATCTCCCGCTTTTTGTTTTTCATCTATTGCATGTAGTATATATTCAATTAAATCACCATTTTCAGTTTGGTATGTACTAAATAATTTATCAACTTCCATATAAACTCCAATTCTTTATATCAATTATAACATAATAAATATTCTTTTCTACATCATCTTTGAATTAACAAATATATTTCATCTTTTCTATTTTTTGTATTATTACATAAATGTAAAGAAGAATCAAACCTATTAATTGTTCATTTATAAAAATTGACTATCTAATTTTTGTCAAGTATTTTTTATAAATTTATTATACTGTTTTATTGTATGGCAAACAAGCGAAAATGATATAATTTTTTAAAAAAGTGTATCTTTTTCGCTTAAAGTATGTTAAACTTTATTTAATTA
>JAFWDV010000008.1 GCA_017515985.1 Clostridia bacterium
AAGCTAGTGTTCCTGTTGTTTTATCTGCATAGTAGCTATTTCCACCTATTTCAATCCATCCATCTTTGTATAGTCTTCCATTATCTTGAAAATAATATTTATCATTTCCTATTGTTATAACTTTTCCTTTTTGTTGTATACCTTCTTCATTAAAATAGTATGTATTACTTCCTATTTTTTTCATTCCTATTGCTAATTTTCCTGTTGTTGTATCTGCATAGTATGGCTTTCCACCTATACTTATCCATCCACCTTTGTATAATCTTCCATTGTCTTGAAAATAATATTTATCATTTCCTATTGTTACAACTTTTCCTTTTTGTTGTATGCCTTCTTCATTAAAATAGTATGTATAGCTTCCTATTTTTTTCATTCCAACCGCTAACTCACCGGTTGTTTTATCCGCATAATATGGCTTTCCATTTATACTTATCCATCCGCCTTTGTACAAATCGCCATTATCATCATAATAATACATTGTATTTCCAACTGAAATTATACCAGTTCTGTACGCATTGTATTTTTTGACGCTACATGTTTCAAGTATTTCATCCTCTAACACAGATGTCTCATCATCTTTATCTTCTGTTTCATTCTCTATAATTTGCTCTTGAATCTCCTGCGTATCACAATTTTTTTCACAAAATAAAATAGTAGATTCATCCTCGTCACTGATTTGTTTATTGTTAACTTCTGTTTTTTCCACCGCATCAACTATATCTTGATTTCCATCAGTGTAGTCATAATAATAATTTCCAATGCTTACATTACTGTCTGTACTATATTCCAACTCACTTGCTTTAGTAGTGTCAGTTGCAATTAATCCACATGTAATAACTAATATAATTAGCATAATCCTTTTAATTTTCATTTGATACCTCCTTTTGACATATATACTATAATCAATTTCAAAAAAAAGCAACTAGATTCCGGTAAATTATAAGCATTTACTTTATCTATTAATTATTTTTCTTAATAATCTTTTTATTTTTTTAGTAATATGAGCCTTCGGTAAACACTGATTAACTATGTCCACAAAATCCTGTCCCTCTTCAAGCTCAGAAAAGAATTTATCACTATTTGGATTTGCTCTAGATGTTGTATTAAAACTAGGATTTCCGCTAATAGCTTTTTCAAATTCAACTTCTTGACATATCATGGAATCCTTTATTCTATCCACTAGCTCTTGTCCTTTTTTAGAATTAACAACAACTAATGAAGTTCCTTTTCCATCATCTAATTCTGGTTTAACATTTTTAATTCCCCAAAAATCTGCTAGTGTTATATCTGATAAACGATTATTCTTTTTAAACTTACAATCTGTACATGATTCTCTTAAACTCAAATGTTTTAGAAAAGCTTTCATATATACATCATCGTTATGATTAATTACATATGAGCTATTATTATCAAACTCCATATCAATATTATATGAAGACCAAGTTGTATTCTTCTTACTTCTAAATGACATGCTCTTTGTTTTAGCATTTGCTTTATCTTCTCTGTACGCTTTATATTTCTCCCATACTAATGGAGAAGGAACACCATGACAGATTATATCTTGAAGATATAAATTATCATATTCTTTACCTAAATAATTTCTTAATGCTTCTATTTGGCAAGGAGTTCCAGTAAATAAAACTTTTCTTCCTTGATCAAGAAATTCCTTAGCTTTTTTATATGATAATCCAATATCACTTTGTAAGTATTTAGAGCTTCTGTACTTAGTTAGCTCTTCTACAGTTTCACAATATGTATGATGAACACCAAAATTATCATCGAAACAAGCGCCAAATACAACTCCACCATCATTTATGATGCTAGTTGCAAGTAATGTGAATATTCCACCAGAAGTACTTTGCTTTCTAATCTCTTCATCTTTATTAATACAAGCATATGCTTTCGGTTCATTCCCTATATTCTTATTATTTATTATAGGACATACCTTTTCACATAAGCCACAATTAATACATTTATCTTTATTTACTTTAGGATATTTAAATCCTTTTTCATCGGCTACCATTTCAATAGCATCTTTAGGACAAATGTTGTAGCATGCTTGGCAGCCACAACATTTACTTTTATTATCTATATTAATCATATTATTTTCTCTCCGATTAATTATTTCTTTATCTTCTTTAATACTTTACCTAATGGTTTTAGCAACAAATCCTTTTCATAAGAATTCATCATGAAGAAATATGCAATTATTGCATATAATACAGCATATATTGCTGCACCAATTCCTAATGTTATCCATTTAGTTAATGCAACATATTTCAAAACAAAGAATGCTGCAACTGCCAATGGAATAATTGGTATTGTCATCTTAATAATCTGCTTCCAGAATTCAATAATATTTATCTTAGCCTTTTTATAATAATATATATTAATTATAATACCATTACCTATTATTAATGATGCCGCAGTTCCTATTGCTGAACCAACTCCTCCAAGAGCTTTAGCAAGCGGTATACTTGCAGCAATATTAGCAACAGCTATAACAGCATATAGAACTGATCTAAACTTATGTAAGTTTTTAGCTTGTAATATACTAATACCCACATTTTGAATTAATGGGATTGTAACTGGTATCATTAAAATACACGCTATGTAATATGACATTTCATAATCTTTACCGGCCCATAGATTGATAAATTGCTTACCAAATAATACGAAACCAGTTATAACCAAAGCCATAACAATATATTGTAATCTACCAGTTTTGATAAATAGCTTACTAATCTCTTCATCTGATTCTTCTCTTGCAACCATCTTACTTACCTTTGGTAATAAAAGACCATTTATTGCACTAGAAAATGATAGATATATGTTATTAAATTGGGCAGCAACTGCGTACAAGGAAACTGCTATTGTTCCTGCAACAGCACCTAAAACAAATTGATCTACACTCCAATTAACCTTATCTACAAGTACAGCAAGGAAAATAAAGAATGAGTATGCAAAAATCTCTTTTAGTAATCTTATATCAAATTTTCCAAATTTAATCTTGATATGTAACTTTCTAAAGCAATACATTGTATTTGAAGCAAGAATATATATGTTTAATGCTGTAACAACTACTACCATTGCAATTGCTTTATATCCCATCATTAATAATGGAATCATTATAATTGGCATTAATAGATTTCTAATAATTGTACGTACTTTTGCAAAAACAAAACGCTCATATGCTGTAACAATTGAGCTAAAAACAGAAAACGGAAATGTAATAGCTAAATTAAAAGTTAGGATTAACATCATAATCTTAGCTTTACCAATTTCATCTGCGGTCATAGTTGCACCAAACAATCTATTAACATTGAAGTATAAAACAAAACCAATTATTGTAGCAATTAATCCAATTATACAGAATATTGCAATAAACATTCCATTTAATCTTGCTTCTTTATCTTTTTCACCTCTGGCTCTGTATTTTGCAGTATATACGACAATAGCATTACCAAAACCTAAATCTAATACAGTCAAATACCCTATTATCTGTGTTACTAATGAATAAAGACCATACTCAGATTGTCCTAGCTTTGATAATAAAAATGGTGTATATACTAAACCTAAAAAGTTATTTATAAACAACGATAGGTATGATAATACAGCACCTGCTTTTACTTGATTTCTTTCTTTCATTTTATTTTTTAACCTCTATATCTAGAGCTTCTTTTAAGAAGTTCATAGATTTTTTTTGTTCTATTTCTAATATTTCTTTAGCTTGAGAATAATCGCACTGTAATAATTCGTTATATATTTTTCCCGTAACCTTCCTATCTTCCAATTTAAATTTAGATAATAGAGTATCTAATCTTGAATTCATTGATACATTACCGTCACATCTATCGAACACGACAAATGGCCTATCATATATAATAGAAAAAACACATGAATGAAAAGAATCTGTACAAATAAGCTCTGCGTTTTTTTCTAAAAATAAAAACTCGCAAGGTCCAGATAAAAAATGTATACTCTTCTTGTCTAATAAACTTATAATTTTGTAATTATTCTCATTTGCTATTCTTTCTATTTCTTTTAATCTTTCATCTGGAACATCCCCAAGAAAATAACACAAAATATATTTTTCACCTTCATACCAACTTGGTTTTTTCGCCACTTTGTCCCATTCTTTTGCAGAAAGCATCATTGTTGGATCAATAAGTACTTGAACATCTTTTTTGTCTATAAGGTCTTCCACTATGTCTTTTCCTTCATTTTCTCGAACTGAAATTCTCTTGAACTTGTCCAACTCTTGCTTAAATAATTGCTTGTTGTTATCTGGAATACTATTAGTACCAAAACTAGCCGAAAAGGCAATTCTCTTTTCTGGATTTGCAAATGTTAATAACTGAAATTTATTAAATCTCTTTAAGTTTGAATTCCATACTTGATCAGATCCAACAATAAAATAGTCATACCTTTTGTTCAATTTATTTTTAATGCTATTATTAATCTTTTTACAGTTATCTATTTTTATGCTTGAGAACTTAATATTCCTATTAAATTCTATAAAATGTTTATATCTTTTTCTAAAAAGCAACTTCATATAATGTTTTATCTTATATTTGGCAGACTTGCTATTTGCAATATTTTCTATTGTCTCACATCTAAATCCTAGTTTTGAATATATTACATTTGTTGCATAGTTTTGTAATCTGTTTCCATAATTATTATTATCATTAAAAGTAACAATCCCTATTTTTTTCATACAATACTCCCGTCGTTTTATCTTATTTTTTTAGCACATGAATATATAAAATTTAATCTTGCAAGAACAAATAATTTTATTTTTTGCTTCTTAGTTAGTTTTGAAGATTTTTTTATCTCTTTATAATATTCATTTTTTTTATTTAAAAATTTGTAGATTACAGACCTATCAAATTTGCATGCTTTAATATAGTGCAAGTTTTCGTAATAAGAACAAATAAAAATATACTTGTGAATATCAACATTTTCTGATGGTAATAGCGGTATTACAATTTCCATCGCATCTAATGTCGATATTTTTTTTAACGAATATTTTTTTGTATGTACTGCGGACGTATCATTAATACAATAGTTATATAATGGATCTTTAACAACTACATATTTTGTTTCATTATTACAATTCTCCATAAAGAATAATAAATTTTCAAAATAGTGAACATTCTCGTTAAACATTTTTTTAATCAATTCATGTTTTATGAGCTTATTCCATGGAAACCCTCCATATTTGGTTGAATTATCGCTAATAAGTGAGACAAAACTTCTTTCTTCAAATTTATCTAAATATATACTCTCTGTTTTTTTTGTATTTTCATAATAATTATTGTACCCACATACAGCAATGTCGTAATCTTTTTGCGTGATTTCTTTATACATAATTTCCAACATATTAGGTTCCAACCAATCATCTGCATCAGCAAAAAAAATGTACTTTCCATTAGCTATTTTTAAAGCTTCATTTCTTGCCTTTGAAACCCCTTCATTTTTTTTGTCTATAATTTTAATTCTTTGGTCTTTCTCTGCCATATCCATACATATTTTTAAAGTATTGTCCATTGAACCATCATTTACAATTATGTGTTCAAAATTTTTATATGTTTGCTTTAAAACACTTTCCATACATCTGGCAATATATTTTTCTGCATTATATGCCGGTGTTATTATTGATATTTCTGTCATTATTACTATCCTTTCTTTGAAAAGTAAGCTCTTCTTATTAACTCATTAATTCTGTAGTAAGGCAATGGAATCTTTAGCAGCCTTTTAAGAAAACCTATTCTCCAATTTGCTTGAATAAAGTCCTTTTTTATCTCAGATGGTGATCTAAAATATATACTTAAACCTCTTGGTTTTGCAATATATCGCTCCTCGTTATCAACAAATTTTATATTTCCAAATAAAACCGCATACTTATACGATGGATGCAACATTATTTTTAATAGATTTTTATAGCACTCTTCATTCTCGCTTTCTTTATTATCTTTAATATATTCTATTGCACCTTCTTGTATAGCTATTGCATATTCTTTTTCCGAAGTGTCTGAATATTCATAATCATATAATAAATATCCGTTTTTATTGTTATAATACTTTTTAGTTGACCCTTCTTGCGCCAAAAATAGAAATTCAAAGATACCAATAAAATATCTAAATTTATCATATAATCTTTCATTATAACTGTTATCAAATAAGAAGCCTTTCATGTGCATATCTTCTTTGTTTGTATTTGGTACAATTCCCATATAGTAACCATATATTTCTTTATTCCCTGTCGCACGTACAATCGCTTTTTGCATTGTTCCATGCCAACCAATATCAACAATTGCAATCTTTCCTTCAAAATTCATTTCTTTGAAGTATTTCTTCATGTCAGACTTTTCATTTCGAGCATTTTCAATCATTAATTCTTTTATGTCCTCTAAAAATGATATAACCTCTTTATCATCTTTAATATTATTTACATCTACTTCGTAGTCGTAATTTAAATTATGTGCACTAAGGAAGTCTTTCACGTTTAAATCTTCTAGCCCGATTTTCTTAATTAAATGTCTTATAGAAATATGTTTTCCTATAGAAATTCTGCTAAATATGTCTGTAATATCTATAATATCTGTTAATGAAGGAACAATCATTGCTCTTCTTGATGCATATAAGTAGTATGACTTTATATCAGTTTCGTTTATAGTATCAAAAGCTCTTCTTATAGCTGCACCATCTCTAGCTAGAAAAAAAACTTTATCGATACCATTTTTTTCTAAATCTTTTAGTAACCATGTACAAAAACTATATAGAATACTTCCAAAACATCTGTAACCAAATTTTTTAAATGTTTTTGTTGGTTTGTTCATCTATTGCAATCCTCCTGTTCCACCCAATTCAAATTGTCCTATAATTAGTATTTTGGTAATTTATACTTAAAAATTATCATATATATATGTTGTATTATCATCGTCTACGATGCATGATTTATACCTAAATGCCGAATTCCATTCTGGTCTAAAGTATATAATGATGCTTGAATATATCAACAGTATAATAGATATACTATAATAAATAATTAATTTGTTCTTTTCTGTTTTTAAATTATCTGTAATAATATTTGGTAAACATATTATTGTAAAAATGCTGAAATATGCAGATATTCTAGATAATACATTCATTTTCATTGCAATCAAGCTACAAGCGGCCGCCACAACAAAAATATAAAAATAAAAATCATTCTTTTCATTTTTATTCTGGCTTTTTTTAACTAAAAGTATGCTAAATATATACATAGATAAAAAAACGAATATGTGTATTAAATTTGATATATTTTCTTGACCTATCCTGTTTGAATAATAATTTGTTCTATTAAACAAATCATACACCTGATTAACAACATCCGAAATAAATATATTTACAAGTATAGCTACAACAAATATTCCAATTACTCTTAATTTTGAATATTTCATGTTGTAAAGAGGATATATTAAAATCCCAACGAACGCAGATGTATGAAATAGCACTGCAATTACAATTGTAATAACATATGGTATAAATCTTTTTCTCTTTACGAAATCAAATCCTAATAAGATAATTGAAATTGCCAAATATTGTCGTATTGTATTCATTGCACTGTAAAAGAATAACAAACAAATAAACATTAAAACACTAAGTAAATAATTATTCGAATTATCTTTTATGAATCTATAAAATGCATAACAAATGAATAAACTTGTGCATATAATTAAAATCCTTGGATTATAACTTATGTAACTAATTATTATATTGGTAATTACATATAACGGTTCATAATATCCCCCAAAAATCGTAGAACTCCATTTATATTGTGAAAATTTTTCAAAAGCATGAACATACATATTAGTATCAGTACCCGTACTATACGTTCTCATAGACATTAAAATAGCAATTATAGAGAATGAGAGAATTAAAAACAAGTTGCTTTTTATATTTTTAGATATCCTTTTAGTGGAATATATAATTGCATACAATGCTATGATAACCATAACCAAACAAAAATTAAAAATCATCTTCTATCTCCTTTTATGATTTCGTTATACTTATTGAGTGTTTCTTCTATTACAGTATCCCAACTAAACTCGACATTAGATTTTTCATAAGCATTCTTCGCAAATTGATTTCTTAACTCACAATTCATAACAACTTGCTTGATGGCCTCAAATACTTCATTTGTACTAAATGAACATGCTATACCGCACTCATTCTTGTGTATAAACTCTCCAAGATATGTTCCATACGTTACTATACAAGGAACACCGACAGATAAAGCTTCAATAATTCCCATTGGCTGTCCCTCATACCTTGAGCATTGTACGAACGCATATGCCTTTTTTAATATCTTCTCTTTATCATTACCATATACTGGTCCATTAACAATTAATACATCATCTACGTTGTTGTCACAAATCATTTGATTTAATATCTTTAACTCGTTTCCAGAATCTCTTCCGTATAGTTGTACTTTTATATTGTTGTCTTTAAACCATTTATAATTATCAATACATATTCTGACTAGTAAATCCAATCCTTTATGTTTAATTTCATATCTACCAATAAAAATTAAATCTTTGTTTATTCCATCGCTATTATTTTTATATCTAGGTTTTTCTACGCCATTACCAGCAATTATACATTTATTGTACTTCAAATGGCTATTCTTGCTTTCATTTTCATTCAAAAACTGAATCGCATCGGCATTCTTAATAAACTTATTGAAAAAAAACATATTCCCAAGAAATTTTTTTAAAGCGTGCTTCTTTTGAGCTTCCTTTACCATACAACCATGCGGAATTATAATATATTTAATGTTCTTTTTAACACATTCTTCATATAGTTTTATGTACTTCGGCTTATATACCTCATTAAATACGACTATATCTGGATGGCAAAAAGGCTCAGGTAATTCAATAATTTTATTATACTCCTTATAGTTAAATAGCTTAATATCGTCATTTTGAATAGGATTGTCTAAGTTATATACAGCAACTTCATTATCCTTACTTTCATATTTTACATAGTTATTTACGGCAACAGCAACGCCATTTCCTTCGGCTTTTATTAAATCCGTAACATGCAATATTATCATTTAACTCCTCCAATTGTTTATTTTTTTGAAATAATTTTTTTTATCTTAAATTTTAACTTTTGTGGAAAAAAGAGTTTTATATATGACTTATAATTCTTTCGTATTTTTATTTTTTCAAAGAAATCACTTCTTTCGATATCCGTATACCAATTATCTCTGTCTATTGGTCTCTTTGATGGCGCTTTTAGTTGACCATTATTATCCTGCATTGTTTTATAATCCACGTAATCCCACTCTATCTTTTCATCCAACATTTTAAATGTTTCAAGCCCTTTGTTTGTATTTATTATCACTGTAGAAACGCCATTATAGTCAACCATATTTGGTTTAATATGTTCAATTCCCCAAAAATCCCCAAGTGTTATATCAGCATTTCTGTTTGGATTTGCATACTTACAACTATAACAGCTCTCCCTGTAGTTTTTACTATTCAAAAAACTCCAATAATATGGATCAAAATCAGCATTAATCTTTTTTGAAACTATTTTACTTGTATTTTTTTTCAAAATTTCAAATTCTGCTAAAGCTTTGAAAGTTCCCCAGTTTGCAGCTTTTTTGCTACGAAATTGAAACCCCTTTAATTTAGCAGAGTATTTTTTTTCCAAAAAATCTACGTATTTGTCAAAAAGTTTTTGTGATGGTGTACCATGGCATATTACCTCTACAGTAGTTAAATTATCATATGATTTAGGCAGAAAATTAATTAGTGCAGCAATTTGACATGGAACACCACAAAATAGAACCTCTCTGTCATCATCTAGATATTTTTTTACATCAATAAAAACATTATCTAAATCTGAATATACATATTTAGAGCCCAATATTTTTGATAGTGCTTCTTTATTGTCAACAATTGTGTGGTGAACTTTGTGTCTTTCATCCATTTCACTTCCAACAACAATTCCACCTTTCTCAATCGTTTCAAGTGCTATTGTTCCGAATAATCCTCCAGATGAACACTTTAATTGTATATCTTTATTTTTAGTTTTTGCTGCAACACAAAGTGGCTCTTTAAGGAAAGTATTACGTTTCATATCATTTAATAACGGACAATGTTTTTTGCATGCACCACAATTAATACATTTGTTTGCATCTACATTCGGGTATAAAAATCCTTCAGCATCCTCATTCATAGAAATTGCATTTACAGGACAAATATTTTGACAATTCTTACATCCACAGCATTTATTCGGCTCATCAATAAATATATGATTCATATCATTCCTCCAGACTTTCTTTTAACCAGTTGTATGATTCTTCTCTCATTCCCTGCATTTTTTTATTAATTATTTCATAATCAATTGCATTTTCTACCACACTAATATCATTTTCGTCATTTGCTACCCTATTTTCCAAATTAAGCAACTTTAATAAACTCTGTAATCTTGTGCTAAACTTTCCAGGATAAACTATTACAAACTGTGTATTTAAGTTAAGTGAGAATGCTGTCGCATGGAATGAATCTGAAATAACATACTCAGCATTATCTATTAAAGATATAAAATCCTCTACTTTGGGATTACAAATCATTTTTCCATTTTTATAAAAATCATGTAACTGATAGCTTAAATACACAACTTGCATCCCCGTTTTATCAGATAACATCTTGGCATAATTATCTATTTTTTTATTTCTGTTAAGATTATAAACTAATATATATTTCTTACCTTTATATCTGTTTGAAGAAAGTTTTCTCCATTCATCTCCACACAATAACAGCGTTGGATCTACAACATTAACTGAACCTTTAATTCCAAGTGACTCTACAATATCAACTCCAGAGCTCTCTCTTAGTGAAATTCTGTCATATCTTCTAAGCATTTTTCTAGTCTCTTCTATCTCGTTTTTTTGTAGTTCCTTTTTTCCAAAACTTGCAGCATACGCAATTTTCTTTTTCTCATCTGGCGCATAACCTAAAAATAATGCCTTATCAATTTCATCGTTCCACTCACTATTCCATACCTGATCACTTCCTGTACAATATATATCAGCTGTTGGAATATTAGATTTTATTTCATTATAATTTTTATAAACTTTTTTTGTCATATTTAAATAATTATTTCTAAATTTTTTGAAAGTTCTAAATCTCAACAAGTATGATGGAAATATAACAAATCTTGCTGCTGTTCTTGCTAATAATGAATTCTCTAGTTTCTTTGTTTTATATTTGATATTCTTTAACATTCCTAATTTTGTCATTCGCTCCGGTAAATAGTTAATTGTTTCAACATCAAATCCTATTTTTTTTATTGTTTGCTCTGTTGCATAACATTGTAATACCGATCCATAATTTGGAACATTCTGTAGTGTGATTAAACTCACTTTTTTCATAAATTTATATCTCCTAATCTCTCAAAAATTTTTTATATACAATAGCTCTAATTTTATTTGGCATTATTGACACTATTGTCGATGAAAATGCCGTTTTAACAAACTGTTTAAATGTAAAATAACCTTTTTTATAGTATTTGTATTTAAATCCAAGTATTGGCTTCAAATATTTAATTCCACCACGTCTTTTGAAAAAATCATCACTTGTACGAACATAATACAGAACCTCTTGAAATGTATAAAACTTACATTCATTCATTATCATTCTGATATATAAATCAAAATCTTCAGTAAGTGGACTATGTTGATAACTGCCAGCTTTTTTTACTGAATCTACTTTAAAAATAACTGTAGGTTGTATCATAGGACATCTTCCATGACCAAATTTTATGATTTCATCATTGTATTCTGGCATTGTTCTTGTTGATACAATGTTTCCAATATCATTTATAAATTCAGCTGCATTAGTACCAATTGCATCAATGTCGCTATGCTCCGATAAGTACTTCATTTGTTTTTCAAATTTTGTCTCTGCAGCATAATCATCAGAATCCATAATTGCAGCCCATTTATTTGTACACAATTCAAGACCTTTGTTATATGCATTGCCAGCACCAACGTTTTTTTCAAATTGAAACACTCTAAAAATGTCTTTTTTTTGCTTAATAATAGTACTTATTAAATTTTCTTGTTCTGCCGTCAACTCGCCATCTTTTATAATTATAAACTCGTTCGTTTGATATGTTTGATTTAGAATACTATTTATGCTTATTTCTAAATCTTTTGGACAAACCTTAGAATATATACTCATAATGACGGAATAATTATCTAACTGATTCACGAAATCCATTTCTCCTTACTTTTTTTATAACCAAACAAAATAAAGGTATGCTCTACCTTTATTTTGTTATCTTTTGTTATTTAATTCAGACTGCTCCTTCTTTTTTAACAACAGATAATACAGTTTTGAATAAAATCTTGATATCCATCCATACTGACCAGTTTCTTGCATACTTTGTTTCCATATATACACGTTCTTCATATGAAGTTTCGCTTCTTCCATTTGCAGCCCAATATCCAGTAATTCCTGGTTTAACAGACAAAACATCTTTTTTATATTCACCAAATTTTTCTATCTCGTCATCTACAACTGCTCTTGGTCCAACTAAAGACATGCTTCCCATTAGGACATTTACAAATTGTGGAAACTCATCTAATGATGTTTTTCTCATAAAGTTGCCAATTTTTGTTATTCTTGGATCATTTTTTAATTTTCTGTTTTCTTTCCATTCTTTTCTAAGATCTTCGTTGTTGGCTAATATTTCTTTTAGTTTTTCATCAGCTCCAACAATCATAGTTCTAAATTTATACATTTTGAACACTTTTCCATCTTTTCCTATTCTTTTTTGAGCATAAAACAATGGTCCATTTTCTTTATTTACTAGGTTTAGTATTGCTATAATAACTGTTAATGGAATTAAAAATAAAATTCCAACTAAAGCCCCCATTATATCCATAGTTCTTTTTAATCCAACGTTTAACGCTTTAACAACAACATTTTCTTTTTTGTATGAATCTGGTGCGACAACAGTTGTATTTGGCTCTATAGCAACTTCATTATATGTTTCTCTTCTGAATCTAAATCTTCTTCTTCCTAATGTTGCAACCCCCGTTGCAATGTTTACTATATTTTCTTTTACATTTGCGTTATCATCTTCTATAGTTGTTTCAACTTTATCCATAATAAATTTCCCCCAATTTTGCTCCCCTTGTCTCGATCTTCAGTGTATATTCAACTTCCTTTTACTTTAGTAATAATACCATTATTATGTAATTTCCGTTCAATACGCTTGCCCCTTATTCTATCATAAATTGTTTACATATTTCAACAATTTTTCGTAATTTTTACTATTTTTTTAAAACTTTTTCTTCTAATATAATAAAATATCAGATTTTCTTATGAAAACATGGCTTATACGTCTATGTATATGCGAAAAAAAACATCATATCACAAGCTCATGTGACATGATGTTTTTATATATTTTTTTTCTTATCTTATTATCTGTGAATGCTCTTCTAGCAGTTGCATTTTTGATATTCTTCTTTTAGATTCAAATACGATAATCCAAATAATTCCAACTATGCATAAAACAATTCCAACAACAAATACATTTTGCAAGAACTCGTTTACAGCAGATATCAAAGCTTCAGAAAATGCTTTACTTAGCACAAGTATATTGCTCACTGCAACATTTGTACCAGAATAGCATTTAAGTGCTACGCATAAAGCTCCAGTCGCAACACATATAACGCCTACTACTGGTTTGCAAACTTTGTATATTAAAACTAGAGCTAGTACAGAAACAATTGCTAATACAACAGCACCTATTGATGCAATTTTTCTTGCTTTCTTTACATATTTAGCTGCGCCCTTTACTGTATCATGTGAAAACTCTATGTTTCTTTTATATGTATCAACTATTGCATTTTTGAATTCTTCGATGCCATTTTTATCTTCTTCATCAATTTCAAATCCATTTTGCTCTACATAGCTTTGTATATTTTTATCTAACTTAGATTTTATATCTTCGTCATTTATTTTATATTCTTTTCCTTCATACAAGTTATCTACTAATCCATTTACATCTTTTTCGATACCATATTTTGTAATAACTCCATCCATTATACTGCTCTCAAAACCAGATTGCATTATGTAGTTATTGCATGCTTCAGTTACAGTATTATATACTTCTTCATAATAATTTGCCTGAACAAGCTTAGACTTTATGCTGTCTGCTCTTAGTAATGTAACATTTACGTTTGCAAGTAGTATGGTAGCAGTTAAGAATATAACGAATAGTATTGATAATATGTATGAAATAATTCTTTTCTTTCTAATCATCTATAATCCATTCCCTTCTAACTTCTCTATGAAACTCTTTTAGCATATACAACAAATCTATCTGTTTTATGGCCTAAGCCGTTTACAGGATAGCATGTATATAGCATTAAAATTTCTTCATCATCTTGAACTGGCAATTCATCTACATCGTACATATTTACAACTTTTGTGTGATCTACTTTGTATTTGAATTCGCCGTATGTAGTTTCTATTACTATTTCTGCCTTCTTCTTTATCTCAGGCAATTTGTATAGAAAAGTTTTTGTATTATGACCCATACATATTACAGAGCCACCTTCACCTGGAAAATATGCTCCACTAGATTGTCCAACACCATTTTTTAATATTGATAACTTATCACCGTAATATAGTGGTAAATTAATATCTAATGATTCTATTCTGATATTTCCATATCTTGTTCCATACTCAGGATATTCTTCTATTTTGCATTTTTCTGGATTAAATTTAATTTCTGACACTACATTACTGTTTGTATTTATTGATACCATATCTAGCACTTCTATTGCCGATTTTATTTTATTACCAAATAAAATATTAATGCTTCCAATAATACCAATTACAATAATAGAAGCAACCATTAAATCAATAATAATTGCTTCTATCTTTACCCATATAGTAGATTTATTGTTAAGCATTAGCTTTTGCTGCATTCTTTCTTGCAACTATAAATGTAATGCCGGCAACTAACACTACTCCTGCTACAGCTACATATGCGTAGTTTGTAGAACCTGTTTGAATTAATTTTGACTCAGTTGTTCCTTTACCAGATTTTACTTCAACTCCCCAGAATAAAGAATCGATAAATTCTCCATTTTCATCGAATATATCTAATCTTTCTTCAGAAGCATCATATTTTACTGTCATATTTAATACAGCTGCTGCATCCTTTACAATTTGAAGTAATTTGTTTTTCTTTTCTTTAGAGCTTAATTTGCTTGGAGATTTAGCTCCGTCATCATTCATATACTTTATAGCTTCATCCATATATCCCTTAATTTTTGTAGCTTGTTCATCTGTCATATCTACCTTTTTGAAGAAGCTTTCTAATTTTACCTTATCAGCATCTCTGATTATTATTTTTGTTCCTGTGAAATCTTTCTCTGTGCACATATATTCTTGTAATTCTGCCTTTGTTACGGCTTGTGATTTTGTTGCGAAAGCAACTAGTGTTAATAGCATTACTGCTAGTATAGCAATTGATTTTTTAACCATACTCATTTTTATCATCCTTCCTTCTTTAAATGTTTTCTTTTGAAACTGGTTAGATTTTATCACCTCTTTTTTTTAAAATCAACTATATTTTTTTATATTTTTATTTTTTTGACTTTTACGGAATATTATGTTAAACTGTATAGTACATTTTAATAAAGGATGTGATTTTTTGAAGAAATTAGAAAATGAAAATAATAAAAATGTTGCTAATGAAAATACAAAAAAGTCTAAGAAAGTACTAAGAGTAATTTTAAAGATTTTCCTTATTATATTTGTTTCAATAATAATATTTGTACTTACAACATTTTTAACTGCACTTATCTATTTAAATAGTAAATTTGGAAAAATTGAATTTGATAATTTAACAAAAACCGACGTATACATTGATAATGATGTTGATAAAAGTTTATCAGACTATAGAAATATAGCTATTTTAGGTATTGATGCACGTTCCGATACATTCAGCCGAGGAAACAGAAGTGATTGTATAATGATTGTAAGCATCAATAAGAAAAATAAAGATATCAAGATAGCATCAGTTTATAGAGACACTTATCTAGATATTGAAGGTCGTGGGTTGGATAAAGTTACGCACGCATATTCATTTGGCGAAGCAAGGCTTGCTATTAACACTTTAAACAGGAACTTAGATTTAAATATTTCTGAATATGTTGCAATTAACTTTGATACAGTTCGTACAGCTGTTGATGAAGTTGGCGGAGTTACTATTACGCTAGATGCAGATGAAGTAAAATATATAAACGGATATATAAATGCTTTAAATAAACAATTTGGTACATCTTCTAAGAATATTACAAAGCCAGGTACATATAACTTAGATGGTGTTCAAGCACTAGCATATGGACGAATCAGATATACTGATGGTGGCGACTACAAAAGAACAGAGCGTATGAGAGATGTCCTTCTTGCTGTATTTGATAAGGCAAAAAAATCTGACATCGCTACACTTAATAATTTATTAGATACAATGCTACCACATGTTAGAACTAATATCTCAAAAAATAACATATTAGCTCTTATCCCAAGCATCGCATCGTATAACGTTACTGATAATTTCGGATGGCCATATGAAGTTGATGGAAAAATTATAAACAAAGTATGGTATGGAGTTCCTGTTAATTTAGAAGCTAATGTATCAAAACTTCACAAGCAATTATTTAATCAAGATAACTATACTCCAAGTGCAACCGTTCAAACCATAAGTAATGATATTAAAGAAAAGACTAAATAGAACCTATAGAATTTTACATAGCCAATAATAGAAAAAACACAGCTACAATTTATTTGTAACTGTGTTTTTTTATTATATTTTCTTTCTATTAACGTCCGTCTGAAAATTCAATATTTGTCATTTTTTCAACACAACTTCTATATGTTTCTCTATATTTTTCAGCAAGCTCTTGATCAACTTCAATTTCTGTAATATTTCCAGTATCTAGTATTAGCGTTGGTTTTTTGTGATCAAAACTGAAAAATGTCTTTGGTAATACATGTGCTTTAACATCATAAGTATCAACCAAATATTGATATGATCTTTCTGATTCTTTGCTTGTACCTTTTTTAAAATGAGATCTTAATGTCATAAATAAAGCGTCATATTCCCAATTTGAATAAGCATTTTCCTTAATATACCTTGTATCAAAGTTCATCAAATCAGCGCCCATACTTTCCTCAATAGTAATTCCATGTTTTTTAACGTAATATGGTTCAAGCCTCTTGATAATTTCTTTATATTTTGCTGAAGTGAAGTCCATCTTATCGTTTTCTACTCCACCATTTCTTATTCTTAAAGCCTCTATGGCATCCAATAATTCAACTGCATTTTGCTGATACTCTCTATATTGCTCTTCAGTGCATCCCTTATCTCCCGCTTCTATATCAGCTAAATAATTTATTAGTAAATCATCGCGAGTTGTAAATTGATAAGCTTTTAGCTGTTGCTGTGTAAGTACGTCTGCCAATATGTATTCCACAAGCATACATGTATCATATCCGCTACCATACATAGTATTTTTTCCTATACAATCTTGGAAAACATCACTTTTGCTTAATAAACCATGCTCATCTAATCTTCTTAAACACTCTCTTGTGAATAGCTCATTAGATAATTCCATTGTAAATCTATCTGACTTACCTAATTGGAATACATGCATTAGCTCATGCGCAAATACGTTAACATCAACATCGTTAAAATCTCTAACACCATAAAAAATAATTTCATTTGTAGGTCTGCTATACATACCCAATAAATCTGAACCTTCAAGCTTCTGCTCTGAATATGTAATACGTAGTGTTTCAAGTTTGCTCTTTATTTGGTCTGTGTTCATATAGCAACTATTTTCATCAAATACAAACTTAAATTTCCTTATAAGATCTTTTTCATCTTCATTAAGATGAATATTTTTATCCATAGCCTCATTAAGCATATCGCTATGATACTCTTGATTTTTAAGCATAGTTAATAGCTCATCTTTATCTTCTGGCATTTTATATTCATATGATACAAAAACACCTCTATCATCTAATGCTTTTCTTAAATCTTTTGCCAAAGGTAAACTAGAGTATTGTATGAAAGCTGTACCTGCATTCAATAAAAGAGCCAATGTAACCAAACCTGAAAATGTAAAAAATTTAACAGTATCTTCTTTTTTAAGATCTTTTCTTGTTTCGTGAAACTTTTTACGATTTTCTTCGTACATTTTCTTTTCATCAAAATATTTCTCACGAATAGGATCATCTTTAGCCCAATCAAAAAATTTTATAAAATCTCCACCTTCTGCTTTACCATGTTTCTTTTTTCCTTTAAAAAGATCTGCCACGTTATTAAAAAGACCTGCCACGTTATCTCTTAAGTTATTATACTTAAAATTCAATAAGGCACACTCTTCTTCATTTGGATTAAAGCGTTTTCCATCTTTTATTCTGTATCCAAAGTAAAGCCTTGTGTTAACATCATAATATATCTCAAAATCTTTACCAGCTATATTCTCAATTCTTAAAGGATGATTGTTGTTTGGATCTATTTTTATTGCATTATGCACCTTTAAGAAAAGCTCTAATTCTTCTTTAGAATGAGCTGGAACAACTTTACCATTTTCATACTTGAAAAAATTTATGCTATTATTTATCACTACAATGCAATATTTTTTATTATCATATTTAAACATTGCAATAGGTTTATAAATACTATTCATAAAAAATTTCATTCCTTTCCGTTTTCTATATGCAGTGCTGAAAGGTTCAAACCCCTCACACAATATACACTTTTAATTTTACCATATTATTAAATAAAATTCAAATTTGGACGGAAGAAATTTTGGGGACGGAGGAAAAAATTTCTGCAAAAGAATTTTTTCCTCCGTCCCTAAAATTTTCCAAATTTCCACAAACTATTTAAGTACGCCAGTAAATCCGACAATCAAAACAATCAATCCAAGTATTATTCTATAAACTCCAAATACTTTAAAATCATGTTTCTTTATGTAGTTCATCAAGAATTTAATAATTAACATCGATACAGCGAATGCAACAATCATTCCAACAGCTAGAACTGCAAGCTCTAATCCTGTAAAATGGAATCCAAATTTTAATAGTTTAAGAAGGCTTGCGCCAAACATTACTGGTACTGCTAAATAGAATGTAAATTCAGCAGATACTTTTCTTGAAATTCCAATAACTAATGCTCCTATTATTGTTGCACCTGATCTTGAAACTCCTGGGAAAATTGCTGCAAGAAGTTGGAAACCTCCAATTATTAATGCATCCTTGTATGTAATCTGCAATATACTATTTACTCTTGACTCTTTCCCCTTATTCCAGTTTTCTACAACTATAAATGCAATACCAAAAACAATTAATGCTATAGCAACGCATGTTGGGTTGTAGAATAATCTTTCAAATACATCATCAAAAGCTAAACCTACAACTACTGCTGGAATACATGCTACCAATATTTTTCCCCATAAACTAGTTATATTCTTATCTAGCTTAGTTGAAAGTTTTAATATCGGATTTACAATAGCAGCTATTACTTTGGTAAACTTTTTATCTGGGTTAGGAATAACCTTCTTAGCCTTGTAAGCTTTCTTTTTATCATTCGTGAAAGGCCATATATCCTTAAAAAATATGACCACTACAGCCATGATTGCTCCTAGCTGAATAACTACTTCAAACATATCAAAGAAGTTTTCTGATACATCCTTTAATTTTAGGAATGAATCAAATAAAATCAAGTGTCCTGTACTACTTACAGGAAGCCACTCTGTAATACCTTCAACTATTCCAAAAATAATTGCTTTTATAATATCCATCTTTTCCTCCACATTAAATATTATTTTATCTTTACAAATTTATTCTTTCCAAATTGAACAACTTTTGCACTAGTTAAATCTAATACTGCGTTTATATCATTAACAACTTCTGAATCTACTTTTACACCATTACCTTGAATCATTCTTCTTGCTTCGCTTTTTGATGGTACAAATCCTGCCTCTGTTAGAGCATCTACTAATTTAATTTCTTTATTATCTGCAGTGCTTAGCTCAAGCTCTTTTACATCGTCTGGGATTCCACCTTTGGCAACTTGTGCATATCTTTCCTCAGCTACTTTGATGAATTCCTCACCATGATATAATCTAACAATCTCCTCTGCATATAATTTGTGAGCAGCAATTACATCTTCATTTATTAGTTTTTGTGCTTCTGCTAAATCTATGTTATCTGTTGTTAATTTAAAGTAATCAAATAAAACATCATCTGGAATTTTCATTGCTTTTTCGTACATAGATTCTGGAGCTTCATCAATTCCGATATAGTTACCTAATGATTTACTCATCTTCTCTTTTCCATCAAGACCAACTAATAATGGGAATGTTATAACAACTTGAGGCTCTTGATCATAATTCTTTTGAAGCTCTCTTCCTACTAATAAGTTGAATGTTTGATCAGTTCCACCGATTTCGATATCTGCATTAATTGCAACAGAATCGTATCCTTGCATTAATGGGTAGAACATTTCATGCATACTTAATGGTAAATTGTTTTCATATCTATTTTTGAAGTCATCTCTTTCAAGTAATCTAGCAACAGTATACTTACTTGCAAGCTCTAAAACATCCTTTAAGTTTAATTTTTGTAGCCACTCTGAGTTGAATACTATCTTTGTCTTCTCAGGGTCTAGAATTTTAGTTACTTGCTTAAAGTATGATTCACCAGCACCATGGGCTTGCTCGTATGTTAATGCAGGTCTTGTTTTGCTCTTACCACTTGGATCACCAATCATTGCTGTGTAATCTCCTATGATAAATACAACTTCGTGACCCATATCTTGGAAGTTCTTAAGAGCTCTTAAAACAACAGTATGTCCTAAGTGCAAATCTGGTCTACTTGGATCAGCTCCCAGCTTAATTGTTAATTTCTTTCCTGATTTTAATTTTTTCTCTAAGTCCTCTTCAGAAATAATCTGAACAGCCTTTCTTTTAATTAAATCTAATTGTTCCATAAAATATCCTCCTTTAAATTTCTTTTCCAACCAAAAAGAGCTAAGTCATCCTTAAAAGGACGAATTAGCTCGTGGTACCACCTTTTTTTACAAATTTTAAATTTGCCTTATTAGATTTTCGTAATCTTTTACGTAACTACTCGAAGAAGTGTAATTCGCATTTTATATTTTGATAGTTTGCACCTTGCACTACCTCTCTATTTGCTAAAATATAAAAACTACTGGATTTCTTTTTAACATAGTTAATTTCATTGCTAACAATGTTAACATTTTATAATATCTTTGTCAATATGCAAAATCACATTTTATTTATTATCTGTTTCCATCACTACCATGCGCTCCTTGGCTTCCTGGTCCCCCTTGTTTTGGATTTTGCTTTTTCTTATTCTTTTTATTGTTTTTTCCATTTTGTTTTTTATTTGGTTTGCTATCATCACTTGGCTTTTTCTCTTCAACTTCTAACTTTATTATTTTACCTGTCTCCAAATCATAAGCTCTATCACCAGGCATATGCTTTGGAATAAATGGTGTTACACCACCCTTAGTTGGACTATATAACCATCTTAAGTGCTGATATAATCTGTCATCTGTTATTGCACCTTTAACTTTCTTTAGCGTTGCTCTTTCATCTTTCGAAATCGGATATAATATCTGCGTTGAAAATCTTTTCTTTAATATGTAGTTATACATATCGTCAGCGCCCTCGTAAACAGGTATTACTGCGTTGTTTTGAACGTTCTGTAAAAATTGTATTAAATCATCCTTTTTTAGATGAACAAAAACCGGCATATTTAATGTTTTGATATCAAATCCTATAAGGGCCATATTAGAGTCTTCATTTTCATCTTCTAATACATATCCCCAGTTTAAAATATTCTTTTTCTTATCTGTAATTGCAGTGTATATCAATGATTTTGCAGAAAATGTTTTTAAATCATATATATAATCCGGCACAACCGTGTTATAAATAATGTTTTTAACGTCTTCTTCAAAATCAAAGTTAAACCCTTGCTTTTTGAAATAATTCTCATAAACATTTTTCAAACGAGGACGTAGCATCTTTATAACATCCTTTACCCATTTTTCTTCGTTGAAATTAGACCCCTCTGGCAATTCATCAACATACTTCTTGCATATTACATTTTGAAGTTCATCGCTCATTGCCATATATAATCTAAGCTGCTTTGAATCTAAACCAAGCTCTTCAAACGTTACATCTGGATTTTCATATATATGCTCTATCAAATTATCTTGATCTAGTATATATCTTAATCTTCCAAAGTGTGGCGCTTCTTTTGCTAAACGATTCATATAGAAAGATGACATCGCAGTAATTGCTTCTGAAGAAGCTAAACTAAGTGGTGTGTTTTTATAGCACTTATTATAATAAAACCAAGCAGCTTCTCCATCTCTCATGTATATTAAATCTTGAGGGTCTTCCTTATCTGCTACGAATTTATCATACAAAGTCTGCGTATCAATTTGTATTTCAGGTAATTTAACAGTTTTTAGCCTACTATTATTCGTTTCACAGAATCTATCTAAATCTCCATTTGCTCTGAAAAAATCAACTAGTACGGCAATACGTTTCATTAAATCTTCTTTTACGTATAATGAATTTCGCGTATATGAAAGGCTAGCATCAAAAAAATCATATACTTTTCTCTTGTAAGAATCCCTAATATATCCAATAGGCTCATTTTCAGATAGTTTAACAAGATCGTATACACCCGCACAAATTCTATCTACTCTAGCCTGATCACCAATAGTAGAAATTCTCTGAAATATTTCATGTATATAAATCATAAAATTGTTTTTTTCATCAGTACTTATAAATGGATTACCTTTAAAAGGTCTTAATCTTACAGTTTCTTCGTACTGATGCACATTACCATTTTCATTTATACTATCTACTATACTGTATGATGATTCACTTTGGTTTCCTATAATTGAAGCAACTTTTTTTCTGTTTTCTTCGTCAATACTTCCATCAATAGAGCCTTCAGATGCCAATTCTTCTTTGCTACCTTTATCTTTTAAAACTATTTTCTTTACTTCAAATATTGAATCTAATTTTTTGTAGAATAGCTCTCGTATTTCTTCCATATTTTTTCTTGCTTTTTCCCAAGAAGCAGCTCTACCAATCTTTAGCTCTTCACAATACTTTAAAATCCACTTATTTAATAGCTCTACATCTTCGTAGCCAAGATCATTATTAACTATTTTTTCTCTTAAATATAATATTTCATCATTATAAGAATACTGAATTTGTTCAACAAAATCTGTCATTAATCCACAAAGCTCAATCACAATATTCATATCCAAATTTGCAGATAAGTCGTTTTCATATTTCTTAGCAAATTCCATGACATTTATATTTTTTTCGATAATAGTATTTATATATGGAATCAAATTCATTCCGTCAATGTACTCATACGTTCTAAGCCTATAAAAGTTCGCTAAATTTGGGTTATTGATTTGCACAATAAGATTATAGACATACTTTAAAACTTCCTCTTTAATATCTTCAAGGGAAGCTCCTGCATTTTTTCTATACTTTATATATTCAATTATACTTTTCATCGCTAATACTTGGTTATCAACATCGGCATCACTATATCTATTACATCTGTCGTAAATTCTATTGACAAAAACCAATTCTTTTTCGTTATATCTTTTGCCGCTATCTGCTGAAGAACCACCAGATTTTATTTTTCCCATAAAATAAACACCTCAATTAATGTTAACATTTTATAGGCTTTTTGTCAATGTTTGTAAGCGTTTAAAGCCAAATTACTGCCCGATTTTTTTGCTACTTTGCTTTCGAAATGTTGACATTTATGTAAATTCATGCTATAATATAGTTCTAGCGCAAATCCAAAAAAATTTAAACTGGAGGTTGATGTATGATGCAGAAGGAGACAACTGCACGGGAGAACGATGTAATGTTCACCCGCATCATGGGAATCGCTAGTTCCCTAAAAAACGGTGACTTTGGTGTAACCAGAGCCACAAGAACCGACACAGCTACCTATTTCGTGGTAGCACGCCGCTTTGACTATGAGGATATTTCGAAATTTGCAGAGCTTCTCTCGAGAGATGACCTGCTCGTTTCCTACATCCCCGGCAGCAATTTCCTGGCAGTACAGAAGAATCCGATGCCTACCCCGGCTACGATTTTTCCTGCCATCAGTCGAATTCCGGCCACGCTGGATGAGGCACTGAATATTGCAGCCAAGTTCTACGACAACGGTGTCCATGCCATCGATCAGACGATTGGTGGCAAGCGCCAGCTCACGCTGGTGTGTATGTCGGCAGACTCGCGCTCTACTCTCTCAGAGCTCGCATATGAGCTTTCGATGAGAGGAGTGAGAGTACAGTTCTTCGAGAACTGCAACTTCATCTGGGCAAGCGATTGTCCTGTAGAAGCTGCAGTCAAGGCTGACCTGCTCACTGCAGTCGGCCAGTAACGAAAACTGTAAAAGCCCCGCACGTGTAACAACGTGCCGGGGCTTCTTTTTGCTCTTTAATATTTCTTTTATAAAATTTTAATAAGCTCTCCCATATTTTTCCCTTGAACTTTAGGTATCTCGATAATTTCAAACTTACTAACCTTATCTCCAAATTGAATTTCAATAACATCTCCAACCTTAACTTCAAAGCTAGGTTTTACAACTTTACCATTAACTGAAACTCTGCCATTATCTGCAGCTTCGTTTGCAACAGTTCTTCTTTTGA
Organism: Clostridia bacterium; assembly: GCA_017515985.1. Classification (GTDB taxonomy): domain Bacteria; phylum Bacillota; class Clostridia; order TANB77; family CAG-508; genus CAG-492. The sequence continues at coordinate 24,826 of JAFWDV010000008.1, forward strand.
TAACTCTTGACACCTTTAAAAATTTGTCTAATCTCATGTATTAAAACCTCCATGTTTGTATCTAAATCTGTATGCAATTATACCATCAAAATCAATTTATTCAAGCAAACCGAGTAAATATATTTTTTACTTACGTTCTTGCCTAAGGACTGAGTTAAAGCTCTTTCATAAATATCGAGTTGTTTTCTATATTTTTCAACAAGACCTTGCTCATCTCCCTCATTTACCCAATCAGTTTTATAGTCTACCAATATTATTTCGCCATTCTCATTTATATAGTATAAATCTATGATACCTTGCACCAATACATTATCTTCAGAATTATTTTCATATATATCTTTAGCTTTTAGATTGATGTAAAAAGGTTGCTCCTTGCATACCTTTTTAGCTACTTTCAAATCCTGCCATAATGAAGATTTAGTGTACTGCAATAGCTTATTTGTATTGATACTTTCAGCCTCAAGCTCAGTAATTATTTTTTTAGAAACCAAAGCATCAACAAAGCTACGAATCGCTTCTGCAGTATATTCCCTGCTTTCATCCAACTTCTGAAAACATAAATGCATTATAGTACCTTTCTGAGCCGAAGTAAGCTTTTGATCCTTTTCTTCGTTTAAAAACTTAGGCTTTGCGACCTCTACTTTTAAGCTTTTTTGCTCTTCGATTTCTTCTAAGCTAACAATATCTTCCTCATTTGCAAGCTCTTTAATTTTAGTAACTGATGTTTTGGTAGGCACAACAACAGAATCCATATAGCCATATAGCCAGTTGATTTTGCTTTTTAAGTTTTCGATATCTTCCTTTGTTGCAGTCTTTGAAAGAGCATCAAGCTCTTTCAAAATATCACGCTCTTTTTCATCTTCCTTGCTCTTAGCAAGCTCTTTTACTATATCTTGCTTTTTGTGAACTTCAAGCTCAATGTAATCCTTGATTTTATCTGAATTATGAAAATAAACAAGCGTAATCCAATCCAAATATGTTTTATATCTCTTAAGTATTGAATCACTAATACCTTCACAGTCAGAGCCTTTATATGTATCTATGAGCTCTTGCTTCTCTTTAAAAGATTTATCCGCATCCTTAGAAATACCTGTAATAATAAGTTTTTCCTTTGCTCTTGTCAAAGCAACATATAAAACTCTCATCTCTTCAGATAACGACTCTAATTTAGTTTGAATCTTTATTGCTTCTTTAGCCAAAGTATTGTATTCAATGCATCTATCATTATTAATATATTTAGGACCAATTCCCAAATCTTGGTGCAATAAAATATTTTTATTTAAGTCCTGCATATTAAACTGCTTTCCAGTTCCACATAGATAAACAACAGGAAATTCTAGACCTTTACTTTTGTGTATACTCATTATTCTAACAACATTTTCATTTTCACCAATAAGCTTAGCAGAAGATAAATCCCCACTACTTGTATGAAGCTTATCTATAAAACTAATAAAGTTAAATAAACCTTTAAAACTAGCACTTTCGTACTGTTTTGCTCTTTCAAAAAGCATCTTTAAATTGGCTTGTCTTAAAGCGCCATTAGGCATCAATGTTACATAGTTATAAAACTGAGTGTCTATGTATATTTGCCAGATAAGTTCATCAAGGGCCATATACTTTTCTTCGGCCTGCCATCTTCTGATATTTTCCAAGAAAGCATTTATTTTTGACTTTAATTTTTCATCTCCATCATATTCTTTTAAAGAATTATAAAAAGACTGATTTTTGTTTTTAAGTCTAATCTGAACAAGCTCATTATCTGTAAATCCAGCAATAGCTGATCTCAAAACCGTAACAAGCGGAATATCTTGCATTGGATTATCTATAATCTTCAAAACAGACATTATCGTTTGAATCTCCATAGAATCCAAGTATTCAGACGATACATCACTAAAAACTGGAATGTTTAGCTTAGCAATCTCGTTTTCATATATTGGAGCAGTGATTGAAGTTGCTCTTAAAAGTACCGCAATATCTTTATATGTTATAGGTCTGTATTCCTTAGTCTTTCTGTCATACACTTTGTAATCGCTATCAAGCAAATCTTTTATCATCTTAGCTGTGAACCTGGCCTCAAGCACTACATCTTCAATACGCTCAGCCTCTGATGTATCATCTTCATCTTCGGTATTTGAAGAATCTTTGAACACATTTATTTCTTGCTCTTTTAGGTCAATAATATGTAGCTCTGTTTTTCCTGCATAATTTGTAAGTTCGGGTGTTGCAGGATCTGCATAGTCCGCTCCAAGGTTCAAAAACTCAGTTTCATCATATTTGATATCACCAAGCTTTTTACTCATTATGTCTTCAAATATTATATTCGTAACATCCAAAATGTTAGCTCTACTTCTAAAGTTTTTGAAAAGCTGAATCTTTTGCCCACCTGTTATATCGCCTGTTTTTAAGCTATAATTCTCATATTTCTCCAAAAACAGATTAGGGCAAGCTTGTCTAAACTTATAGATACTTTGTTTAACATCTCCAACCATAAACACGTTATGACCGTTTGAAACGCTTGTTAATATATATTCTTGAACATAGTTACTATCCTGATACTCGTCTATTGCAATCTCTGAAAATTTCTCTTTGTATTTTTTAGCAATATCGGTTTCTTCAATCTCACCCTTCTCATTTTTTCTAACTAAAATTTTAAGGGCAAAATGCTCAATATCGTTAAAATCTACCATATTTTTTTCTTTTTTTCTGGCAGCGAATTTTTCAGAAAACTCCAATATTAGCTTTTCAATTGCAACCAATATATCATACATATTGTAGATGTTTTCATTAGCTTCTTCAGAATTGTAAAGCAAAATTTTAGATACCGTGTTTGTATATTTTTTCTTTATATTGTTTCGCAAATCCTTAGCTACATCTTTTATTTCCAGTGTTAATTTTCTATCAACAGGCCAATTTTTCCATGTGATTTTGCTTGCTTTTGCGTATGCATTATCCCACGAATCCATATTTTCAAGTACATATTCAAGATTAATAATATCCTCATTAATTACAGCCCTGTACTTTTCCATCTCATCGAATCTTGCAACATCACGTTCAAGCTTTTTAAGGTTTAAGATGTAATCTGAAACCTCAGCTCTTAAAGTATCTAGCAATATCTTACCCCATTCAGTATTAGAAAAATCTCCAGCTCCCTTTAGATTGAATTTTTCAACACTATTATGTAGCCATTCTTCTGGGAACGGGCTACTTTGTATATATTTGTACACATTAAGTAATAGCTCTTTTAGTGGCTCGTCATCTCTATATGTAGTATATGTATTTATAAGCTTCAAAAACTCTTTATCATTATCAATATATTTTTGTTCAAATATATCATCAATTACTTCCTGCTTTAAAAGCTCAACCTCAGTAGTATCAGCAACTCTGAAATTTGCTGATACATCTATTTCAAAAAAATTATTTCTTATTACATCTAAACAAAATGAATCTATAGTACATATACTAGCCTTATTTATAAGAATAATCTGCCTCTGCAAATTTTTGTTATCTGGAAACTCCTCCATCTTCTTATAAATAGCTTCCAGTATACGCTCTCTCATCTCACTAGCCGCTGCATTTGTAAAGGTAACAACAAGAATTTTGTCGATATCAACATTTTCATTTATAACCTTATTAATAATTCTTTCAACCAAAACTGCCGTTTTACCACTACCTGCAGCTGCTGCAACTAATATGTTTGAACCGCTGTCATATATAGCATCTCTTTGTTCATCTGTCCATTTAACGTCTGACATATTTTCCTCCTAATCATTTGCGTATATAATATCATCCTTTGTTAATGATTAAAATAGCTCTTTTTCTTTTTTTACATATTTAATCTTTTCGTAATTACTATTTTTGCTTCTTTCGCACATAGTATCATAAACCTTATTTCTAAGCTCCTCTTGTGCTTGCTTTGCTGGTAACTCCTGATTTGGATAAAATGGTCCATCTATGTATGTCACAATCCTGAATTTATCATTGTTTTTGCCATATGACTGATATGTATTAACGAAGCAATAAACAGGTTTATTAAACTTCACCGGATATTTAAACGAAACTGATTTAAACGGCCTTATTTTTGTATAAAATGGCCAAATATGAGCCTCTGGATATATAGTTATAGAGCATTTCTTGTTTTGTAACAACTCAATGTAGTCAATAAAATTTTGAGTTGCCTTAATATTACCAGGTACTGGCACAGCCCCAAGAAGTTTAATAAGCCATCCCGATCCCTTCATAGAGATGTTTTCAGGATTAACTATAAAAAAATTTCTCTTAGGATAATTAGCCAAGCTTGGAATAAAAGTATCTGCAAATATTTGAGTATGATTACCGTATATAAAATACCCTGTCTTTTTACACTCTTTAAATTTCTCTTTACCGACATATTTAATTCTTAAAGCACATTTAGCATAAAAATATTTTACTGGCATACTTAGCACGTTCTGAAACACAAGAGAAATTGCATTCCACAAAGTACTTCTTTTATATTTATAATTTTCATCTATTTTTTTCGGAATAATCTTAGCATCAGAAAATTCATCATTTAACTCATCTTCATAATAAATAACTTGTTTATCCATAAAAACTCCTTTCGAGAAATTTTGGGGACGGAGGAAAAAATTTCTGCAAAACGCCAAATAATTTTAAAAACAGAGCAAAAAATTTTTGCAAAAAGCCAAAATTTAAGGACGTAACAAAAAAATCCCATTCCGGAATTTTTTTGCTCCGTCCCCAGAATTTCCTACCAAGCAAATAATCCTTCAAATAACCCGCTCTGATTATCCAAATATTCCTCATTATTATTGACGTTAATATTTAAGTTAGTATCATTATTCTTAATTCTATCATCGCCAACACAATCACATTCCATTTGAGCAAGAGCTCTTAATTTCTTATCGCCTTCGCGATATTTTTGTTTATCCTCTTCAGAGAAATTTGCCTTAATATTCAAAATCTCTTTATAAAACTCTGTTTTCTTTGCATATTTCCAAAAATACTCTTGATACAATACATCGTCAAAATGCCATGGTTTAAATGCTAAATTGTAGTGAATTATATTAATTCTTGACTTATCAATATTATCACCGCTTACAGGCATCTTGTTCCAAGTTTTTTGAAGTAAAGTAACTCTTCCTTTGCATAATCTATTCATATAATCTTGATCTTGCGCTACTGAGAACTTTATAGTTCCTAATAGGTATAAGAATTTATCTTTGAAACTAAAGTTTCTTAGCTCTTTTAAGTTTAATAGTAAAATACCAGCATTGAAATAATTTCTGTAATCTGCAACACCAACAACTTTCTCAGAATAATTTCTAAACACTTCAATTGTCTGTATTACATCATCTGGTGCAGCTGCTAGTAAATTATCTCCTATATTCATTTTAAATAGTTTTGTTATGTCTTTTAAAACTATTATATCGCTATCTAAATATATAGCTCTATCATATTCTGGATATAAATCTGGTATCAATAATCTATAGTATGTAGTATTTGAGAAATAGTCTCTTGTATATAACTGATGACTAATTTCTTTTATTTTTGGATTTACATCTACAAATTCAATACTTACTCCATCAGACTCATACTTTTTAATTTTTTCCATATTTGTTTTTGTAACAGTTGTATAAAGTACTTTAACTAAGTATTTATACTCCTTTGATGAATTCTCGATAAGTGATTTTAAAGCTACACCTAAAAATGGTATATAATTATCATCTACAGCGAAAAATATGGGAACTTCGCCTTTAAATTTTGTATTCATTTTTTTACTCCTTTTATTTTACATTCAAAAAATCTTTTTTTGCATCTAAATATTCTTTTAAATCATCGTCAAAATGGTAACATTTTAAATATTTATGTATTTCATCCACATGCCATTGTTTATAGTTTTCTGTATGTGGATATGGCAATATCATAAGTCTTTTGCAGAAATGACATATTACAGTTCCATTTCTATTAAACTTTGATTGTTCATTGTATATTCTTGGAATTAGCTTTTTCTTTGTTGTAGAATAGAAAATTGCGCTTTGATCAGCAAATAGCATTTTCTTTTCTTTTATTCTTTTTCTTGCTTTTTCCAAAAGTCCAGTTTCTTTTATCTTTTTCATATTTAATAGCAGCATACCTGCATTTATGTAATCTGGCCTAATTAACCAGCATCCATATTTTTCTTTTACAGCTGCATACTCATAATCCTCTACATCAATATGATAAAGCTTTGATATGTCATCAGCAGCCATCATATCAATATCTAAGTATAAAAGCTTGTCTGGTATACCTGGTATCATATCAGCAAACAGTCTAAGCAATGTATATGGTGTGCAGTATGCATTTTCATTTTTACAATTTGCAAATTCTTTTTCATAAATATCAGTTACATCTACTTTAGTAACCTTATTTTCTACATTTTTTGTTTTTACAACTTTATTCAAGAACTCAACTTGTGTATCATTTATTGGCGTGTATTCTGGTTTGATTCTTGAAACATCCATTGTAAATATGTAACAATTGACAGGTTCTTTGGTTTTATTCGTTATCGATATTAGCTCTGATAACGCACCATCGAAAACCTTCTCATTTCCACATAGTAAAATATTAACCATTTTATTCCCCTTTTATATTCGTATTATACTCCATAATTTATTTAATAACAACTTTTTATATTTAATTTTGAGTGCCATTATTTTTCTTTTATATTTAGCTTTGAGTAACCTCGTTTTCTTTGGCTTTTTGAAGCTCTTTATCATCTTTTTTTGCTCTAAACAAGTTTACGACAACAACAATACCACTTATGATTACATATAAATAGAAGCTTACACCTCTGTTTAAAAGCATCGCACCGCTGATTGTTCCACCGATAAAAATGTTTTTAAATATATTTAAGAAACCACTTTCGCTTACACCTACAGCACCAGGAAGTGGAATTCCAGAAACAGTTGCATATAACATTGATTGAAGAGCTATTATTTTTATAATGCTTTCTGTGTTGAAACCAACTGATCTATATACCCAGTATGGTATGCTGTAGTATATCAAAATCTGAACAAGCGTAGTTGCCAAAATCTTAAAGATGATTTTTTTGTGATCTTTTATATATTTTGAACTTCCATGATATTTTTGTAACTCCGATTTAAGTTTTTCTTCTTTTTGATCAACATTTCTTATTTTAAGCTTCCTCATTATTTTAATTGCAACATTAATGAACCACATTGGAAGCCTTTTTGAAAAAATACCAATCAAAAGCAATGCAAGAGCTGTTGTATTTAATGCAACGCCCACAACAAATAAAGCTATCATTCCACCTTCTAGATATTCTCCACAAAAAATCAAACTTATTAATGCCATAGAAATCGTTATTATCTGAAAACTGCATAAATTCATTAGTAATGCAAGTGTTGCTTTTGCAACAGATACTCCATCTCTATGCATATAGTATATTTGCATCGGTTGACCACCAGTTGCAGCTGGAGTAATCGCACTAAAGAAAAATCCTATAAGTGAGTATTTGAATGTACTTCTTAATTTAACTTTTCTTTTTCCAGAAACATCAATCGTTCTTTTCATATTTACACCTTCAAGGAATAAATACAAAAACATGCAAAATATAGCAATTAATATGTATACTTTCTTAGAAGCTAAAAATAAATTAAATATATCTAGTAAATTTTGATCTTTCAACAAAATAGAAAAAGTCAAAACTATAAGCAGTATAAAAAATATGAAATTGAATATTATTTTCTTAGTCTTTTTCATGTTTACCCCTAACTTTGCAAAATATCTAATATTATAACATATTCATTTAAAAAAGTAAAATTATAAAATTTATATTTCCAGATATTTGTAATTTCTATCTGGTTAATTCTATATCTTCCGTTCATAGTATATACCACGTACCTTTAAATTACAATATAATATCCACTACAAATGCTATATTTACTAAAATGTAACGGTTTTGTAATATTTCTGTAATATTACGTATAAAAGCAACCACCCTAAGATGGCTGCTTTTTCTAATGATTATTAACTAAATCATATCTACTAAGTATCATATAATCTAATCAGAATATGATTTTAAGTACACTTCACCTGAATCCGCTGAAGTATTTGTAATGATTTTTTGTTTCGGTCTATATGTCTAAAAAAAATCACTACATGGCTATTTTACCATATTTTCTGTATTATGTCAAGTATTTTAGCATGCGAAGATATCAAACTTATGCTGGATTTTTAAGCCTTTAGAGTCCTCATTGCATTTAATACTGCTATAACTGTAACTCCTACATCAGCAAAAACAGCAAGCCACATTGGTGCAAAACCAAGAGCTGCAAGCACAAGAACGATAATTTTTACGGCAATTGCAAAAGCTATGTTTTGTTTTGCAATTTTAATAGTGCGTTTTGCTACATTAATTGCTTCAGCAATCTTAGAAGTTTTATCCTCCATCAAAACCACATCTGCAGCTTCTATTGCAGCATCTGAGCCTATCGCCCCCATTGCTATTCCAACATCTGCCCTTGCAATAACCGGTGCATCATTTATTCCATCTCCAACAAATGCAATATTTGATTCATTTGCTTTTTTACCAATTAATTGCTCCAACTTAGTTACCTTATCCTGTGGTAGTAACTCAGCGTAGTATTCATCTATTCCAAGCTCTCCTGCCACACCTTTTGCTACATTTTCATGATCTCCAGTTAGCATTACTGTTCTTATTCTATCCTTTTTAATCGCGTCAACTGCACATTTAGAATCTGCCTTTATTCTATCGGAAATTACAATATGACCAAAATACTGTCCATCAATAGCAACATGCACTATTGTTCCTGATTTTTCACAATCCTTCCATTCAATTCCAATGCTTTGCATCAATTTATAATTTCCAACATAAACAATATTTCCATTTACATTTGCTCTAACTCCCTGCCCAGCATATTCTTGAACATCGCTTACGCTGCAATCATCATCCTCGTTTTCATACGCATCTTTAAGAGAAATGGCAATTGGATGTGTAGAATATCTTTCAACATGAGCAGCCAAATGAAGTAACTTATTTTCATCATAAAGCTCTGGATGTATTGCAACAACTTCAAAAACACCTTCAGTTAAAGTTCCTGTTTTATCAAAAACTATGGTTTGAACCCTGGCAAGTGCATCTATGTAATTTGAACCTTTTATCAAAATACCTCTCTTAGATGCTCCACCTATTCCACCAAAAAATGTTAGTGGAACCGAGATTACTAAAGCACATGGGCATGAAATAACAAGGAATGTTAAAGCTCTAGAAAACCATGTTGAGAAGTTATCCATAAAATTTCCTGATACGATTGGTGGAATTACCGCTAGCAAAACAGCCAATAAAACAACAATTGGTGTGTACAACTTTGAAAACTTCGTTATAAAACTCTCACTTTTAGATTTATGCTCTGATGCATTCTCAACAAGATCAATTATTTTCGATACTGTTGAATCTGAAAATTTCTTTGTTACCTTAACACGCACCGTGCCTGTTAAATTAACGCATCCTGATGAAATAAAATCTTCTTCAGCAACACTTCTTGGAACACTTTCACCAGTAATTGCAACCGTGTTTAAGCTTGACTTACCTTCTAATACCAATCCATCCATAGGAACTTTTTGACCTGGCGAGATTACAATAATTTCGCCTACCTCAACAGTTTCTGGATCTACCTTTTCCACTTTTCCATTTCTTTCAACGTATGCATAGTCAGGTCTAATCTCCATTAAAGTAGAAATAGACTTCTCACTATTCCCTTCTGCAATCTCTTCGAATAGCTCTCCAACCTGGAAAAACAGCATAACAAAAACAGCTTCCGCAAACTCTGGATGTGTATTTGGCAAAAATCCAATGCATAATGCACCAATAGTAGCTACGCACATTAGAAAATCTTCATCAAAAAACTCTCCATGAAATATGTTTTCAATTGCCTCTTTGATTGTTTCAAATCCCACAATAAAGTAAGGCACAAGGTATATCAATAAGTTAGCCCACATAGGCAAACTTAGATTTTTCTCTATTGCTATGGCTATAACTAATAAAAATGCTGAAACAATAATTTTTATCAAATCAAATTTAGTTTCTTTTTCCATACAACTCTCCTTACAACATAAGTCCATCCATATATTTAAACTCGCCTTTTGACATCTTATCGTTTGTAACTTCATCAGTTATTTCTTTGTAGAACCAATCTGGCATATGTATGCTTTTGGCTTGATCTTCGCTTTTAAATTCGATTTCAGCAAAAACCACACCTTCATAGTTTCCATGAAATACATCAAGCTCAATCTTCAACCCTTCTACATACGGAATAACATATCTATCCTTTATTATTGATATCCTGTTTGGATTTAACTCCAGTGAATTGTATAAATCTTCTGATATCTCTTCCTCAAATTCATTAACTGATAAACCTTTACGGCCAGTCTTTACAGTATATATATATTTCACCTGCGAATTCTTTTCGATTTTTCTTTTTCTAATTGCAGTTAATTTGTCTGAATAAATATAGTCTTGTGTAATGCTCTTTTTGGTATCTCTATATTCTTCAATTAATTGCTTAACCTTTTCTTTATTTTTTACCAAGAATTTACGCTCAATTTCCAATTTTATTTTTCCTTTCTGCTTATAATATCCTTTATAACTTCTCCTGCAATTATAAGTCCTGCAACCGATGGAACAAACGAAATGCTTCCAGGTGCACGCTTCTTACCACCGCAATCCTCTTTTTTTTCAGTCTGCTCATTAGTATTGCAATCACAATTACAAATATCTCGAAATGCTATAGGCTCTTCTTTTGAATAGACAACCTTCAAGCTATCCACGCCTCTTGCCTTAAGCTCCTTACGCATAACTTTTGCAAGTGGACATACTGACGTTTTATAAATATCTGAAACCTCAAACCTTGTTGGATCAAGCTTGTTGCCAGTTCCCATTGAAGAAATAATTGGAATATTCCATTTCTTAGCTCTCATAACCAACTCGATTTTTGAAGTAATAGTATCTATTGCATCTACAACGTAATCTATAGAATTATCAAAAAAATCTTCGCTATCAGGCGTAAAGAATTCTTGCATAATCTCAACATTAGCATTAGGATTAATATCTAAAATACGCTCCTTTGCGACTTCTACTTTGTATTTATCAACTGTAGAGTGTACAGCAATAATTTGCCTATTTAAGTTTGTTATATCAACCTTATCTTTATCTACTAAAATAAAATTGCCAACTCCAGCTCTAGCAAGTGCCTCAACTACATATGAGCCAACTCCTCCAATTCCAAATACAACAACTTTAGCATTATTTAGTTTTTCCACTGAAGCTCTTCCGATAATTAGCTCAGTTCTTGAAAATTGATCCATCATCTTGCTCTCCTCTTATAATTTTTTGCCATTCTTTTAACCAATATAATTAGCATTGCATATACAATTAGCAATCCGCCTATCCATATCATGTACTGGATTGGTAACTTGCTTAGGTCAAATACTTTTGCTACATCTGTAAATGTTATTAATAATGTAACTAAAACAATAGAAAATGTTGAAATCGTTAATTGTTTTGACGCCCTGCTCTTTATAAATGGTATCTTATTGGTTCTTATCATATGAATCATTAATGTTTGTGAAATTATTCCAAATGCAAACCATCCTGTTTGGAACAACGCTGCTTTTTCTACCGTGTTAAATTTAAGCACAAACCATAATACTGCAAAACACATCAAATCAAGCAATGTACTTATAAATCCAAATACAAACATAAATCGCTTAATTCCTTTGGTATCCCATTTCTTTGGCCTTTTTATATATTCAATATCTACATTATCAAAAGGCATACCTATTTGCGCGAAATCACATAGTAAATTCTGTATCAATATGTGTATTGGCAATAGTGGTAAAAATGGCAAAAATATGCTTGCCAATATTACAGAAATCATATTTCCAAAGTTTCCACTTGTAGCCATCTTAATATATTTTAAAACATTCGTAAACGTTTTTCTACCGTTTTTAACGCCTTCCTCTAGAACATTTAAATCTTTTTCAAGTAGTATGATATCAGCTGTTTCTTTTGCTATGTCTACAGCTGTATCAACCGAAATACCAACATCAGCTTGCTTTAGTGGAGGGCTATCATTAATTCCATCACCCATATAACCAACGGTATTTCCAAGCTCTTGATATATACGCACAATTCTTTGCTTTTGCATTGGTGAAAGTTTTGAATATAAATGGCATCCAGCTACCTTTTTCTTTAGCTCTTCATCACTCATCCCATCGATATCTTTTCCTGTCATTCTGTTAACTACATTTATACCAACCTGTTTGCATACATTTAGAGCAACACCTTCACTATCGCCAGTTAAAACAACCGTATCGACACCATGCTTCTTAAGAGCTTCGATTGCTTGCTTAGCACTGCTTTTTGGTGGATCTAGGAATCCTACAAATCCAATCAAAACCATTTCAGATTCATCACCAACGCCAAAAGTTTCAACTCCGTGTATTTCATTCTTTTGGGCAATTGCTAAAACTCTTAGCCCATCATTATTATATTTTTGATAAACCTCATATGCTTTTTTCTTGTGCTCATCTGTCATCTTTATTGCAACACCGTTTAAATCAATATATGAACATATTGATATTATTTCATCAACTGCTCCCTTTGTTATAAGCTGTCTTTTTCCATTTTCGTCTCTAAGCACCACACTCATTCTTCTTCTAGCAAAGTCAAACGGAATTTCATCTTCACGCACATATTTTTCTTTTAGTATATTCATATTTTCCTTTTCAGCTCTTGAAATAATTGCTACATCAATTAAATTCTTAAGCCCTGTTTGAAAATAACTATTCAAAAATGCGTGTTTTAGAATTCTTAGATTTTCGTTTCCTTCAACATCCATATATTTTTCAAGAACAATTTCATCCTCGGTAAGAGTTCCTGTTTTGTCTGTACACAAGATATTCATCTCGCCAAAAGTTTGAATTGCGCTTATTCTCTTAACTATAGTCTTCTTTTTAGACATATCTACGGCACCTTTTGCAAGCGTAGAAGTCATAATTACCGGAAGCATTTCTGGAGTTAAACCAACTGCAATAGTAATTGAAAAGATTAGTGAATCCCACCAATTTCCTTTTGTAAAAATATTAACGCCAAGAATGATTGGCAGCATTACAATCATAAATCTAATCAACAGCTTACTTACGTTATCTATGCCTTTTTCAAAGCTATTCTTTTCATTTACACTATACAAAGACTTTGCCATACTACCAAAGTACGTTTCGGCTCCAGTCGCAACTACAACAGCAGTCGCGCTACCACTTACAATATTTGTTCCCATAAAGCCAATATTTGGCATATCTGTAACGCTATCGCTCTCACCATACTTTGCAAATTTTTCAACAGGATTTGATTCCCCAGTTAGTGATGCTTGATCAACGAACAAGTCTTTTACTTCAATAAATCTAACATCTCCCGGAATCATATCACCTGAAGAAAGTTTAACTATATCACCAGGAACAATGTTCTCAACATCAGCAATGACCTGCACATCATCTCTTATAACATCAATTTTATTTGAAATCATTTTTTTAAGCTTTTTAGCTGCATTATCTGACTTTGTTTCTTGTTTTAATGAAATTATAGCTGAAATAATAACCGTACTTACGATTAATATAAACGTTGCATAATCCTTTTGCTCTGGAATTATAACATCAGTTATAAATGTAACAATAGCAACCAATATAAGAACAATGTTAAACGGATTAATTATCGCATCTATAACCTTTTTGAAAAATGAAGTATTGGTTTCAGTTTCTATAGAATTTTTTCCATATTCATCAAGCCTTTCTTCAATATCAACAACGCTTAAGCCTTGATTTGATGTTTTAAATTCCTTTAGCACTTCATATACATCGGCTTTGCTATATTTTCTTAATTTTTCTTCTGCAATTCTGCAATTTTCTATAATTTTTTTATCTTTCATAGTATGCTCTCCAGTCTTATTTTTTGGATACATCAGAATTATATACTAAAAAAATACAAAAACAAAGAGCTACAGGAAAAAAAATGCTGCAGCACTTCAAATCTGTATACTATAGAGCTAAACAATTTAAATTTACTACAAAGCAAAGCCCTCACTTCTTTCGAAATGAGGGCTTTTGCATCGGTCAGTTACGAGAAATTGAAGTCCTTCAGGAAAACCCAGGGAACAACCTTCTTTTCGCTCTCGTCGAATCTTACCTTGAATCCGAGGCGCATAAGCTCCGCCGTGACTCCCTTCAAAAAACCATACGAATCTGTGAAAAGGCTATAATTTGCATTTGCCAAATCAACCTGCTTTTTGTACTCCTCACCATCCAAAGTGCCAATAACAGCATCAGTTTCAGCTCTTTTGTTTTCAAGCGAAACATTGGTAATGGGAAGTGCAATGGCAACGTAGTCGTAGGATACTTCAGGGTGCTGCTTAACGTACTCTGTGATAGCCTCATCAGCTTTTTCCACATAGTCGCTTACAGCCTGCATGACGTCTTCGGGATTAGCGATGTTTTTAACCTTTTTAGCAATTTCTTTCGCATTAACCATAATTTGCCTCCTAAATGTAGGTTTTGGTTTTTGTCTTACATTTAAGCTAACAACCTGACCTCTTGTTAGCCCAAAAAACGGAGCTATTACTCCGATAGACTCCATTATAGTATATTTTTTATTTTATGTCAATTTTATTTAACATACCTAATAAATCTCAAATAATAAAATAGGACCTCACTTCTTGTGGTGAAGTGCAGGTCCATTTGGTCAGCTATTTAAACCAACGTCTATTCGCCTCTTGTGGTGAGGTGAAGACGCGTTCGGTTAGTTAGCTTTCGATTTCTCTGAGGTAGACAAGAGGAACTAATCCGTGCTCAGATGTAGCAATTAATTCAAATCCCATATCATGGGAAAGAATATTAATCACCTCATCCGTAAACATTTCAGAGTCAGAGTAAACAAAACGCTTAAGCTCTTCTTCTGCCATAGTTCCATCGTAAACCTCTTGCATGTCGCAATCTCTAATTGTCAGGAGATCACCAGATTCAATATGGCAATTCTTGAAATCCGTGATTGCGAGGCCTACAGCTACTGCAAAATGCGCGACGCTTGGTTCTTCCGCTGCGAGCTCCTCGAATTTCTTCAAGGCTTCAGCATAATACTGCTCTGCAGCAGTCTTTGCAGATTCCTTGATTCTTTCGATTCTCTGAGGCTCGAAGAAAATATCTGCAATCGTTTTTGCAGTAATTTTTCCGTTCTCATCGGCTACGCATGTATCATCATCCGAAAGATCATCCGGAACGATAATCAGCGGGAGAATCTTCCTGTCGATTTTTTTTACGTCTGATTCATGTGCATCAACCTTCACGTCGAACCCCCTTTCGAGAAGCTCTTCGATTACAAGGTTGAAAAACTCAACATCATCGGTAAGGTTGTCGTAATCGATAGATATACCTGGCTCATTTATCCCTGAGTACGGGTATACTTTTTCTTCTACCTCACCTAACCCTTCGTAGCAGGGCTCCTCGATGTAGAATTCCAGTCCCTTAAAACAAGAATCCAGGAATCCGCTGTGCTCGATTTCCTTCTTAGCCTTGCTAACGAAATTAATCGGTACAGCTACACTTCCGTATTCGTGAACCGCATTTGGCTCAGATTCTACCAAATCCCGAACCTTTTCTGTTACATGTTCGAGATATTTGTCTACTGCCTTGACGGCTGCCTCTTTTACTAACGGTCTTCTGAGGATATCTGCTAACATTCTTGCTTTCATTGTGTTTACCTCCTACGGTTGTTTTTTTCTTGATGATTTCGGCTACTAACTTCTGGTTTTGCTAACAATCTGACCTCTTGTTAGCTACTACCACAGAGCATTGCTCTGATACATTTAATTATACCATTTTAGCTTATTGTTGTCAATTTATGTAAATCTGTTGTATCTATATCTTATTCTCACAATATCCGCATCTTACGTTTCCATCACTGCATTTTGTAACAAGGTATTTTATTCCGCGCTCAACCATTGTAATACATCTTTCATTAGAGCATTTTGCTTCATTATTTTCAGCTACATTTTCCTCTTTTTTGTTAGACTTTAAGCTTTCTTCTTTTAATAATTTTAAAATTATTGCCATACGCATATATCTTCCATTTTCAGCCTGTCTAAAGTACGCAGCTCTTTTTTCATCATCATCTACATCTACAGAAATCTCGTTAACTCTTGGTAACGGATGCAAGATGCTTAAATCTTCTTTTGCATTTTTAAGTTTAGCTTTATCTAATATGTATACATCTTTTAGTCTTTCATATTCACTCATATCAGAAAAACGCTCTCTTTGAATTCTTGTCATATAAAGAACATCTAGATTTGGAATGCTCTCTTCAAGGTCATTTGTTTCAAGATATTCAATATTTTTACTTTCAAGCGTATCTTTAATATATTCAGGCATTTTAAGCTCATTTGGCGAAATAAATACAAATTTAATATTTTCGTACATTTGCAAAGCATTAACAAGTGAATGAACGGTCCTACCATACTTTAAATCACCGCACATACCTACAGTCAAGTTATCGATATGGCCTTTTTCCTTACTTATTGTTAGTAAATCAAGTAAAGTTTGAGTTGGATGATTGTGGCCTCCATCACCTGCATTTATAATAGGTACTTTCGATTTCATAGAAGCTACAAGCGGTGCACCATCTTTAGGATGCCTCATTGCTATAATATCCGAATATCCACTTACAACGGTTATAGTATCTGCAAGTGATTCGCCCTTAGAAGTTGAAGAGCTATTTGCATTTGAAAAACCAAGAACATTTCCACCTAAACCAAGCATGGCAGATTCAAAGCTAAGCCTTGTTCTAGTGCTTGGTTCGAAAAAAAGCGTTGCTAATATTTTTCCTTTACACATTTCGCTATATTTAGCTCTATTATTCATAATATCTTTAGACACTTCAATTAATTCGTCAATCTCTTCTTTCGAAAAGTCTTCAATACCTATTAAATTTCTCATCTTAATTACTCTCCTTTGTATATTTATTTGCACAATTAAAGGACTGAGCATATTTAAACCCTATTGATTATGCCCAATCCCTTATTTTTACCTACTTAATCCAACTTTCGTCGCTTGGATTATTTCTAAATTTGATTAGTCTTTCTTTGTCATCTGCTTTAATGTACCCTTGTTCAGCAGCCACATCAACCATTACATCGAAGTTAGATAAACTAATATTTTTAACATTTGCTTCAGCCAAAGCATCCTTGCTTTTTTGCATGTTATATGTAAATATGCTGACAATACCAAGAACTATTGTCCCTGCATCTCTTAAAACGTTAACAACATCGATAACACTTCCACCTGTTGAAATTAGGTCTTCAACAACAACAACTCTTTGCCCTGGAACAATTCTTCCTTCAATTTGATTTTTTCTACCGTGATCTTTGCTACTTCCTCTAACATATCCCATTGGTAGCCCTAGTATATCGGCAGTGATAGCAGCATGAGCGATGCCAGCTGTACTTGTTCCCATTATAACTTCAGCACCAGCAAAGTTTTCTTGTATCAATGTAGCTAAACCTTCCTCAACATCATTTCTAACAATTGGTGATGTTAAAGTTAATCTGTTATCACAATAAATAGGGCTTTTGATTCCACTTGCCCATGTGAATGGGTCGTCTGGCTTTAAGAATATAGCCTCAATAGATAATAAATCCTTTGCAATTTTTTGTTCCATGTTTTCCATAAAAAAAATCCTCCTTTAAATTTTGGGACGGACTCATTTTTTATTTTCATGACTCACCGTCCCTATTTTCCTATTTTTTAATCAATAAAATCTTCTACACATTTATTATAAGCTTCAACTGGGTTTTCAGCTTGAGTGATTGGTCTTCCAACAACTATATAATCTGAGCCTAGCTCTTTTGCCCTGGCAGGCGTTGTAATTCTAACTTGATCTCCTGCATCTTTAGCAGCAAACCTTATTCCAGGCGTTACTGTTATAAAGTCTTTTCCGCATTTTGCCTTAACCGCTTGTACTTCAAGTGGTGAACAAACTACACCATCAAGTCCTGCCTCTTTAGTATTTTGAGCATAATGCATAACAACATCCTCAATTGGCTCTTTAATTAAAAGTTCATTTTCCATTCTTTCTTGGCTTGTAGATGTTAACTGTGTTACAGCAATAAGAAGAGGTCTTGTCCCATCTTCTTTTGTTAAGCCTTTAAGTCCAGCTGTCATCATATCTTTTGTTCCAGCAGCATGAACATTTGTCATATCAACACCTAAGTTTGAAAGAGATCTCATTCCTTTTTCAACTGTATTAGGAATGTCATGTAATTTAAGATCTAAGAAAATCTTATGACCTCTATTTTTTATTTCTCTTACGATATCAGGTCCTTCACTATAAAATAGCTCCATACCAATTTTAAGAAATAACTTTTCATCTTTAAAGTTATCTAAGAATGCAAGCGTATCTGCTTTATTTTTAAAATCACAAGCAATAATAACTCCCTTTCCCATTTTTACTACTCCTTTACTTTTAACTCTAATTTAATGTGCGGCACCAATAATATCTTTTAAATTATCTATACCGTATTTTTCCATAGCTCTGGGTAAATCTTCAATAATTTCTTTGCAAGCATATGGATTTTTTAAGTTTGCTGCTCCAACTTCAACAGCAGAAGCACCTGCAAGCATCATTTCAATAACATCTTCAGCTGATTCAATTCCGCCAACGCCTATTATTGGAATTTTCACAGCTTCATATACTTGATATACCATTCTTAAAGCTACTGGGAATATAGCAGGTCCAGAAAAACCTCCCATTTTATTAGCAATAACTGGCTTTTTATTCTTAAGATTAATTCTCATACCAAGTAATGTATTTATTAAAACAATACCATCAGCCCCAGCTGCTTCAACTGCTTTAGCAATTTCAACAATATTTGTAACATTTGGTGTTAATTTTACATATACAGGCTTTGTCGTAACAGCCTTAACAGCTCTAGTTACCTCTGCAGCTGCCCCTGGATTTGTGCCAAATGTCATACCACCATTGTGAACATTTGGACAGCTTATGTTTACTTCAATAATTTCAACTTGCTCTTCTTTATCCATAAGTTCACAACAATGAACATATTCATCTATAGCAAATCCACTTATGTTTGCAATTAACGGCTTCTTAAAGCATTTTCTTAGCTTTGGAAGTTCTTCAGAAATTACTTTATCAACTCCTGGATTCTGAAGACCAATCGCATTTATTAGGCCTGACTTACAGTCAGCAATACGTGGTAATGGATTACCGTATCTTGCATCTTTTGTTGTACCTTTAAAAGAGATAGATCCTAAAATGTTGATATCATAAAAGTCTGTGAATTCATATCCAAATCCAAAAGTTCCACTTGCAGGAATTACAGGATTATCTAGCTTTACTCCACTAAGCTCTGTTGATAAATCTTTATTTACTCCCATATTAAGCTCTCCTTTCCGAATACTGGTCCCTCTTTGCACACTCTTCTATAACCATCTTTTGTTTTAATTGTACATCCCATACATGCACCAAAACCGCATCCCATACGCTCTTCTAAACTTACTTGTCCATCTACATCAGTAGCTCCACAAATTGCTTTTAACATAACCATTGGGCCACATGCGTAGAAATATGTATAATCTTTCAAATCTTTCATTACATCTGTAACAAAACCTTTAGTACCAACGCTTCCGTCAACTGTTGAAACATAAACATCAACACCTAGTTTTTTGAATTCATCTTCAAAGAATAAATCCTCTTTTGAACCAAATCCAAGAATTACTGTAGGTTTCTTTCCACTTGCTAATAAATCCTTGCATAATCTGTACATAGGTGGCGTACCAACTCCACCACCAATAAGTAATGGCTTATCTCCTTGGCAATTTAGATTAAATCCATTACCAAGCCCTGTTAGTACATCAAGCTCAGCTCCAGCTTTAAGCTCTGCCATTATTTCCGTTCCTTTTCCAACTACCTTATAAATAATAGTAACTGTTTTGTCATCATAATTGCATATTGAAATCGGACGTCTTAAGTACAAAGATTCAAGCTCTATATTAATAAATTGCCCAGCATTTTTTATATCTTTCGTATCACCCTCAAGAATCATCTTGAAAACATCTTTAGCAATTTTCACATTTTCAATAATTTTAAACTTTGCTCTCTTATTCACGATATCCTCCTTTTAATCTTTATAAACAACTTTGCCATCGCATATTGTCATTTTACATTTTCCAAATACATGATTTCCATCAAATGGAGTAGCCTTGCCCATTGATACAAATGTTGATGAATCAATATCGTATTCCTCGTCTAAATCATATACTGTTAAATCTGCTGGAGCTCCAACTTTTATTTGTGAACCAATGCCAAATAGTTTTGTAGCATTTGTGTTCATAAGCTCAAGAAGTTTTTCTAAAGTAATGATTCCAGGTTTTACTAGGTTTGTATATAAAACTGGGAAACATACTTCTAAGCCTACAACTCCCATGCTGCTTCCTGCTAATCCTTTTGATTTTTCTTCTGCAGAATGAGGAGCATGATCTGTTATTATCAAATCTATTGTTCCATCTTTTATTCCTTCAATTAAAGCAAGTCTATCTTCTTCGGATCTTATAGGAGGATTCATTTTGAATCTACCTTCTTCTTTAATTTGCATATCATTCATTGTTAAATAATGTGGCCCTGTTTCGCAAGTTACCGGTACACCTTCTTTTTTAGCTTGTCTTATTAATTCAACGCTTTCTTTAGTTGATATATGACATACGTGATAATGACATCCAGTTTGTCTTGAAAGCTCTATGTCTCTTTTTATTGGAACCCATTCACTTGCTGAACAAATTCCTTTATGTCCATGTATTTTCGCATATTCGCCATCGTGGATATAACCACCATTTAGTAGAGAATTTTCTTCACAATGAGCAACTATCATCTTTCCAAGATCTTTAGCCTGCTTCATTGCCTCTAACATCATTCTTTCTTTTTGAACTCCATGACCATCATCAGAAAAGGCAATTACCTTACCAGCTATACCTTTTAAATCTGCTAGCTCTTCACCTTTTTCACCAACGGTTATCGTTCCATATGGATACACGTGAATTTTAGCATCCTTTTCGATTGCATCAAGTTCAATTTGCAGGTTTTCCATGCAGTCTGGTGTTGGATTTAAATTAGGCATTGCACATATACTTGTGTAACCGCCTTTAGCACCAGCATAGCTTCCAGTTGCGATTGTTTCCTTATAAATAAAACCAGGTTCTCTTAGATGTGTATGAACATCAATCAAACCTGGTAATAAATAATAATTATTCAAATCGTAAACCGCATCGAATCCATTTGTTTCGATGTTTGCAGAAATGTTAGTAATCATTTTGTCAGTAATTTCTAAGTCATTTTTAGCAAATTTTCCTTCTGTAAAAATAATTGCATTTTTTAATAATGTTTTCATTTTAATCCTCCTTCCAACCTCGTTTATAATATAAAAAGAAAAATAAATTGTCAAGGAAATTTTGGGGACGGAGGAAAAAATTTTTCTTAATCTTTGAAATAACCTACAAATGAACTTTTTTCCTCCGTCCCCAAAATTTCTGCAAAAAAAGAAAGCCCCCGCAGCTTTTAGCTGCAGGGTTTAAAGAAGATTTACTGTTCGAATGTTCCGTCCGGCCTCACAGCCGCATGGGCGTAATAGACGCCGTCCTGGTTTCTTGTTGCTCTGATGCTACTTGGACATACCTTAGCCGCTTGCCCAAGATACATCATAAGCTGAAGGTATGCATCCGAAAATGCATACTTCGCATTCGTTTCGTCTCCCGCACATACATCTAAATGGATGGTTCCATCTTTGTTTGTGCTTAAGAGGACATAAAGGACTTTGCAGTCCTCGTTGTTTCGGACGTTATCTTCTATTTCCCGAAGCAACTCTTCTCTTATGATGTCCATTTTTGGATCATCCTTTCCGCCTTCCGGCTTTTTTTCGATGGGCATTTATCCCAATCCTAGTAATTATACCATATTATGGCACTTTTATCAAATAAAAACTAAAAAGAGCACGATTTTTTCTCGTGCTCTTTAAGCTACAACAATCATTTTTATTATATACTTGAAATTTATTTTACAACAATGCCTAATAATCTTGATAGTTCAATTGCCTGCATTTCACTCACAACCACACCTTTTAAACTATGTGGCGTAATTGCAATACCCGTGATATCACAGCTTGATAAATCAATGTTATTCAAGCTTGTATCCATTATTTGAGAAGCAATCAAATTTGTATTATTAAATTCCACATCCCTCAAATTTACCTCTTGTAATACAGAGTTCGACATTTTATTTTCAGAGAAACATACTTCTTTATATGTTCCTAAAGATAAGTTTGAATATGAAATATTCGAATTATCAAGCAAAATATTATACATATTTACATTGCAAAAATTTGAACCAACAAGCTTGCAATTTACAAATGTAACCCTAACAAAATTGCATTCATAAAACATGGTGTTAGAAAAGTCGCAATTTTCAAATAAAACATCTGTAAAATATACTCTTTCAAACTTACTATTAGGACTTATACACTCCCTAAATTCGCAAGAGCTAAACTCCATGCCTCTTGCCTCTATGTTGCCTTCATAGCATTTATTGAAATAACAGCAAGCCACATCCATATCATGTGCCACAGCTTCTCTAATTACACCTTTAATTGTATTACATTCTGTAGTTCCATCTAAATTTGGTTTAATAACTTCCATTCCGTATATTTCCTCTTCTTTCTCCCGTGTATCTATGTTGCTTTATGTCACTCATATATAAAGTTATAAAGCCTATTTTCCTATATTAATTATACAACTTAAAATCCAATAATCCTTCTAAGCTCTGCTTGAGTTTCTTCTAATGGTTTACTGTTCTCAAGATTATAAACTTTTATGTTTGGATATTTATTTTTTATATCATCAGCCATTTCAAGGTATACTCTTTGCTGATTTATGCTATTCTCAGCTTCAAATTTTGAATTATGAAAGCTTGCCTTATCCGGTCTTTTTAATCTTTCATTATATAAATCTTCATTTTCAAGATATAGCGTAATATAATAGATTTCAAAGTCTAACTTGCTAAAATCATCTAACAATTTTTCATATACATCAGTAAATGTATATTCTTTTTTTCCCAATCTACAGTAATTTTCTTCTGTAAAAAATGTTCTATCAAAAACTAAATTGATGCTCTTATTTTCAAGACCTTTTATATATTGCATAAGATGGATGTACATCTCTTCAGCCTTTATTTTTCCAGTAGGTGTACTATCTGATGTACCACACAATCTGTATAAATTAGTGTAACTTAATGAATGTCTTAAAAAGTCTGTAACTGTTGTTTTTCCTGCTCCCTGAGCACCTTCTACTACTATCAATTTTGAGTTTGCCATATGTTTTTCCTCCATATATTTCAAATCAAAATGATTGTATATTTTGACATTTAATTTGTCAAGAAAATTTGGGGACGGAGGAAAAAATTTCTCATTTAACCTTTTACTTGAATTGAATTTCTTATTCGTTAACAATTGTATTAATCCATTTCCAAGTCATTCCAAATTTTTCTCCAATATCTTTTTTTCTAATACATGTAGACCTCAGTAACGTCTTAATTATATGGCACAGATATTTTTTTTCAGAAAAAATACATTCAATTCCAATTTTATTCTTTTTTATAAAATTGCAAATATATTCATCCATTATTGTATTCTTATCAATATTTTCATCTATAAAATCACTACAATTACTGAAATTCTCAAGTATTGCAAAGTTTTTTCCATCAAAGAGCCTTCCAAATATTTTATTTTGAGTAATTCCAGAATTACTCATATAATCATTGTATGATGAATATATATACTCTTGTGGCAAAGCTACCATCCCAGCCTTTACTGGATTTAAATGAATATAATTAATGCATTGATACAGATATTTTTTATCCGTAATGGCCTGACTTTTAAATCTGTCCCTAAAAACATATCCAACACGTTTTTCTATATAATTATAATATTGTGCGTATTCAGTATTAACACACTTCATAAACTTCGACAATTTACACATATCCTCTGAGTAAATAAGTATATGCACATGATTTGACATTATGCAATATGCAATAATTTGTATATCAAACTTAAACATGTTTTCCTTTAACAAAAATAAATATTTTTCTTTTTGCTTATCTAAATTAAAAAGCATCTCTTTATTAATGCCTTGACACATAACATGAAAAAAAGATGCATTTAATCTTTCTCTAGCTATTCTTGACATTTTATCATCCTTTCTGTTAATAATTTGCCCCCATATAACTATTTAAGATTAATGCATCTTTCCCCTATAAAATTATGCATATATCATAATTATCTTTTGTTTAATTGAAATTTATGACTTTGTTCATATAATTATTTTATCGAAAATTTTTTCCTCCGTCCCTATTTTTTCATTGAATTTTTTATATATTCAATTTCTTCCTCTTTGTCTAATCTTACAAATAATGGCTCTCCTTGAGCTATTACTTTTGTTCCTTCTTTTATTTCTTTATCTGAATGAACTAATTCCCATGCTGTGTTATCACTATCTATTCCAAGCTGTGTTAACATTTTCTTTGAAGTTGCAGGCATAAATGGTATTATCATTAATGCTACTTTTCTTAGATTTTCAGCCAAATGGAACATTACCGATTTTAATTTTTCTTTATCCGCTTCATTCTCAGATTTTGCTAATGCCCATGGTGCAGTTTCATCTATATACTTGTTTGTTCTTGCGATAATAGCCCAAATTTCTGCCAAACCATTACTTATATGATATGTGTCTAATGCTTCCTCAACTTTGCTTATTTGTTCATTTGTGTAGCTTTCTAGACTATCATCAAATTCTGTTCTTGTAGAAATATCTGTTGGAATTACTCCTCCATAATATTTATTCATCATTCCTATTGTTCTATTTAGTAGATTTCCTAAATCATTTGCCAAATCAGAATTAAATCTTTCAACAAAATCTTCTGGAGTGAACATTGAATCTTGTGCAAATCCCATCATTCTTAATAAATAATACTTAGTAGCATCTAGTCCATATCTTTCTATTAAAGTTTCTGGATATATAACGTTTCCTACTGATTTAGACATTTTACCATCTTTCATTACAATCCAGCTATGAGCATAAATTTGTTTTGGTAGCTCTAACCCCAAAGCATGTAGGAATATTGGCCAATAAATACCGTGGAATCTTATGATTTCCTTACCAACAACATGTAAGTCAGCTGGCCAGTATTTATTAAATAATGAATCATCATCACCCTCATACCCTAATGCTGTGATATAGTTTGTTAAAGCATCAAGCCAAACATATAAAACATGCTCTGGATCATTTGGAAGTGGTATTCCCCAATCAAATGTATTTCTACTTATACATAAATCTTCTAATCCTGGCTCTATAAAGTTCTTGAATATCTCATTTTTTCTTGACTCTGGAACAATGAACTCTGGATTTTTTGCATAAAACTCTTTAATCCATGGCTCATATTTTTTCATATTGAAGAAGTACGCATCCTCGCTCATTTTTTTAACTTCTCTACCACAATCAGGACATTTTCCATCAACCAACTGTGTTTCTGTGAAGTAGTTTTCACAAGGCATACAATACCAATCTTCATACTTACCTTTGTATATATCTCCATTATCAATAAATTTTTGAACTATCTTTTGAACTGCTTTACAGTGATAATCATCTGTAGTTCTTATAAATTTATCATAATTAATATCCATTAGTTCCCATAATTTTTTAGCAGCAGATGCCATATCGTCAACATGCATTTGAGGAGACATGCCTCTTTTTTCCGCCACTGTTTGAATTTTTTGTCCATGTTCATCTAGACCAGTTAGCATGAATGTGTCGTACCCTCTTGCTTGCTTATATCTTTTAATAGCATTCGTTAGCACTTCACAATAAGCTGTACCTATATGAAATTTTCCACTTGGATAATATATAGGTGTTGTTATGTAAAACTTTTTATTCTCGTTTTCCATAAAAATCTCCTCCTTCTTTTTATAATAATAGACTCTCCACTTGGAAAGTCTTAACAATTATATATTCTATCTGGCTTTAAGTCAACATTATATTATGTAATTTAAATAAAAAATATGTAGACCAATCCGAAAATTGATCTACATATTTAGTTTATGATGTATATGACTGTATACTATCCTATACTATCTCCCAATAAAACTGTATATTTATCTTGTGGTATTATTAAATCTTCTTCTTCATATTCATCTAATGAAGCAATAATATGGATATTTTGTAAATTTTCAAAGCTTTCAAATATTTTTAAATCTTCTTCTTCGATTCTATCCATTCCATCCTCCATATTCATCAAAATATAAATATCGGTTTTAATCATAGGACTTATACCTTTTACATCGTATAATAATCTCCTAGGTATGTACATTGGAAGACCAGAATCATTACATTCTCTATATTCTTTTAGCTCAATTGTTAACAAATCATCATCTGCTCTTACATATAAATCTTTCCAATAATTCTTTGCAATTTCATATAGCTCTCTATTGGTAAACTTAAGTGTTGGAAATTCCTCTTCAAAATCATCTGGAGGTATTAGGTCTTCACTAAAATCAACATCTATCATATCATATCCAGACATTCTTCCTACTGTATATTTAGCAGAATAATCTCCTTGTGTAACCAATGAATAATACTTTTCTGGGACCATTATATATGAATTATTTTCTAAACCATAATCTCTTTCTTCAAGTCTGGATTGTAATACATATATATCACTAACTAAATAAAAATCCTTTGTCTCTTTTGAAATTGAATTACCAAATGTATTAGCTACAACTATATTATCCTTATCAATTGTATTAGAATTCTTTAACCTATTCATATATGGATTATATCTTACAATTATTCCATCATTGTCTAGATTTCTATCAATTTTAAATGTTATATTTGTTGTAACTGTATCGTAGCTCCAATATGATACCACCGTATCTTCGTCTACAGGAATTATAAATGATCTTTTATTTATTTTGTTTCCATTTACTTTTACATTAACTGAACCAATTTCCTTAGAGTTTATATAGTTAGCTAAATTCATTTCTAATCCGCTCTCATCAGGAATTGCAATTACTATATTTTCTTCCTTGGTATCCTTTTCCACGATGATAGATGGGCCGTCTTCAGTCATTCTCTCCCCATCATAAGAATCAATATACAATGTCCATAAAACCTTATCAGCAAATTTATCTATGTTTTTTATGTTATTTTCCTTTAAGTTAACTTCTGCAACTGATTTTACATTGAACAAGTCAAAATCATCGCTCAAATCACAGTCAATTAATGTTATGAATACAAGATTCATATCGCTTAAGTCACCTGTCAAATTATAATTATGAGACAAATTGATATTCTTTAAACCTACTATTTCTTTAAGAGAAGAAATATCGCCTAACTCACAATTCTCAAGAAAAATACATGATGCATTTTTCAATTGTCCAAGATTTGTAATACCTTTATTATTAGATAAACTATATGTAACTCCAAAGAATTCACTGTCGACTTCCATAAGCTCCATTTCTCTTCTAATATCATCCTCTGTTATTGATTCAATGTATATTTCCCCAGCATCTTTGATATTACATCCGTCTAAAACAATATAAAAAGTATTTTTTAACTTTCTAATTGGTTCAAAATTACTAATTTCTGAGTTGTTTGATAAATCTATGCTATATATTGTTGCTTCTTCCAATCCAGAAATATCTTTTAATTTATTGTTAGATAAATTGATATAATCCAAATTTTCCATCTTCAGAATATCCTTTAGTGGATCTACGGATTCAATTCCATTATCACTTAAATCTAGATAACCTAGATTTTTAAGATTTGCTATTTCACTATAATCCTCAATATAATTTCCTTTCAAATCTAATGAAAATATATCTTTATATTTATCACTATTCTCCATAGAAGTAATTCCACAATAAGCTAATGATAAATTGTCTTCAATCTTCAGCTCTCCATATCCAGTAATACAATCATTTCTATCTAATTTTAGTGTACTAAACTTAACATCTTTTAATGATGAGATGTCTTTTATTTCGTTATTTGATAAATCAAGACTTACACCATCATTTAAGTATTTCTCTAAGCCATCAATACTTTTTATATTGTTACCTGATAGATTAACTTTAAATGTTGCATTTTTAAAGAATATTTCAAATTCATCTATTTTTTCCATATTAAAGTTTCTGTCCGATAAATCCAAATACTTACTGATAGTTTCTTTTCTTAAATATTCATTTCCATCTATACTAACTATATCACTTCCATAGTAATCTCTTGCAAAATCACGTGCGCTTTTTCCTAATTTATCTATATCAATTAAATCAGATAGATTATTTACTGATACAATTCCAGACAAACCACTATGTACTCTACAGTCTTCATATGAAATATAAAAGTATCCGCCATCTCCCCAAAATGTACCCCAAGAATTTAATGCAATATATGCACCATCTTTTTCTGGCACGTTTCCTTTTGGAGATTTAAAGTTGTTTCTTGAATAGTTATCATCCCATCCAACTATTGAAACAGCATGTCCACCTCTACTACCTTCTATATCCTTATAATCTTTCATATAAAGGTTCATATCATAATCAGGAGCTATTATTTCGGTATATATCGATCCATAATTCATAATGTGCGTTTTCACTGCAGTTTGCAAATCTTTAAACTTCCTGTCATACTCTTCTTGAGACATCTCTTCATATCTGTAGAATGTAGGAAATTCGGCATACTTTGTTATATATATATTCTCTTTTGGTGTATGGTAAAAAGTATTATATTCATAGTCTTCATACACATTTAAAGGTACTTCCTCTTCTAGTACATATCCTTTATTTTGTTCATTATACTGTTTTATATTGGCGAAATAACCACCACTATTCTCATCTCTACCTCCAACATTCAATAACTTTGATGTCATATAATCTATGTGACTTTCTGATATGTCATAATACTCGCCTTTTGTTAATGCAAGGTTAGTTTCCAATGATTTGACAGAAGCAAAATCCCAACATAAACCAAATTGTCCTTGATTTTCAACTTTAACATTTATCTTGTCTTTCAAATTAAACTTTTTGGGCAATACTTCCTTATTATCATCTTCTTTTTTATCTTCCTCTAAAACATATTCTATGCCTAAATCTTCTTTCTGATCTTCCTTAATTGTTTCAAGTTCGCTAAACTCAATCTTCTCTTTTCTTGGTATAGCTTCTACTTTTTTCTTTTCTTCATCAGATAGCTTTAAGTATTCTTTATATGCCTCAGAATAATTCTCCTCTTCACTGAACTCATCATCAGACTCTACTTTCTTAATTTTTTCAGCTATCTCTTTTCTCTCTGCAACCGTTTTCTCGATTTTAGCTTTCTCAGCCGTTCTTTCCCTTGCCTTTATTGTATTTGCAATATTATTTCCAACTAGCAAACCAAGCATTACGGCAACAATTGCGCCGACAATAATAATAACAATTTTCCTTTTAGTAAAAAAATTTCTCATTTGAACATCTCCTTCCGTACAATTATTATAGATGTCTATATCTTATGTAAATTAAACTTCACTCTTTATTATACACCATTTTTCCAGATTTATCAAATCATGTCTCATATATATCGTTGATATTTATGTGATCATGCCTTATTTACTATTTCAAATGAACAAAAAAAGACAATATGTTGTACATACTGTCTTCTCATATAAATTTTGAGTCCGTCCCTATTTTCTTACTGTGTATTTTGCTAAGAAGTTACCTTGTTTAATGTATGAATAGTATTTTTCAGCTACCTCTATATACGTCCTGCTTCCTGTACCTAGTTTCTTGTTGATGACTCTTGCAGGAACCGTATAGATATCTTTGCTCTCTAGCTCAAAATCATTAGTTTCTTTAAAAACTCCGTTGCCATACAAATTTGCAGCTCTAATGTTATTCTTATCAATACTATCTGTGCTCTGTAATCTTGATAGATATGGATTATACATAACCTCTATTCCGTCGTTTTTCATATTTTTATCAATAACAAACTTAATTTTAACATTTCCTAAATCACGTGCATAGTAAGAAATAGTTGTATTGCTATTAATTCTAATAGGTTTAATTATATTATCAGATTTCCCATTAATTTTTATATCTGATACATTGGTAATTTGATTTACCCTCGTATACTCCATAAAATTCATATATAAATTATTTTCATCTGGAATTTTAATTTCTATTATATCTTCCTTTACTTCAGGTGTATTCTTTACTGAAATATATACTCCGTTTTTCGTGTATAGAGCTCCATCATAAGAATCCATAAACAATGTTCTAGTTACTTTTTCTACAAAATTTTCTATATCTGTTATATCGTTTTTGCATATATCCAAATACGTAACAGAATCAACGTTAAACGCATCGAAATCATTTTTTAGTCCACAATCATTTACTGTGATTTTAGATAAGCTCTTGCCACTTAAATCGCCAGTTAAATTATGATTATTTGATAGATTTATCTCTTTTAGATATTTGATTTGTTTAATCTCAGAAATATCTCCTAAGTCACAGTTTTCTACAGTAATTGTAGCAGCATTTTTTAATGCTCCAAGATTTGATATTCCTTTATTCTCTGACAATATGTAATTGATTCCCAAACTTACACCATAGCCATTTCCTTCAGCTTTTTCAATGTCTTCCTCAGTAACTGACTCGATTAAGACATCTTTCGCATTCTTGATATCGCAGCTCTTTAGATATATTGTATATATTTTCTTAGATTTTCTTAATGGTTCATAACTTTCAATTTCAGTATTATATGATAAATCAACGATTGAAGCTTTTGAATTCTCAAGTCCAGAAATATTTTTCAATTTATTTTGAGATAAATCTATCTGAGTAAGTCCGTCTTTTTCAAGGATAACCATCACTGTATCAAGTGAATTTAATCCACAATTGCGAAGCTCTACGTAGTATAGCTCACTTAATTTTACAACCTCGCTATAATCAGCAATGCTATTTCCACTTAAATTTAAAGACTTAAGATTTTTAAGATTCTCTGAGCTTCTAAAAGATGTAACAGCACAATTCTCTATTGATAATCTGATTGATATATTTAAATTTTCGTATCCTCTTACACCATTATTTCCATCTAAAGTAAGCACGCTTACACTTACGTCTTTTAAGCAAGATACATCTTTTATGTTGTTATTAGAAAGATTAATATTTACATTCTCTTTCTTAATCAACTTTTCAATTCCATCTATATTACTTAATTTATTATTTGATAAATTTATAGTATTTGCTTTATTAATAAAAGCCTTAAACTCATTAATATCATCTATATCCCTATTTGATAAATCAAGATTATTCGAAATAACATCTGGCCATAAATACTCTTCTCCATCAATTGTAACGATTTCATTGCTATATGTCTCGATGGCGTATTTACGCGCCTTCTCTCCTAATTTGCTAACATTTATCAAATCGGAATTTTTATTTATTGATACTACCCCTGACATCTCTTTGTGAACTTTAAAATCTTCATAAGATATGTAGAAATATCCTCCATCTGCCCATTTTTCTCCCCAAGAATTTAGTGCTATGTATGCTCCATCTTTTTCTGGCACATTTCCATTTGGAGATTTGAAATTATCTCTAGAATAATTATCGTCCCATCCAACAATAGAAATTGAATGTGATCCATCATTATCCTTTAAATCTTCTTTGTCTTTTGTATAATGATTTTCTCCATAATAAGGAGTGGCAATTGAAGCATATACTGAGCCATATTTCATAATATGTGTTTTCACTGCTGTTTGTAGCTCTTTAAATCTATTTTCATAATCCTCTTGGGTGTTTTTATTTACAGTTGGAAAATCAACATACTTTGTTATATATAAACTTTCTAACGGCGTATTATAAAAAGTATTGTATTCATAATCGTCGTATACATTTAAGGGAACTTCTTCCTCTGTAGCAAATCCTCTGTATGCTTGATTGTAGTTCTTCATATCTGAAAAGTTACCGCCACAATTTGCTTCTCTTTTACTTAATGTCATTAAATTTGAAGCCATATAATCAACATGACTTTCAGATAAATCATATTTTTTTCCTTGCGTTAAAGCTAGATTCGTTTCAACACACTTTATAGCAGCAAAATCCCAGCATAAACCAAAGCCACCTTGATCTTCAACCTTAATACTAATCTCATCCTTTAAGTTGAATCTTTCTGGTAAAACTATATCGTCGTCCTGCTCTTGCTCGCTCTCTTCTTCGCTACTTTTATCCTCGCCTTTTTTATCGTCGCTCTCTTTTTGCTCATCATCTTTCTTATCTTCTTGTTTGATGTCTTCCTTCTGATCTTCTATTATATTCTCAAGCTCACTGTAATCGATATTTTCTTTTCTAGGAACAGCTTCAACTTTTGCCTTGTCTTCGTCAGACAAATTTAAGTATTCTTCATATTCTTGTGAGTAATTGTTAGTATTACTTACACTAGCAGTTTTAACCTTTTCAATTTTCTTAGCTATTTCTACACGCTCTTGAACTTGATCCTCAATACTACCGTTTTCGATTATTTCATTACTTGTTTTTTTATCTTCCTCTTCTTTTGGTTTATTTTCAGGTGTATTCTTTTTAGCAATCTCTTTTTTCTCATTCTTCTGCTCTTCAACTACGCTTTTTTCAGCTTGTTTTTCTTTTGCCTTCATTGTGTTTGCAATATTATTTCCAACTACAACACTAATAAAAACTGTAATTGCTGCAACAATTATAAATACTATGACCTTATTCTTTGAAAAAAACTTCCCCATTAAAATAACCCCTCTCAAAAGTAACCTGAATAGACTACTTTTACGTAAAAAAAATACTCTTCAATTATACAACAAAATGCCATATTTTTCAACAATTACCAAAAAAGATGAACTCTTATTCCAGAATTCATCTTTTCTATCTTATTTATTTTATCACTAGCCAAGTCTTATTTAAGCTTCTTTTCAATTAAATCTGCAATCTCTCTTGCCTTCTTTGTAATATAATCTTGGTCTTCTCCTTCAATCATAACTCTTACTAGTGGCTCTGTTCCTGAAGCTCTAATTAGCACTCTTCCATTTCCATCAAACTCTTTATCAAGTTTGCTTATTGCATCTTTAATCTCTTCATCTTTATCAAAGTCGTATTTCTTTTCTGAAGAAACCTTAGCATTTATAAGAACTTGAGGATATGCCTTCATAATTCCAGCAACTTCAGATGCTTTTTTGCCAGATTCTAGAATTGCTCTTATAAGCATAAGTGATGTTAAAATACCATCTCCTGTTGGGTTATAATCAAGGCATATAACGTGACCTGATTGCTCACCACCAAGGTTGTATCCTTCTTTTAACATTTCTTCAAGAACATATCTATCACCAACTTTTGTTTGAACAAAGTTTAAGTCATTTTCTTTGGCATATTTATTTAATCCAAGGTTACTCATAACAGTAGCAACAACTGTATCCTTATTTAATTTTCCTTTTGATTTTAGATATTTAGAAATTACTGCTAATAGCTTATCTCCATCAATATCGTTTCCATTTTCATCAACAGCTAAACATCTGTCACCATCACCATCATAAGCAATACCTAAACTACATTTTTTATCAATTACATATTGTTTAAGCATTTCTAAATGTGTTGAACCACATCCGTCATTTATATTAATTCCATTAGGTGTGTCATTTATTACGTAATGCTTAATACCAAGAGCTGTGAAAACTTTGTCTGCTACAACTGATGTTGCACCGTTTGCAGTATCTATTGCAACCACAAAATCATCTCTATTTAGCTCTTCAAGTTCCTCTTCGAAATTTTTTCTGAAGAAATAAACATATTCATCTAACAAATCTGTAGCAATTTCAGAAACACCTATCTTGTCATTGCAAGCTGTTAATTCATCAATTTTTCCTGAATCCATAATCTCTTCGATTTCTTCTTCTAATTCATCAGAAATCTTCATTCCTTTATTGCTGAAGTATTTTACTCCATTAAATTCAAATGTATTATGAGAAGCAGAAATAACAACACTGGCATCTGCTTTTAATTTTTTTGTTAAATACGCTACACCTGGTGTAGGCATAACTCCTAATATTTTAACGTTTGCTCCATAGCTTAAGAAACCTGCAACCATTGCGCTTTCTATAAGAGTTCCAGATATACGTGTATCTCTTCCAATAAGTATAGTTGGAGCATGATCTGTATGCTTTGATAAAACACAAGCACCTGCCTTTGCAACTTTATAAACTAAAGCTGGCGTAAGCTCTGTGTTTGCAATTCTTCTAATCCCATCTGTTCCAAAATATTTTCTCATTTTGTTTACCTCCAATTTGTTTTCTAGAGCGTATGTAAAATACATAACATGGTTATTATACATTCTGACTCTACTTTCGTCAATATAATTATTTTTTTGCACACTGTTTTGCTATATTATGTCAAATATTGTCAAAATATGACGTACGATTTTACTTTACAAAACGCTGTTTCCGTTGTATTATGTCTATTGTAAATTTTTATTCAAAAAATTTTTTTTTCTATGAAAGGAGTTTTATTCACATTGAAAAAGTTTTCTCAATTACAAAAAAAGTTGGATGTGCTTGAAGCGCAAAAATTTGATATTGGCTCTTTTGAAAATCTATCACTATTTCAGTTTCTAAAATATAAGAGCATTATTTCTAAAAAAAGTAAGTTGAAAATGCAAATGAAAAAATCTTTATCTGAAGCACAAAAAATAGTTTCATCATACAAAAAATATAAAGCAAAGCTTATCGATAATAATTCAATTAACTGCCGTAAATATCAAAAATTGATAAAAAAAGCTGAATACGAGGCAAATCTAAAATTATTTAAGTTAGGATTCATCAGTAAGAAACCAATACCACCACAATTTCAAAATATATGTAAAAAAATAAACTTACCTATTTTCAATTTCTTCAAAAGATTCGCAAAAAATATTACATATGTAAAATCTACGTTCATCCCACAACAAATCGAAAAAGTCACATTGAATACAGTAAAAAATGGCATCCGTGGCTACAGAGCAATACAGTCTAACTTCAGACTATTTGGAAAGCATCTATCATCAAACGAATGTGCAAGACATATACAAAACATTATTAAAAAAGCACAAGCACAAGTAAATACTGAAGATATGATGAACCTTTGCAATCATCAACATACAAATAAAGAATCTTTCTATAGAGCATCATTGAAATTTGATTTGCCAAATCCATCTGCCATTGTTCAGAAAAGCACTGCACAAAAAAGAGCACCTATTATGAAAGCATCATATTTAGAGCCAGACATGTAGTTATATAATTACGGCAAAATTTCTTTACAATTTGTAGGCTTTTTAAAACTTAGATACCAACTTATTCCATTATTGTTTTTATTTATATCTTCTAATCTTTCATACACCCCATTAATCGTTCTAGGTATAGGATTTATTACAGGCTGGCAAGGCACCCAATTTGCCGGAGTTGCAGCTTCATTACAATCTGCCACTTGCAAAGCATTTATAGCTCTTAGAATTTCTGGTATAAATCTACCCACATTCAGCGGATATATAAGTATCAACCTAATTCTTCCATTTGGATCAATTACATAAACATTTCTAACAGTTTCTGTGCTACTTACACTACTTGAAATCATACCGTATTTTCTGGCTATTTCCCCGCTTCTATCTGCTATAATTGGAAATGGTACTTTAATTCCAGTTCTACAATAAATATCATAAATCCAGGCAAGGTGCGAATTATTGCTATCAATACTTAGCCCTAGCAAATCCGTATTAAGATTTTGAAAATATTGGTATGCTTTAGAAAAAGCAATAAATTCTGTTGTACACACTGGGGTGAAATCTCCGTGGATGCGAGAAGAAAACCAGCCACCTACCTTTGTAGTCTGTCAGCTTAACATTACCCATTGTAGATTCTGCTTCAAAATCAGGTGCCATTTGTCCGAAGCCTTACATTTCCGTTCATCATAACTTCATAATCCATATGAAAAAACCTCCAATCATATTTTTACATATAATATGATTGAAAATCAGCTCTTGATACTAAAATCAATTGTCAAATCAATATTCATGTGTTATAATGAGTCATATTTTTTTTGAAAGGAATGAAAGTGTATGACAAAAAACACACATTTAGCCGCTGGAGTAGCATTATCTATTGCAATGATTATGCCAAACGAACTGCAGTCCCTAGCTGTGTGCATATGTGGGGCGGCAGTCGGAAGTACAATACCTGACGTAGATGTTGCATCTTCAAAACCTCGGAAAGAGCTAAGTACAATTGTAGGCTTTTCTGTTGCAATGGTTACTGCCCTTGTTGTGCTAGAAAATGTTCTTAACATTGGTCTTTATCAGATGATTGAATCACACACTGCACTTTATCGGATTATTCTTGGATATGTAACCTTCATACTTCTTTGCGTATTTGGCACAACAACCAAACATCGAACTTACACACACTCCATCGTAGGATTGATTTCCTTTACAGGGGCAATGTGGGTACTGTTTCCTGATATGACATTTCCGTTTTTCATAGGAATGTTATCTCATATTTGGTTGGATTTGCTAAACACAAAAAAAGTACGAGTATTATATCCAATAAAAAAATTCGGTATTGCATTTAAACTCTGTCATGCTGAAGGAAAGGCTAACAAAACAATCTGCATAATTAGTACACTTGTCATCGTTGTTGAATTAATCATATTCGCTCTGAATCTGATGAATGTAATTTAGCAAAAGTGACAAAAAGAGCGGCACTCATTCATCTGAGTGCTGCTCTTTTATTATTATTTATGTATCCTCTCTAAAATAATATAATTTATTAGAATCAGTATCATAAATTGCAACAGTATAGTTCCTGCTAACTCTATCAAAAATTTCATCAGACTCATGTTTATTTGCTGCCATATTGTTCCTATCTATTAGATACCAATACCCTTTATTTATTATTGGTATTGACATCTCTTCTTCCGGAGGTCTATTTATATATTTTTGCAGTGTTTCATTCATAGGCAATTTATTCCAATATCCATTGTCTTTTATCTTTTGTACGAATTTTTGTGCCTGCTTTTCGTTAAAATATACTTCTGCTTTCGTTTCACCATCCATATGGAAACCACCATGGCTATCTACACACGATATTTTTGCTGTAAGAGGTATTTTTATTTCTAAATCTGAAGAAATCATAAAATGCCAACCAAATACAATTTCAATAAAAACATAACACATTATTATAAAAAACAAAATGCCACATGCAAAAAAAAATTTTTTCACCTAATTCACCTCATAGTCATTAATTTCAAATTTAATATTTATATTATACTCCTTTATTACACCATATTCTACAGATATATGTGCCAAGTTATATAT
Organism: Clostridia bacterium; assembly: GCA_017515985.1. Taxonomy (GTDB): domain Bacteria; phylum Bacillota; class Clostridia; order TANB77; family CAG-508; genus CAG-492. The sequence continues at coordinate 62,386 of JAFWDV010000008.1, forward strand.
CAAACTTGAGAACATGCTCTTTGGTACACTATTCGCATCCTTGTAATACTTAACAATATCTTTAAATTCCGTATAATCATATCTGTCAAACAAATAAATTGTTAAATTCCATTTATCATTTTCTTTTTTGCCTTTAACTTTAATACTTGCACCATGTATTGCATAGTATAAATCTTTATCTTTGAATACAATAGATTGATCAATCTTATCATCATTTGTAAATTCATCATGTTTATTACCATATTTTATGACTATTTCTTTTATCTTTTTTTGGAAATACTGATCTCTTTCTATCTCATCAATTATAAGCCCATCTGTAATAAGAACATCACTTGTTTTTTTTCCCAATGAGCGCTGTAGCAAATCTGAAGAAATATCATAATTAGCAATTTTTCCACATTCAATTATCACCTGCCAAAACGCATATTGCATTGCTCGTGATGAATCCATATAAAATTGATTTGAATTTTTACTTATATTAAATATGTAACTAAAACCACCTGTTAAAATTTTTGTGAATAAATCTTTGTCTTTACTACTTTTTAATTTATTAAGATTTAAATTAAACTTCTGCTCCCTTTTGTATAAGCTATAAGCCTCTTTTAATTTTATTTTAGTTGCAGTAACAAGCATTGAAAAACCACTTGTATTTCCAATTCGCGATATATCTTCTTTCAACTCAGATTTTATTTGATTATAATCGCCATATTTTAACTTGTCTAAATACTGATATGTTAAATATCTATCAACAAGCCATACCTTTTGATCAGCATTTAAATTTTTCATATTAGTTTGCTTCATAATACATTTATATAAGTACGACTCTCTATTTTTAACTTTTTTGGGAAGATCACAATTCAAAAGCTTGTATACGTTTAAAATGCATCCGCTTCCAAATACAGTCTTTGTTTTCTTCATATCCTTTTTACACAATAAACATTCATGCATAATAATATTTCCTCCCTATTCTTATTAAAATAAGCATATCTGCGTATAAGATTTAAGTTTTTTTTGAGGTAATAATGCTTTCAATTTACTGTTTAATGTTATATTAGAGCCTAAAAAAGTTTCTAACTCATCCATATTCTTTATGTAATAAAATCTATCATTTTGCGTATAGTACAATATAACTCTTTTGCCATAATTCAATAAATTTACAATATTATTGAATGTTCCACGGCTCTTTCCATTCCATATCATAAATCCTATTTCTGCGTCTTTAACCATTTTTAAATCTTTTTCCGCATAAAAATAAAATCCCTTTTTGAATTTATCAACAACTACATTTTCAATCTGCCAATCACCATAATTATTTCGCGCTAAACCATTGCTTGCATATACTTTTACATTTTTGTATGATTTTTGTTGAAAATATTTCTGAACGCAACTGTCTACTCCATCTGCATCACCTATTAAAACATCGTATTTTTTCTCACATATTTTATCCAATTTTTCCGTTATCTTCTCATTTATTTCACGAATAACTCTTGGTCCGGCAATAAAAACTTTCAACAATATCACCCCTTAGTCTTTGTCATTGCAATACAATATATCTTTTTTACATTTATATCATTTTTTAATATTTTGCATGTTTCATTTAATGTTGCTCCTGTACTGTATAAATCATCAATTACAAGCACATTTGCAGGTTTATCTATATCTCCAATTTTTTTTATCATACCACTTATATTGTATCCATCTTTTACCTGTAAATTGCTCTCTTTTGATAACAAATCTGTTCTACATTCCTTTTTTAGATATGCTGCAATTTCTTTGGAAATTTCAAACACTGGTTGATATTCTCTTAATTTGTTTGATGGTGGCACAGGAATAACTACATCTATCTTTTTACTTAAATTCCATCTATCTAATATATCTCTTAGCAAACACATTATTTTTTTGAGACTTTCTCTATTTTTTTGATATTTTAATTGGTATATTAATTCTCCAATTTCAGTTCTTGTATTTTCAAATCTTTCCTTTCCATTTTCATCATATCCGATAAAAATACTCTTTAGCATATGGTTGTCCAATACGATTCCCTCATCCCAAACACCATATATTCTAACTGGATTTAACATCTTTGAATCACCTCTTTTGTGGTTATAATATCACACTTTTGTTTGGTTATCAATGATTTTATTAATTATTTTATATCTTAGTGACAAAAAGAGCGGCCCCCATTCATCTGAGTGCTGCTCTTTTATTATACTAATTTTCATTATTTTTGTTATTCTTAGTTATTTTATCTAATTCGTCAGCTCTTTCCTTTTGCTTCGATAAAGGTATCCATCCAAAAAGCGATGAAATATATTCCCCATACTTTGTTTTATCTTCCGAAAAGTTAATCTTTTGATGTTTCTCTTTTTTGTTTTTGTCCATATATACACCTCCAATATTATTCATATTATGTGCATATATTTCGAATTTATTATGGACCATCATCTTGCTCTTCGTCATCATCTGCGTCATTTCCAGTATTAACCGTATTATCTACTGTATTATTTACCGTATTATTCTCAGTATTATTCTGCTTATTTGTAGTATTGTTTTGAGTAGTATTTGTATTTTCATTAGTTGTATTATTAACCGTATTTTTATTTTGTTTATCGGTTGTATTCTTGTTAGTAGTATTAGTGCTTGTATTTGAACTTGTATTGTTAACTGTGTTCGAATTTGATGTATTTGTTGTATTTGTAGTATTAACCGAATTATCAACTGTATTTTGATTACTGTTTACAGTATTTTTATTTGTTGTAGGCTTGCTCTTTTTGTATCCACTACTGCATGACGTACATTGATCAGGTACTGTTCCAGATAGGAAATATTCTGTATACGTATCAGAGCAAGAACTTGTAGCTGTTTTACCTGTAGATGCACAAATAGTTGCTTGTTTAACTTTACCATTTTGTTCAAATCTGGTTTTCGAAAGACCTGAATGTATATTTCTCATAACTGATGACCAAATGTTTACAGCTGGACTCTTGCCTTTGTACTGAATACTTTCATTTATATCATATCCATACCATGTAACAGCAGTATAATACGTTGTAAATCCACATAGCCATTTATCGTAATTATTATTCGTAGTTCCTGTTTTCGCAGCAACATCCATCCCCTCTATTTTACAAGCTCTAGCTGTTCCACTAGCACCTTCAACAGGCTGTTTTAGAAGCTCTTTCAATATATACGCAACTTCTTCTGAAAAGACTCTTCTTTTATCTTGTTTAGATTTAATAATAGTCTTTCCTTTTCCATCTTCCACTCTTGTGTAGAAAGTTGGCTCTATGTATTCACCATCGTTTGCAATCGTAGCGTACGCTGCAGCCATTTCTAATGGCGTTATACCTTTTTCAAGACCACCTAAAGCAAGCATTAAAGATTCATCTTTGTCCTGCAAAGAAGTTATACCCATCTTCTTCATGTATTTTACAGATTTTTTAGGACCAATCTGTTCCATCATTTTAACAAATGGAATATTCTGAGAAGACTCTACAGCTCTTCTAACCGTTATTTCACCAATATAATTTTCATTATTTGTTGGTGAATATCCATCAGGACTACCATCATCAAACTTAGTTGGTTCATCTACATACATAGTTGCTGTTGTAAATATTTTTTCGCTTATACCTGGAATTAGAACTGCCAATGGTTTTGAGGCTGAACCTGTTTGTCTAAAGCCTTGAGTTGCTCTATTAAATCCTCTTGATGTTTTTTTCTCGCCAAGACCACCCACACAGGCAACAACTTGTCCATTTGTGTGATCAATTATAACCATTGCGGATTGTGAGGTATTTCCGGTGCTCGATGATTTTATAACATACTGCTCCTTTTTATATTCCTTTTCAAGACTATCTTGTATACTTTTATTTTCGGTACTATATATCTTTAATCCAGACATATATATGTAATTTGTAGCAAATTTCGAATCTATATGTTTATTTTTTGAAACATCTGCAACAAGCTCCGAAATCAATGCATCAGTATGATATGAATATACTCCATCTGATACGTTCTCAGGCTTTCCATTTTTAAATTTAAGGCCATCTTCTATCTCTTGCACAGCAGAATTATAATCATCCTGACTAATATGATTTAAGTCAAGCATTTTCTTCAGTACAGTTTTTGATCTTTTCTTTATTCTTTCCGAATTATCTTTCTCCTTAAATGGATTATAAGAATTCGGAGAATTATTAATTCCAGCTAAAAATGCGCATTCTGCCAAGTCTAAATCCTTCACATTTTTATCAAAATAATACTTAGCCCCAGCATCTACTCCATAAGTATTTGGTGCGGTATAAATAATGTTTAGATATGATTCCAAAATTTCATCTTTAGTGCAAAGCATTTCTAACTCGCCTGCCCTAATCCATTCTTGAAACTTTCTACCTACAGAATTGTCATCATCCCCAGTTAAATTCTTTACTAGTTGCTGAGTTATAGTACTTCCTCCAAATGAAGATTTTCCAAAATGTGTTACATATGTAGTTATAGCTCCAACGGTTCTTTTAAGGTCAACGCCTTTATGTTTATAAAACCTTTCGTCTTCAATATCGATATACGCATTTTTAAGATTATCTGGAATATCAGATAAGGAAACATTGCTTGTATTACGTTCAGAGCCTAAAGTATCTAAAACATTACCTGAAGCATCGACAACCACCGAATGTTCATTTTTCATCATTGGCACAACAGTATTTCCCCAATTAATATACGACCAAATAACATATATACTAAAAATCAGGTAAGCAATTACAAATAGTTTGTTAAATTTTTTTATAAACCATTTTCTTTGCGGTGACATTTGTTTTTTAATTTGCTTTTTCTTTGGTTTTCTTTTTCTAAAATCTATATTATCTTCACGACTTATTCGATTATTACCTTTGATATTACTTCTAGTATTTGAGTGCCTGCTCCTTTGTTGCATTTTATCATTCTGAAGACGCGCTCTACTATTTCTATCATTCCTCAATAAAAATCACCTTCTATTAATTTTCTGCCATAATTTTATCATTGTAAGATTTATTTTGCAAATCAGAAATTTAAGGACGGAGGAAAACTTCCTAAATGGAAATTTTTTCCTCCGTCCCCAAAATTTTTATTTTTCAGTCATATTTTTGGCTGTTTTCTTTCTAATTCTTTGTATTGCGTTATCTATTGATTTCACTGGAGAATCAAGTTTTTCAGCAATAACTGTATATGAACTGCCATTCACAAGTTCAGTAAGAACCTGCCTTTCAAATGGACTTAATGATTTTTCTATTACATCTTCCACATTCTCATAATACTCTTTTTTTGTAATCGTATCTAGTGGATCTTCTATTACATTAGCATCAAAAACATCATAAATACTTGTATCGTCATCATCATCGTCATATGCAGACATATTCAAGGACAAATATGAATTAAGTGGCATATGCTTTTGCCTGTTTGAACTTTTGATTGCCGTTATTAGCTGTCTTTCAACGCACAAGTTGGCAAATGATTTAAATGAGTTTTGCTTTTCTCCATCGTAATTTTGAATAGCCTTATATAAACCTATTAAGCCCTCTTGCATTATATCTTCTTTTTCTGCTCCAACAATGAAGTATCTACTAACTTTCATATTAACAATTTCTTTGTATTTGTCTAACAGAAAATTTAGAGCTTCATTGTCACCAGATTTAACTTTTTTGATTAAATCCTCATCACTATCATTTGTATAGTTAGATACATTAGCATTTGTATAATCGAATTTCATATGTTACAGTTCCTCCTGGCGAGTTTTCGCTTGCTTGCTATGTCTTATTATTATCACCTTGTTTATTTAATGTCAAGGATTTAAAGCAATTTTTTTGCCTAAATATCAGCGTTTACCACATATACCAGTTTTCATTGTATCTATATACATAGAAGTCTTGAGATTCATTTTTTGATTTTTCATCTTCCTTATTCTCTTCAGTGCCTTCACTATTTTCTCCGCCTTCATTATTAGCAGCTTCCTGACTATAAATCTTCATTTTTACAGTTACAATATAAGCCTTATCAATTGTAATCTCTCCGGCATCTGGATATAATGCTTTAAGTTGTCCTGCCAAATTATCTGCATCCTTCTGCTCAATCTCCGTAGGATCACCAATTTCGTATTCAAATGTAATATTTTGTCCAAGCTCTTCTTCATATTGCTTATATGCCTCTTCAATATTTTCTTGAGAAATTAAATTCTCTGCATGCATAAACTCTGGAAAAGCTTGTAATACTTGCTCTAAACTTTTATTTTTTATTCCGTCTAAATACGTTCTTAATGGTTTCTCGTAAACTTCCTTACTAATTTCTTCTTTTTTATTAGCTTCATTATCATTCTTTTTACATCCTGAAAATGCTAATACACTGGATACAATCAATAATCCAATAATCATTATTCTTAAAAATCTTTTCATCATACGTTTTACCCTCCATATATCTTGAATTTTACGGTATTATATAGCATTTTGAACTGCTGTCTCATTTACAGTTTCATCAACTGTAGTGCTATCCTTTTTCTCCTTTTCTTCCTTTTCAGTACGCACAAGCTCTTCTAGTTTATCAATTAACGACTGCAATTTGTTAATATCTTTTCCGATTATTTCATAATCAGAATTAGATGTAGACTCTTTTAAATTTTTATTTGCTTTAATAATTGAATTTATAATATCTTCTTTATTTTCAAAGTTTCCAATTTCAATATCAACACCTTGCAATATAAGATTTTTTAATGCATTTTCAATATCATCGCCAATTGCAATTTTATTTCCTGAGGCAACAATTACTTTTCTTAATTTTGGTAATGAATTGCTCTCATTTAAATATTCTTGATAAATAGCCTCCACATAAACAATTTTATCGTTTATAGGAACTAGCACGATGCTCTTAGTTATCTTGGTTCCAGAAACATGAAGATTCTCAATTTCTTTTGAAATCTCTTCACTCTGATTTATCTGAGTATCAAGCTGAATTGGACCAATTATAGCATTATCAGCATTATATCTATATAATTTTAACTTACTATTTCCATTTTCGTATGAACCAACTAGATATGATGTTAAACTTTGTTTTCCAAATAATGTGTATGGCAATACCATTGCTAAAGCCTCATCATCACTATCTACAGTCTTAACAACAGAATAGTATGGTTTCATTTGTGTTGCAGTTGCAACACCATCTTGTGAAGGACCATTGATTCCTTCTCCATATTTTGCTATATCCCATATATCGTTTGCTCTATATATAACATCAGTTTCCGTATTATGATATCTTTTTAATAATTCAGATTGTATATCATATAAATATCTTGGATAGTTGAATCGACTACTTATTTCGTTTGGAATCTGTTCATCTATTCCCATAAATACTTCTGGGAAAGCTTTTTGATAAGCCATTGCAATTAAATCTGTTCTATCCGTTATATAAAACTTAACATCTCCATCATAAGCATCAATTAAAACTTTTACAGAATTCTTTATATAGTTGATTTCCTGACCATCTACGTTAGATTTTTGTGAATATGGATAATATTTTGAAGTTGTATATGCATCAATTACCCATACAAGTTTACCACCATCAGTTACAACTAAGTAAGGAGACTCGTCATACTTTAGATATGGCATTATTTTCTTAGCTCTATCAATAACGTTTCTATTTGTTAAAATTTTACTATTTTCGTTAAGATTATTTGTAAATGCAAGATTAAAATCATGCTCCGATAATGCAAGTATCATCTTGTCAAATCCATTTAGTGATAAACCTGCTTTACCATCATATGAATTTGTTGCACCTTCAGACCCTTCCAAAGGATAATCAAATTCATTTTTTATTTTGCTATTTGTTACTATTGTTTTATTTGTTTCTAATCCAAAATATATTCTTGGATTTCCTACATTTATTATATTATTGTCGGCAGAATAATCTTTCTGTAAATTTACTAAATCACCATTAATATCTGTTTTTGATGCTGAAGTAACTACCACACCATATCCATGAGTATTTTCATATGTTGAATTCGTATACGAATTTTCTGATGACGCAATCTCTCTTGGCGTGATATATACAAGAGTTTTCTTTCCGTCTATATCATATAAACCAATATCTGTTGATGAAAATTTATATTGACCTTTATTACTTAATGTACTATTTAGCAAGTTCAAAACCTTTTCTTTATTGTTAGTATTGATATTACTTGAAACACTCGCAAAATTAATTAATTCTTCGCTCGTAACTGTTCCAGAATCGTCAAGGTTTACTTCGTCAACATTTATACCATACGCATCTCTTGTATTTTCAATATTATAACTTATAAATCTTTTTTCTTTCTCATACTCATTAGAGCTTACAAATATTTTGTTATACCCTATAAGTACTAGTATAAGGGCTACCAAATATACTGGTACCGATGCAATCCATGCAAGTAATCTTCTTTGTTTTTGTTTATAGTATGCAGGAACTGCTACAAATACTGCAATAATCATTATTACCGATAATATTCTGTATCCCCATACTTTTATTGTGCTATCTGTGGTACCTGCACCTACTAGTGAATAATTATTGCCAGATTCGCCAACAGTCATAAATGTTTGCGATGATAAATTTTCTGCATTTATGAATGTTAAAGCTGCAATCAATATAACAATCACTTTGGCATTATTTAGTATTTGGCGTTTTATGATTGACTTCTTTAATGTTTCAGAATCCACACCCGATGAGAACTGAGTATTAATCAAAATAATGTAGTATACTGCAGCATATAGTGTAACAATTATAAATGTCACTAACATATATATCAATATAGCTCTCAAGAATGGCTGGATAAATAAGTAATATCCAATATCGTGTCCATATATAGGATCTGTTTTTCCAAACGATGTATTGTTTATAAATAAGATTACTTTATTTAAGAATATATTTGATGTAATAACGCTTGTTATAGTAGCTACTACAAAAGATATTGATTTATTAGGAAATTTAGGCATTTCCTTCTTTTCTTCTTGGAAGAATATCTTTAAACCTTTTCTAATTCGCTTGTTTGTTGTATACACAAGTAAATACATCCACAAAAAAGAAATCACAAAAGTTAAAACCTTATACTTTACATCAGATTCGTATGCACCGATATATTTTTCTCCGATTTCTTTAACTTGAAGTAAATTCCCCTTGTATGCTATATACGCAATTATTACGAACAAAATAGCAAAAAGAGCAACAATAACTGTTCTTGTTTTATTGCCGCTTTTTTTATTAATTTTTTTACTATTAACATTTGATTTCGTGCTATTGGTTGCTACATTTTTTTCATTACTTTTAACATTACTTTCATTATTATCCAAATTACTCACCCTCTATTTGTTATATTATACTATTTACAAAATCTGCTGAGTTGAATTTTTGCATATCGTCTATTTGCTCTCCTACACCTACAAACTTAACAGGCATATTGTTTTCAGAAACAATTCCGAAAACAGCTCCACCTTTTGAAGTTCCATCTAGCTTAGTTAAGATTATACCATTGATATTAACTGCTTCTTTAAAAGCTTTAACTTGTAAAATCGCGTTTTGACCTGTTGTTGCATCTAGAACCATTAAAGTTTCTTTTGATGCATTAGGAAGCTCTTTATCTATAACCTTGTTGATTTTTATAAGCTCGTCCATAAGGTATTTTTTATTATGAAGTCTTCCGGCTGTATCAACTATCAATACATCTGCATTTTCATCTTTAGCAAGCTTAATCGAATCGAATACAACAGATGCCGGATCTGTACCTTCTTTTCCTTTTACAAGCTTGCATCCAGCCCTATTAGCCCATATTTCTATTTGCTCTACTGCAGCAGCTCTAAATGTATCAGCGGCTGCAATAACAACACTTTTGCCTTCTTTTTTTAGGTTGTTTGCTATTTTTCCAATAGATGTAGTTTTTCCAACACCATTAACACCAACAACAAGAATTATTGAAGGTTTAGTATCTAGCTTTAGACCATTATCAACTGAATCTAATACTTCCATCATCTGATCTCTCAAGGCTTGCTTTACAAGTTCAACGTCCTCAATTTTCTCTGATTTTATTTTATCCCTTAAATTGTCGATTATTTTAACTGAAGTTTCCATTCCAACATCTGACATAATCAATGCCTCTTCAAGTTCCTCTAGTAATTCCTCATCAACTTTTCTAAAATTTTTGAATACATTATTAACCTTCTCGCTAAAAGATTCCTTTGTTTTTGACAATCCCTGCTTTAGTTTTTCAAAAAATCCCATGTTCTGTTCTCCATCCTTTTATTTTGTTTGTAAATAGTATACCATATTTAGACAAAAAGTAAAGAAATTTTAGGGACGAAATTTTGGGGACGGAGGAAAAATTTCCCATACGAAAAATTTTTCCTCCGTCCCCAAAATTTATTCTTTATTTTTGATATATTCAACTACGTCACCAACAGTAACTATCTTTTCAGCATCTGTATCTGGGATTTCAATTTCAAACTCCTCTTCAATTCCCATTACAAGCTCAACGATATCAAGTGAATCCGCTGATAAATCATCAACAAAAGTTGAATTCATATTGATATTCTCACTACTTACGCCTAATTGCTCCTCTACTATTTTTTTAACTTTTTCAAAAATTTCATTTTCTTCCATTTTAGAATTCCTTCCTTTCTTTTTTATAAAAATTAAACACCCATTATATTATAGCCACTATCTGCGTAGATAACTTGACCTGTGATTGCATCCGACATATTACTTAACAAAAATGTAGATACATTTCCAACTTGCTCTGTAGTTACATTTCTATGTAAAGGTGATTTCTCTTCAACTACAGTAAGCACTGATGAAAAATCTTTTATTCCTTTGGCAGATAAAGTTTTTATAGGTCCAGCAGACACTGCATTTACACGCATTCCTTCTTTTCCTAAATTTTCAGCTAAATATCTAACACTTGCCTCTAAAGCAGCTTTAGCAACGCCCATTACATTATATCCATCTAAAACTTTTGTTGATCCGTGATATGTAAGTGTTACTAGGCTTGCGTTTTCATTTAGCATATCAAGCTCTTTTGCCATCCTTGCAACCAATACAAAAGAATAACTGCTAACATCAACTGCATGGCTGTAGCCTTCTTTACTAGTATATATAAAGTCATTGTGTAAATCTTCCGTATTAGCATGAGCTATTGCATGAACTAAACCATCAATTTTACCATTTTCTTCCTTTATTTTTGTGAAAACTTCTTTTACAACTTCATCCTCTGATGCAGCATCTAGCACATATGCTTTGCTACCTTTGAACTCTGAAATAAGAGCTTCAATTTTTTCTTTATTTTCTTCACCCATGTATGTGAATAAAAGTTTTGCTCCATTTTCATAAGCAGATTTTGCAATTCCATATGCAATGCTCCATTTATTTCTAATTCCCATAATTAATATTGTTTTGTTTTCTAATAACATTTTTAAACCTCCATAAAACCTTTGATTTTTCTATACTTCTGGTACCTATGCTCAACTACATCTTTTTTATCCAGGCTACACATATCTGAAATATCTTTTTTAATATGCTCTTTGATATTATCTGAAACTTTAGTAAACGTTTCTTCGTCCATTTCAGCAGGCTCATTTATAATATCGTCTATAATTCCAAGTTCGAACAAATCCTTTGCGGTCAACTTCATCTTTTCGGCGGCTTCTTTATATCTAGAAGCATCCTTCCATAGAATACTGCTATACCCTTCAGGCGAAAGTATTGAATAAACTGCGTTTTCAAGCATATACACTTTATTAGCAACACCAATTGCCAATGCTCCTCCAGAAGATCCTTCGCCAATTACAATAGAAATAATAGGAACTTTTAGCTTAGCCATCTCAAACATAGACTTAGCAATTGCCTCACCTTGGCCTTTCTTTTCCGCCTCGATACCTGGATAAGCCCCTTTAGTATCAATGAAAGTGATTACTGGCCTATTAAACTTCTCTGCTTCCTTCATAAATCTTATAGCCTTTCTGTAGCTTGATGGATTTGGCATACCAAAGTTTCGTTCAATATTTTCTTTGGTATTTCTACCCTTTTGTTCAGCAATAACAGTGAAACTTCTATCATCAATTGTTGCAATACCACAAACTATGGATTTATCATCTGTAGAAATTCTATCACCATGAAGTTCTATAAACTCATCAAAGATTTCAAGTATGTAATCCAAACTCGTTTTTCTTTTCGGATTTCGTGCAATCTCAACAACATCCCAAGCAGTTAGTTTATTGCTATCCATATAAATTCCTCCTTTAAATTTAGGGACGGACTAATTTTTTCAGTTAAAGAAATTTTTTCCTCCGTCCCCAAAATTTCTTTTTTTATGCAATTTTACAAGCTGACTTAAAGTATCTTTTAAATCTTTTCTTTCTACGATTTTATCTATGAATCCATGTTCCAGCAAAAATTCTGCTGTTTGGAATCCTTCTGGCAAACTTTCACCTATTGTTTGCTCTATAACTCTAGGACCAGCAAAGCCTATCATTGCTCCAGGCTCCGCTAAAATAATATCTCCAAGTGACGCAAATGACGCCGTTACACCTCCATATGTAGGATCCGTTAACACAGAAATATATAATAATCCTGCTTCATCAAGTTTTGTAAGAGCTGCTGTTGTCTTTGCCATCTGCATTAAAGATATTATGCCTTCTTGCATTCTAGCACCACCAGAAACAGAAAAAATAATTAGTGGTAATTTTAGCTCTATAGCTTTTTCGATGCTATAAGTTATTTTTTCACCAACAACGGCTCCCATGCTTCCCATCATAAAGCCGCTATCCATGATAGCTATAACAACTTCTTCTCCATTTATCTTTCCAGTTCCGCAGGCCACAGCCTCTTCAAGGCCTGTTTTTTCTCGTAAACTTTTTAGTTTTTTTGGATAATCCTCAAGCCCCAATGGGTTTGTAGTTTCAATTTTTAGCTCAAATCTCTTATACGTGCCCTCATCAATAATTTGCTCAAGTCTTCTGCCTATATGCATTCTAAAATAATGACCACAATTCGGACAAATGTTCATATTGGATCTGACGATTTCTTTGTAAACTATTTCGCCACACTTATCGCACTTAATCCATTTTCCAACAGGTATATCAATTTTCGATTTTTTTGTAATATCGTTTCTACTTTCCCTTTTCTTAATCTTATCAACTATCATTTATGCTATTCTCCTTTAAAAATTTCCTTTTCTATAAATGATGTATCAAAATTTCCTCTGATAAAATTTGGAGTTTTAATTATATCAAATAGAAAATCTATATTTGTTTCAATTCCATCAATAACAAGCTCTTCAAGCACTCTCTTCATTTTGCTAAGTGCTTCATTTCTTGTAGAGCCATGAACAACAACTTTAGCAATCATTGAATCGTAATATGGTGGAATTGTATAGCCATTGTATATAGCGGTATCAATTCTAACTCCATTACCACCTGGTAAATGTATTTCGTTGATTTTACCTGGGCAAGGCCTAAAACCTTTGCTTGGCATCTCTGCATTTATTCTACATTCAATCGAATGTCCCCTAAATTCAACATCCTTTTGCTTAAACTTTAGTGGTTCACCAGCTGCAATTTTAATTTGCTCTTTTACTATATCAATTCCTGTTCTCATCTCCGTAATTGGATGCTCCACTTGAATTCTAGTATTCATCTCCATAAAATAAAAATTTTTGTCATTATCTACTAAAAATTCGATTGTGCCACAACTCGTATATCCAGCAACTTTAGCAGCCTTTACGGCAATAGCTCCCATCTTAGCTCTTAATTTATCATCAACAATCGTAGAAGGTGTTTCTTCTATTATCTTTTGATGATTTCTTTGAATAGAGCAATCTCGCTCACCTAGATGAATACAATTACCAAATTCATCAGCTAGTATCTGTATCTCAATATGTCGCGGATTTTTTATGAATTTTTCTATATAGATTTCATCATCATTGAAAGCATTCTTTGCTTCTTGCTTAACCAAATTAAAGTTATGTTCCAATTCGTTTTCAGAATTAACAATTCTGATACCTTTTCCTCCGCCACCAGCTGCTGCCTTAAGAAGTACAGGATATCCAATCTTATTACATATCTTAGCAGCTTCTAACAAACTATTTACGCTACCATCTGAACCTGGTATAACAGGAACTCCCTCTTTCTTCATAAGCTCCTTAGCATTGGATTTATTTCCAAGTAAATCAATAACCGATGATTTTGGGCCTATAAACTTGATATTCGATTCTTCGCAAATTTTGGCAAAGTTAGCGTTTTCAGATAGAAAACCAAATCCTGGATGAATGCCATCTGCATTTGTTATGTTCGCAGCTTCAATAATATTCTTAATATTAAGATAGCTTAATTTAGAATTTGCAGGACCAATGCATATCGCCTCATCGGCAAGCTTAGTATGCAATGAATCTTTATCAGCTTCTGAATAAACAGCAACCGTTTTTATATTCATTTCTTTACACGCTCTTATTATACGAACTGCAATTTCACCGCGATTTGCGATTAATAATTTATTCATTACAATATTTCTTCCTTTCTAATTTGCTACTATAAAAATCTACAATTTATACTACGGCAAACGTTAGCTCTCCTTTTGCTGCAAGCTTACCATCAACCGTCGCAATACCTTCTCCCACTCCTATTGGACCTTTTCTTTTTATGATTTTAACTTCCAATTTCAATCTATCACCAGGCGTAACCATTTTTTTGAATCTCATCTTATCAATTCCACCAAAAACAGCATTTTTACCTTTATTTTCATCCATACTTAAAATTGCAACAGCACCAGTTTGCGCTAGACTTTCAGCAATCAACACTCCAGGCATAATTGGGTTACCTGGAAAATGACCTTTAAAATACCATTCATCGGCATCTACATTTTTATATGCAATAGCAGATTCGCCAGGTGCATACTCCTCAACCTCATCAATCATTAAAAATGGATCCCTTTGTGGAATGATTTTTTCTATTTCTTCTCTACCTATCATTTTATTTTATATAACTAACCTATCAGCAATGAAAAATGCATGCAAGGTTAATCCCTTTCTATCTATACTTTTTATTCAATTACAAATAATTCAGTTCCATATTCAATTGGCTGACCATCTTCAACTAAAATTTTCTTAATAGTACCTGAATAATCAGACTCAATTTCATTCATAAGCTTCATTGCTTCAATGATGCATAATGTATCACCTTGTTTTACATCTTTGCCAATTTCAACATATGGCTTAGCATCTGGAGCAGGCTTTAAGTAAAAAGTACCAACCATTGGCGCTTTCACAATATTTCCTGTAACAATATCTTTTGAAACTTCTGAAGATTTCATTGCGGGCTCTACATATCTTTCAGTTGTATTTGTATCAACTTCGTTCGATTCACGTGGTATGTCTATATTTATTTGATGTTGTTCTTTAGGTTGGATATTACCACCATGGCATTTTTCACCATCTTTTTTCATACTAATTTTTATTCCTTCAGGAAATTCAATTTCAAGCTCGGTTAACTTTGAATTTCCCATATCATCCATTAATTGTTTTATTTTTTCATATTCCATGATACTATCAGATTCCTTCCATAAAATTTTATTATAACTATATTATTTATACTTCTTAATTATAATACTTGCGTTATGTCCGCCAAATCCTAATGAATTAGACATAGCATAGTTTATATCTTGCTTTCTTGCCTCATTTGGAACAATATCCAAATCACACTCTTCATCTTGCACTTTGTAGTTGATCGTTGGAGGTACCAAACTATTTTGAATTGCTTTTGTACATATAATTGCCTCTGCTACACCAGCTGCACCCAATAAGTGACCTGTATTTCCCTTCGTAGAGCTTACAGCAACTTTGCTAGCATTATCTCCAAATGCAATTTTAATTGCCTTCGTTTCTGTTGAATCATTCAAATGAGTTGATGTTCCATGTGCATTTATATAATTAATTTGCTCTGGCTTAATATGTGCATCTTCAATAGCTCTTTCCATAGCTCTAGCTCCGCCAGTGCCTTCTGGATCAGGTGATGTGATATGGTAAGCATCTGTTGATGAACCGTACCCAACTATCTCACCATAAATTTTAGCGCCTCTATTTAAAGCATGCTCTAGCTCTTCTAAAACAATAGCTCCAGCACCTTCAGCAATTACAAATCCACTTCTTTCTTTATCAAAAGGAATACTTGCTCTATCAAGCTCTGTTGCGTGAGTTAAAGCTTTCATATTTTCAAAACCAGCAACCCCCATTTCGCATATAGGAGCTTCAGTTCCTCCAGCTAATATAACATCTTCGTATCCATGTTTAATAGCTCTGTATGCTTCTCCAATCGCATGTGTTGATGAAGCACAAGCACTAAGTATAGAAATAGACTCGCCCTTTAAACCTAAATCAATAGCCACATTGCCTGCAGGCATATTTGCAATTCCCATAGGAATGAATAATGGCGAAACTCTAGTATTTCCTTTTTCAAAATAAACACCACATTGCTCTTGGATAGTTGTTAACCCTGCAATACCTGAGCTATAGTATGTTCCAAATTTATTAAAATCTGTATTTTCTTTACTTATCCCGCTATCTTTAAAAGCTTCTCTCGCAGCAATTATAGCAAGTTGAGAAGATCTATCAAATCTTTTTGCTTGCTTAGCTTCGAAGTAATCAGTTGGCTCATAATTTTTAACCTCAGCTGCAAATTTTGTTTTAAATTTACTACCATCAACAAGCGTAAATTCGCCAATTCCACATTTCTTATTTTCAATACTATTCCATAATTCTTCAACATTATTTCCAATAGGAGTAATAGCTCCCATTCCTGTAATAACAACTCTCTTTTCCACTTTAATCTTATCCTTTCCTAAAAATAGGGACGGACTCATTTTTAAGGTCCTCTCTATTTTTATACTTTTTTGTATTTTGATTTTATGTTTACCTTAAAAATGAGTCCGTCCCTATTTTTAAAGCATTCCACCATCAACGTTTATTACTTGGCCAGTTATGTATGAACTATCATCTGATGCCAAAAATTTAACAACATTAGCAACATCTTGTGTATTTCCCATTCTCTTTAATGGTATTGATTTGCTAATTTCTTCCTTTATCTCATCTTTCAAAACATCAGTCATCTGAGTTTCAATAAAACCTGGAGCAACGGCATTTACTAGAATATTTCTAGAGCCTAGCTCTTTGGCTAAACTTTTTGTAAAACCAATTATTCCAGCTTTTGATGCTGCATAATTTGCTTGTCCGCTATTTCCCATAACTCCCACTACAGATGAGATATTTATAATTCTACCGCTTCTCTTTTTCATCATGAATGGAACAACGTTTTTTGTAATATTGAATGTACCTGTTAAATTAACGCTTATTACATCTTCAAAGTCTTCTTTTTTCATTCTCATCAAAAGATTATCTTTTGTAATACCTGCGTTATTTACCAAAACATCTATTTTTTCACATTTTTCGATAATTTCATTTACCATTCTTTCAGCATCTTCGAAACTAGAAACATCACCTTGAACAGTTAAACATTTTACACCGTGCTCTTCAATTTTGTTTTTTGTATCTTTTAAATTTTCATTATCTTTTCTATAATTAATCGCTATATCATAACCTTCATTTGCTAAAGTTATAGCAATTTGTTTTCCAATTCCTCTCGTTCCACCTGTCACAAAAGCAACTTTATTTTCCATTTTACATTCCTTCTTTCCTCACTGAATTTGACTTTTTCCTTAATTTAATGTATAATATGTAGTACAAGCAAACCGTTTTCTAACAAAACTAATCTTAAGGAGGCTGATTTTATGTCTAAGAAAACGATGGTTGTTACAATGGTATGCATTCTGCTGGCGATTGCACTGACAGCGGTACTCACACTGCTTGACACAGACCTTGTGTCGCAGTTTGGTCCCGTAGTTGCTGCAGCTTTCTACGCTGCCTTCAGCTTGAACGTAGCATGCATCCCGTGGCTCACTTACATGCATTATGAAGAGTGAGCATCTGAGGCACCGTGAGTTTCACGGTGCTGTTTTATTTAATAAAATCATTAATAAGAATATCAAATGCATCTATATCATTCGTGTTATACACCTTAATTTCTTTATTTGTTTTTTTAACAAATCCCGAAAGAACTTTACCTGGGCCAACTTCTATTATTGTATCAACGCCCATATCTGCCATATTTTTTATAATATCTTTAAATCTTACAGGATTAATAACATGATTTGCCAATATTTCTTTAACATTATCACTATTACTATACTCAGTGGCATCTATATTTTTAAGTACTTTTTTATCAGAGATGCTGTTTATTGTTATATCGCTTAGAGCTTCGGCCAACATTTTTGATGCTTCTTGTAATTTCGATGTGTGGAATGGCCCGCTGGTCTTTAACTCAATAACTCTTTTAGCACCAGCCTCTTTTAAAATCTCCATTGCATCGTTAACAGCATTCTTTTCGCCAGAAATAACAACTTGTCCATCGCAATTATAATTAGCCGGTACAACAAAACCACTTGTTACCTTTTTACATGCATCTTCAACTAATTTATCATCTAAGCCAATTACAGCAGCCATGCTCCAATCACCTTCTGGCAAATAGTCTTGCATGTATGTTCCTCTTTTTTGAACTATTTTCAATGAATCTTCAATGCTCATTACACCACTGTATGCTAAAGCTGAATACTCTCCCAAACTTAAGCCGGCTGACACATCAGCCTCAATACCATTTTTCTTTAACAATTCAGCTATTGCTAAACTCATAACTAATATCGCTATTTGAGTATTCTTAGTTTGGCATAAAGTTTGCTCGTCAGATTCAAATGTAAGCTTTGCAATATCTAATCCTAAAATTTTACTAGCTTTATCATATACGGCTTTTACTTCGTCATACTTATCATAATAATCTTTACACATTCCAACTGTCTGCGCACCTTGCCCTGGAAACAAAAATCCTATTTTCATTTATATTTCATTCCTTTCTGTTAAATCCATAATAAATTTCTCAAAATTGTTACAAAATTCAGCTATAACAGCTTCATTATCGATATCGATTCCAAATTCATTCTTAATTGATCCCGCTATTTCTGAAATTTCATTATTGAAAATTGCTTGTGAAGTGTTAACACCTATACCAACAACCAAAAACTTTGATTTACCTTCTGCAATTTTGCTCTCGGTTAGAATACCTCCAATTTTTTTGTTATTGTAATATAAGTCATTTGGCTCTTTTATATCTAAATTAATATCATACAATCGATAAAAAACTGATTTTAATATATCTGCTATTTTTAGTGTAATCCCCTCTATTTTTTCAGCTTTGCAGTTTGTTTCCACATACATAGAAATGGCTATATTATTTGGCTGATCTGTATACCATTTTCTACCATGAGTTCCAACACCAGCTGTTTGTATATTAGCAACCACCATTTCTCCATTTTTTATAGTATTATTTTTTATTAATCTCCAAACTTCACTTTGCGTAGAATCTAGTTCATCAAAAAAATCTAATTTTCTACCTAAAATTTTGGTTTCCAAGTTTATTAATTGCATCTAAATTTGCCTGCCTTTTTATTTTATTTGTAGTCGTTTTTATAAGAGGCTCTTCGGTAATTGTTAGCCCTCTTATTGCTTTATATTTTGGCATCGTACTATTTATCTCTTTGATTTTTTCAAATAAAGCAGTATGTACATCTTCATAAGAAATTGCCTTATAAACATTCTTAAGTACATCTTTATTAAAAACAACTTCAACGTTTATTTTTATATTATCCTTATCATCTGATAATTGTTTTCCATACACAAATGATTCTTTTACGCCTTCAATTTTATTAACTAAATTTTCCATCTCTTCAGGGAAAATATTTTTGCCGTTCTTAAGTACAATAACGCTTTTCTTCCTTCCCTTGATATATATGTAGCCATCATCATCAATTTTAGCTAAATCACCAGTATAGAACCATCCATCCTTAAAAGATTCATTAGTTTTTTCTTCATCTTGATAATATCCTAAAGCAACATTAGGTCCTTTTACAACAAGCTCTCCTACACCATCGTCATTGACATCTATAAGCTTTACTTCGCAGCTTGGAACAGCTTTTCCAATCGAACCAATTCTATGTTCAGCTCCAGCACAAATTGCCACAACTGGTGAGGTTTCAGTTAATCCATATCCCTGTATTAGGTTTAATCCCAAATCTCTATATCGCTCTTCAATATCAGCATCCAGTGCTGCAGCACCGCTTATAAATAGCTTAATGTTGCCTCCTAGCATATCGTGAATCATTTTAAAAACGACTTTTTTCTCTTCCATTGTGCTATTCTTATGGTATTTTTTTAGCTCTAAAACTTCCTCTAATTTTCCACTTTTCTCTAGTTGCTTTCTTATCATCATAAAAATTCTTTCGTATATACCAGGAACGCAAGCCATTACAGTTACATTATATTCATTTAAATTATCAACAATATGTCTTAAGCCATCGCAAAATACTGTTTGTGCTCCTTTGTATAATGAAAATAAAAATCCAACTGTACACTCAAACACGTGGTGTATTGGCAAAACAGAAAGCAATGTATCATCCGATGTAACATCCAATATACTTCCAATATCCATCAAATTAGAGCATATATTTTTATGCGATAAAGCAACAACTTTTGACTTCGATGTCGTACCAGATGTAAAAAGCATTATACTCATTTTCTCGTTATTGATATCGGCATCTACAAACCTATTATCTCCAGATTCTACAAGAGCTTTACCTTCTTTAATCAATTCTTTTATAGAATATATTCCTTCAGTATTTGTAGATCTATCCATTGAAATAAGATGTTTTAATTTATTCTTGGTACTGTATTTTATTTTTGTTAAAACTTCCTCATATTTTTTGGAATAAACGATAGCTTCAACCTCAGATCTTTCAATTAACGCTTCAAGCTCATTTTCTGGCAATGATTTATCTAATGGAACCACAATTCCAGTGCCACAAACCACGCTTAAATACGCTAATTCCCATTCGTATCTATTCTCGCCTATTACAGCGATTCTTTTATTTTTTAGTCCCATATCAATTAGAGCTGTACCTAAATAATTTACTTCGTCCCTAACATCGTTATGAGTTATTATTCTATAATTACCATTATTTATTTTTAATTTGTATGCGGGTTTGTTACCATATATATTTCTAGTTTTATTAAGCATATCTTTTATATTTGATATTTCTATGACTTTATAAATTTTTTCGGTCATTTTTTTCCCTCTTTCCATCATTTTTTTGACGTCTATACTTTATATCATACTTTTATATAAAAGTCTTTAAACTGAGTGGTCAGTTTACTTTTTTAAAGTTAAACTCAATTGCAAAAAACGTTGCAATCACTTAAGTTCCAGCTATCAAAAAAAAAGAAAAAAAAGCCCCCCAATCTGCGGGGGGGTAATGTTACACCGAAATGTATGCAATCAGCACATGCTTGTGATAGAGCCGCCAGCAATCAGGCTTACAAACAGGCCCATTACCTTCCCAAACCAGGAAGTAATCATGGCTCTTTGCGATGCCATATACTGTTTTAAAGGCTCTGTCGAGAGCTCTGTCACGCATTGCGCGAGACTCGACCTCCTTCTGGCACTCCTCAGGATGCGCGTGGTACCATGACTTCCGGTACGTAGCGTATCCATCGGCGCTACCATGCGCCTGCACGTAGGAAATCGGACCCATACAAGGCGCTGAATAGCAACCTTGGTAGAGGCGTCCTACTCCAGACTCATAGATGAGCCGGAGCGCATTTTCCATACGGTGTGCATCCTGTCCAAAGAACTTCTCAGGACAGATCGGCTGACCATCAGTGTCAGCCATCGAAAAGCGAACATCCATATTGAAACCTCCTTCATGACTTCGCTTCTTCTTCCTACCGTGATTCAAGGAATCACTTGCATTTATTATATCTCAATTATGTAAATTTGTCAAAATATACTAGTAGAGCCACTACTTACATAAAGCTCTTGATATATTATCAATAAAGCCTTTATACGCTCTATTAACATCAACTTCTCTATTCTTTTTTAATCTGTACACTAAACTAGATGATGTGATACCAAAAATAGCTGATGCTGTGGCCTCCACATCACTTTCGTAAAATTCGCCTTGCTCTATGCCATCTCTTATAATATTTTCAATTAAACCTATATATTCAAAGACTTTTTGCATGCACTTTTTATTCTTTTCTTCTTCTCCATACATTTGAGAAAGTACTACATTCAGAAAATCCTCATATTCAACCATTATTTTAACTTCGATAAGAATAATAGCCTCAATTTTTTCCATATTGCTTTTGCAATTTCTAGTTTTTATTTCAATGCTGTTCCTTAAAAGTTTCATTCCTTCGTTTAGCATCATATCAAATATATCTTCTTTTTTTGCGAAATGATAATAAAGTGAGCCTTTTGCTACACCAGCAATAGCTGTAATATCTTCTACACTTGAATTATCATATCCTTTTTCCGAAAACAGCTTTATTGCTGTATTAAATATTTTTCTTTTCGTTTTATTCATTTTCAATCCCTACTAATCATTGTATACTAAATTTTGCCATTGTAAATAGATAACTTTTCCGTCTTTTATTCTAAACTCAAAGCTTCTATATACTTCACTTGATTTATATGTATAAGTTGTCCATGTTGTACTTTCATATTTAGAGCTTGGCTCTCCATAAACCTTCTTAACATCTTCCTCAGAAGATCCAATTTTTATTCCTCCATATACTTCAACATCTGCAAGTTTTGGATCATTCTTTAAATTATCGCCATCTAAATTAAATCCACCTATTTTTGTTTCTGGAATTAAAACTTTCTCTTTGCTATCATTATATGGTGTGATATGGAATACACTTTTGCTTTCCGCATTTTGAATATATCCAGCACCAATCATATATGTATTAGCCTTTACTGATTCTGTTTTTTCGCTATCTCTTAGCTTTAAACCTACGCTTTCAACATTTTTGATAGGATCTCCTGCCACGAACTTCTTTCCACCATACATAAAATAATATGACTTATTATCATCCATAAAGTTTACGCTCTTCTCTTCATTAGCACCTGCTGCATCCTCCTTTCCTTTATTTGGACCAAATTCGCATCCTGAAAATCCCAATAAACATACTGCTAAAATAGCAATTAAACTAAAAACTGAAATAATCTTTTTCATTTTTTCCTCCTTATTTACTTAAATTTTTAACAAAAAGAGCGTATCACATACGCCCTTTTTTTTCAAGATTAATAATCTATATCATAAGAAAAATTTCTTTTGCTCTTTTCGCTCTCTATATATTTATCTGCAGGTGCATGGAATTCAATGTTTTTAAGATCTTTATCAACTACAACAGCCACTTCCACATTGAATACATTGCCATCATCATCCGTATAATTCTCATCTTTATCTACATAAGTCAACATACAGTCAAATAATATCCAATTTTTGTCTGCTGAAACCAATTTGTCCATTGTTTGGATAGATGTAAAATTCTTTATTTCATATGTATTACCTAATTCATCCTTGTATATAAAATAGTCATCTTTTTGCTCTGTAATGAATTGCTTTTCGCCAGCATTTAATATTGCAACGATTCCATTCATAGTATCACTTGCATTTTTCTCATCATATTTCATTGACTCAATATTATCGAATAATCTACTACTGATATTTCTTTTATATTTTACAAATCCATTATTGTCTATACCAACCTCGTATTTCTCTCCACTGTAACCAATTCCAACATTACCATCGTATATAACATCATATGTGTAGCATGTAATTCCGTCTTTATTCTCTTTTTGAATATTAATAGCCTGAGGTACTGGGTCACCATCGCCCCATTCAAAATAAAATTTGCCTTCATTATAAGTTATGCCTTCACCTACATTTGGAGTATTATCTTTAATTTCAACTCCAAATAAAGAATAAATTATGCCTTTAATATAGCTTTCTGAATAAGGAAACCCAAGATCTTCGACATAGTCACTTTTTTCAGTATCTCTTACTGGAACCCAACCTTTATGAATAGCATGGAATGCTAATCGAATCATATCTCCAGAAGATATTTCTTCTACCGAATTAAAATTATATGAATACCCTAAAATATTCAATTTGTTTTCATCAGAAAGATTTACTTGTTCTATTTTGTTTTTTCCGTTGTCTTGATTTTTAATAACCTTATTCCATATAAAAAATCCTACGACGCATATAATTATTGCACTTAATACACCAATTGATATTTTTACACTATTTTTCATGAGAACCTCCTATCAATTTACTAACACTATTGTAATGTTAAAAAAATTAGTCGTCAAGCAATACATAAAAAATAAACCCTCAATGCTAAATCTTGTCTAACATTTTGGGTTCACCTCATAATTACTTTTTTACTATTTAAATATATAAATATTTTATTTTACTTCCTCAACAATAAGCTCTTTTACAAATCCATCATCATCGTAATTCAATATAACTTCATAGTTATCAAATTCTTTTAGCTTTTTCTTTATCTGCAATATTTCATCTGGTGATGTGGTTTGAGTTTCTTGATATTTTACAGTTATAGCTCTGTCTTTATTTGTCTTATTACTTGTAATTACGTGATCTAATTGATACCCCACATTTCCACCTATTTTAGTGCCACTGCTATAGAACATATTAAAACCAAATACTTCTGTTTGTAATTTTCTTTTTTCTTGCTCTTTTTTCTGCTCTACTTTACTATTTTCTACCTGTGAAGAAACTTTATTACTAACGCTCCTACTTCTTGAAGTTACAACTCCAGCTATAATTGCAATATTAACCACAATAATAATTGGTATCATAATTAATAGTATCATCAATTGAGGAGTTACTGTTTTGTTTATCTGAGCTGAAGATTTTGTTTTACTTGTTTCATTTTTATTTTCATCATCTATAGTATATGTATTATTACAGTAAGGACATGTTACATTCTTATCTCCTTCTTTAATCTTAATGCTTGCTCCACAGCTTTTACATCTAATTCCATTTAATTTCATCAAAAAACACCTCGAAAATATTGTATCATATCTTATGTAAATTTGTAAATGCTTTTATAATACATCTATTAAAAAAAATGTGTCGATTTATAATTATAATCAATATATTTTGAATCTTTTTTTAATTCCTTAACCCTTTCTTTTAGCTCATAATTATTTGATTTATCGATTCCGTCTATTTTTTTAATTACTCCTGTATTTGTATAATATTCTATTGTAACCTCTTTTTCATATTTTTTTAAATTTTCTATTATTGATATAGTATCTGGGCTTTCAAAAGATTGATATCTATACCCGTCGTTATTTTCATTATCCTTAAAAAAATTCACACAATCAATTTTATTTAATCCATATAAATTACAATCTACCTCGTAAACTTCAATTTCTTTGCTTGAAACAAATGCCACTGTTGTTTTATTTTGACTTATATCGTTTATTAGTGAGTATGCAAAACTTATTCTATCAGGCTTTTTATAGTTAACAACCACACCAATTGGATGTGTTAATGCCTCAATAAAACACCAACCAATAAAAGAAAATAATATAACTTTTTTCAAAAAACCTTTTTCTTTAAAAATTTCTGTATATGTTACATCCTTCTTTTTTTTTCCTAATACAACAAACAAGCACAGAAAAATGATAAATACAACAAAAAAGATCCATACATCATACAAAAAATACATTGTTACATACGTAGTTATGCTGCCAAAAAAATAAAACAACATTACGGCAAAAAATCTGACTAAACGTGCTATAAATATACAAGGAATAACAATACATAATGTTACAAATATAGGATTTTTAAAAATACTTGTATTTACTTGCAAATTTCCCTTATACATATAAACTGCTCCTCTCTATAAATATATTTAATTTTATATAAATTGATTTTAATTGTAAATAGTTAAAACATTTTATACAAAATAAAAAGCAGCCAGCACTCTTGCTAACTGTTTTCTGGAGCCACTGGGCAGAATCGAACTGCCGACCTACAGGTTACGAATCTGTTGCTCTACCAACTGAGCTACAATGGCATATCCATTTCGTATTCTACCACATATGTATTAATTAATACAATAGCTTAATTGCAAATATTAAAAAAATTTATAAAAAACTGCCGCGTAATTCCAGCAGTTTTTTATTATTTTTAAATTAAATTCTATTTTGAATGCTTTCCTTTAGATCTTCTTGATCTATATCCATCATCGTCATCATAAAAATCTTGACTTCCTTGAGTTCCTTCATACATATCTTTTGTATTATATGCATTATAATTAAAATTATCTTCGTATTTTGGTTTCTCTACTTCTGGCTCTGGTTTTAAATCTTCACTTTCTAGCTCTGGTCTTATATTTTCAGGCTCTGGAATCTTTCCAAATAGCTCTTCTTCAATTTGTTTTTTATCTTCTATATCCTCAAAATTATTGTATTCATTTTGTTTTCTGCCTATATAGTTATCTTGACTTTCTTCTTTAGGAGAATAACCGTAAGGATTTTCAGAATTTTCATCATCTTCATCGTATTCTTCTTCATCATACTCTTCGTTATTTCTCTTATTCTTAATAACTATAGCTATTATAACTATTAATAGAAAAGCTATTACACCTATTCCAGCGTATAAAATTTTATTATCTTTCTTCTTTGTTGTAGTTCCGGCAGCACTTTTATTAACTGTTATTTTATATGTTGCCTTTTGAGTTCCATCTTTTGATTCAACATTTACTGTAATTACGTTGTTTCCTTCTTTTAAGTTCGTGTTACCTGTTACTTCAATTTTTGCATCTTCATCACTTGATACACCGGTAACTTTTAAACTGTTTACCTTTGGATCAAGTATTGTAACTTTATATTCTAATACCTCAGATGAAAATTTAGGTGTTAAGCTATATCCATCAACTTTTAAAGATGTAAGTCCAAACTTTGCTTCTTCTTTCTTGGTTGCATTTAATGTATATATTCTAGTAGTTTCGTCCTCAGCTGTAACGGTGATTTTTATAATGTTGTCACCATCTTTTAGATTTTCATTACCAGTTATTTCTACTTTTGCTTTTTCATCATTTGGAGTAGCTTTAATATCTAATTTCTCGTCTTCCTTTTTAACTATAATAGAATAATCTGTTATTTCTGGATCAAATTCAGGATCCATCTCATATCCAGTAATTTCCAATGATTTTAATGCTTTATCCTCAGATTTCTTTGGCTCTTCTTTCGTTAAAAGGCTAGTTTTTACATATCCTGTACCGCCATTAAATGAAATCTTGCTCCATCCATTATCGCCTGTTGCAGTTACTGTGACTTTTTCGCCTGATTGTAAAGTACCTAATTTATCGCTATCAGCAGAGTAGCTTTTACGTACATTTATATTTCCGGTTGAATACATCGTAGTATTTGCAGCTTTAAATGATGGCTCTTTTTCAGTTGTTGTTTTCTGAGTATCTGTTGTTGCTTTTTGAGTTTCAGTTGTATTTGATCTGCTTGTTGTACTTTTTGACCCAACAATCTTTACAGATTTTGCAGAAACTGTTTTTGCATTTCCGTCACTGTCTGATACAGTTGCAGGAGTTACTGTAACTGTTGCTCCATTTTCGCCAACACCGCTAATACTTATAGTTTTTGAGCTTGATTCTAGCCATACAGAGCTCTCGCTTGCAGTTCCTCCATCTACACTTATATTAAATCTTCCTGTAAGATCTGAAGAAATAGTTACATTGCTACCGCTAGCTGATACAGCTAGATCGGCAGCATATGCTCTATTAAAAAACATTGATGTAGCAAAAATTATTATCAAAATAATGCTACTCTTCGTTAGTATCCCTATTCTTTTCATATTGCACCTCAATTCATTATTTTCTTCTTAATTAGTACATAATCTGACGCATCCAATTGTCCATTTCCGTTTACGTCTCCAACTTTTGTTTGACTTTCAGATAAAGTTGTTTTTCCCATAATATGATTCTTTACTAAAACATAATCAGAAGCATCCAACTGTCCATTTCCGTTTACATCGCCATTACCTTCTGTATTGTTTGTTGCTGGTTGACTGCTAGCATTTCCTTTATCTAAAAATTGATTTGCTACATAACCTTCTAGTCCTTCACTTGTAACTATTTTATCCCAAGTGTATCCATTAGCTGTAGCTACATTTTCTTGCATTACAGTTACTGTTGTGCCTTTTTTAAGTGTTGTAACAACTGAAGCTCCAGTTGTAGCTGACGATCTGATTCTAACAGATGAACCATCATCACACTTAATCGTAGCAATAGAATAGTTAGAATTATTTGCCGTTTGATTCTCTCCCATCTCTGTTATGTATTGAGCAGCTATGTATCCTTGTGTTCCGTTAGACAGTTTTACTCTAACCCAATTATATCCATCTAAACCATTATATGCATCTTTCTCAATTATATTAACCGCTTGACCAGAAATTAAAGTTGTAACAACCGTAGTTCCTGATGTACCCGGTCCATTTCTTAGGTTTACACTAGTGTTTGCAACACCTGATAAATTGCAGTTCGTTATATCTGGTACTTGTGATATAAAGTTTCTTGCTACATATGCTTTTGCGCCTGAAGGAAGAACTATCTTATCCCAGTAGTATCCTCCATTTTGACTTGATGCACATTCAATTCTTAGAACTTTATCTCCTGTATTTAGTTTTGCAATTACTGTTCCAATTAGTGATGGAGAATTTCTAATTTGTACATTTGTACCATTTATTTGAACGTTTTGTGTTACTATACTTGCACTATCTGGTGAACCGCATACCTCTGTTGGCATATTTTCGTATACTGGTATTAAGAATGTAAAGCTATTTCCAATCATTCCAAGACTTGAATATGAGCTCTTTACTATTTTACATTCTGTTGCTGCACTATATACGCAGGCCATATATTGATGATAATACAACCTTCCATCAGAATTATCTACATCAAACTTTTCTAGATATAGTGTGGACTGTCCCACATTTATATAGCTCTTTGCAATAAATGCAGCACCACCTTTTATTGAAGCTTCAGGATTTGTCCATCCTTTATTTCTAGCATAAGATAAGGCATTTGCAATTACTTCTGATGTATTATTACCGCATGCATTTACATTACAAAAATTGTAGCATCCAACGTATCCGCTATAAGTTCCTTTTGCTGTTGATCCTGGAACGCTATTTTTACCTTGCTCTAATACAATTCTTGATGCTAAGTGATATGGGCTCATCCCTGCCTCGCTGGCAGCTTCCATTACAACTTGAGCATAAGATTTATTTATTGTTCCTGTTGAACCATCTGTTTTTGTGTATGTAATTGTTGAACCATTAGCCCAACCAGCAGATGATAATATCTTTTGAACTCCACTCAATGTTTGTGTGCTTGGATCATATGATAAATCCTCAAATTGGAATATGTAATCTTCATTAATCCAATTTCTTGGATCCATATAATATGATACTGTAGCTTCTGATGCACATTTCCATTTTCCTGTATCATACGCTTTATCACCACATGTAGAGCATACCCATGCACCTGATCTACTGTAATCTACTAAATTTCTACCATGCGATGCAGTTGTCTCATTTTTTATTACTTGATTCCAATCAAGTCCAGTATATAGAATTTTAAAATTCCAGTTTGGATGTTTAGCTTTTAGATTTTCAATTAATTGTTGATATCCTGGATATTTACTGATTTTTCCAGCAGAATATGCTTCTTTTGATTGTGCAGCATATGATTTTTTAACCGGTACGCACGACATAAATATATATGAAATAAATACTATTATACTTGCTAAAACTATTGTTTTCTTACCAAAAACACTTCTTTTGAACATTTTTTGACCTCCTCTTTTGCACCTTTTTCCGCACCAAGTATATCACTTTTATATATTTAAAGTCAATTCCCTCTTATGTGCTATTTAGTTCTTTTTATCCATCTTTTTCCATATAAATCAACAAAAACTAAGTCTTAATTTTTTTTCAATTTTTTTACTTTATTCTTTTGAATAATAATTTTTTTATGACAAATACTAAATTATAAATAAATACTATGGAGATATGTTATGATATCGTCACTAAAACTATACAGCAATAATTCAACTGAAATTGAAAAGTTCTTAAATGCTTTCTATAATAGAACTATACATCTTTCAAATCCTTTGTATTGGAAAAATTTTTTTCAGAATCCACTGGAAATTGCGGATTTTGTTGCCGCATTTGTTGATAATCACGAATCTTTTTCAAATACCAATATGTGGGTTAGTATTGATAGCGGAATATATATAAATATAAAGGAAGATAACTACAACAATTTTATCCAATATCTTTTTGAAAGATTTCCATACTAAAAAGCCATATGTAACTATATAATTACATATGGCTTTTGATTTACTTTTTAGAAAAAGAAAAATACTTTTTTCTTTGATTTTAGCTCCTCTGGGTATTCAACATATATATCCAAATCATCGATGATTTTCTTTGGGTTAATAGTAGTAAGCTCATTTATATACTTTTCATCACCAGATATCGATTCTAATTTCTTTAAAATCTTATCCATATTTTCGTATATCTGACCATGTCTATGTGTGTCTGAGCTTAAAAACTGGATAAGTTTGTTCTCTAGTAATATCTCTGCTGTTCTTTGTGCATCCTTCCCGTAAAATCCCATAAAACTTCCATAATTTGATTGTGCTAAAACTCCAATCTTAAGAAGTTTAATTAATTGTGTTGGATCATCTTGTATAAAAGTAAAACGTTCAGGATGAGCAAGTACCGGAATATATCCATGCTCTATTAAATCATACATTATTTCTTCTAAGTTTAGCATTTTGCTAGAAAATGGAACTTCAAATAATATGTATCTA
Organism: Clostridia bacterium; assembly: GCA_017515985.1. Classification (GTDB taxonomy): domain Bacteria; phylum Bacillota; class Clostridia; order TANB77; family CAG-508; genus CAG-492. Next base: position 93,285 of record JAFWDV010000008.1, read on the forward strand.
CTATTTGCTAATGTAGATAATTTACCTCCATATAGCAATTCTGTACTATTTTCAGTTAAGAAAATTTCGTTTCCTGTATGTAGTTTTACAAGAATGTCCTCTTCGTACACAGCATATTTTAGATTTTTTACTTTGTGCGAAATTACATCTGGAGAATTTTCATAATATCTTTCTATGTAATGTGGTGTGAGTATAATTTCTGAAAAACCGGCTTCTTCCGCTTTCTTTAATATATCTATTGAATTTTCTATCGATGTTGAACCATCATCCACATCATAAAGAATGTGGGAATGTATATCTATCATCTCTAACCCCTATCTTTTATCTTTATTTTTTATCGTTTTCTGTTAGATATTGACTTAATTGTTTTAATACAGCATTAATATCAATATCTTCTTGCTCTTTAACATCCTCTTTTTTGCTCTTCTTTGAGCTCTTATCATTATCAACAGAATTCAATTTTTCTTTAACTTCTTTAATTTCGCTCTCTTCAACTTTCTTTGTTGTTTGAGTTTTCTTTGTTAATTTATCAATTATTTTGTTGCTTCCTTTACCTGAAGTTACAACTGAATTCTCATAATAATATCCTGTTTTTGATCTTCTCTTTATTGTAGGAATCTTGTTTAAAATTACACCTGCAATATTTCCACCTACATTAACTATATTTCTTTTAACTTGATTTAAGTCATCAGTTTTAGTTATTTTGTAACCAGCAACTATTAAAGTTGTGTTAACAAATTTTGATAATATTATAGCATCTGTAACTATTGTACTTGGTGTACCATCAAATATGACAATATCAAATACTTTTTCTAAATATTTAATTAAATCTACCATTTTTTTGCTAGTTAAAAGCTCTGATGGATTTGGTGGAACAACTCCAGATGTCATAACATATAAATTATCTACTAATGTATTTTGTATGTAATCACCTATAGAATCTAGGCTACTCCCCTTCGTAGTCATTATTAAGTAGTTTGATAAACCTTTAACATTTTTAAGTTCAAATATTTCGTGTTGTCTACCTTTTCTCATATCAGCATCAACTAATAAAACTCTTTTACCAGCTTGAGCAAATGTTATAGCAAGGTTAGCTGAAACCCAGCTTTTTCCTTCTCCTGGTACGGTACTTGTTACTAATAATGATTTTAAATCTTCATCAACATTCATAAATTGAATATTAGTTCTTAATGTTCTAAAAACCTCAGATATATGTGTCTTTGGTGATACAAAAGTTATAAGCTCGTTCTTCATATTAGTATATACCTCCTTTATTTATATCATCATTTACAAAAGGTATTGAAACTAATGTTGTTAATTCTGTACTATTTTCTACATCATCACTATCTTTAATTGTTGTGTCGAACATATTAGCTATTAGTACGTATACAGCTGATATTACAAGTCCTATTGCAAAAAAGATTAATAAATCTTTTGGATGGTTGATATTACATGGTGTTATTGATTCTTCTGCTTCATCTAATATATATACATTATCAACATACATCTCTGATACTTTTTCTGAAAATACCTTTGTTAATTCATTTGCAATTTTCATTGCTTTTACAGGATTTTCATCTTTAACTGTAATCTTCAACATTTCTGTATCGTTAATTTCAGTTACAGTTACTTTTTTCATAAGAGTATCTTCTGTTTCATTTATTTGTAAGTTATTAATAGTTGGTCTTAATATTGTTTTACTTTTTGCTAATTGGCTATATGTACCTATTAAGCTTTTAGCTAAACCAACATCAGAAGATGTAATAGTTTTTGTAGAATTCTCCTGATTTTCAGTTGCTTTTACAAGAACTAATGTTGTGTATGATTGATACTTTGGTGTTACAAAATAATATGAATATATAAATCCTATTATAACGGCAATTAATGTTATTACCATTACATGTAATCTTTTGTTCCAAAAAATGTTTATCAATTTTTTTAAATCTAACTCTTCCATTATATTCCTCCATTTTAACGAGTTTAGAAAATATTTTTACATTTTCTGAAATTTCTCTTTACTATAGTGTACTAAGAATAAAATTCAAAATACACAAATATGCATATACTATTATACATAATATTAGGGGTATTTTGCAAGTCTTTTTGTGAAAATAATTAAAATATATCGTATTTTCGTAAACTAAAAGGCAATATTTCGATATAATTACATTAAAAATCGAAATATCGCCTTTATAATATCTTTTTTTATTAATCATTTTCTGCAATTTCGAATGATATTCTTCTAAGTTCCTTATTTGCTTCTATTACTCTTATTTTAACACTTTGCCCTATCTTATATACTTTACCTGTATGCTCACCAACTAGTATTTTACTTTCTTCGTTATAGATAAAGTACTCATCGCCTAAATTTTCAAATCTTATTAGTCCTTCAACCGTATTCTCTAGCTCTACAAAAATTCCAAACGAAGTTATGCTTGATACTACTCCATCATATTCATTTCCAATTTTATCCTGCATATATTCCGCTTTCTTGATGTCTTCACTATCACGCTCAACTTTTTGAGCAATTTTTTCACGTTCAGATGACCTTTCAGCATAGTTAACTGCTTGCTCAGAATATTTACTTATATCATTATCTTTCATATTGTAGTTACTATCAAGATATTTTGAAATAATTCTGTGAATAAATAAATCAGGATATCTTCTTATTGGAGATGTAAAATGACAATAATATTTGCTAGCTATTCCGAAATGACCTTTATTTGTTGCCTCATACCTTGCTACTTTTAAAGTTCGTAATATCAAATTAGATATAACCATTTCTTCAGGCGTACCCTTAATTTGCTCTAGAACATTTGCAAATGCCTTTGGATGTACATTTTCCTTGCTATATTTAATTTTATAGCCCATATTGAATAAAAATTTGTTAAGCTCTTTGATTTTTTCTTCATCTGGAGCTTCATGAACTCTGTATATGAATGGGGCTTCTAGCCAATAGAATTTCTCTGCAATTGTTTCATTAGCTATAAGCATAAATTGCTCTATTATTTCATTAGCTAAATTGATTTCATATTTTTTAACATCTATTGCTACACCGTTTTCATCTAATATTATTTTGCTCTCTGGAACATCTAAATCTAGTGAACCATCCTTAAATCTTTTATCTTTTAGTATTTTAGCAAGCTCAATCATATCTTTGAAATTATTAAGATACTCCATATATCTATTTACAATTTCCATTTCATCATCCGATATGCCTTCTTTTTCAATATATTTAGTTATTGCATAAACATTTGTATATGACATTCGCTCTTTTACATTTATGATGCTCTTCTTAACATCAGATGAAATAACTTTTCCATCATGATTTATTTCCATCATTACAGAAATAGCTAATCTATCCTCTTTAGCATTCAAACTACAAATACCATTTGAAAGCTCTTTTGGAAGCATAGGTATAACTCTATCCATCATATATATGCTTGTACCTCTTATAATTGCTTCTTTATCAAGGTTAGAGCCTTCTTTAACATAGTGGCTTACATCTGCAATACTTACTATTAAATTATAATTTCCATCGCTATTTTTTTCTACATAAACAGCGTCATCTAAATCTTTTGCATCCTCACCATCAATTGTAAATATCGTTTTATCTCTTAGATCAAGTCTTTTTTCAATTTCTTCATGACTTATGTTTGACGATATTGATTTTGCTTCATCTAATACATTTTCTGGAAATTCGTTTGGTAAGTTATATTCCTTTATCAAAGAAAGCATATCGACACCAGCAGTATCAATATTTCCAATTACCTCAATTATCTTACCTTCAGCTTTTTTCCCTTTTTCTGGATATTTCGTAATTTTAACTACAACTTTTTGGCTCTTTTTTGCTCCGTTAAAGTTTTTCTTTGAAATAAAGATATCTGAACCAAACCTTTTATCATCAGGTATTACAAAACCAAAATTTCTGCTTGGTTCAAATCTACCAACCAATGTATCTCTACCTCTTTCTAGAACTCTAACTACCTTTCCTTCTATATGATTTTTACCTTCAGAATCATAAATAATTTCAACTATAACTACATCTTCATTTAGTGCTCCATTAGTATTTTTAGCTGATATATATATTTCTTTCTCTTCGTTTTCAAGCTTTACAAACCCAAATAATTTTTCATTTATTCTTATTGTTCCCTTTTTGTACTTTTCATCATCGACTATCGAATATTTGCCCTTTCTATTTACTGTTATTTTGTACTCATCAACTAATTCATTTAATATTTGATTAAGCTCTGCATATTCATCTTTAGGAACACACATTAAAGCTGCTATTTCCTTTGCTTTCATTGGAACATAAGATTCATCCGATAATAAACCAAAAACCTTTTCCTTCTTATTTTCCATTATTTCCTCCTTCACAAATAATACAAAAGTTGGAATTCCTTATAACATAAAAAAGGAATTACAGTATTTGTAATTCCTTCATTATATTATATATTAACACTTTTAAGCTAATAATAAGAAACTAAGTCCTATAGTGCCTGCTACAAACAAAACACTTAGTATTCCCGTTGCTTTTTTTAGAGCTCCATCTCTAGTTCTACCTTTATTTTTCTCATAGAAGTTATTTGTTGTAGATCCAGTTATTGCTCCTGAAGCACCTTGACTATCTTTAGCTTGTGCTGTTGCCAATATAATTAAAGCTATACAAACTATCACATATATTACTATTACAATATTTTTAGCTACTGTCATTTTTCTCCCTCATTTCGTAATTTTATCTTCAACCGAGTACTATTTTACCATATGATTTTTTTAATTGCAATTATTTTTACGCAGTTTCTTCTTTTTTATTTGTCGTTTTTCTTTTTGTAGGTACATTTTCACTTGCAATTCTATTTTCATCAATAGTTACCACTGGCTTAGAGCCATTTTCTATTGTGTCTTTTGTTATCAAGCACTTAACAATTTTTGGATTTGATGGAATTTCAAACATTATATCTCTCATAATGTCTTCTAGTATTGATCTCAAACCTCTTGCACCAGTTTTTCTTTCAATTGCTTTATTAACAATAGATTCCAAAGCATCTTCTTCAAATTCAAGTTCTACATTATCCAATTCAAATAAACGTTTATACTGCTTAATTAATGAATTTTTTGGTTTTGTTATTATATCTAATAACGCTGTTTTATCTAGTGCTTTAAGCGTTGCAACAATAGGTAATCTACCAACAAATTCTGGAATCAATCCGAATTTTAATAAATCTTGAGGCAATAAATCCTTTAAAACCTCATCATCATTTCTTAATTGAGTTAGATTTGTTCCAAAACCTATAGATTTCTTACCTGTTCTATCTTTTATTAGATTTTCTAAACCTTCAAAAGCTCCTCCACAAATAAACAAGATATTTTCTGTTCTTATTTGAATAAATTCTTGATGTGGATGCTTTCTTCCTCCTTGTGGTGGAACTGACGCAACTGTACCCTCTACAATTTTAAGCAATGCTTGTTGTACACCTTCACCGCTTACATCTCTAGTTATTGATGGATTTTCAGATTTTCTTGTTATCTTATCTATTTCATCAATATAAATAATTCCTTTTTCAGCTTTTTCTACATCATAATCTGCAGCTTGAATCAATTTTAACAAAATATTTTCTACGTCTTCACCAACGTAACCAGCTTCAGTTAATGTTGTTGCATCTGCTATAGCAAATGGAACTTTTAAAATTCTAGCCAATGTTTGAGCTAATAAAGTTTTACCACAACCTGTAGGTCCCAATAATAAAACGTTGCTCTTTTGAATTTCAACATCATTTAATTCTTTATTTTTTTCTGCATTATTTATTCTTTTGTAGTGGTTGTATACAGCCACAGCAAGTGTTTTCTTGGCTTCTTCCTGGCCAATTACATACTCATCTAGTATTCCTTTTATTTCAGATGGTGTTGGTAATTTTTCATCTTCATTTAGTGTATACTCAACATCATCATCATACATTTCATCTTCTAAAATACTATTGCATGCTTTAATACATTCATCGCATATAAACACGCCTGGTCCAGCAATCAATTTTTCTACCGCATTTTGTGTCTTGCCACAAAATGAACACTTTACACTACTATTATTTTTACCGCTATTTGACATGATACCTCCTATCATAGATTTTATATTCTTTTATCTAATATACCATCTATTAAACCATATTTTAGTGCTTCTTCAGCTGTCATATAGTTATCTCTTTCTGTATCTTTTTGGATTGTCTCTAAGCTTTGACCCGTTCTTTCACTTAAAAGTTTATTTAACTTGTCTCTTGTTTTTACCATATGGTCAGCATGTATTTTTATTTCTGTTGTTTGGCCAGATAATCCGCCACCACCTATTAAAGGTTGATGAATTAAAATTTCGGAATTTGGTGTTGCATATCTCTTTCCTTTTTCTCCAGATGCAAGTAATACTGCTCCCATACTAGCTGCCATTCCTACGCATATCGTAGAAACTGGACATTTTATATAATTCATTGTGTCTACAATTCCCATACCATCTGTTATAGAGCCTCCTGGGCTATTTATATATAAAAATATCTCCTTTTCTGGATCTTCAGATTCTAAGAATAATAACTGTGCGATTACCAAGCCTGCTGATGCACTATTTACATCCTCTCCCAAAAAGATAATTCTATCTTTTAATAATCTTGAAAAAATATCGTATGATCTCTCTCCTTTAGAAGTTTGTTCTATTACATATGGAACTAAACTATTCTTTTCTGTCATAATCTGCCTCCTTGCTTATATAATTATATGAATTTTATAATATAACTGTTTAATTTTCAATAGCAAAATATAAGATATTTACAAAAAAATTAGGGGCACAATTCACTAACAAAATATTGCCCCTAATCTTATTTCGTTTTATTTATCAGCTTTTTCTGCTTTCTTTGGATCGTTTATTTTTGCATTATCAATTATGAATTTAATTGCCTTTTCTGTAGTTATATTGTTTTTTAAGTATTCTTTTAAATTTTCATTATTTGATAGCTCCTCTTCATTTCTACCATAATTTGTAGCCATCTCTTTTATTTTTTCTGTTATTTCTTTCTCTGTAGCTTCGATTTTTTCAGCCTTTACAATTGCTTCAAGAACTAATCTATTCTTAACTGACTCTGCAGCTTGTGGCTCATATTCTTTTCTTAAATCATCTTCTGATTTATTTATCATCTTTAAGTATTGCTCTAGATTTAATCCTTGATATGCTAATCTTCCATCGATTTCTTTTAACATATTATCGATTTCTGTTTCTATCATTCCTGATGGAATATCAATTTTTGTATCTGCACTTATTGCTTTGATTGCAGCGTCTTCCATTTGATATTTTGCTTGATTTTTCTTCTCTGTTGTTAGTTTTTCTTTAATGCTAGCTTTTAAATCTTTTAATGTATCAAATTCACTTACATCTTTTGCAAATTCATCATCAATTTCTGGTAATTCTTTTACCTTAATTTCATGTAATTTGATTTTAAATGTTGCATCTTTTCCAGCTAATTCTTTAGAGAAGTATTCATCTGGGAATTTAACATTTATATCTTTTTCTTCGTCAACCTTCATTCCTATAACTTGATCTTCAAATCCTGGGATAAATGTGTTGCTTCCGATTTCTAATTCATGATTTTCTGCTTTACCACCTTCAAAAGCAACTCCATCAACGAATCCTTCAAAATCAATAACAGCAATATCTTTGTTCTTAACAGCTCTGTTTTCTACTGTAACTAATCTAGAATTCTTTTCTGCCATTCTATCTAGCTCTTTTTTAACATCTGCAGCTACAACTGATGTATCTACTTTATCTAATTCAATTCCTTTATATTTTCCTAATTTTACATCTGGCTTAGTTTGTACTACAGCTGTAAAAATAAGATCTTTTCCTTTTTCCATTTGTGTTATTTCAATATCTGGTCTGCTTACAGCTTCAATATTGTTTTCTTTGATTTCTTTATCATAGATATCTGGAACTATTTCATTAAATGTATCCTCGTAGAATATTGATGGACCATATGTTTTTTCAATTAAAGACATAGGTGCCTTTCCTTTTCTAAAACCTGGAATGCTGAAGTATTTTGCTGTTTTTGTATATACTTTTTTCATACCTTCTTCAAATATTTTTGCTTCTATTGTAAATGTTAGTTTTACCTCATTTGTTTTATCTGTTTTTTCTACTTTAATACTCATTACTATTCATCCTTTCAATCTCTAAAATCGCTTTCTCATTATAACACATTTTTTAGATTTTGCAATACTAAGTTTCATAATTTACATATTTTGCGCTATATTTTCCAAATTACTTAATATAATTTTCATTTTTTCATCAAAAATTTGGCTAATAGCAACGTCTTTCTTAAGTTCAGATTCTGTATCTATCTTGTAAATTTTGTAATCTTTATAGCTACTTTCTATCTGATCTATTAAGTTGTTACTTTTTTGTTTTTCAATTACTAGTGGCTCACTAATAGCAACGCCGAAATTTACTTTTTCGATTTTTACAAGCTCTTTTATTAATTCATCTAAACTAGGAACATAATTATTGTAATTTTGGTATAGTATAACCTTCTTTGCTTTAAAAGCTTGTTCAATTAGCTTACGTACTTTCAAGTATGTTTTTATGTCCCTTACTTCGCCATCCTTTAAAACATCTTTTATTTCTATTTTGTAAAACTTAAGATCAGAATTCTTGCTTTTCAAATCTTCATTTAAATCATCGTCAAAATATATCACATTTGCTGTTTTTGGTAGTGTACTATTCCATTTATACGTTGTTAAACTTGAATTTTCATCAACTTCATCTGTCTTTGAAAAATCATTTTTAGTAAAAAACTGTCTATACATACTGTTATTTTTATCGAATTTAGCAGATAAACTACTATACTTCTTCTTACATGCATCCAACAATTTAGAGCCTATACCTTCACGTCTTATCTTTTTTTCGACGTATATAAGAAAAATTTCGTTGTTCTCGTTTATACTAACAAAACCTTCTATAACATCATCTTCAGTGTATAATAATGTAGAATTCTTAGGATTTGATAGTTCATCCTGTATGCTAGTATACTTTTCTGTTAATACTTTGCTTTCAACTTTTTTATTATTGGATACGAATTCTTTTTTCCATATATTCATTATAACATCTATATCCGTCGCTCTTAGTTTCTTTAGCACATCTATCCCTCTTCCTGTTTAATTAATCTTAAGCAATTTGAAGTCTAAATAATCAGCACTTACTAGCTGAAAATTTATTTCTCCAACTTCACCATTTATAGCATCTGCATGAGATTTACCATGTAAATGCCCGTAGTAACATCTTTTTACATTATACTCTTTTAGTATTTTATAAAACTCTAAATGATTATTATCCAGCAATAGATTACTTACTAATGGTGGATAATGCAAAAAGGCAATTATTTCTTTATTATTTTCATTCTTTTTAACTGCATCTTTTAATGATATTTCTAATCTCTGAACTTCCCTATTTATCATTTTCGCACAATTTTCAGAATCTTGAAAAGTCCAACCTCTTGTTCCAACTATGATTTTATCTTCAACCTCAACTGAGTTATTGTAAATAAAATCAATAGTATTAAAATTATTCTCCTCAAGATAGTTTCTCATGCTTGTAACGGTTGTCCACCAGTAGTCGTGATTTCCCTTAAGCAATAGCTTTTTTCCTGGCAAACTATTTAGAAACTTGAAATCTAAATATGCATCTTCAATATAAGTAGCCCATGAAAAATCACCTGGTATTATTACCGTATCATCATCTTTAACTTTATTAATCCAATCTTGCTCTATTTTTTGTTCATGATTTTGCCAATTATTTCCAAATATATCCATTGGCTTTGGCTTAGCAAATGATAAATGTAAGTCTCCTATTGTGTATATCGACATTACAAATCTCCTTCTATTCTAATTTTAAATTTGGTACCGCATTCAATTTTAAATCTGATTTTTTTCCACTCATATAATCATAATACCCCGCACTTGCAATCATAGCTGCGTTATCTGTACATAGCTTGATATCTGGATAATAAATTTCAAATCCTTTCTTAGCTAATTCTGTAAAACTATTCCTTATGTATGAATTAGCAGATACACCTCCCGCAAGTGCAATTTTATTAATATTTAATTTTTTTGCTGCTTCTAGTGTATTTGCTAAAAGCTCTTCGGTTACTGTCTTCTCAAAGCTAGCACATAAATCTGCTTTGTTTATATCCGGCGTTTTATGATGTAAATTTATGACTGCCGTTTTTATACCGCTAAAACTAAAATCTAAGTTTTCAAAATGTGTTTTTGGAAGCTGTATGCTAGGAGTTCCTTCTTTGGCTAAAGCATCTACTTTTGGTCCACCTGGATAACCAAGCCCAATCACTCTTGCCACCTTATCAAATGCTTCTCCTATTGCGTCATCTCTCGTTTTTCCTAGAATTTCAAATTCCACATAGCTCTTTATATGCACTAAATGTGTATGGCCACCTGATATTATAAGACATAAAAATGGTGGCTCTAATTCTGGTGTAGTTATGTAATTTGCAGCAATATGCCCCTTTATATGATTTACTCCAATTAGTGGCTTATTTGTTGCATAGCTTAAGGCTTTAGCATACGATACACCTACAAGCAATGCACCAACTAATCCTGGACCGTAGGTACAAGCAATTGCATCTACATCGTCAAGTGATATATTAGCTTGTTTCAAAGCTTCATTTGTAACATCCGAAATATTCTCTATGTGTTTTCTTGAAGCAATTTCTGGAACGACACCTCCAAATTGAGTATGAATTGCAATCTGTGTGTTTATTACATTTGAAAGTACTTGTTTTCCATTTTTTACAACCGCTACAGAAGTTTCGTCACAACTAGATTCTATTCCAAGTACAATAATATCTTTCATTTTTTTCCCTTCTTTTTACTTTATTCTACATACCGACTATAGACTCTATTAATTTCGTTAGACCATTATATACAACAGAAATTGCAGGAGAAATAATAGATCCAAGCAATCCTGTAATCCATAAAATCATAAATACCATATAAAATATTTGCTCATTATTTCTAAATGACATTTCCACATTATATGGTAAAAATGCGCATAAAACTTTAGATCCATCTAATGGTGGCAATGGAATTAAGTTAAATAAGCCCAAACCAACATTTAATATAACTATACTTTGTAATATTTCTATAATTGTCAGAGCTGCTCTATAATTCATCTTATCTAACGCATTAAACTTTATTAGCAACGCTGTAATTATTGAAAATACAATTGCTAATATAAAATTTGCTGCTGGACCTGCTATAGCAACGATAGCTTCAGCCTTCTTAGCTGACATATTTCTATTGAAGTTTCTTGGATCAATTTGTACAGGTCTTCCCCATCCAAAACCAAGAAATAATAACATAAGAATTCCAACAGGATCCATATGCTTTATTGGATTCAATGTTAGTCTTCCCTGTGATTTTGCTGTTTCATCTCCTAGTTTATATGCAGCAAAAGCATGTGCATATTCATGAAAAGTAATTGCAACTAAAACCGCAGGTATACTTATTAACAAACTATATAAAGACGACAAATTCGTCATATATCTCAATAACATAACAGATACGCAAACTATAAGTACGGTATATAATATTCTTTTATTACTAAATGAAAACATATTTCACCTATCCTTTATCATATTTATCCTACGGTATTATATATTAGAATTCGCATAATGTAAAGGCTAAAAAATTAAAACAAACCGCTATTTATTTGTCTTTTTCGACATAATTATGCACCACATCTCATTTCTTTTGCATATTCAAGAGCATTTTTTGTTAATTCACCACTTGAAATCCTTGCAATTTCCTCAATTGTTTCATTTTCATTTAATTGTTTTATATTTGTAAATGTTTTTCCGTCCAACACTTTCTTGCTTATGTAATAATTATAATCTCCTTGGGCTGCAATATTAGCCTGGTGCGTTATGCATATTACTTGGTGTTTCTTTGAAATAATTTTCATTTTCTCACCAACACATTTAGCCGCTTTACCACTTATACCTGTATCTATCTCATCAAATATAAGTACTGGAACTTCATCAGTATCAGCAAGTACTGTTTTTATTGCAAGCATTATTCTTGATATTTCGCCACCAGATGCAATTTTTATCAATGATTTTTCTTCATCTCCCACATTTGTTGCTATCAAAAATTCTACATTATTTAATCCGTTTTCGTTATAGTTCTCATCTTCTTCATACTGTATATCTACATTAAATTTAGCATTTTTCATCTCTAATTCTGCTAACTCTTTGTTTATCTTATTACATAAAACAACTGCATTTTCTTTTCTAATTTCATTCATCAATCTACTTTTTTCTAGCATCTTTTCTTTCAATATTGTTAGCTCTTTTTTTAACTCATTATTATGCTCTTCTAAGTTCTCTATCTTGTATATTTCTTCTTCTACTTCCTTTTGATAATCTAATATTTCATTTACACTATTTCCATATTTTCTTTTTAAATCATAAATATAGTCTAGTCGCTTTTCTACTTCATCCCTTCTTTCATCATCAAAAGAAACCTCATTGTTCATATTAGATACATCTCTTGATAATTCTTGAACGTCGTAGTATATATTTTTTAAAAGTGTTAATTTTTCTTTGTATTCTCCATCTATATCTTCAATTTTTTCAAATGCTCTGATTGATGAGTTTATCCCATCTATTACTACTTCACTTAAATTTGTATCTACTTCATTTAGACATGAATAAATTTTTTCATAATTCATCATTCTTTTTCTTTCAATTTCTAAATCCTCTTCTTCTCCTACTTTTAAGGATGCATTTTCGATTTCATTATACTGATACCTTAATAGATCAAGCCTTCTTTGTTTCTCCTTCTCATCACCATAATTCTCTTTAAGCTCTCTTTTTATTAGATTATATTTTTCATATAACTGATAGTATTCTTCTTTTTGATTTATAATCTTCTCGCCAATAAAATTATCCAAATAATTGATATGTTCAGCCTTTGACATTATTGCCTGATTATCATTTTGCCCGTGTATATCAATTAACTTTAACATAAATGCCTTTAGTTCATTAACCGTTACTAATCTTCCGTTTATCTTACAAGAGCTCCTTCCATTTGTATGTATTTCACGAGATACAGTTATATTTCCATCAATTGCTTGCTCATTTTCTGGAATATACATATTTAGCTCAACCAAACAATAATCTTCTCCATTTCTAACTATTTCTTTTGAAAATCTATTACCACAAACAAGACTTAACGAGTCTATTATTAATGTTTTACCAGCACCTGTTTCTCCTGTTAAAACATTAAAACCATTATTTAAATCTATACTCAAATCATCAATTATACCAATATTTTTTATATGTAATGTTGAAATCATACGCGCCTCCATTTGTGCGAAACTTTGTTTGTATTATATTACTTTTATAAAAAAAGTCAATACTTTACAACAAATCTTTTTTACAAAAATAAATAAATTCTCGTATATTTTTTTCTACATGATTAAAACTAATTATGAAAATGGAGGTTTTATAATTATGGATATACAGAAACATTTATCGATAACTGGATCGTCTGATACATCCTGGAAAGATGCAATTACAAAAGCCATAGAAGAGGCTTCAAAATCTATTGATTACCTAACATATGTAGAAGTAATTAGACAATATGCAAGCATATCTGGAAATAATATTGAAAAATACTATGTAGATTTAGATATTTCATTCACTATAGACCCATCAAGAATCTAACTATAATAAATCTGAAAGGAGCTTAGATATATGGAAGAAATAAAAACAAATAAACAGTACAGTAATTACGTTGATAAAAAAACGCCAAATTCCCCTATACTGAAAAACTGCTTTAATGCATTTTGGGTTGGTGGTCTTATTTGCACCATTGGACAAATTATATTTGATTTTTGCGAATACCAAGGCTTAGATGAAACATCATGCTCTACAGTCGTTTCAATTGTTTTAATTGGCCTTTCTGCTCTTTTGACAGGATTAAATATATTCAATAAAATAGGAAAATTTGCAGGAGCAGGTTCCTTAGTTCCAATTACTGGATTTGCCAATTCAATCGTAGCTCCAGCAATTGAGTATAAGTCTGAAGGATATGTTATGGGAGTAGGTGCAAAAATGTTTACCGTTGCAGGTCCTGTACTTGTATTTGGTATATCTACTGCCGTAATCATAGGACTAATTGCGCGATTATTTGTAGGATAAAAAAATGAAAAAGGACAACTCGTTCCTTTTTCATTTTTGTAGTGAGATTGCTTCGTTTATTACTGCAACCTCATTCTACTACATTATATTTCAAAATTCAACATTTTTTTGAAAGGAGTTTTGTTTTGGAACATTTAGGAAAACAAACAATAAAATTAGATAAACCTGTAACCATTTTAGAAACAGCCTGCATTGTAGGGCCAAAAGAATCTGATGGACCTATGGCACAATACTTTGATCAATGCCTGCAGGATGAATTCTGGGGTGAAAAAACATGGGAAAAAGCTGAAAGTAAAATTTTAAAAGAAACTGTAAATACATTAATATCTAAGTCTGGAGTGCCTGCTAATCAGATAAATTACTGCTTTGCAGGAGATTTACTAAATCAATGTATTTCTTCAAGCTTTGGTCTGCGAGAACTTAACATTCCATTTTTTGGAGTATTCGGTGCATGTTCCACATTTGCAGAAAGTATGTGCTTAGGAAGCGTATTTGTATCGTCTGGCAGTGCTACCAATGTTCTTTGCGCTACATCAAGTCACTTCTGTAGTGCTGAAAAACAATTTAGGTTTCCATTGGAGCTTGGAAATCAAAGGCCACCCTCTTCACAATGGACAGTTACTGGTTCGGGAGCTGCAATTTTATCAAGCACTGGTGACGGACCTTATATAACACACATTACGCCTGGAAAAATTATAGATTTAGGAATAACTGATGCAAATAATATGGGAGCCGCCATGGCCCCTGCCTTCGTTGATACATTAATTAACCATTTTAATGATACTGGAAGAAATCCTAGTTACTACGATGCAATAATTAGTGGTGACTTGGGCTATATTGGAAAAGATATAGCTATAGATTTGGCCTTGTCAAAGGGATACGATATAAAGGATAATTACTACGATTGTGGTGTGCTAATGTTCGATAAGAAAAATCAAGACACACATTCTGGTGGTAGTGGATGCGCATGTTTAGGAACAATATTTTCTGGATACTTTTTCAAACAACTTAAAGAGCGAAAACTAAAGCGCATTCTATTAATTGCAACTGGTGCATTAATGAATTCTACAAGTAGTCAACAAGGCGAATCAATTCCTGGAATTGCACATGCACTATCCATTGAAGTTTAATTCAAAAAAGATGATATGTTTCTAAAATCACATACCATCTTTTACATATTCTACTTTTTATTTTGTAAAGCCAATAATGCTGTTTTCTGCAACAATCATAACATCTTCATCTAAATTTCCTGTTTTTAGATGCTCATCAATTTCAATTGTATATGCATTATTTGTTATATCTATAATAATACCAGTTTTCCCATTGTTAAGTTCAATATGATCGTTTTCGTTATATTCAGTTGTTACAGAGCTATCTTCCGCTTCTTCACTTTCAAGATCCATTATTATATCAATTATATCATCAAATTTTTCTTCTACCTTATAAAACTCTTCATCCATACAATTTTCATCTATGTAAGCAAGTATTTGTTGCTCCATCTCATAAAGCTCTTCACTACTATAATCTCTTTCTTCGATGATAATTCCCGCTTCTCTACACAAATCTTGTTGCTCTTCAGAAAAATAATCTTGTAATATCATAAACTATCCTCCATAAAAATATATAGTTTAATTTACCACATTTAAAACTATAAGTCAAACCGCAAAGAAAATTTTGGGGACGGAGGAAAAAATTTTTCGTAGCGAAAATTTTTTCCTCCGTCCCCAAAATTTCTCTCTATCCATTCTTTATTTTAAATACATATTTGGATCAATTTGCTCTCCATTTTTCAAAATTTCAAAATGTAAATGTGATTCATCTAGTATCTCAAAAGAAGCAGTATTTCCAACAGTACCTATTGTTTGTCCTGCTTTTACTTTTTCACCAATTTTAACAAATTCGGCTGTAAGTAAATTTGAATAAACTGTACTAAAACCATTTGCATGTTCAATTACAACCGTTAATCCATATCTAGGATCATTTTTTATTGACTTAATTGTTCCATCTGCAGAAGCAGCAACTACTGTAGTTTTTGGTGCTTTTATATCTACACCTAAATGCGTAACCCATTCTCCTAATGTATTTGAATACACTAATTTATCTTTAGCATAATTAGTACTAATATTGCCTTTGACTGGATAAGAAAAAACTGGATCTTTATTTACAGGCTCTTCTACTTTTTCTTCATTTTTATTATCATTTGTTTTCTTGTCTGCAGAATTTTTATTTGATTTTACCACTGAATCTGTAGTATTAGCCTTTGAACTTAATTTTTTAGTTTCATTTACTTTATTTTCAACAGTCTTATTCTCTATTTCATTGAATTCACTACTAGGAATCTCTACCGTTAAGACATTTTCCTCAACTTTATTGGTACTAGACATAATTGACTCTTCTTTATTTTGCGCCTCTGCCATTTTTCTGTCATTATTCTTTGCAAGAGCTATACATATTACAACTAAAGATATAAGAGCAATTCCAATACCCGCACCAATTTTATAAAACTTATTGTTCATATTAAACCTCCTTGAAAAACATTAGTTGTAGTATTTCCAATAAATATAAATTTATACAAATTACATATCTACAATTTCGATATCTGAATAAAAATGTTTTATTATATCTTTATAATTTGATCCGCTTTTGGCCATACTGTCGGCTCCAGTTTGACTCATTCCAACTCCATGGCCATATCCTACAACAGAAAATTTAATATCATCGTTTTCAATTTTGCACTCAAACTTAGCAGATTTTAGACCAAATATGGCTCTAACCTCAACGCCAGATAAATTCTGATTTCCAATTTTTATTGTTCTTACTCTTCCGCTATCTGTATATTCTAAAATTTTTATGCAATCTTGATTGTCAAAATTAATAGAAAAATTTTGGTACCTAGATTTTAGCTTATCTGTAAATTCATTTTTTGATAACTTCACTTCCGAATTAAATTGCGAATAACCATCCTCTCCAGATGTTTCTACCACTTTTAAATATGGAAAATCTGTACCGCCCCATACATTTACAGGAACCTCAGTTTTTCCCCCACTATTAGAATGAAAAAAAGCATCTATTACTTCGCCATTATACTTTATTACCTGACCTTTTGTAGAATATACCGCCTGCTCTATCTTAGCCCAATTTGCAACTCTATCTTCTTCAGGCCACTTTGACATTCTATCATCCTTTGAAAGCCAAGCCTGGCAACAAGCCGAAGATGTACAAATTGAACCATCACCATGTTTATTGCTATGAATTATAGTATATAAAGTATATGTTCTTGCAACAACAGCTTGAGCTTTTAAAGCTTCTATATGATAGTCTGCTGGCATCTCTGCCGATACAACGCCGTAACAAATAGTCATCTAAACCAATCTCAGTTGTTTCATTTGTTTCCGTATTTAGTAGTTTTATAGTAGAAAAATTGCTATAATCGTATGGCTGCTTATCTAATGAGTTTTGTGTGGTTTCTTCAACATTACCAATTGTATCTACAATTTTTGGAAACTGCATTGTAAACAAAAAAGGTATTACAAATACCAAACAAACTATAATTAATATGTATAAAAAATATTTTCTCATTTTATATCCTCTTTACTTACTAATTGACTGTACTTGTTAAGATAAGTTTCATACTGTTTAAAATTCTTTTTTCCATTCTAGAAACTTGCACTTGACTAACACCCATTAAATTAGCGACTTGGCTTTGTGTTCTTCCTCGAAAATACCTTAGCATTATTATCTTCTTAGATTTTTCATCCAATCCGTTTATTAAATCTTTCACGGTAATTCTATTAATTATTTCCTTCTCTTCATCAATATTGCTTTTCAGCTTATCCATAATTGTTAAATCATCTGAATCACTTATATTTCTATCAATAGATTCTACAGAGTTTGAAGAATCTATTGCAATTAGAATTTCATCTTTACCTACTTTCAAAACTTTTGATAGTTCCTCAATTTTAGCCTCTCTTCCCTTCTTATTTACAAATTCGCTCTGCACAATTTTTATTTTATACGATAGCTCTTTTATGCTACGACTTACCTTTACTGGTCCATCATCTCTTATAAATCTTTTTATTTCTCCTAATATGTATGGTACTGCGTATGTAGATAATTTAACGTCATAATTTGAATCAAATCTTTTAATTGATTTGATAAAACCAATACAGCCTATCTGGTATAAATCTTCTATATCATAACCTCTATCCTTGAACCTGGAAACTATACTCCAAATTAAATTAGAATTTTCTGTTATAAGGTTAGACATTGCCTCTTTATCACCAGCTCCGTGCTCTTAAAATATCTTCTACCTTATTATCATACATAAAAAAGTTTACCTACCTCCAAGTTCCGCCATATCTAGCTCTTTTTCATCTTCTTGGTGCTCTTGCTTTTTTATCAATTTCTTCATTGTAATTTTAGTTCCTAATCCAACAACTGATTCGATACTTACTTCATCCATAAAACTTTCCATTATGGTAAAGCCCATTCCTGATCTTTCTAAATTAGATTTAGACGTATATAGTGGCTTTCGGGCAAGCTCAATATTTTCAATGCCTTTACCAGTATCAGATATTTCTATTTCAATTGTATTTGCAAATATTTTAGAAATAATTTTTACAGTCCCTTCTGAATTTTCGTAGCCATGAATTATTGAATTAGTTACTGCCTCAGAAACAGCAGTTTTAATATCTGCAAGTTCTTCAATTGTTGGGTCTAATTGCGATGCAAACGCTGCCACCGTAATACGAGCAAAAGCCTCATTGTTTGATTTACTTGCAAATTCAAGTCTCATTTCGTTTTCATACAATCCATTCATAAAAAAAATCCTTTCAAAAAAATTTATATCTATTTTTGATTATGAAGCATATTTATCTATTATTGGTATTATTTTTGACACTCCACTCATTTCGAAAATCTTTCTAACGCTCTCATTAACATTTTTCATCTGTGTTGTTCCGTCCAAGCATATTCATCATTTTATACCTTCCGATTACCATACCTATCCCTGCGCTGTCCATGAAAGACACTTTATTAAAATCAAATATAATTTTTCTAGGCATGTATCTCGTAATGTCATCATCAATTTTCCTCCTCATTTTATCAGTCGTATGATGGTCTATTTCTTCAGTAATCTCCACCAGCAAAGTTTTGTCTCTTTCTAAAAAAACACTATTCATATTATTCCTCCTTGAAATAGATTGATTCATATTATAGTCTCTTTTTTACGAATTTGATATAGCGAAAACGCAGAAGTTTTGGCGTTTTATGGGAAGTTTTCGATATAATTCGACAAACGAAATTTTAGGGACGGAGTAAAAAATTTTTTGAAGAGCCTTATGACTGCGCTCTCAATTTTACAATTCAGCGTTTTTATGGTATAATATAAGGACATGGTTACACTTACGTGTTAACCAAATAAAACCAAAGAGGTGTTGTAACATGAGCGGCAAAACCTTAAAAACATTGACAAGAGAACTCCTTCTTGAGAAGCTTTGTAATTCCGCCTGGATTGACGAAGCAATCTACTCTTTTACGGATGATCTCTTAGATATGTCGGTCAGAGCCAATAACCCCAAAACAGCAAACGAACTCGAGGCATTAGTTCGACTTTTTAGCCAGTACGCCTCGTACCTTCCACCGGAACAGTGCAGTCCTACGTTTTGCAATGCAAAACAGGAAAGCATTGATGATTTATCAACTATTCTAAATACGTTGTATGTCATCATCAAGGATTCTTTCCCTGATGTGCCATTCTCTTCAGATGCTAGAGTAAAAACTCTTGAAGGCTATGAAGAGAAAATCTGGCGGAATGGCTCAACCCCGTGTAGGGCAGAGACAAACTTAAAGGATTTGTTGGCACTTTGCTTTGTAGCGTCCGGCCGTACGGCAGAGGAATTTGTCACCGAGTGTTTTTACATTTTCGACCTTGTAGTCGATTACTTGGAAAAACACTGTCAATTTCGTGTAATTCCTCATGCAGTAACAAAAGACACTGAAGGATTTGACATTGCAAAGTTTGACCCCAACATCATGTTTGTACCTACGCAGATTCCAAGTGATTGCAAGCACATTTCGCAATGCAAGAACTACATTGTGACACCTAAAGCAAATGGTTACCAAGGACTTCAGGTATCTATGTATTCCCCTCAAAGGAATATGTACCTCGAAATCCAGATAAAAACTCTCATTATGCAGGAAAATAGCAAGTTTTATGAGAGTTCCCATGAGCATGTGTACAAGGCTGTAGGCGGAACAGCGCAGGTAGAATCAAAGTTGTTTGACGGTTTTGACTTAAGGAAACTCAATAACCTTCACGGCTTTCGCAGTCGCGACGGTGAACACTTTATTGATAGACTCGGTCTTATCTTACCGAGATTCTATTAATTAAGTATTTCCTTACTCAAGCAGATGGTGTCCATTGGGCACTGTCTGTTTCTTTATTGAAAATTTTTTTCCTCCGTCCCCAAAATTTTATTTGACATTATGTAAACAAAATGATATAATATATATAGGTCAGAACGAGTAAAGAGGTTTACTCTCAGGGCCATCTCTTCTATAGCTATTCCGTTACTAAGTTTGCGAGTTTCTGAAAACTCTTGTGAATGGATTTTAGTGTAATTGGGTAATAGTAAATTAAAAGAAAAGGAGGAATTTAATGGAAGAGGTTATTTAGAACTCTAACAAACTTTATAGAAAAGGTTGTTAGGGTTCTTTATTTATGTCAAAAATAGAACAAAAAAGATTCTAAATTATTCAATTTAAACTCAAATAATTTAGAACCATTTTTCTTTTTTATAAATTAATTTTTACATATTTTTTAATCTTTCAATCACGCTATCTAGCATTTCTTGGTATTTAGCCAATTTTCCTTTTTCTTCATTAATTTTTGCTTCTGGAGCTTTATTAACAAATCCTGGATTTGAAAGCATTTTTGTAGCCCTCATCACTTCCGCTTCTAATTTAGTTTTTTCACCCTCTAATCTTTCCTTTTCAGCGGCAATATCAACTAAATCTTCGAATGGCATAAATACTTCAATTCCATCTGTAACAACAGAAATCGCGTTTGATGGTATTCCCTCTTTGTTTGCCTTTATTTCAATTTCCTCAGCAAATCCAAGTTTCTTTAATAATTCTTCAGATTCACTAATTAAATCTTTGTAATTTTCAGTAACTACAATTAACTTAGACTTTCTAGATGGATGAACGTTCATATTATTTCTAATATTTCTTATTTCTGTAATAATTGATTTTAATTTTTCGATTTCATCCTCTTCCATTGCATAGTTATATTTTCCCTCGTATTTAGGCCAAGCAGAAATCATAATTGAATCATCTTCATTGTATAATTTTGTATATATCTGCTCAGTAACAAAAGGCATAACTGGATGTAAAAGCTTTAATGAATCGCATAAAACTTTATTTAAAACATATTGTGCTGATTTTCTTGTTGTACAGCTTTTATCATATAAACGAACTTTTGTCATTTCAATATACCAGTTACAAAATTCATTCCATATAAAGTCGTATATCTTTTGGGTTGAAACACCAATATCAAAATTATCAATATTATAAGTTACTTCTTTTACAAGAGTATTAAGCTTAGATAAAATCCATTTATCTTCTTTGCATAAATGCTCCTCGTCCTTACTACCATCATAATCTTCTAGATTCATTAGGACAAACTTTGAAGCATTCCATAACTTATTTGCAAAATTCGATGCACTTTCTAGCTTTTCTGGAATATATCTAATGTCATTACCTGGTGTGATTCCAAGTATTAAAGAAAATCTTAAGCTATCAGTTCCATATTTTTCTATCACTTCGATTGGATCAATACCATTTCCTAGGCTCTTAGACATCTTTCTACCTTGAGCATCTCTTACAATACCATGGATAAATACATGTTTAAATGGATTTTGCTTTGTAAATTCTAATCCTGAATAAATCATTCTTGATACCCAGGCTTGAATAATATCGTAACCCGTAACTAATACATTTGTTGGATAGAAAGTTTTATAATCTTCTGCATTTTCATCTGGCCAACCAAGTGTAGAAAATGGCCATAATGCTGAGCTAAACCATGTATCAAGTGTATCTGAATCTCTTTCAAATTCATGGGAGCCACATTTTGGACATGTAGTTGGAGTTTCATCATCTACTATAACTTCTCCACAATCTTTGCAGTAATAAACCGGTAATTGATGTCCCCACCATATTTGACGAGAAATACACCAGTCTTTTATATTTTCCATCCAATTAAAGAATGTCTTTTCATAGATTTTTGGAACGAACTCAACATCACCATTTCTAACCGCTTCAATAGCTGGCTTTGCAAGTTCACTCATTTTAACAAACCATTGATCAGAAATTCTTGGCTCAATTGTTGTATGACATCTATCACATTTTGCGACATTATGAGTATAGTCTTCTATTTTCACTAAAGCACCAATTTCTTGAAGTTTTTCAACAATTTTTGCTCTTGCTTCATAGATATCCATACCTTGAACTTCTGGCCATAAATCGTTCATTTTTAAATTATCATCAAATACTTCAATAATTGGTAAGTCATGATCTAAACCTGCTTGATAATCGTTTGGATCATGCGCAGGAGTTACCTTAACAGCACCCGTACCGAATTCCATCTCAACAAATCTATCACCAATAATTGGTATTTCTTTATTCATAATTGGTAAAATACATGTTTTACCAATTAATTTTCCAAATCTTTCATCCTTTGGATTAACTGCAACCGCTGTATCTCCAAGCATTGTTTCTGGTCTTGTTGTTGCAACTATTAGATAGTCATCTGTACCAGTTATTTGATATCTGATGTGCCATAAATGTGTTGCTTCTTCGATATGCTCAATCTCAGCATCAGATATTGATGTATGACAGCCAGCACAGTAGTTAATCATGCGTTTTCCTTTATAAATATACCCTTTATCGTAATAATTTTTGAAAGCTTTAAAAACTGCTCTTGATAGACCTTCATCCATAGTAAATCTTGATCTTGACCAATCACATGAACAGCCCATTTTACGTTGTTGTTTAACGATTGTTTCACCATAAAGTCTTGTCCATTCATGAGCTCTTTCTAAAAATTTTTCTCTACCAATTTCCTGTTTTGTTAGCTCCTCTTCTTTCATTGCAGCCACAATTTTTGCCTCTGTAGAAAGTGCAGAGTGATCTGTACCAGGAAGCCATAATGTATTAAAGCCTTGCATTCTTTTATAACGAATAAATAAATCTTGAATAGATGCATCTAAAGCATGCCCCATATGTAGCTTACCTGTTACATTTGGTGGTGGCATAGAAATAGAATAAGCTGGTTTTGTTTTATCCATACTAGGCTTAAAATATCCATTACTCTCCCAATTCTCATATAGTTTATCTTCAAAGTCATGTGGGTTAAAATCCCCCTCCAATTTATGAATTTTTTCCATATATATCCTCCTTCTTTAATCTAACCATTTAAATGAATTTACCATTTTATTAGCAACTTCATCTACTTCATTTTCATCTTCTTTATTCCATACAGTTTCGTATATCATTACATATTTTTTCTCACCTACAATGTAATACTGCTTTATTATTGAATCATTTTTCTCAACAATAAATGTATACACTATTTCACCGTTATCTGTTGTTGAACCGCTAGCCATTATCTGAGCTTTACTTCCTGAAACCTGTTTAGCCATTTGAGAATATATCGCATTTTTAAATTGCTCGTGCTCAGATTTTGTATATCTATTTGTATCTTGATTTATTGAAATATTATTTGGCTTTTTATCATTATCTTGTCCATCTCTTACGTAAAAATACTTTCCTTTTGACGAATGAGTTTTACTTTCTATCCATCCAGCATTAACTTCGTATGAACCAAATTCTTTCTCATATTTTGTGTTACCATTTTCTAGAACTACTTCATTTTTACTTGCTCTATTCTTATTTCTTCTTGCACTACTTATACCACATCCTGAAAAGCAGACGAGTACGGCCTCCATAATCATTATAAATACTATAAACTTAAAAATTTTTTTCATATATACCTCCTTATTTTTAAACAACAAAAAACTCGTCCTGTATAAGGACGAGCTTTAATCGCGGTACCACCTTAATTATGTATCAGTTTTAAACTAATACACTATCTCTATCGCATATAACGGTGCTAACCGAACATATTTACTAAACTTTCAATACATCAACTCCAAAGCTACCTTCAATTTACTTTTCTATAAGGAACTTTCAGCGGGTCATTCCTTTTCTCTTCTCTAGACAGTATAAATTTACTCCTCTTTTTCATTGTTTTTATTGCAATATATATTATCACATACTTCCATAATATGTCAATTATTTTTTATTGTATTGCATTTTTTATTGTTTCTGCTGCTTCTGGTAAATAATAATAAACTACTCCAAGCCCTATGATTGTAGCAAATAAACCTAGTATTTTTAATGTTTTTGCTCCTTCATTTTTATCTTGGAAACTAAATAATTTATTAGTTATTTTACGAGCATCATATATACTTATAACGCCAACTAATGCAAATATTAGTCCTATTAATACAAAAGCTATTTTCATTTTGTACATCCTTTTCTTTTAATCTTCGTAAAACTTTACTGTAAATCTACATTCGTATGATTGCTCTGGTTTAAGCAATATACAACCTGTTTTTTCTGCAAATATTCCTGTACTTTTAATTGTATCTGAAAAACCATGCCATGGCTCTATACATAAAAATGGTGCATTTGGTTTTGACCATATTCCTAAATATGGAAAATCTGAAAAATCCATTGTAAGTATTGGCTTATTTCTATATTTGTGCATTAAACTTACTCTAGTTGATGTAATTCCTTTCATTATTATTGCATCATTCTTAAATGAATCTGGCCCCAACATTATTCTTCTTTTATCTTCCATTCTATTTTTTGCATATTCTGTACCCATTAAGCCGTCGATTAAGTATAAGAAGTGAATCTTATCTTCATCTTGATCAAACTCTAAATAATAATTTCCCTTATTCATTTCTTCAGGATCAATTACAAAAGCTGGATGGCCACCTATACAAAATGGCATATTTACTTTTCCTGTATTTATAACCTTATATATTGTTGTTAATACATTACCATCCATTCTGTATGTATTATATAGTTCAAAATCAAAAGGATATCTAGCTAGAGTAGCCTTATTGCTCTTTAATACATATGAATGAAAGTTGTCCAATTTTGTAACTGGATCATATTCTAAATCCCTTGCAAACCCATGTTGAAATATTTCATATTGTTTACCGTTTATTATTGCTTGATTTCTTTTTAATTTTCCAACAATCGGAAACAATACAGGAAAATGACGTTTCCAATAGACTTTTCCGTTTTCATCAACACATTCTACACCTTGGTGTATTTTTTCTTCGCCGTTTATCTTAAAGCTTATAAGCTCTCCTCCGTTTTTTGATGTAACCATTTGTGCCTGCATATATTGTCTCCTTTTTATAAAAATACAATTTTCACCTATACTATATGTTTTTTTGGCTCAAATGTCAAGTATTTTAGCGTTTTTAAGTTTGCTTTTAAATATCTTTTTATAAATTTACATCTCTATATGCCCATCAAATTTTTCATCGACTAATTTTTTTAGTCCCTTATTTAAATCCAATTCCAATTTTGGATCATTATTTTCTATTTGCATAGTTAAGTTTTGAACTTCCTTAAGAATATCCATATCTTCAAATAAGTTTGCTATTTTAAATTCCGGTAAACCATGTTGTTTAGTTCCAAAAAATTCACCTGAACCTCTTAGCTCTAAATCTTTTTCCGCAATTATAAAACCATCTGTTGTGGAAGTCATAATTTTCATTCTTTTTCTAGCTACATCTGAATTACTATTGTACTTCAATATGCAATAAGATTGGTATTCGCCTCTTCCAACTCTACCTCTTAGCTGATGAAGCTGCGCAAGTCCAAATCTTTCGGCATTCTCTACAATCATAATGCTAGAATTTGGAACGTTTACACCAACTTCTATAACAGTTGTTGATACAAGTATATCAATATCACCATTTTTGAATCTTTCCATTATTTCATCTTTTTCTTTTGGTTTCATTTTTCCGTGCATATACTCAACAACTAAATCACTAAATATTTCATTTTTATATTTCTCATATATTTCTATTACAGATTTGGCATTTATTTCTTCGTTTTCTTCTACAAGTGGGCATACAACATAAGCTTGTCTTCCACCTTCTATCTGCTTTCTTACAAAAGAATTAACTCTATCTTCCATGCTTTTCGTAACAGCATATGTTTCGATTTGCTTTCTATTTGGAGGTAATTCATCAATTATAGAAATATCCAAATCACCATATAAAATTAACGCAAGTGTTCTTGGTATTGGAGTTGCAGTCATTACAAGTACATCTGGATTTGTTCCCTTAGCAACAATCTTACTCCTTTGCCTTACACCAAATCTATGTTGCTCATCAGTTACTACTAAACCTAAATTTTTGAAAACAACGTTCTCTTCTAAAATAGCATGTGTTCCAATTAAAATATCAATTTCACCTTTTTGTAACTTTTCTAAAATTTCTTCTTTCTTCTTTTTAGTTACACTGCTTATTAAAAGCTCGCTCTTTATTCCATATTTATTAAGTAAATTAGTAAAGCTTTCTAAGTGCTGTGTTGCTAATATTGATGTCGGAGCCATTATAGCTGCTTGATATCCAGATTTAACCGCTTTATAAGCAGCAATCATAGCAACAACAGTTTTACCAGATCCAACATCACCTTGAAGTAATCTGTTCATTGACTTTTCGCTTTCCATATCATTGTCAATTTCTTCAAGCACCTTTATTTGTGCCTTAGTTAGTTTAAAAGGAAGGTCATTTATAACATCAGACATTTTGATATTACTGCTATACTTAATTCCTTTCTGCTCTTTTTTCCAACTACTTTTTAAGTTTAATAAAGCAAGTTGCATTATCAGCAATTCTTCAAATACTAGCCTTCTTCTTGCATATTTGAAGCTTTCAAAACTATCTGGCTGATGTATATTTTTTATCGCATTATTTATATCGCACAAATGATATTTTTCGGTTATATATTCAGGCATAAGCTCTTCCAAACCACCATCAAGCAGAGCAACTGCATTTTCTATAATACTTCTTAAAGTATTTTGTGGCATATTGTACGTCGTTGGATAAATTGGTACGATTTTTCCAGTATGTTTGCTTGTTTCCTTTGAATCAAAAACTGGCGAATTCATTTCGACTCTCGATCCTTTTATATGTACTCTTCCGTAGAAATTATATCTTTCACCATATACAAATTGTCTTTTTAAATATGGCTGATTAAACCACGTTATATTGCATGCTCCGGTTTCATCTCTTACGGTAAGCTTATACATCGTCATATTTTTTTTAAGTCTTACCTCTGTCATTTTTGATACTACAATTGCATCAATTAACGCGTCTTCTCCATCCTCACATTCAGATATATTTTTGGGTATACTTCTATCCTCGTATGCTCTTGGATAGTATGTGATTATGTCTTTAATGTTATAGATTCCAAGCTTATTTAGAGCCTCAACTCTATTCGGACCAACACCTTTTATATATTTAACATCATTATTTAAATCTATCATCCGTTTTACCCTATATAATTTTTAAAATTATATTTCCCCCATAAATATATTAATTAACATGTATTATTACATATTTTTTCAATATTGTAAACATTTGTACGGTTATTATTTAAATAAATTTATTCTTACTTTTTATAAGTTCACTTACTTTATCCATAGCATCTGGAATGTACTCGACCAATTTATCAAGAACAGAGCTATGTGATGCTTCTAATATTTTTACATTATCATTTTGCACAATTAAAAATGCCACTGGTGTTATACTAACTCCTGCACCACTGCCTCCACCAAAAGGTAATTTGTATCTAATATTCTCTTCTTTATCTTTTTTGCTATATGAGTTTACGGCTTCGTCATTAAACTCACTTCCACCCGCTGCAAATCCAAAGCCAACTTTTGATATTGGTATTATAACAGTATTATTTAGTGCTTTTATTGGCTCTCCTATAATTGTATTAACATCTATCATATCTTTTATGCTATTCATAGCAGTTACCATAAGTTTTTCTATTGGATGATTTTCTTCCATTATCTTCACGTCTCCATTCTTTTATACATGTGTATATTACAGTAATAGTATGCACAAGATTTGCCGTTATTATGCACTTAAAATCTATGTTTATCATAATCTCGTTTTCATATACGGGTATTACTGTATAAGAAATGTTATTTGATTTAATTTTATTATTGAATATACCTGGTACCAAAGAAATAATACTTGAAATAATTGCAACCGCATACGCAGTTAAAGCTGCATCTGCAACGCAAACATTAATTTTAGCTTTGAACTCTTTAATTCTTCCTGGAAAAACTTTAATAAATTTAAAGAATAGTTTTATAGTTTTAGACTTTCTTACATTGTTTTTCATTTTTTGATTTAATGCTCTACCATATTTAGTTTTTAACTTGTTTAAACTTACTTTTCCTACGCAGATAAACCCAAATATGTAGATTTCTAAGAAAACATTAAATTTATTATCTTTAGCGTTTATGCATAGTCGTAATTGTGTAGTTATTATTACAATTATAAAAAATAAAAAAACTAGTAACATATAGATTTCTCCTTATATTACTAGTTATAATTACCATTTTTAAATTTTTTAATCTATTCTTCGTTTTGTTTTTTCAACCATTATATCCCCAAATATGATATCTTGAGAGGTTTGCACTTTGCTACGCCTTGACATTTCAAGAAGTCCTGTAAATGCTGTAACAACCTCTTCTCTATTACACTGCTTTTGTGAATATAAATTATTGAATACAAATTTTTTATTTTTGATGAGCTCTTTGTACATTTCTTTAACTTTGCTTGAAACAGTATATTTATCAGTTATAGCAATCCTTTGAATATTACGAGCATGTCTGTTTAATCTTTTCTTGTTTTTTTCTACAACTTTTGTATACGCATCCACTATCATTGAATAATTTACATCTGCTTCTAATTCTCTTTTTGGATATTTTATTTTTTCCTCATCTTTAAAAAAGATTTTAGAATTATCCATGTACATTTCTCTAAACTTTTCTGAAACCTCTTTATATTTTTTATATTCAATAATACGTTGCATTAGCTCTTCTTCAGTAAGCTCTTTTTCATCTTCTTCCGCACTTTCTACTGCAGGTAGTAATGTTCTAGATTTTAGATATAAAAGTGTAGATGCCATTATTAGAAATTCACTTGCAATTTCAAGATTAAGCTCTTCCATTTTATTTAAGTATTCTATGTATTGATCTGTAATATCACTAATATTTATATCACATACATTCATTTTGTTTTTATCTATTAAATGACACAATAAATCCAATGGACCCTCGAAGTCATTAGATTTTATTGAGTATATCTGTGATTCATAACTCAATATATTTTTCATCAGTTTCACCTCTCCAATGCTTCTTTAACATTATCATATTCAAAACCTTTTTTCAATAAATTTTGAATTATTTCTTCAGCGGGTACATCACTTTTTTTGATGAGAATATTGCATATTGATTTAATTTCATATTCTGTTAATTCATCACTATGAGCCGAAAAATAATCTTCTATCAGGTCGTTTGATATTCCCTTTGATTGCAATTTGTATTTAATTTGCTTTAGTGACAGATTTTTAAGAGCCATAAATTCATTTACAGCTCTTTCAATATAATTCTCGTCACTAATATAGTTATTATCTTTTAGCTCTTGTATAATGTCATCTAACATATTTTCATCTATATCGTTTTGAAATTTTCTTCTAATTTCATTTTCGGATCTTTTTTTGTATATAACATATTTTAAAACCTTAGTTTTATTTCTATCATATTCTTCTAATTCTTCGAAATTCATTTTTCTTACCTTATATTATTATTCTTCTTCTGAATCTTCATCGTCAGCTTTTGAGTCTTCATCTGTTAAGCTTTGTTCGAATGCTTTTTTGTAATTTTCTCTTACTTTTTCCTCAATCTCATTCATAAGATTTGGATTATCTTCTAAGTACTTTTTGATGTTTTCTCTTCCTTGGCCAATTCTTTCACCATTATAGCTAAACCATGAACCGCTCTTTTCGATTATGTCTAGATTAACAGCCAAGTCTAATATACTTCCAGACTTTGATATACCCTTTCCATAAACAATATCAAATTCTGCTTCTCTGAATGGAGGAGCCATTTTATTTTTAACTACTTTAACTTTTGCTCTGTTTCCTGTAACTTCTCCATCTTGTTTTATATTTTCTATTTTTCTTATATCTAGTCTTACAGATGCATAGTATTTTAAAGCTCTTCCTCCTGTTGTTGTTTCAGGATTTCCAAACATTACTCCAACTTTTTCTCTTAATTGGTTTATGAATATTATAACAGTTTTTGTTTTATTAATTGCTCCTGCTAACTTACGTAATGCTTGTGACATTAATCTAGCTTGTAAACCAATATGTGAATCTCCCATATCTCCATCAATTTCAGCTTTTGGAACTAATGCTGCAACTGAGTCAACTACAATTATATCTAATGCACCGCTTCTTACTAAAGCTTCTGCTATTTCTAGTGCTTGCTCACCTGTATCAGGTTGTGAAACTATTAGATTATCTATATCTACACCAAGATGCTTTGCATATACTGGATCTAATGCATGCTCTGCATCAATAAAAGCAGCTTCTCCACCTAATTTTTGTGCTTCTGCAATCATATGCAAAGTTAATGTAGTTTTACCAGATGACTCTGGACCATATACTTCTACTATTCTTCCTCTAGGTATTCCTCCAATACCCAAAGCTATATCTAAACTTAATGAACCTGTTGGGATTGCCTCAACATCCATTACTGTTGTTTCTCCCAATTTCATTACTGAACCTTTTCCGAATTGTTTCTCAATTTGGCTTAGAGCTGCCTCTAAAGCTTTCTTTTTCTCTGTGTTTTCTGTAC
The DNA here is from genome assembly GCA_017515985.1 of Clostridia bacterium. Classification (GTDB taxonomy): domain Bacteria; phylum Bacillota; class Clostridia; order TANB77; family CAG-508; genus CAG-492. The sequence continues at coordinate 124,566 of JAFWDV010000008.1, forward strand.
TCATATTTTCATCCTCCTAAAACGTTTGTTTGTATAAATTATATCTTAATTTTTTCTTTTGTCAAGTATTTTTTTTATAAATTTTATATCTTATACAAAATTTATTTTCAGTGACTTTTGCAACTTTAAATAAATAATTATTTCCGCTTTTTTAATGAATTTTTTAAATAATTTCACCATTATTTTGCTACTACTGCACAAAAAAAGAGCACAGTACCACAATTACCATGCCCCCTATATATATTATTATTTTCTAGCCTCTATAATTAATTTTATACCTGTTCTTTCTTCGCCTTCAACTTGAACTTCCGCAAATGCAGGTACACATACTAAGTCAACTCCTGATGGTGCAACAAAACCTCTAGCTATAGCTATAGCTTTAACAGCTTGATTTAATGCCCCTGCCCCTATTGCTTGCATTTCTGCATAATTATTTTCCTTTACCAATCCTGCAATTGCTCCTGCAACTGAATTTGGGTTTGATTTCGATGAAATTTTTAAAACTTCCATTTTTGGCCTCCTATTATTTTTATTTTTGTGTTCTCACTACATATATATTTATAATACATTACCCAATAAAAGTCTATATATTTTCTAAAATATATAGACCTTTCGTACGTCACAATTTTCCATTTATTTTTTTATTATTCTCTCAATCGACACAACTTGACATGTTTCGTCATCAACTTCAAAAATACATGCATTAATCATGCATTTTCCATCTGCCAATTTGTATCTTTCTGGCAATGAAGTAACAAATCTTTTTATTGATGCCTCTTTATCCATACCAATTACAGAGCTAATTGGACCTGTCATTCCAATATCTGTTATATACGCAGTTCCTTTCTCAAGAATTTGCTCATCTGCTGTTTGCACATGAGTATGTGTACCATATACAGCAGTAACTTTTCCATCAATATAATTTGCCATGGCAATTTTCTCAGCAGTAGCTTCTGCATGGAACTCTACAAAAATCATATCACACTCATCTTTTATCTTGTTAATTGCAGAATCAACCTTTGTAAATGGATTATCTGATAAAACATTCATATCTGTTCTTCCAATTAAATCAATAACCCCAATTTTCTTATCTTTACACTTATATATTCCAACACCTTTTCCAACAACACCTTTTGAATAGTTTGCAGGTCTAAGTAGTTTCGGATGATCAATAAATGAAAAAATATCTTTCTTTCCCCAGGTATGATTTCCCATTGTAATTACGTCTACATGTAAATCTAATAAATCATTAAATATTTTTTGTGTTATTCCCATTCCGCCTGCAGAATTCTCTGCATTAACAATCGTAAAATCTATATCATATTCTTCTTTTATTTTAAGAAATTCATCTTTAAATTTCTTAACGCCATTTTCTCCGACTATATCACCTATCGTTAAAATCTTCATATATATACCCTTTCTACCATTTATTTTTATTAGAAATATCTTATCATAAGTTACCTATTTTGTACATACTCAAAAAAATAAACAGGTTCATATAAATTATTTCCCTGTTTATTATCTATTTATTTCTCTTTGAACATTTTCTGTAAGAAGCTTAAGTTTATTAATTAGTGTTTCCATTTTTGATTTATACTTAACCTCTTCATATGACCTAATATATCCGCTTCTGTATAAAAATTCTATTATCTTATTATATTTTCGTTTCATGCTATCCATATTCTTTTCAACAGGCATTGGATATTTAGACTTATACCTCTCAACTATTGCTGTCTTTAGCTCATTTTTATCTATAGAAAATGTGCTATAGATTTTTTCTTTAATATCAAGTATCTGTTTATGTTCGCCCTCATGCTTTTTGATAGCCTTTTTATTTGAATTCAAATAAAGCTCTATATCTGCAATTATATCTAGTATCTTATATTCTCTTGTAGGTTCAGACTTAGCCTCAAAACCTGAAACACAATCATCTATTCCTTTTATCGCTTCAAATATATTTTCTGTTTGCCTACTAACAATTTGCTTTCTAATAAATAACTCATCTATAAATCTTAAAAATGCATTTCTATTTTTCATTTTATCAAACTTTTCTTTTAGATATGACCTATCTATTTCAGCTCTACATCTCATATATTTTTCATATATCTCTTTTTTTATAGCATTTAGCTGTAACTTTTCAATATTAGATAAGTCATTCTTACTTATCGCATTTAGCTGTACTTCATACGTATCAAGTAAATCATTTATCCTCTGCATTTTTTCAATATCATAATCAACATTTCTTGAATTTCTTGAACTGATTTGTTGTATTTGCTTTAGTAACTTTTCTAAATCTTTTGTAAAATTAGACTTTAATTCTTCCATTTCATATACAAGATTATAGTTGTAACATTCAATATCAAATTTTTTGCATATATCATCTGTTACTATTTTTGAATGTTTTAGCTTTTCTATTTTTAAATTCAGAGTTTTTATTAATACCGAGATATTGTTTATATGAGCTTTACTATCATATTTTAACTTATATAAATATTCGCTCTTATCCATATATAACTCCTTAAATATTTTTCTTATGTTCTATTCATCTTACTTTAGTATATTGCTGATAATATCTATTAATTTATTTACTGGAGCAAGAATTTTTTCATTTCTTTCTCTTATGTCATTTTCAACATCTTCCATACTGTCGTTCAATAAATAATTGCTATATACAATGCTTAAATCTACCTTCTCTTTGATTTTATTTTTAGTTCCATTTTCTGTAAATTGCCATCCTATCATCTTAGACATCATATCAATATTATTTGCTCCATCAGCAGATGTGTCTGAATACCAATAATTTGGTATTTCTGACACTTGTGGATAATATGCAAGCCACATTTTAGCCTCCACATTGTTTAAATATTGGTTTGCTAATTTTGCGTTACTATACAAAATTACCCTATTACCTTTATCTTGCAACTTTTCTGTTAATTCATTTATAAGGTTGTATCTTGTATCCCAAATAGAATCTGCTCTACCAGTTTCAGAATGCTTTTCAACATCTAAAGCTAAAGGTAATTTGTTGTAGCTATATTTATGATTATTTAAATACTCTGTAATAAAATCTACCTCTTCATTTACTTCATCAGAATTTATTGCCTCTTCTAGAAAATAGTAACCAAATGGTATTTTCAAAAATTCACATGCTTTTGCATATTCATCCGCATTTGGATCAGTATAGAAATTTCCAGCTTTTCCGTAACCTCTACCACCAGCTCTGATGTATACAAACTTAATATCATTATTTATTACAAAAGCTTTGAACTCATTAATAGATGAAAAATTTTTTTCTAAATTGAATTTGGATACATCAAGCATTAAATCTTTTTTTCCATAATCTGCTCTATATTTTCCAATATCCCTTGATAGAATATATCCAACTTTTTTTCCAACCTTTACCTTGCACCATAGTTTTCCATTATCATCTATTATACGATCCAATACATATACATCTGTTCCTAGCTCTATATTTTCATATTTTTTCTTTTCTTTAGCTGATGAATACATATGAACGTCCTTATTAATGGTTATCGCCGTTTCAGCATTCTTCATTTGATTATTTATAGTAACGATATCAACTAATATTTTGGCTCCAATACTAACCAAAACAAGCAAAATTACAATTATTATATACTTAAAAATCTTCTTTTTCTTAAAATTGGTATTTTCCTCCACAATATCCTCCATATACTATAAATATTTTAACTTTTGTACATAAAAAAATCAATAAGAAAAACAAAAAAGCCAAAATAAGTTTTAATTCTTATTTTGACTTTTAATTTTAATCTCTTGGTCTCATTAATGGATATAAAACGACATCTCTGATATTATCTACGTTTGTTAAGAATTGTAAAAATCTATCAACTCCTAATCCCCATCCAGAAATTGGTGGCATTCCATATTCCATTGCTTTAATATATTCATTATCTATTGACATTGCTTCTTCATCACCATTAGCCTTTAATTTGCTTTGCTCTATCAATCTTGCTTCTTGCTCTCTAGCATCAACTAGCTCTGAATAACCATTTATTATTTCCTGACCATTAACAACTAATTGGAATCTATCTGTTACTTGCTTATTATCGTCATTAGCTCTTGCAAGAGGTGATAGATCAATTGGATGCTTGATTAAATATGTTGGCTTAATTAATTTTGGTCTACTTACTTTTTTATAAAGAGCATCTATTAAATTTCCTCTTCCAAGGTTTTCAATGTTTTCTTCATCAAGCTCAATATTATTTGCTCTAATTTCAGCTAACAAATCAGCTGCAGTTTCGTATTTATCAATATCAATTCCACAATCTTTAAGAACTAAATCTCTGAAAGAAACAACATCCCATTCTCCACCAAAATCAATATCATTTTCTCCAATTTTAATTGTTAAATTTCCATCAAATAACTTATTAAAAATATAAATAACCATTTCTCTTAAAAATTTCATGTTATCTTCATAATTCCAATAAGCACTATATCCTTCAACCATTGTAAAATCTTGTAAATGGCTTCTATCAATTCCTTCATTTCTGAAGTCTCTTGCTATTTCATATACATTATTGAAACCACCAATTATACATTTCTTTAATGTAAGCTCTGGTGAAATTCTTAAAAATACATCCATATCATATGCATTGTGATGTGCTATAAATGGTTTAGCTGTAGCACCTGATGCTGTATTTTGAAGTACCGGTGTATCAACTTCAATAAATCCATTATTATCTAAGTATTCTCTCATTACTTTAATGAATTTTGATCTTAATAAAAATCTTTTCTTAGTTTCATCATTCATTATTAAATCAAGATGTCTTTCTCTATAAATTGCCTCTTGATCAACTAATCCATGGAATTTTTCTGGTAATGGTCTATATGCTTTTCCTAGGAAAGTATACTCATAAACTTGTACACTTTTTTCTCCGGCTTGTGTTGTGAATATTTCACCTTTAACTCCAATAAAATCACCAATATCTGTTATTTCATGTAATTTTCTATATTCTTCTTCTCCAAGATCATCTCTCTTGATAACTAATTGAATTTTTCCAGTTATGTCTCCAATATGTATGAATGAGATTTTTCCCATTTTTCTTTTTGACAATATTCTTCCTGCAACAGAAACATCCTTAGTTCCATCTTCGAAAGCTCTTGTTCCAGAAATGTCTGTTGTTCTTTCATATTTTTCTGGTCTATTCTTTATACCATATTCCTTTATTTTATCTTCTTTCTCATATCTAACTTGCATAAGCTCTGCTTCGTTTGCCATAATAATAACCTCCTATTACGTCCAATATGGTACGCATTATATACTAATTTTAATTATTTTTCAAGCTATTAGTTTAAATGTATATGTATTATTTTGTTGTTTCATTTACAAAAGAGCTAAGAGCCCCCGCATAAAGTATTATACTGCTATTATGATGCAAAACTTTTTTGATTAATTTTCTTTACGATTTTTAATCCACTATAGTATTTAAGATATGCTACTGTTAAATCTGATCTTTCGGCAATCATAGCTATAATTTCATTTCTCACTGGAGTCATCTTACCCATCTTGAAGTTTTTATTTATTTTATATGTTATTTTAAAAGGAAGTTGCTCTTTTTTTACTGTAATACTTCCCGACGCTAATCTTAAATATGTTTTAGCATAATCTAGTTTATTTTCCTTGCATAATATCATCAAAACAAAAGGATCAACATATTTTGTTTGATCTTCACTTATTCCAAGCTCTCCATATATATCAATATTAAAATTCAACTGTCTTAAATTTTTAATTGCATTCTTCTGCAATAACTCTATATCTGAAAAGTTCGTTTTAATTTTCAATCTCTTTTTAGCAATTATATTTCCGTTATTTATACTAAGTATAATATATTGTGCTTTTTCAGAATCATAAATAATTTCCATTTCTTTTTCAGACTTATAATTACCATTCCATGCATTTAATTTGCTCTCTAGAATGCTTTTAACCAATTTCTTTTTTTCAGATATAATTATTGATTTATCCTTTACAATCTCCTTTATTTTTCCCTTTTGAGAGCCTAAATTTTTCAAACATAGTTTCTTCAAATATTTTTCGGTTTGCCCACCATATGTTAATTCAAGCTCCGAAACATATCTCTCTATACGTTTATACTCATCATTCGTAAGAATTATTTCATTTCCCACTTTAAACTTCTCAATCTTATCGCATAGATCTGTATATAAATCATGGATTTTTCTCATTATTGTGATATTATTGTCGTATTCTTGTTTTTTACAAAAAACCATATAATTTTTGTATAATAATCCTATCTCGTCTCTTATAATTTCAATATATTTGTAGTCATTTTTTTTATTTAAATTTATTAACTTTCTTAGATAATTTCTTGATTTTATTTCAGAAAAAAAACTATTATTGTGTCTTAAATTATCGTATAGCTCTTGGCATGTAGATCTTATAATTATTTCAATATCTTCCAAATTTACCTCCAAAAAGAATAATATTGTTATTTAGTAGCTATATATTTATATAGTCTACATAAAACAGTATCTATATTATATCATATAACCCAATATTTTTCAATATACTTCATGAAATATCGGCCTTTTCAAAAAAAAGAATGAACTCATTTTTAAGTAGACCTAAAAGGAGCTAAAAAGTTAATCTTTTTAGCTCCTTTATACTTAAACACCGCATTTTATTTAAACTGCTCTACAGCTTTTTGCAATTGCAAATCATTTTCATATGGAAGATTTGCATATCCTTTCCATTTCTCATCCTGGTCTATTTCTATATCTGGCTTTATGCCAACTTTATTTATAACATTATGATTTGGTGTGAAATACTCATCTGTTGTTACCTTTATACCTGTACCATCTGTAAATGAAAATACACTTTGTATAACACCTTTTCCATATGAATTTTTTCCTACAATTGTTACATTGTTATTATCTTTTAAAGCACCAGCAAATATTTCTGAAGCACTTGCTGTGTTTTCATTGATTAATAATACAACCGGTATATTTATTATTGGATCTTGCTTTGCCTTATCAACTCTTTCATCTTTGCTCTTATTTGTAGTAATTAAAAGCTTATTTCCTTTAGCAACAATATAATCTGCCATTTTCAAAGATTCATCAACTAATCCTCCGCCGTTATTTCTTAAATCAATAATAAGCCCCTTAGGATTTTTTTCTTTTAAATCATTATATGCATTTAAAAACTCCTTAGCTGTACCTTCATTGAATGATGTAACTCTAATGCGCGCAATATTTCCGTCTAGCATATCAGAGCCAACAGTTTTCACTTTAATATTTGCTCTTTCGATATTATAATCTATCTGACTTCCATCTCTAATAATAGTAATCTTAACATTGGTTCCTTCTTGCCCCTTTATTGCTCCAGATACTTCTTCAAGTTGTGTACCATTATATTCCTTATCGTCAACTTTTGAAATTATATCTCCAACTTTTAAGCCTGCTTTTTCGGCAACTGAATCTTCGATTACCCCAACAATTGTTACAGTATTATTTTCAGTGTTATTTATCATGTATACACCTATTCCAACATAACTGCCAGATGTAGATTCTAAAAGATCTTTCATATTGCTTTCTGTTAGGTACTGAGTATATGTATCTCCAACTCCTGCAACATATCCTTTTATAGCATATTCAATCATTTTCTTCGAATCTAAATCATATATATAAGTGTCTTTTAATTTGTTTTTTACCAGATTCAATTTTGTTGATAAATATGTTGAATCTGATCCTGTTAGATAAGATTTAATAGTAAAATTTATAGTACAAAAATATGTTATCGTTATTGTTACACCTATAATTGTAATATATTTTAATATACTAAGGAAAATTTTAATTCCTTTCTTGTTATTTACTTCTTCTGTTTCCAAAATAAAGTCTCCTTCCAAATTATGTAATTAATTATATTATAATCAATTATTTTTAATTTATGTTATATTATCTATAAAAATGAACCCTCAGTCTTTTCTATAAACACCTAGGGTTCATTAAACATCATTTTATAGATAATTTAGTGGTGGTTTACTTTCACCGTTTATTCTTACTTCGAAGTGAAGATGATTTCCTGTTGAAGATCCTGTTGAACCAACGGCTGCTATTCTTTGGCCTCTTGAAACTGTATCACCAACATTTACATATAAATTACTACAATGCGCATATCTTGTTGTATATCCATTTCCGTGGCTTATTATAATGTAATTTCCATAACCTCCATTATATCCCCAACTAGAAAGTATTACTGTTCCAGATTCTGCAGCAACAATATCTGCTCCACCAGCTGCAGCTATATCTATACCAGCATGTAACTTCTTAGTTCCATATATTGGATGAATTCTATATCCATAACCAGATGAAATTCTTTGACTAGAAGGACATGGCCATAAAAACTTACCAGAAGATTTTGTTGCTGTTGATGTACTACTAGAACTACTTGAGCTACTTGAACTGCTTGAATTTTTTGCAGCAGCTGCTTTTGCAGCGGCTATTCTAGCTGCTTCTTGCTCTTTCTTTGTAGCTTCCTGCTCTTTTTTCTTTAGTGAAGCCATTTGCTTGTCATATTCATCTATCTTATTTTGAATTTCCTTTTGCTCGCTACTTAAAGCATCAACTTTCTTTTGCTTTTCAGCTTTTAACCCTTTAAGTTCACTGCTTTTGCTTTCTTTTTCTGACTTTGCTGTTTCAACTTCTTGTTTTTTATCTTCCAAATCTTTTTTAGCATCTTTAACTTCATTTATCAAATTATTGTCATACTCTGCAATTTGTTTTATCATGTCATAATTTGATACAAAATTAACTATACCACCAGAAATCAAAGCTTCAAGGTATGTATCATTACTATTCATATATGCTGCAGAAAGTCTTTCATCTAGCATCGTTTCTTTTTCTGATAAATCCTTTTCCTTTTCTGAAATAGATTTGTCTAGCTCATCAATTTTACCAGATAATGTACTTATTTCTTCTTCTACAGTGTTTATTGAGCTTGAAACCTTAGATACTTCATCTAATGCTGTATCCAATTTTCCTTCAACATTTTCTAATTCCTCTTTTGCTTTATTAGATGCAGATTGCGTTTGTTGTTGCTCTTTTTTATAGTCTGCTGAAGACTTTTCAGCAAAAACTGTTCTACAATTTGTTAATACTAAAATCGAAATTACTATAATTGATAAAACTTTTCTTTTCATAACTCCACCTCATAATCGTTATACTTTTAAGTATTTCTTCATAGAAAGTACACTTCCTAATACACCAATTCCAATTCCCAATACTGCATATACTATAATAACATTTTGAAATATACTACTAAATTCTAGTAAATTGAATCTCGTATTTGAAATAACTATGTTGCTCAATTTGCTATAGGCAAAGTGGTATATACCACCAAGAATCAATGTTGATATAGCTGTTGCTATAACACCTATAACTATACCTTCAACAATAAATGGTGCTCTAATGAAATTATTGGTAGCACCCACATATTTCATAATTGAAATTTCTCTTCTTCTTGCATGAACTGTTAACTTAATTGTATTTCCTATTATGACTATAGAAACTATAACAAGTAAAATACCTAAGCTGAAAAATAATATCTTAACACCTTTATCTGCCTTATTTAAACCAGTTATTAATGTATCAGATGTTCCGATTTCTACAATCTTCTCTTTAATACTATCCGAGGCGTTGATTGCATTAACAACATCTCCTGACTTTTTCAAATCCGTTAATGTTACTGAATATGACGCTTTGAATGGATGATTCGTTTCTGTATATTTTTCTAACAAATCAGCATTGTTTGCTAATTTTTCTTTAGCATTTTTTAAAGCATCAGCTTTAGAAGTAAAGGTTACACTATTTACTGTCTCTATTGACTTTATATAATCTTCAATCTCATTAAGCTCTGATGCTGATAAACCATCTTTAACAAATACGTTAATTGGAACATCTTCTTCTATTTGCTTAATTACTGATGTGATATTTTCTGCTCCAGCTATTCCTAGCCCCATTGTAATCATTGTTGCTAGCATTATTATAAGTGCAGCAAAAGTTGATTTTTTATTTTTAAATACGTTTTTAAATCCTTCACCTATTAAATAACTTAGTATATTATAATTCACTATCGTACCCACCTTTTTTATCATCTCTAACTATAATACCTTTATCAATTTGTATTACACGTTTTTCCATCTTATCAACAATATCTTTAGCATGTGTAGCAACAACAACCGTTGTTCCTCTTAAATTTATACTATTTAATAAATTCATTATTTCCCATGCTGTATCTGGATCAAGATTTCCTGTAGGCTCGTCTGCTATTAACATAGAAGGATTATTAACTAATGCTCTTGCAAGTGCAACCCTTTGCTGCTCTCCTCCTGATAATTCATTTGGATACATCTTTGCTTTTCCACTTAAACCAACAAGTGAAAGTACCATTGGTACTTGTCTTCTTATGTGTTTTGGTGTAGCTCTAACTATGTACATAGCAAAAGCAACGTTTTCGTATACTGTTTTATCTGGTAATAATCTGAAATCTTGAAAAACAACGCCCATACTTCTACGTAAATATGGAATTCTTCTTGATTTTATAAAAGTTGTATCTTTTCCATTTATAATAATATTACCTGATGTAGGCTCTTCTTCCTTTAATATCATTTTTATCAATGTTGATTTTCCAGATCCTGAAGATCCAACTAAGAAGGCAAATTCGCCTTTTTCTATTTTAAAATTAGCATTATGTACTGCTTCTGTTCCTGTGCTATATGTTTTGCTTACATTTCTAAATTCAATCATTATTTTACACCTCAAATACAAAAATATATATTTATATTTTTACAGGTATATGATACCAATAAATATCCTCTTTTGCAATAGAATTCATCAAAAATTCACTTTACTCGCGCGCCATAATTTTACCTTTTTTTGCTTTTAATGCCTTTATTTTAATACCTTGCTCCATAAACATTTTTTCATGTTCAGTCATTATGTTATTCCAAAAATCTGGTGTACTTTCTAAATCAAAAGTTTTGTCTATTATTTCAAAACCTGACTCCTCAAAATACGATAAACTATCTGAAAATAAAGCATCATCATCTGTTTTAAAATAGATTTCTGCTCCATCTTTTAGAAATTCTCTATATTTTTCCAACTGTCTAGTATGTGTCAATCTCTTTTTATGATGTTTTCCTCTAGGCCATGGATTGCAAAAATTAATATAAATGCGCTCTATTTGATCATTTTTATCAAAAATATTTAGTATTCTTTCAATATCGTACCTTGTTAGATAGATATTATCAACTTCTTTGTTACTTTCAGCATATGTGGCTTCAACATTTCTCTTTGCAAGGCCAAGCATAGCATCAACTAAATCGACTGCAATATAATTTATATTTTCATTGCTAACAGCAAGTTGTGAAATAAAACTCCCTTTTCCGCAACCTAGCTCTAAATGTATTGGATTATCATTCTTAAAAAGTGTATTCCATTTTCCTTTATAATCTTCTGGATTATCTATATAAAAACTGCTTGCCTCTAGCTCAGGCCTTGCCCATGGCTTGAATCTAATTCTCATATACTTACCTCCTACATTAATATTTATTTAAATAAAATCACGAATTATATATTTCTTCTTTTTTTTTACATTATGCTATGTTATAATACACGTTATAGCATACTTTGTAAATAAGGAAGTGGAATAAAATTGAAAATAACGTCAGATAACGATACACTAGCAGAAAATAAAGTATTAATTCTTTATATTTTAGATCAAGTACATAAGCCAATTACTAATGACAATTTATATAAACTTGTTCTATCAGCAATAAATATGAATTACTTCTATTTTCAACAATTCTTACTAGATTTGGAATCAGCAAAATTTATAGTAAGTTTTCAGAAAGAAGATCAAATTTTATATAAATTAACAACACATGGAAAAGAAACTTTAAGTTTAACCCTAGATATATTGCCAGGAATAGTAAAACTTAAGGCAGATACGAATTTGAAGCCTCTATTAGAAACCATAGAAAATGAACACTCAATTATAGCAGAATTTACACCAAAGAGCGAAGATCACTACATAGTTGCATGCAAGATAATGGAGAATAACGAAACTATATTTGAAACAAAAACATTTGCGGGCTCAAGAGATGAGGCAAAAAAAATTGTGGATAATTGGAAAAACAATGCAGATAAGATTTATCCTGCATTGCTTGAAACATTAACAAAAAACTATAATTAAAATATTTTGGAGACGGATTCTTTTTTCCGTCTCCATTTTTTAGGGACCTTCTATTCTTTCATTTTTTTGATTGTTTCTGCATAATCATCCTGTTTTATTATCCCTGTTCCAGAAACAATAATATCTGCTCCGGCTTTCTTTACGCTCTCAACATTTTCTAGTTTGATTCCACCATCCGCTTCAACACACACATCAAAATCATTTTCCTGTATATATGCTTTAACGTCAGATATCTTCTTTAATGTATCTGTTATTAGCTGTTGACCTCCTTTTCCAGGAAATACGGTCATCACAAGGACCATATGTACATATGGCAATAATTCATATACTTTATCAATTTTAGTATCAGGATTAACCGCAATACCAACCTTACAATTATTCTCTTTTATATATTTTATTAATTCAAGAGCCTCTATCTTATCCTTAACAGCCTCTATATGGAATGTTATAATATTTGGTTCATAATTTAAATACGTATCTATATATTTCTTTACATCTTTAACCATTAAATGTACATCTAATGGTACAGTTGATACAGATTTCATATATCCGCTGTATTCTTCCATTATATCGTTTGTAAAATGCTCTACAAATTTTCCATCCATTACATCTATATGGAAAAAATCTGTTTTAGCCACTTCTATGTTATATATAGTTTTCATTACATTTTCTTTTTCTACTGATAAAAATGATGTTGATATTTCTACCATTTGCGTGCCTCTCTTTCTTTCAATTCAGAATATATTTTGCAAAATCTATCATATCTTTCCTTTGATATTTTTCCTTCACTTACAGCTTTTTTTATGCCACAACTTTCTTCCTTAACATGAGTACAACCTATAAACTCGCAATCCTTTTCATATTCAACAAATTCAATAAAATACTTGTATAGCTCTTCGATCTCTATTTCATTTACATCAAACGTTGAAAATCCTGGAGTATCGGCTAAATATGTTGTCTCATCAATCTTATATAGATATGTCGATGTAGTTGTATTTTTGCCTCTCTTATTTTTCTGACTTATTACTCCCTGTTTTGTTGTGTCCTCTCCGAATATGGCGTTTATTAGCGTTGACTTACCAACACCTGAATTTCCTGAAAAGGCTGTTATATTTCCTTGAAGAATATTTCTTATACCATCTATACCAATTTTTTCGTTAGCATTAGTCTCGTAAACATCGTATCCAATTTTCCTATATACACTTGCTATAGACTGAATATACTGCTCATCCTCCAAATCAATTTTGTTTAAACAAATAATAGGTTTAATTCCATTGAGTTCAGCAAAGACAAGTTGTTTATCTAGCATTAATAAATCAGGCTTTGGCATTTTCATTGAAATAACCAAAATAATCTGAGTTAAATTTGCAATTTTAGGCCTTTTTATATAGCTCTTTCTATCTTTAACTGTATTAATAACGCCTTCTTTCTTTTCACTATCAATTACTTCATATTCAACATAGTCACCAACTGTTAGTGAAGTTCCTTGCTCCTTAAACTTTCCCCTTGCATTACATTTTAATATTTCATTACTTTTAATATCTTCTACAACATACGTGTTTGACGCGTTGCTTATTATAATTCCTTCTTCTTGCAAAATTTGCCCCCTATGTAATTTATACTTATTCTACAAAACATTTATATAAACAAAAGCGAAGAATTATATTTCCTTCGCTTTTATACTGGTTAGCTTACTGTTAATACTGTATTTTCACTATTCAAGTCTAAATTATAAGATTTTCCATTAACTAAGATTCCATTTATATAGACTTTAATTGTTACATTGCCTTTTCCTTCGAAAGTTTGATTTACATTTTCTGTATCTTTTGAAACAGACTTATCATAGATTGGATCTGTACCTACTAGGATTTTTAAAGAAACATTCTTTTCTTTAGACGTTTCATCATCTTCGCTAGTTGCCTCTGATGTATACTTTCCTGTAGCTACTAAACTCTTTACTTTTACATTTACTGTTCCTTGTACATTTTGTTTTATTTTATTAACAGTTAATGTAATTTTTGTTCCTTCTTCAACTTCAGTATTTTCACTTATACTTTGCTCTAGAACTACTCCATCGCTCTTTGATGTATCTTCTTTTTCTTTGAATGATACTTCCATTCCAAGCTCTGTTAATTCTTTTTGCGCTTCATCTTTATCTTTACCAACTACATCTGTAACATAAAACTTCTTTTTGCCGTTTCCTTTACTAACATGAATTTTAACTGTTGAACCAGCTTGAACATCTGAATTTTCTTCGTTTTCTTGGCTTATAACAATTCCAGCTTGAACTTTTTGGCTTATTTCTTCAACTTTTTCTACTTTTAAGCCCAAAGCTATTAAAGCAGATTCTGCTTTAGAGAACTCTTCGCCTACAACTTTTGGCATCTTAACCATCTCTGTACCTTTGCTTATTACAACATTAATAGTATTTCCTTCTTTTATTGAAAAATTGCTCTTGTATGCTGGATCTTGAGAAACTACTGTACCTTCTGGATATTCAGTACTAAATTCTTCTTTCGATACATTGAATTTTAATTTTGCATTTTCTACTTCAATTCGCGCCTCTTCTTGAGTCTTTCCAACTACATTTGGTATTTGTACATCTTTAGGACCAGATGAATTAGCAACACCTAATGTGATAAATAATGCAGCTACAAATACTACTAAGAATACCAATGCTATAATTCCAGAAACAATAACCTTTTTATGTGCCTGGAAGAAACTTAATTCTTCTTCATCTTCCTTTTCATCAGGCTTTCTTGAACTTACATTATAATCAAATCCATCATCTACAGTTGGAATTCTTCTTGTTAATCCATCTGTATAATTCGATTCATCAATAAATCCACCTTCTGGTCTCTTTAAAGCCATATTTAAATCCTTTATCATTTCTGATGCATTTTGATATCTATCATTTGGATCTTTCTTTAGAGCTTTCATAATTATTTGATTAACTGCATATGGCACATTCTGATTTATCTTAATAGGTTCAACTGGGCTCTCTTGCATATGCTTAAGAGCTATTGATACTGGTGTATCTGCATCAAATGGAACTTTTCCTGTAACCATCTCATACATAACAACACCCAATGAATATAAATCAGATTTTGAATCTGTATATCCACCTCTTGCGTGCTCAGGTGAAAAATAATGAACAGATCCAAGAGTTGTTCCAAAAGCAGTTATAGTTGAGTTTGATACAGCTTTAGCAATACCAAAATCTGTGACTTTTGCAACACCATCTTCAGTAATCATAATATTATGTGGTTTAATATCTCTATGTATTATATTATTTTTATGAGCCATCTCTAACGCTGAAGCAATTTGTATCGCAATATTTATAGACCATTTCCATGATAAGAATCCATCTTCATCTATAATCTGCTTTAAAGTTTTTCCTTGTATTAGCTCCATTACGATATAATAAACATTATATTCTTGGCCGACATCGTAAACTGAAACTATATTTGGATGAGTCAATCTAGCCGCTGATTGAGCCTCAGCATTAAAACGTTTTATAAATTCTTCATCTGTTGTAAATTCGTCTCTAAGAATTTTCACTGCAACATATCTATTAAGTATTTTATCTAAAGCCTTGTATACAGTTGCCATTCCTCCATTTCCTATTTTCTCAATTAATTCATACCTATTTGCTATAACACTACCTTCTAGATTCATATTTTACCTCTCCTTATAATATGATTACAGCTGTAATATTATCTAATCCGCCATTTTCATTTGCTTTTTCAATTAGCACATTACATGCATCTTCCGGATTTTTAGTGATAATTTCAAAAATTCCATCTTCTTTTACCATATTTGTTAATCCGTCAGTACACATTAACAAAATATCGTCTTTTTGGAATCCTTTCACCATTACATCTGGTTCAACAAAAGCTGTACATCCTAAAGCTTTGGTTAACATGTTTTTCTTAGGATGATTATAAGCTTCCTCTTTAGTTATATTTCCTTGTTTTACTAACTGCTCAACGTAATTATGATCAACTGTTAGCTTTCTTAAAAATTGCTTTCTTAATCTGTAAACTCTACTATCACCTACGTGACCTATGTATACTCTACCAGAAAGAATTATGCAAATATCAATTGTTGTTCCCATTCCACTATAATCTTCAATCTCTTTAGATTTTTCATATATAACCATATTTGCATATTCTATAGCATTTCTTATTAAATCCAATATTGCTTCTTTTTCTTTTTTTATACTAGCAAAATTATTCAGAATATAACTTTTGGTTGAATCTACAGCAAGCTTACTTGCAACTTCTCCACCTTTGTAGCCTCCCATACCATCAGCCACTATAAATAATTTTACTTCATCGTCTGGACCAGAAATAAATAAGCTATCTTGATTCATTTCTCTTACCTTGCCTATATCTGATCTTGCAAAAGCTTTCATAAAACCTCCTAAAACTGGCTATTCTATTTCAAATTTTTTCTTCTCAATTGCCCACACGCAGCATCAATATCTGAGCCAAGCTCTCTTCTTATCGTTGCCACAATTCCATTATCATTTAAGTAATCTCTAAACTTGATTATGTTTTCATTTGTGCTCTTTGTATATGCTCCATTTTCAATCTTATTAATTGGTATTAAATTAACATGGCATAACATTCCTTTTAACAATTTTACCAATCTTTTTGCATCCTCAAGATTATCATTATTATCTTTAGCAAGAGCATATTCAAAAGAAATTCTCTTATTTGTTATTTTTATATAATCTTTGCATGCTTTAAGCAATTCCTCGATATTGTATCTATTATTAACCGGCATCATGCTGCTTCTTTTTTCATCAGTTGTAGCATGAAGTGATATTGATAATGTACATTGTATATTTTCGTTAGCCAAGTCATATATTCTTGGAACAATTCCACTAGTTGATACGCTTATATGCCTTGTACCTATGTTTAACCCCTTTTGATTGTTTAATATTTTTATTGCTTTTATTACATTATCGTAATTATCTAATGGCTCTCCAATTCCCATAAAAACAATATTTGATATCTTATCGTTGATGTCCTGCTCAACGGCTATTATCTGCTCAACGATTTCACCTGCAGTAAGATTTCTTACAAATTTTATACCTGTTGAAGCACAAAATTTACAACCCATCTTGCATCCAATTTGAGATGAAACACAAACAGTTTTTCCATGATGATATTGCATCAAAACAGTTTCTATTGCATTCCCATCTAGTACATCAAATAAATACTTTTTGGTTCCATCTGATGATTCTTGTTTTTTTATAATATTATAATTACAAATTTCATAATTTTCTTTTAGTTTATTTCTTAGCTCTATCGATAAATTGGTCATGTCATCAAAAGACTTTACCTTTTCAACATATAACCATTTAAAAATTTGCTCTGCTCTATACTTCTTTTCTCCAATGTTTATTAGCTCATCTTGTAGTTCGTCTAAATTATAATCTTTTATATTTTTCATAAAATAAACATCATCCTTCTTCTTTGCCTTTTATATCATAAATTTGCTAATTTTTCAAGTACTCCATAATATAAAATCCACGAAGATTTTTTGGCTTAAATCTTCATGGATTCTTTTTATACTCTGGTTAATATTTCATTTAATTTTCTGTCTATTACTGCATTATTCATGTCATCAATTTCATTGTATTCTTGTAATGCTTTTAGTCTTTTAATAATTTTGCTTTGATTAATTTGTACTTCTAGTAGATATTTTGTTTCGTTATATTGCAATTCATTCAGTAATTGGTATATTTTCTCCATTTCATTTACAAGCTCTTTTTCGTATCTCATACAACCACCCCTTTATTAAATTACAACAAGGAAATTGTAACATCATAAATGTAGGATTGTCAATATAATTGCGAACATTTTTTTGTATTATTTTTCAGAAAGATCAACTTTTATATGTACATCTCTTAATTGTTCATCAGTAACAACTGATGGAGAATTCATAAGTAAATCTCTAGCCTTTTTATTTTTAGGGAATGCTATAACTTCTCTAATATTTAATGAATCTGTAAGAAGTAATATCATTCTATCTAAACCTGGAGCAGCACCTGCATGTGGTGGTGTTCCATATTGGAATGCTTTATATAACGCACCGAAACGTGTTTCTACATCTTTTTCCGTGTATCCAGCAATTTCAAAAGCTTTTACCATTAGCTCTGGATTATGATTTCTAACAGCACCTGAAGCCATTTCAAATCCATTACATACAACATCAAACTGATATGCAACAACATCTAATGGATCTTGTGTCTCTAATGCTTCTAGTCCACCTTTTGGCATAGAAAATGGATTGTGGTTAAAATCTATAGTTCCTTCATCTGATAATTCATACATTGGGAATTCTGTAATTAAGCAGAATCTATAAACTTCTTTCTCTAATAAATCTAATCGTTTTCCAAGTTCAATTCTAACTAATCCAGCTATTTTTTGAGCTGCTTTAAACTCATCAGCAATGAAGAAAATAGCATCACCTGTCTTAGCACCAAAATCTGATTCTAAAGAATCTCTTATTTCATCTGATACAAATTTAGCAATTCCACCATTTACAACATTTTCATTATCAATTTTTACCCAAGCTAAGCCTTTTGCTCCAGCTTCTTCTGTTGCAAATTCTGTCATTTTATCAAAGAACTTTCTGCCTTGCTCAGCACCATTTGGTACAACTATAGCTTTAACAGTTTTATCTTTAAATGCATTAAATTCTGTTCCTTTGAATAAATCTGTAACATCTTGTATGATTAATGGATTTCTTAAATCTGGTTTGTCTATACCATATTTTTCCATCGCTTCTCTGTATGGTATTTGAATAAATGGAGCTTCATCAACTTTCCATGTAGTGAATTTTTTGAATGTTGAAACAAATAGCTCTTGCAATACCTCAAACACATCCTCTTGATTTGCAAAACTCATTTCAAAGTCTACTTGATAAAACTCTCCTGGTGCTCTATCTGCTCTTGGATCTTCATCTCTAAAGCAAGGAGCAATTTGGAAGTATTTATCAAATCCAGAAATCATAAGCAATTGTTTGAATTGTTGTGGTGCTTGTGGAAGAGCATAAAACTCTCCTGGATGTAGTCTACTTGGTACTAGAAAGTCTCTTGCTCCTTCTGGTGATGAATTTGCAATTATAGGTGTTTGAATTTCATTAAACCCAAGTTCATACATCTTATCTCTTAAATGTCTCATTACTTGAGATCTAAGTAATATTTTATTATGGATTTTATCGTTTCTTAAATCTAAAAATCTATACTCTAATCTTAAATCTTCTTTTACAGCATCTATATCTGCCTTTTCTGAATTAATTTCAAATGGCAAAGTAGATTTACATTTTCCTAAAATCTCAATTTTATTTGCTATAACTTCAATTTCACCAGTTGGAATTTTACTGTTTTTATTTGATCTTTCAACAACAGTACCTTCAACCTTTATAACTGTTTCAGTAAATACTCCTTCAAGCTGTTTTTGAACATTTTCATCATCAGATACAACAATTTGTGTAATTCCATATTGATCTCTTAAATCAATAAACCTCATTCCTCCAAGATTTCTTATTCTTTGTACCCAACCAGATAATGTAACTTCTTGATTTACGTTACTTATATTTAGCTCTCCACATGTATGTGTTCTGTATTCATTTTTCATACTCATTCACATTCCTTTCTGTAGACTCTTATGCATTTTAGCTATGATTAAAAGCCTTCTCAATAAAACAATCTTTAATATTATATCAATTTTTTCACAAATTTCAATAATTATGTGAAATTTTGGTAAAAAAAGCAAAAAGCACACAAATTGTACATTTTCACACAAAACAAAAAAGAGATAAATTTTTTAAAATTTACCTCTCTTCATTTATCTATATTATTATTTAATTAATCTGAATTCCATATCCAGCCGCAATCTCTCTATCCGATGCGGAAGTATTCTTTACGATTACTGTTGTACCATATGGAACCATACTATATAATTCAATTACTTCATCATTATGCATCCTTACACAGCCATGTGAACAATGCTTTCCTATACTGCTCTCATCATTTGTACCATGAATTGCATATCCTCCAGATTTAAATTGCATCCATCTTCTACCAAGTGCATTTCTTGGACTATCACCAGGAATATTTGGTGTTTTTCCATATGGTCTATTTACCATTTTCTCAAATATACTAAACTTACCTTGTGGTGTTGGTGTTCCACTCGCACCTGTTGCACAAGAATACGAAGCAACTAAGTTTCCAGAAGCATAATATCTTAGTGTGTTATTTCTACTATTAATAACTATTAAATGATCTAGAATACCAGTTCCACTTGCATCAGAGCTACTGTTATCTGTTGCAACTGGCTCTGGTTTTGGCTCTGGCTTAGTATCTGAAAGATAATCGCCTCTTACAAAACCTTCTCTACCATTATAATTAATTCTGTACCAAATTCCTGAAACGCCTGTTATTTCAACTTCACTTGCAAATTTTAATGAACCAACTTTTGAATAGCTTGTCTCAGGTCCAGACCTAACATTTAAGCTATCTGCTGTAGTGAATTTTGTACCACTTGCATCTTCCACTACAATTTCTTTTGGCTCTACTTCCTTAGGCTCCGATTTCTTTTCCTTCTTTTTTGTCTCTTCTTTCTTTTCTTCTTTAGGCTCCTCTTTAGCCTCTTCCTGTGCCTCTTCTTTTTGCTCTTCTTTTTCTTCATTGGTATTCTCTGCTTTTTCAGCTTCTTGCTCTAGCATAGCCTCTTTAGTATTTCCATTATCAATATTTTTTTCGAATTGTGAAATTTCAACATCCTTGCGGTTTGACATTATATAGAAAATACTAGCAATTACTATAACTAGCGAAACTATAATTGCTGTAACACCAATGTATACTTTTTTTGATTTCATATACATCATCTCCTATAATAAACCTTTACTCTATTATTATAGTTTATTTTACATAATTTGTCAACTTTTCTAATTATTTGTAAATTCGAAAGTAATATGATATAATTGTTTTATCAAATTTTGAGGAGGGATATTATGAAACCCTTACTTGACTTTTTGAAAGGATTTTTTGGGGCTATCCTACTTCGGGTTGCTATCGCAGCTGGAGCAATACTAATTGGTTATTTTATTATTTCACTATTATTCTCGCTACTTTTCTTAATATAAAACCTTCGCCTCAAACAGAAACCCATGACGCTCTTGCTATGCAAGAGCGCCATTTTTATTTCATATGCTTTTATCTTCCGCACTTATTTCTGTATCTACTGAATTGATTGCAACCACTATTTAAATAATAATCCGCCCTACTATCACATCCACAGTTCGATTCGCCGCTGTTATCATTTGGACCTTCATCATTATTGTCCCCATCGTTATCATCCTCTTGATTTTGCTGGTATAGCAATCGTCTAAAAAATCTCTTTGCCAGCCTAGTAATTATTGCAGTAATATACGATATAATTGTATATACAATTGTATATATCAAAAAGCTTTCATCAAAAACTGAAAAAGTTGCAATTAGAAACGCTGCAAAGATAGTGAGAGCAACTAATATTGGATTTCTTATGATTTTTTGCAATACAATAGAAAAAATAATTGTAGCTATAGGAAATGCAAAAAACAGTAATAGATTCATAATACCTCCACCCTTTCGCTAATAAGTATTTGTATATATTATGTATCTTTACTGTTTTTGACACTGCAATTATTTTATTAAACTAGTAAATCTAAAATCTCAATTTCATTTTTTAAACTATCATCTTTCAATTCATTTTTCTCATCTTGAATGTATTTTTTAAGATTTCTGAATAATTCTTTGTAATTATCACTAACAACTAACTTTTCAGACTTTCTTTCATGTATTCCTAATACATTTACTATATAATCATTATCACATGTAAATTCTGCAACACAGCCATCTAATTGAATCTTAAATTGATCTAATTTTGATTTTTCAAATAAAGTCCAATTCTTTAGTGCATTTACATATCTTGCAAGTACGATTGCTTTTCTAATACCCAAATTATCATAATAATCGCCTGATTTTACTTTGAATTCTGCTTTTTCAGTATTTTCATGCTTATTCTCTTTTACGTCTTTATATGCTATTCTGATTGAAATATCAGCATTTTCTACATCTTTTATTTTCTTTAATTTCAATACTACTATTCCACCTTTAACATCTCCATCTGAATTACTTGGTGATGGGAATAATGTATTGATGTGCATAATATTTCCAGATGTTTTATTTACTGAATCAGATCCATATACATTTTCAATTTCAAATTGCTCTGAATTAACATATAAATCTAAATCGTAAATTAATGGAGTTATCATATAATCAAAATTTTCTGCTAATATCTTATTAAACTCATCAGAGCTATGAACTGAATAATAATTTGAACCTCTAACATCAGAAAGCTTCTCCGTTAGCTCAGTATTAAAGTCTACACCTACACCTACAAGTGAAGTATAAATCTTTTTCTCTGCATTTTTTTCAATTTTTCCTGTTAAACCATCAGATGAAATATCTCCTCTATTTGGCATAGCATCTGTTATTACAACAATTCTATTTTGATACGATTCATCCTCTAAATATCCTTCAAATAATTCTGTTCCAAGCTCATAACCACTACTAAAGTTTGTTCCTCCCATAGGTTCAACTTCTAGAATATGGTTCTTAATTTTTTCAAGATCAGTATCTTTAACTGTACTTATTTTCTTACCTATATATCCTTGATCATCAAATAAAACAATACCGAATCTATCGTCTGGATTTAATTTATCAATTAAGTTATTTACACATTCTTCAGCAATTTTCATCTTTGATTTATTATCAGATTTGTCTTTCTTATCATAATAATATGAATTAAATGATGAAGACATAGATCCAGATATATCCAAAACAATTACCAAGTTTACTTTATTTCTTTGAAAATCACTTTCTTTAATATTTGAGTTTAATCCAATTGACATGTAATATTCTTGCTCTTTTGATAATGGATTAGTTGAAACTGCAAACGAATATGATGGATAAAACATTTCATCAGATTTTTTAGCTCTATCTCCTGTATCAAAATAATACTCTGAATATAATCCGTTATACGTAATATCTGTAGATAATGGAAGATATCCATTTTTAATGTTTTGTCTAAAACTATCCGTATTACTTGCTCCACCAACTGTGTAGCCTAAGTAACTACCAGTATTTGATTTACTAGAAGCTGACCCAGCTGAAGACATTGCTTCACTTAAAGCATCCGTTGCTGTACTGCTATATACCAATCCAGATGAATTACCATATTTACCAGATTTTCCTGGCTTATATAGCCAATCATCTCCACCACCTGGATTTACTATCTTTGAAATTATTGGTGCTCCTGTTAAACTAAAAATAATACATACTATAATTCCTATGATGACTATTGTCGATACAATTGCTATTATTATTCCTTTCTTTCCTACTTTCATATAAAACACCCTTTCTTTATTTACAATTTCATTTTTTATTAGATTTCATAATCTACTATTTAGATGTTTTCTTTTTAATCTTTTGTTGGTGTTTTATAAAAATAATTGAAAAAATAATAGAAATTGTTAAAAATATAGCCGAAACACTTATAATTCCATATGTCTTAATAATGTTTGTTGCAGTAGCTTCATCTTGCTGATAACCTACAGAGCTATTAATTGTTTCCGAATTAGTGCTAATATTATTTGCCTCATTCTGCTTAGCTGGTGAAACATTTACGCCATCTTCGCTAATACTTGTAGTCCCTGATATATTCATAGTACCGTTATCAGCACTTTCCTGATTATCAGTACCTTTATTAATATCTTCTCTATACTCACTTTTATTTGTATGGCCGCTATCGAGATTTCTTGATTTATTCATAACTTTTAATCCAACAACGAAAGATATAATAAACATTGCAAGATTTGACAACGCAATTTTTAGGGATTTTATTGACTTGTAATAATACCATTGAACAGTAGCAGTTGGCATACACATTATCTGACCGATTTCTTTAAATGTAAAATCAGAAACTACTTTCAAAGAAATAATCTGCTCTTGCTTTTTATTTAGGCTCTCCGTAAGCTCTTTATAGCTTTCATCATCTATGATATTATCAATTTCATTATTTTCACTTTCAACATTTTCGATTATGCTCTCTTCGGAGTCTAAAATTCTATTTCTTCCAGCTCTTATGTATTGTAAGCATTCATTTTTTGCGACTGTATACATCCAAGATGATTCATACTCAGAGGGCATCTTTTCCACAGGCATTTTAAGTATTTTTTCAAATACATTTTGAGCCACATCCTCGCTATTATCCCTGTTCTTCAGTATTGAAAAACAAATTCTATACACAATATCATAGTTATTTTTATAGAATTCGTCAAAATATTTACTTCTATCCTTTTTTATATTTTGAAAATCTTTTTTTACGCTCTCTTTAATATTATTCATATACACCTTACCCCTAGAAAAATTCTAACATACTTGTTTTTTAGATTCAACATTCATTTATAAACAAAACATTATCGAATATTTAATATAAATAAAAAGAAGCTAAACATCACTGTAAAGCGATATTCAGCCCCTATTTATATTAAACTATATATTATAATTGCTCTATCTTTAAGAAGTTTGTTTGTTTTGCACCGCTCTTTGGGAATCCTCCAGTAAGTGCGATTATATCTCCTTCTTTAGCTCCCATTAAAGCAACAGCTTTTTCCTTAGCTATTTTTGTGAATTCTTCAACTGTTGATGCCTTTGGAACAACAACTGGATATACTGCATAATTTAATGCAAGTGAACGAGCTACTTCTTCTGAACTTGTTACAGCTAAAATTAAGCATCTTGGTTTTAAGTTACTGATTCTCTTTGCTGTATCACCTGATTGTGTAGCAGCAACGATTAATTCAATTCCTAAAACACTTGCAGCATTAACTACACTGTTAGCAATAGTTTCTGTAACATTTACTTCTCTTACAGAATCAAATTCATAGTCGTAATCATAGTATTCTTCTGTATCTTTACAGATTTCAGCCATGAATTTAACAACTTCGATTGGGAATTTTCCAACTGTTGTTTCTCCAGAAAGCATTACAGCATCTGTTCCATCTAAAACAGCATTTGCAACGTCTGAAACTTCAGCTCTTGTTGGTCTTGCGCTCTTTTTCATTGATTCAAGCATTTCTGTAGCAACTACTACAAATTTACCTTTTTCACGACATTTTTCAATCATTAATTTTTGGTATTTTGGTAATTGTTGCATTGGAACTTCAACACCTAAATCACCACGAGCTACCATGATTCCATCAGATACATCTATTATTGAATCTAAGTTTTCAACACCTGTTGTACTTTCAATCTTAGATATAATTTTTAAATCTTCTCTATTATATTCTTTTAAGATTTCTCTTGCTGCTAAAACATCATCTGCGCATGATACGAATGATAAAGCTAAATAATCACCTTCATGCTCGCATGCATATATGATATCTTCTCTATCAACATCACTTATGAATGGAATGTCTAACTTAACACCTGGTGCATTTAATGATTTTTTGTTTCCTAAAACACCACCATTTATAATCTTACATGTTACTCCATCATCTTCAACAGAAATAACTTGTATTTTCATTAATCCATTTTCTAATAAAACTATAGATCCTACATCTAAGTTATCTATTGCTTGTGGATGGTTAACTGAGAATCTTTCTTCGTTTCCAACAACTGTTTCTTTAACCATTCTTATTGTTTTTCCTTCAACTAAGTTGATTCCTTCTCCTTCAACCATTCCATTTCTAAATTCTGGTCCTTTTGTATCATATAGTATTGCAACATTTTTTCCTGTCATTTCTCTTACTTTATGTACTGAATCAACAACAGCAACTTTCTCTTCTGGTGTAGCATGAGAGAAATTGATACGTGCAACGTTCATTCCAGCTTCTACCATTTTGCTCATTATAGCTGGATCTGTACTTGCTGGTCCTATACTACATATAATTTTTGTTTTTTTGATATTTGTTTTACAACTCATTATCCACATCTCCTTATATTTTTTTCGACCAGTGTATTATATAATCATTTTCAAAAAAAATCAAGTCTAATTTTAGGGACGGACTCATTTTTTAATGTTTAACTATCATTTGGATGCTTGGTGCGATTCCCCTTTATCAAATTTTCCTTTTCAGCTCTTTTTAGTTTTTTTTATTGAATCTCTCTTTGAAGAGCCTCTCTTTTTGTTTCAAACTCCTCATAATACACTAATTTAACTGGTAATCTTGCCCTAGTATATTTTGCTCCTTTTCCACTATTATGTACTTCTACTCTTTTTTCTGGATCTACCGCATAACCACTATAAATAGTATTATCAGCGCATCTTACCATATATACATAATTACTTTTTTTCATGTTTTCATCCGTTCTTTCTAAAAAAGACTGGATTTTCATCCAATCTTTTTAGAACTTTATATTTCTTCTATTTTTTTGTTATTATTGTGATCTATTTTCTTCCATTCAGTATCTCTCTTGAATAAACATTTTATATTTATCAATAACCAAGATCCCATGAATACTGGATATAATAACAAACCTTTTAACATCGGTTTTATTGGTTTCTTTTCCAAATACATTACAACCATTCCCATAAAAGGAAGAACTAATATTGTTGGTATTACATATTTAAGTAATTGAATTAAGAAATCTACCGTCGTCATTTCGCCAGTTGCAAATAAAACAATGTTTAAAATTACCAATAAAAGAGTTAAAATAAGCATTGGCGCTGTTCCTAACAAGTATAGTAATCCATCGAAGTTCATTACTGTTTTATTCTCAATAACTGCACTTGCAAGTGGTTTAGTATATTCACTTAAACATTGCATATGTCCAACCGTCCATCTTTCTCTTTGAATCCAAGATTGTTTGAAACCAACTGGTTGCTCGTCATATACAATTGCATCTTTTGCCCAACCTAACCTTTTTCCTTTTATTATTCTTTTTAATGAAAACTCTATATCTTCAGTTAATGTTTTTGTATCCCATCCATCTGGCTTTATAACATCAAATTTTACCATAAATCCTGTACCATTCATCAATGGTGATAATCCAATATTATATCTTGCTAAATGGTAAAATCTATGCATTGTCCAGTAAAAAATTGCATAACCAGCTGATACCCATGTATCTGAAGGATTTTTGATATCCTTGTATCCTTGAACAACATCCTCACCTTGGCATAGCTTTTTATTCATTACATTAAGAAAGTTTTCATCAACGATATTATCTGCGTCAAATATACAAAATGCATCATATGGCGCATTTTCTTCTATTTTCTGTTGTAGAAACCATTGTAAAGCATATCCTTTTGTCTTTTTAGTTTCATCAAATCTTTCATAAACAATTGCGCCTGCTTCTTTAGCAATTTTTGCCGTATTATCTGTACAATTATCAGCTATCACATATATATCATATAACTCATCTGGATAATCTAATTTTTTTAAACTATCTACTAAATTTCCAACAACCGCTTCTTCGTTATGTGCTGGTATTATTGCCATAAACTTATGCTTCTTATCAACTATAAGTGGCTTATCTTTAACCTTAACAAACGAACATAAACTTATTACAAATTGGTATACCCAATAGATGGCAACAATCCATATAAGTGCTTGTTGTAAAATATATAAATACTCCATATCGATCTCCTTATCTTACAATAACAACATTACTACTCTTCTACTTCTGTACTATTAATTTCTGCATTATTTGATTCTAAATCTTTCATAGTTAGATTGATTCTTCCTTGACTATCTATCTCAGAAACTTTTACCTTAACTTCATCTCCAATTGATAATACATCTTCAACTTTTTCAACTCTCTTGCTAGAAATCTTTGAAATATGAAGTAAACCTTCTTTTCCTCCTAGATCAACAAATGCTCCAAATGGCATTATTCTTGTTACTACACCTTCATAAATACCATTTACTTCGATTTCTCTTGCAATATCTTGAATCATCTTCATTGCTCTGCTTGCACCATCAAGATCTGATGAATAAACAAATACTTGTCCATCTTCTTCGATATCAATCTTAACACCAGTTTCTTCAATAATCTTGTTGATTACTTTTCCACCTGAACCAATAACATCTTTAATCTTATCAACTGCAATTTTTGTAGATAAAATTTTAGGTGCATATTTAGAAATTTCTGGTCTTGGCTCTGCTATTTGAGGTGCCATAATATCATTTAATATATGAAGTCTTGCTTTTTCTGTTCTATTGAATGCTTCTTCAATTATTTCATATGATAAACCATCAACTTTGATATCAACTTGGATAGCTGTAATACCATCTCTTGTTCCACCAACTTTGAAGTCCATATCTCCGAAGAAATCTTCGATTCCTTGGATATCTGTAAGCATTACATATTTGCTTGGATCATTCTTATCTGTAACTAAACCTGTAGAAATACCAGCAACTGGTTTCTTAATTGGAACACCTGCATCCATAAGTGCTAGTGTACTTCCACAAATACTTGCTTGTGATGTTGAACCATTTGAGCTTAATACTTCTGATACAACTCTTATGCAGTATGGGAATTCTTCTACAGAAGGTAATACTGGAACTAATGCCTTCTCAGCTAATGCTCCATGTCCTACTTCTCTTCTTCCAGGTCCTCTTGAAGGTCTTGCTTCACCAACACTGTATGATGGGAAGTTATATTGATGCATATATCTCTTTGTAGCTATTTCATCTAATCCATCTAATTCCTGCTCTTCGCTCTTCATTCCCAAAGTAGCTATAGACATAACTTGAGTTTGTCCTCTAGTAAAGATTGCACTACCATGAACACGTGGTAAAACACCAACTTCACAAGATAATGGTCTTATTTCATCTAAAGCTCTTCCATCAACTCTTTTATGCTCATTAAATATTAATTCTCTAACACATTCTTTTTCTAGATCATGTACACTATCTGCAATAGCTGTTTTTAATTCTGCAGCTGCTTCTTCTCCCACTTTTTCAATATAATAGTTTGTTATATCTTCAGTTATTTTAGCTACTGCTTCATCAACATCTCTTTTATCAACATGTTGAACATCTTTATACATTCTATCTTTGAAGTTTGCTTTAATTTCTGCAAATACTTCTGGATCTGTAACGAATGGTGTATATTCAAATTTTGGCTTACCAATTTCTGCTTTGATTTCAGATATAAAGTTACATATTTTTTTGATTTCAACGTGAGCTGTTTTGATAGCTTCAAGCATAGTAGCGTTTGGGATTTCATCTGCTCCAGCTTCAATCATAGCTATTTTATCTATAGTACCAGCTACCGTTAAACGTAATTTACTTACTTCTCTTTGAGCTAGTGTTGGGTTGATTATAATTTCGCCATCAACATATCCAACGTCAACTGCTGCTGTTGGTCCACCAAATGGGATATCAGAAATTGATAATGCTGCTGAAGCACCAATCATTGCACATACTTCTGGTGAACAATCAGGATCTACTGCTAAAACTGTAGCAACAACACATGTACTATTTCTAAAATCCTTTGGAAATAATGGTCTAATTGGTCTATCAATTGCTCTTGATGTTAATATTGCTTTATCTGCTGGCTTTCCTTCTCTTTTTGTATAACTTCCTGGTATTTTACCAACAGCATATAATTTTTCTTCGTAATCTACTGATAATGGGAAAAAGTCAACTCCTTCTGCAGCTTCTTTTGCAGCTGTAACGTTAACCATAACAACTGTTTCACCATATCTTACAACTACACTACCATTTGAAAGCTCAGCAATTTTTCCACTTTCGATTGTTAGCTTTCTTCCTGCTAACTCTGTTTCATAAACTTTAAACATATTTTTCTCCTTTTAAATTAAATTTGCTTAAAATTAGTTGTAACCTCGATAAAACCGAATTCAATCTTATAATAAATTTTTTGCTCCGTCCCTAAATTCAACTTTATCCAAGCTACTTCCTAATTTTTAAGCATTTTGTAACACCTTTTTGGTTGACAAACTCTAATCTAAAAAATTGAGTTCGTCCATAAAAATCAAATGGACGTTAAGCAACAAATTGCAAAACGTCCAAAAGTTTTATTTTCTTAATCCTAGTTTTTCTACGATGTCTCTGTATCTTTGAACATCTTTCTTTGCTAAGTAGTTTAATAGATTTCTTCTACTTCCTACCATCTTTAAAAGTCCTCTTCTTGAATGATTATCTTTTTTGTGAACTTTTAGATGTTCTGTTAATTCATTAATTCTTTCTGTTAAAAGAGCTATTTGAACTTCTGGAGAACCAGTATCGTTTTCATCTCTTTTGTAAGCATTAATAATTTCTTGTTTTCTTTCCTTTGTCATTTTACATGCACCTCCATTTTCTTTATTCTCCTTAAACTGAGTCATAGTGTAGGTGTTACTGTATCCTATAACCAAGTATAAGGAATTTTTACTTGCTTATTTTATCACATTGTTTAGCTATTTGCAAGTAAAATATGGAAATAAATGCATTTATTACAATTCTAATAGAACATATTCACTATCAAACGTAGCTGATTTATAATTTTTCTCCTTTATTTCATCTGGAGCATCCTCAACCATTCCTTCATACAATGCTTCTCCATTTTCTGTTACTTTTATTTTTAATAATTTTAAATCACCAATTTTTAAATACATATCTTTTCTTGTATGGTCCCAAACCATACCCTCCTTTTATGAGAAAAAGTCCTTTGTTAATATAAAGATACTATCTGCGTTGAAAAATTTTTTAACAAAAGACTTTTTTATTATCTACTCTTATCATCTCTAGAGCTTTCTTTTTGATTGTTTTCCACATCTAGAGATTTTTGAATTGTAGCTTTATCTAGATCCACATGCAAGCTTTTTGCATATGCCTTGGCTTTATCATCATTAGAAATCTTTTCAATGTCATTTTTAGAAATATTGTTTTTTCTAAAAATATGTCCTACTTTTTCTTTTGACCATCTTCCAAAATTTAATATTGCATTTATTATCAGCTCTAAGAAAGAATTACTTCTTGCGACAATACCAGCATTATCTGGTCTTTCACCTAAGCCCATAGTTCTTCTTGGATCTATAAATCTTCCATCTTTGGACATACTTGCAAGATTACTTGTATAATACTTGCTCTCTAAGTATGAACTATCTAATGAATCATTAGATGAATAGTGATCTGCTCTTGAAACTGAAACAGCTCTTCCTTTATCATCTCTTCTATATGTAGGTTGATAATTATTATTTTGATTATGACCTCTAAAATCAGAATCGCTTTTTAAACAAAACTCATATGGTTTTCCAACTTTATTTGCATCCCATGTAGGATCCGCATTATACCACTTGCCATCTAATTTTACTTTAACCCAAGCATGGCAACTAGATTCAACATCTTGACTTGTGCTTGCTTGACCTTGAACATATTCCGCTTCTATTCCGTTTAGTTCACAAAGTTGTTTTAAAGCATCTGCTGTTCCTGCACAAACACTGGTTTCATCAACAAAAAAGCCTTCTAGATTTCTTGATGTATCTGTTTTTCTTCCAATACTTCTACCATTAGCACTAGCTTCCCCTTCAACAACAGAATAATCATACGTACAATTCTTTAATACAATATTGTATATTGCCATAAATCTATCTTGTTCCGTAGCATCTTCAGGTAATTTTTTTAGTGCATCTTCAACCATTTTTTCTGCACCAGTAATTATTCTTTTATATACGCCAACATCATATCCTCTTTTTGCCGCTTCATCGTATCCGCTGTTAACATACACTCTATCGATGTTACATCCCATTGCTTGAATTTTTTGAAAATCTTCACTTCCAAGTTCTCTTAAGCCATTAACATCAATGCTCATAGATTTATTTATACTTTTCAATAATCCCTTAATATTTTCATTATCTTGATTTTCTATTATTAATTTGACTGTTTTAGAATCCATTCCAAATTTTACTTTTCCAGAGTTTATATCACTACATATATCTTGAACATCTTTTTCAGAAGCACCATTCAAAACAAATTCAACTATTTTTGAAAAGTTCAATTTTGAATAATCCTTAATATCTCCATAGTCTTTATCAGGATTTGAAATCATCTGCTTTATGTATTCACTTTTTAACTCATAATTCATTTTACTATCCAATATTTACACCTCTTTAATTTTAACCATATAGGTAATTCTCTTTTTCATGTTCAACTATTAAGTCTATCCTTTGACTGAAATCTACATTTTTTTCCACTGAAGTTCCATTTAAGTTTAAGTATTGTAAACTTTCAATTTTCATAACTTCATCAATTTCCTCAAGATTCATATTTTGTATATACAAATCTGTAAGATTAACAAATTTAGAAATTCCTTTTAGATTTATATTTGTACAATTTACAATTCTAAATTTTTTAATATTTTTACACTCATCAAACGTAGAAATATTAATATCTGGACATCCATCAAGTATTATACATTCTACACTTAAATTTTTCACTTTACTTGAAGGAAATCTACACTTTGAGAACTGCATTATTTTTATATTCTCTAAACTGTTTAAAACATTTAATTCATTATCAGATATTTCTTTGTTTATTATACAGCAACTTTTTAGATTTTTAAAGAAAACTAAATCATATAATGTAACATCTGTTGGCTCATCAATAAAATCTAGAGCATTTAAATTTAGGTGATCTATCATATTTAAGTCTTCATCGTATAAAGGAACACTTCGATCCTTGTTTAATTTTAAATATACATCCTCTTTAAGTACATTGCTTTTTAACTCTATTTCTACCATAATCTTCTCCTTTAGTAAAACTGTTACCATTATAACATATATATGTATATTTTTCTAGTGTTTTATGTAAATTCTTTAGAATTTTTGGGGACGGAGGAAAATTTTTCCTTCGTCTCCTATTAAAAAAATCTTTTGTTTTATATTTCCATTTGTGTACCTAAAAAGCTTGCTGCTGATTGTACTACTTTTTGTTCAACTTCAGACATCTGATTATTTGGCTCTTTCGAAAGTAATATTACACTTCCAATTGATTCTCCTTCCACTATAATTGGATATACAACCTGTGCATTTTTAGATTTATCATTTGTTTCATTGTTTGTTATAGGAATAGCTGTATTGTTATTTTCTTTACTTGTGTAGTTCTCTTTATCATCCATTATTTGCTCTAATTGCTTACTTATATTTTTTTCTAAGTAATCTCTTTTGGAACCTCCTGAAACTGCAATAACTGTATCTTTATCCGTTATACATGCAATATGGCCTGTTGTCTTAGCTAGAGTTTCGGCATATTCAGTTGCAAATTCAGATAATTCGCCTATTGGAGAATATTTTTTTAATATAATTCCACCTTCTCTATCAGTAAATATTTCAAGCGGATCTCCGCTCTTTTATTCTAAGTGTTTTTCTTATTTCTTTTGGTATTACTACTCTACCTAAATCATCTATTCTTCTTACAACACCTGTTGCTTTCATGACTTTTCCTCCTTGTTTTTCAAAGTTTTATATTGTTAGTATTGCAAGAAAGTGCAAAATTATACAAAAAAACTTGAGGTGCCAAATTGGAACCTCAAGTTTTTAAGGTCACAATTTGTGATCTTAAAATTCTCGCACCATTGGTGCGACTTTTTATCTATTTGTAAATTATGCCACCAATGGTGGCATAATTCATAAATCATCACTATCATTATTATCTTCAACCATCTCTTTTATCTCCTTAAGCTTGTTTTCTAATAATTTTTTATCAATTAAATTCGTTGAATATTCAGAAACCATTGTTGGAGACATACTTCTGCTCATGGTATATTCCACAACTTGCTCATTTTTACTTGCACATAAGATAATTCCTACACTTGGATTTTCATTCTTCTTTTTTTCTTGTCTATCTAAAGCTTCCAAATAAAAATCCATCTTTGATATATATTCTGGTTTAAATTTTTCTGTTTTTAATTCAAAAGCAACTAAACAATTTAATGTTCTATTATAAAACAATAAATCTATATAAAAATCTTCATCTCCCACTTGAATTCTATATTCTTCCCCAACATATGTAAAATCCTTACCAATTTCCAATATAAATTTTTTCATATTTGCTATAATTGATTTTTTTAAATCTTTTTCTGAATATTCATTTGGCAAGTCTAAGAATTCTAAACTATATGTATCAAGTAATCTTGTGTTTGGATAATCTTCCTCTCCTGTTGCCTTTTCAATGCTTTCATTTGCTTTTCCATCTGATAACATGTATCTATAAAAATATCCACTGCTTATTTGTCTATCTAATTCTCTTTTTGAATAGTTGTTTTTTATGCACATTCTAATATAAAATTCTTTTTCTTCTATTGATTTTGTAGAACTCAATATCATTATATTATTAGTCCAACTAATTTGTGTCACCAGTGGTGACACAATTTCATTATCTTTATATGTTTCATAAAATTGCTTCATTCTATAAATTCCTCGCTTATTAAAACCTTTCAAAGTAGGATATTCTCGTTTCATAAAATCTGACAATTTGTCAATAATTTTTTCTCCCCAATTACCATCATTAACTTTTTCACTTATATATTTTCCAAAATCCCAATATAAAGATACTAATTCTTCATTAACTTTTCTACATGCATTATTTCTTCTAGTTTCAACCATTTTTACAATTTCTTCAAAACTCACTTCTAATTCGTTTACAGTTTTCATTGTAACACTCTCCTTTTCTTTAATTTAACTTTTAAAATTTTATGCGGTCGCAATTTGTGACTGCATGCATTTGGTTTTTAGTTTAACTTTTGCTTTTATTTTTGCACGAAAAAAAGCAAGCCCCTCCTTCCTTTTCGAAATTTAGTTCTTGCTTCTTTTATTATTTTTATTCTGCATTTTTATTATTATGTTTGAACTATTGGTTATATTATACCATATTTTGACATATATACAAAATAAAATTCAAATATTTTTTAACAAACTTTTTATGAATTCAACTATACATTGTGATGTTTCACTTACCTCTTTATTTGTATTATCTATATGAAAATCATATAAATCTAAATGAATCAACATAAATCTTTGATAATCAATTTGTCCTTTTATATACTCATCATTACCACAATTTCTGCTCGCATCTCTTTCTTTTAGTCTCCTTGCTAATTCACTATCTGAACATGTAATTAATACTAATTTATATGATTCAATCTCTTCTGGAATATTCACCTTTTTAAAATCCGTTGGATTTATGCAAGATCCGATTATAATATTTTTATTACCTGATTGTATAACTGCTTTTTTTATAGCGTTTTCATAAAACAAATGATATGTATTCTCATTATAGTCATTAACATTTTCTAAATTATCTATATCAAATATCTCATAATTATCTAACAACTTATTACTTTTTATATACTCACAATTAGTACTTTTTCCCACTCCAGAAACTGCACTTATAAATATCAACTTTTTCATCTCACTTACCTCCCATTTATACCTTATTTATGTAAAATATATCTTATAGTTATATTTTTTGTCAAGAAAAGAGATAGCATGCAACTATCCCTTTCTATATGTATTCATTGATTTACACTCTAAATATTGATATATCAACTCATTTAGCTCCTTTTCTAAATAATATTTAAGTTCCAATGAGGGTAAAGACGGCTCTCCGCTCTTTTATTCTAAGTGTTTTTCTTATTTCTTTTGGTATTACTACTCTACCTAAATCATCTATTCTTCTTACAACACCTGTTGCTTTCATGATTTTTCCTCCTTATTTTTGAAAGTTTTATATTCTTAGTATTGCAAGAATTTACAAAATTATACGAAAAAAACAACCCCGGTAATAAAACCAGGGTTGCCCAACAAATCAGCAGTATCGTTCCGTTATTTTATCGAACTCTTCGGCCATTTTCTGGAACGAGTCCTTCGGAATCCCGAACCGATTTAGATCTCCATACGGATTAATGATTTCTTCGTCCATCAGGTCCTCTACTGTGTGAAGGAATCCTGCAAAATCGCGAAGAAAGGTTTTGCCGATTCCTGTCAGATTCAGGCTAACGCCTTCAATCTCAGCCTCAAAATTAAAGGTTTTCCTCGTTTCTGCATAGTGTCCGAAAAGATCTTCGAACACATTACGCATGTCAGGTGTATCGCTGTTCACGCAAAACGAGCTACTTTCTGTGGCATACCCGTTACGTGAGATACCGACACTAACAGAGAACCAGTCGGTAAACCCATTGTGGCAGTCTGAAACGGTGATGTATCGGAGTTTTACGTCTTCTCCTCGCTTCAGTCCACTCAACCGGCAGATTAAAGCATGAGCAACACTGAAGATACATTCGGTGCAACGCTTCCCAACCACGCCGTTGTTATAGCTAAGCTCTTCATTCGGATTCTTCGACATCATTGGATATTTCATAATAAAACCTCCTTACCCTTGTGGGCGTCTATAATTTTGATTTGTTGCTTATACGAGATAGCTTCCGCATATCCCACCTAAAATTATACTGTATTATGTAAATCTTGTCAAGAATCCTTTATGCGAAGTATTTTTCTTATTTATTTTGGTATTACAACTCTACCTAAAATAAGTGATAATATTCTATCTATTATCACTTACTTAATTTATTATTTTCTTTGTGTATCTGATTATTCCTACTATTCCTAACATTGAAATTGCCACTAGACTAATCCATACTGAAATATTATCTCCTGCTTTTGGACTATTTGATGTAGATTCTGCTTTTACAATTGTGAATTTAGTTGTTGCTTCTCCGCCATTATTAAATGCTACTTTTAATGTATGTTCTCCAACTGATAAAGAATTTACAAAATCTTTATTTAATGTTATGATTGTACTTCCTGATTTTGAAGTATATTCTGTTGTTTCAGTTCCATCTACATATTCAGATGTAGAAATCAAGGAATTTGTGTTTTCATCAATTCCAGTTTCAGTAGTTTCTGTCTTTGTTGCTTTTATTTTAGCAACACAATGATTCCATTTTCCACCATAAACAGCAAATACTTCGTCTGGAGCTTTACCATTTACTTTTATTCCATCAGGGAATGTTGAAGGAAGTTCATATCCTTCTTGAGCCTCGAAATCTATCAATGCATAATATTATTTTACAAAACTAATTCTATTCATAAAAGTATTCTTGAAGTCTGTAATATCAGTGTTCCTTGCCTCTCCTTCCTGTGGGAAGCTAACAACATACGTATCTTGTCCATTTTGACCGTAGTGTACTTTAGCTATTGAATCCCCAGCTGAATAGTCATAAACATACCATTTTATCCCATTAATCGTTTCAGTCTGCAACTCACTTGCTTCAACATTACGCATAGTTTTTATATATTCCTCTACATTTTTCCCTGCTCTGACTGTTAAAACAACACTTGCTAATACTTTTTCATCATTTTCTGAATATATTTTCATTGACAAATGATTTTCTTCCTCAGCTTGAAATTTAGCTATTTCTGGATACTTAAATTTCATATTTCCAAGTGTTCTTTCTTTATCTAGCTTAATCTTTACTCCATCAACTGTAGCAACGGCATCAGCACTTGTTCCTTGATTTCCATTACCATTTTTTTCGCATCCTGTTAAAATAAACATCCCTATAATTAGTATAACAGCTGTCATTCTTATCAAAATATTTCTTTTCATAAAGCACCTCCATTTATACAATTTCTTTCCATTTTATTGTACATGAAACAAATTTTATTATCAATATATTCTATTTATTTAATTGATTTTTAAATCCGCTTTTGAACTCGTTCTTAAATATTGTCCTTCTTGAACTGCTGCAAATGTTGCGATACAGCAAATAATATATTCAAATATTATCGGATTGGTATTAGCTATTCTAAAAGGTGCTATAAATAATACGCATCCTGTTATTTTATTCGCAATAGTATGTGGTAACACTATTTTTTTACAATGAATATAGCTATAAATTGCGTTAACAATCTTTATGAAAAGAATAAACCCAATCCATAAAATTATTCCATTCGTTAAATTTAATGTTGGTAATATTTTAATCATTGCAACAATAACAAATATTGAATCAGAGCCACTATCTAATCTAGCACCCAATTCACTTTCACTTTTGCTCCTTCTTGCGATGAATCCATCTAACATATCCGATATGCCACAGTAAATATATATTATACAAAAAGCGATGGAATAAGTTTCTGTGAAGGCTAACATTATTGACATGATGGCTCTACTAATAGAAATATTATTTGCTATGTTATTCATTATATCTTTTATCTCCCCACCAATTCGGTACCATATCTTTCAACAACACAGTCTTTCTACTTTCGTAATCTGTTAGAATTTCCATATTTCTATTTTCGTAAGCAAGTTGCATCAAAAACTCCCTACACGCTCCACATGGCATGCCGCCATTTTTTGGTGGTTCTTTTCTAAACGCAATTATTCTTTTGATTTTTGTTTCTCCAGAATTTATATACATATTAAGTGCTGCCACTCGCTCTGCACATAAATTCATAACACCACTAGCACCTTCTATACAAAATCCTGTAAATATTTCGCCACTTTCACTTTGCACAGCAGCAACAACATGATGCGCATCTATGAATGGTGATACCTCCTCAGGATGATATTGCTCTTTTGCCTTTAAATACATTTCTTCCCATATATCCATATATAAATCTCCTTTCCAATTTACTATTTTTATATTAGTTATTTAACTTTCTTTTTTTGTATATCTGAACGATAGCAATTATACACGTTATAATTGTAAAAATATTAAATGCCATACCAGTATATAATTTGATATAAAAATTGTATATGGCCCATGCAACCATTGAAAAAATCGTTAGGTATTTAAATTTTATAACGTCCTTAACACTCATAAACATGATGTAAATGGCCGTACTAATTACTGGTAAGTATCCTATCCATCCCATATTATTAAATACAATAGATAGTGCCGTTGATGCTATTACGATTATTACTTTTTCCTTTATACCTAATTTATCCTTATAACATAGAAAATCTCTAAAACAACAAAGTACATTAATAATTGCACCAGTGTATCCTCCAAGAACTAAATTGCTTATTGCATACAAACCTATCTGTATCATTTGAAAATTAGAATTTTTTTCTTATTTTTTACATATCCTGCTTGCACCATAATTACAGATGCAATTAATGCAATTATATTTCCTACAACAACTATTTCCATTCTTTTTCTCCTTTTTAATAATGTTACTGTTTGCTATATTTGTCGTATTTTGTCTTACGAATTTTATTGTTTTTAAGCTTATTCGATATTATAATACTTTTATCCTTTTCGTAAAGGAAATCTTTATGAAAGGAGGTGCTTTTCATTGACCAGTTTTGATTTAATTTTCTTCTTGGTTACACTTTTACTTGATAAAAATGAATCCGAGAAGGAAGAAAAGCAAGACTAGGTACATACCTAGTACAAAGCAAGTAGGGCAGCAACTACTTGCTTTTTTTCATAAAAAAAGAAACACAATGCAGCAGATTGTGTTTCTAGTGCTTTAATTGACCAATTTCAATTCATTTAAGCTAATGTTATTATAACATCTTTAATATTGTATGTCAAACAACTACTATATATTCATCATAAAAGCGTTCGACATTTTTCGCCATTATTCAGAAACAAATATCTACTTATTATATAAATTACAAATATTATTTTTCCATCAACTACCATACAAATGGAATAATTTTATACTTAACTTTTTTCTTGTATTCAGCATACCCATTCAATTCTTTTTCAAGGATCAGCTCCTCATTTTTAATTCTTTTAGCAATTATAATTGGGTAAACTAAAAATATAATAAAAGAAATAATTGAACCTAATATTAAAGGTATTGTTAAAAACAATAATATTGTTACAGCATACATCGGATGCCTTACTACTCCATATAGTCCTGTATCAACAACTTTTTGGTTCTCTTGTACCTCAATGGTACTCGATAAATAGGTATTTTCTCTTAGAACTTCGGCATACAGAATATATGCTATACAAAACAAAACAGAGGCTATAATGCTTATAGTATTTGGCATAATAATCCATTTAAATCGATAATTTAAACCAGCAAGAATAAACCCAGAAATAAACATCAATCCACTAAATATAACTACCAGCTTTTGCTCATTTTCCTTTTCTTTTGCATTTAGTCTCTTTTTAAGTAAGTCAGGATTTTTAATCATAAGTACTATTCCAGCCACAAACATTGGAATAAAAAGTAAGCCCATAAAAATCCATCCATTCCAATATTGCATTGAATTTGCCGGAACAAAAATTAAAGCTCCTATAACCGCAACCCCTATAAAAAATTTAATTATTGCTTGAAAAAATAATTTTATATCCATACTATCCTCATATTTACAAATTAATCTATTTATTTACAAGAATTATATCATACCGATTTTTATTTTTTCCATACTCTTTCAATATTCTCTCGCTCTTTTTCTTTAACAGCAGAAAATAAGTCAATATCAAGTTTATTGCAAATATTACAAAGAACTATAAAAACATCAGCCACTTCACTTTCTATTGGATCATAATTATTAATTTTTGATTTATCAACAGACATAGATGTTTTATCTTTCCTAATCGCCTTTGCAAGCTCACCCACCTCTTCTGTTAATAGCAACATAGTTTTCTCAATGTTTTGCTCTGAAAAACCTCTTAACTCTATAACTTCTTTTATATATTTTTGCACCTTGCCAAGACTATTTTCATTACTTAAATTTTTCCACAATTCAAATTGTTCATTATTCATAAATTTGATTTTCTCCTTTTATTTTATACTTTTTTACACCAAAAAAGAGCACAATACAACCGATTGTCCTCCTATTGATTTGTTATTCCTTTTCTCTGCTTTTCAACTCATTATAACATTCTCTACAAACTGGTATATATTCAGCATCACCAATTCTTATATCTCCATCCTTATCATCTAATTTATAGAAACTAAAAATAGCATTATCTCTTTTGCAAACTTCACAAATAGATGTCATTGTTTGCACGTTGTCTGAAACACAAAGTAAATCTCCCATCTGACCGAATGGTTTACGCTCTGATGTAAGGTTTAATCCTGCAATATAGAATTTTTTGCCTTTTTCTGCCATTTTCTCAATACAATCTACATTACCTTTAAGAAATTGAAATTCATCAATTACATATACATCTGCATCGTAATTTTGTATTTCTTCTATATTTGTTATATTTTCTGATTTTAATTTATTTCCATTTCTATCAACTATATAATCCTTTGCAAATCTAGTATCAATTCCAGGTTTAAATATCATTATTTTCTTTCCAGCTATCATTTGTCTTTTGGCTTCAGCTATAATTTTGTTACTTTTACCGCATTTCATTGGTCCAGTGTATACATTAATGTCGCCCATTTTTATCCCCTTTGTTTTAACAAAAATTTTTACAAGACGAATTATATCAATGTGTTATTTTTTTTTCAACATATTTTGTACATAAATTTAATCATTTTATAATAATTATCGTTTTTATTGTAAATACTATATTTAGGTGGTGATAAAAATGACTTCAAAAGAACTTTTATATGTTGAAGACGCTTTAGGACATGAAAAATTTATGCAAACATGTTCATGCGAAACTTCAAAACAGTTATCTGATGTTGAGCTTTCTAACTATGTAAAACAGTTAGAAACAACTCATACAAATATGTTAAACAAATTTTTAAATTTATTATAGAAATTAGGAGGACTTATGGAAGATAGAGATTTAATGGAAAAAGAGCTTCTTTCAATAAAAGGCGTATGCGATTTATATATGCATGGAACTGTTGAATCAACAACTGCAGAAGCCCATGCTGCATTTAAGGATGCGCTTAATACAAGTTTAGATATACAAAATAAAATTTATAATATGATGGCAGAGCGTGGATGGTATACAACAGACACAGCTGAACAAACAAAGATTAATGAACTAAAACAAAAATTTTCAAATTAGATTTTAGAGACAAAGAAGAATTTGGGGACGGACTCATTTTTTAGTGCATACTAAAAAAATGAGTCCGTCCCTATTTTAAAACTTAACAAATTTTTCCCATGGTAAATATGGTTTTCCGAAATGTCCATAATTTGTTGTCTTCTTGTATATTGGTCTTTGTAGCTGTAAATAATTAATTATTCCTCTTGGTGTTAAATCAAATTTTTCGTAAATCTTTTTTACTAAATCCTGTTCATCTATAGTTCCTGTGCCGAAAGTATCTACATATATAGAAACTGGTTTTGCCACTCCGATTGCATATGACAACTGTATTTCACATTTTTTTGCATAGCCATTATAAACTATGTTTTTAGCTAAAAATCTTGCAATATATGCAGCTGATCTATCCACTTTTGTTGGATCTTTTCCAGAGAAAGCTCCTCCTCCATGTCTTGCATATCCACCATATGTATCAACTATAATTTTTCTACCTGTTAAACCACTATCTCCAAGTGGTCCTCCTATTACAAATCTTCCAGTCGGATTTATAAAATATTTTGTATTATCATCCAATAGTTTTTCAGGAACAACTTTATTGATTACTTGCACTTTTATATCCTGTTTTAATTT
Source organism: Clostridia bacterium (assembly GCA_017515985.1). Lineage (GTDB taxonomy): Bacteria > Bacillota > Clostridia > TANB77 > CAG-508 > CAG-492. Next base: position 167,429 of record JAFWDV010000008.1, read on the forward strand.
ATTTAAATCAACATTTTCATTATGCTGTGTAGACACAACAACAGTATCAACCCTAATAGGTTTATCATCTTCATATTCAACAGTTACCTGAACTTTTCCATCTGGTCTTAAGTAATCTATCTCTCCACTTTTTCTAACATCAGCTAATCTTTTAGATAGCTTATGGGCCAAATAAATTGGTAATGGCATATATTCACTTGTTTCATCACATGCAAAACCAAACATTAATCCTTGATCACCAGCGCCTTCAGATTCCACATCTTCTCCTTCTCTTTTTTCAAGTGCCTTATCAACTCCTAAAGCAATATCAGGTGATTGTTTACTTATGTTTAAATGAATTTTACATGTTTTATAGTCGATATCTAGCTCTGCATTATCATAGCCTATTTCTTTTATTGTATTTCTAACAACACTTTCAATATCCACTTCCGCTGTTGAGCTAATCTCACCTGTTAATAGTATTTCTCCCTTACCTGCAACTGTTTCACATGCCACTCTAGCATTTGGATCTTGCTCTAAAAAGCTATCCAATACACTATCTGAAATATAGTCGCATAGCTTATCTGGATGTCCTTCCGTTACACTTTCTGACGTAAATAATTTTCTCATAAAAATTCCTTCTTTCATTATAAATTAATATGTTATGTTTTACGCTCAATTTGCAAAGTTTTATATTTTACATAGGATAAAACAGCTCTTTATACTGTACAAAAAAACCTCTAGCTAAAATGCTAAAGGTTTATATTTTATAATCTTATTTATAAAATCATCAGCCAAAGCACTTTGCTTTGTCGGTATTAGCACCTTGTTTTTAACAGGTTGCTGTGGAGTCACCGAGCCGATTCTCTCGTCCACTCTTGATAACATATTAAATGCATTATAACATTTGAAAACTTACATGTCAAATCTATTTTTCAATACAAAAAAATATAAGGGACGGTAACTGTAAACAGCTACCGCCCCAATTTTGGTCAGTATACTTTTTTCTAAGCTTCTTCCCATCCAATTTCTATGTAGGGATTTTCTGGGTCTGACATACTACGTCTTACAGTATAACCTTTACCAGTAAGAATTGTATCTAGAGCAATCCCCATAGAAGTAAAAATTGCCTCACTAACTATCTTTTTCCATGTTTTCTGATAGAACACCTCTGGAGCTTCCAAATTTGGATGCAATTTGCTGATTTTTTCGTTCCATCCAACTACAAACATCTTACCTTTGATTTTTTCGGTTGCGAATACCGAATAAAATACTTTCTTCAGATTGATACGTATTGCCACACCTTCGCAGTTTTTGTTGTTATAGAGAATCTCTTCCTCAATCCGCTCCAATACAGACATGACCAACACGCGATTTACCAAAGTGAGTTTAGCCAAACATCTTACTTCATCAGCATTTCTCATCGTCTTCCTCCTTAGTATTATTTTGACCCCATCTTTATTCAGATCAAGCCTCAACAGTTACATCAATCCTGACCTTTATTGATACAACTACTGATTCAACATCAATTTTCTCAAGCATATTAGCTTCGAGAGAAATTAACATAATACATTATAACATACAATTGCCTATATTTCAATCACTTATTAAAAACAAAATCGACGACAAGCCCTAAAGCTTGCCGTCATTTTGGTCAGTTATGATTTTGCCCTTGCTCTTCTTGCTCTGTAGATTCTAATGGTGCCTTCATTCCGGTGTATCCAATCAAGTCGTACGCCACCGAATGTGCCCATATAGTATCCATTGTATTCCAAATAGAGCCTCAGTGCCTCGAATAGCATGATGACCATGTTGCTTTCCACACAATCATCTTTGGTGCATCCTAAAACAGCTTTTCTGACGATTTCAAGAATTTCCTCCCAGCTCTTTCCCATAATTTCATCAGGAATACGGCTTTCAGAATCAAACTTATCATCATCATTCCAACCTGCAACAACCCACTTGCCAGAAACATTTTCCTTACGGAACACGTAAAAGAAAACATCTTCTGCATTGACTGTGAGCGTTACATTGCCGTTTTTACAGCCTTCTTCTTCCTGCTTGCTAGCGACGAATTCGTTAAACTGCTTATCAATGTATTCTGTCGCGAGCATAACGAACTTCCGAACAGCACCGCTATCGGATAAGCTCATGAGGATTGCTACATCATTTCCACTATTCATTTGTATGCCTCCTTTATCAGGATACTAAATTCTGTTTGACTTCTAGCAAAGTCAAAGCTCAACACACTAAAACTAATCCTGACCTAAATTAGTTTAGCTGCTGATACTGCGCCAACCGTGACATACGCCACAAATTAACAAGTCAAATTATATCACAAAAATTGCGCTCTTTCAACAAAAAAAATTAAACATGCTAAAAGCAGTTTAATTTTTTACTTAAAATATTTATTATTCATCGCTATGCTTTGATTTTTTTGGCTCACCAATTAGTATTCCAGCTAACAACATCACAATAACAAATGTTATCAATACAATTCTTCCTCTTGGCTTTTGAGTTTCTTTTACAATATAGCCAGCCTTTGGAATTGAAAAAATATTTTTACCTATATAATTTTCCTTTGTTGTTAGAATTTCATCTTCAACTGCGTTAGCATCACCTTTTGTTTTCATTCCCTCTTCGGTAATATTTACAACTCTGTGTGTTGCTTCTTTTCCTGAGGCCGTTTTAAAGGCAATAACGTCATTTTCTTTTATATCTTCAAACTTCGTTCGTTTATTTACAAAACTTACACTGCCAACTTTTATATTTGGTTCCATCGATCCAGATTCAACCACAAAAGGTTGAATTCCTATTGCGTATAAAATTAAAAATGACACTCCTATTACTATTATTATAGCTGTTAAGGTGTTTATTATCACCTTAACAGCTTTTAAAAATTTATCCATATTAGTTTCTTTCCTTATTATAAGCATGTTCTTCTTAAAAATATTTATTAGCTATTGAAATTTCCCCATACACCGCTTAAATCAGTTGCACTTAAACCTGTAGCTTGGATACCATATGCTTTAACATCTAAATCATAAGGTTTTCCTGCAATTAGGTCGCTCTTTGTAGCATCTTCGAAATAGCTGTTTATTGTTACATTTCCAAATACTGTTGGTGTTTGTCCTTCAGCAGCTAATACTGTTAATGTATTTGTTCCTGAAACTTCTGTTGCATATGCAAATACACGAGTAACTTTTCCACTTACTGAAGTATCATCAGGTCCTACTTTAATCCAAGCAGCACTGTTAAGAGTATATTGAAGAACTTCTTGTCCATCAACTACTGGTGAAGTAACTTTTATAAATACATATGTATCATCTGTATCTGCTGCACTTGTTACATATGGGCCTTTAGCTATTTCAGCTCCAGGATATGTACCTAATGCATTATTTGATGTATATTTATTTGCATAATTTCCTGTAGTTTGTTTTGTCCATGAATCATCTTCAACTAATGTAATATCTACATTGTTTCCAATTGTAAATACGTTTGTTTTTTCATCAGTATCTGTGAAGTAAGCCATTATTCCTCCTACTAATAATATTAAAGCAATAACTAAAGCTGCAATAATCGTTCTTTTCTTGTTCATAATTTTTCCTTTCTTTTGTAATAGTGCTTAGATTTTTGAATCTTTATGATTCAAAACACCATCAAATTATATATTTTCTCTATTCTTTTTATTATCTACGCTCATTAGTATAAAAACAATTACTAATCCAGCTGCAGATGTAAAGAATAATAATAAAGACAAACTAAAACTAAAATCTCCTGTTTTTGGTCCATTTGATTTTTTACCACCTTTAGAGTCCTGTTTATCATAGTTTGCATAAAATTTCCATTTAAGGCCAGGATTTATCATAGAATACGTATTTTTCATATCTTGCGGTATATCTAATTTTAAATCTAATAAGTCACTGTCATCTAGGTTGTATTCACCTAAGTCAACACCATTTTTAATATCAAATAGTGTTCCTTCATAGAAAATATTTCCATGTTTGTTTGTAATCTTTACCTGTATATTCTTTAATAATTCTTGATCTTTTTCTCCTATACCTTCAGGTTCAATCTTCATAAAGTATCTTGCACGTTTTTTATTTGTATTATGAATTCGTATAGATTCAACTACCTCATCACCAGGCATTGCCTTAGCTAGGTTTGCGAAAAATGTATCTGATACTGTGATATCATTTTGTGTATCTCCATCATATTCAACCGTAATTTTATTTAAATCTTCGCTTTCATCTATAGAATAACTGCTATCTACGCATTGCTCAATTTCAACATTATCCCATGGATTATCACTACTAAAATCCGGTTCAAAATTTTTGGTTTGTATAGCTTCAGCGACAACTTTAAGTTTTATGGTGGCTCCTTTAGCTTCATTTGGTAAGTTAACTGGTATAACCACTCTTTTGAATATTGGAACTTCTTCGTCAACATTTAGGCTCTTCTTGTAATAATAGTGTTCACCAATCTTTTGCCATTCTTCTGGTATTTCCTTTACAAAATCTGTCACATCTTGCAATTCTATGCCATCAACGGTAATTTTTGCTCTTACGTAACATTCAGCGCCATAGTTTTTAATTTTCTCAATCAAACCTATTTCTTGACCTGGGCTAACTTTTTCTGTCGGTGCACTATACGGAACTTCCTCGTTGTTGTCATTTTTCATGTATTCAACAAGTTCAATATTTACAGCACCCGTTGAAAGAGAATTACCATTAGATACTTCATTTCCAACTGCATATACACCAGAAGCGCTCATTATAATGAAGAAAATAAGACCTAGAGCTATTAATTTTTTTCTTTTTTGACTTATTATTATCACCCCCTCCATCAAACATCATTTTACATTTAAAAGTATACTCTAACAAAAAATAAAAAACAATGCTTATTTAAAAAAGTAATATATTTGTAATATTATTGTAATTTTTTTGTAATCTTTATATAAAGATTTACTTATCTGTAATACGTCATCACCATTTTTGTGGAAAATTTTAGAGCTTCTGAAAAAAAATCTTGAAACCATTTTCATGAATTTCAAGATTTTATTTTTTATAATATATTTTTAATGTCTTGCTGGACCTGGCTTTTCTTTCATAATCATACTTGTTCTTTCTCCATAATAATTATATTTCTTCTCGCCTAAATATTTGCCTGGTATATTATTGATTACAACTCCTAAAGCATTTCCACCTTGTGTTTTTATAGTTTTCTTTAACTTACGAACTGATGAAAATTTCGTTACGTTATATTTAGCAACAATTATTGTAGCATCAACTTTTGAAAATAGAAGAGTATCATCTGCAACAAGCTCGTTTGGTGTACCATCTACTACGATAAAATCATAATCGTTTTTTGCTTGCTCTACTATTTGACCTATTACATTAGAGAACAATAGCTTTGAATAATTTAATTTATTTGATCCCCTTGTAAGTATATCCAAATTCTCAACAACTGAAGGTGTTATATATTTTTTATAATCAGTACTATTATCTCTTATTAAATCTGCTAGACCCTTTTTATTTGGAATTTCAAATAGTTTGTGCTGTACTCCTCTTCGCAAATCTGAATCTATAAGTAACGTTCTCATACTGCTACCAGCGTACGTCAGTGCAAGGTTTGAAGAAACGAAACTTTTTCCAACTCCAGGTATATTACTTGTTATTAAAATTGTTTTTTTCTGTAAATACTTTATATTAGCTACAAGTACACGAAAACTTTCATTTTTTATATTTTGTTGATTTAACGCAACAATTCCAGCTCTCTCCTTATATCTAGGAATATTTGCAAGCACACTAAGCTTTGCTTTTTTTTCTAAATCTGATTCTGATCTTACTTTTTCATTTAGGGCATCCATCATGACTATTAAAGTTATCGAAACAACTAAACCTATACATGCACCATATATTAAAAATTTCGTTGGATTAATGTTTACAGGCGCTTTATTTGCAACTGGATGGTCTAGTATACTTGCCGTCTTTACATTATATAGTTCCTTTATCCTAGTAAAAAATACATCAATCAAATTTTCCGAAATAGCTACAGCTTCTTCAGGATTTTCTGATTTAACATTAATCTTTATTACTGTTGTTTTTGTATCTGTTATAACTGAGATATTTTGATTTAAGTTTGTCTCAGAAATGTTTAAATTTAAATTATCTATTACTTTATTCAAGGTTTCCTTGCTCTTTATTACTTCTGCATAACTATTTACCAACTTTTCATTCATCGCTATATCTGATGACGTAATTGATTGATCACTATTATCTATTGCACCATCTGTTGCCGAAAGTATTATAGAGCTATATGATTGATACATCGGCTTAGTATAATTTTTGTTAAACATCCACGCTACAAATCCGGCCAATAACTGTGATTACTATTATTAAAAATTTCTTACTCCATAGCTCTTGAAGTATCTCTTTAAGGTTTAACTCATCCACAAAATTCCCAGCCTTTCTTATCATTCGATTATATGTTTATAATCTATCATTAATTTTTTTTTAAATCAATATTTTATTTCAATATTATAAAAAAAAATAAAAACCCTAATGTGATTTACACATTAAGGCTTATTTTTTCAATTAAATTACGAATTAGATATTTTGATTAAAAGATTTTTTTCCTAAATAAACAGCAACATCTTCTAATTCATTTTCAATGTTTAATAATCTGTTGTATTTAGCAACACGGTCTGTTCTACAAGGAGCACCTGTTTTGATTTGTCCTGCATTTGTAGCAACAACAACATCAGCAAGTGTTGTATCTTCTGTTTCTCCAGATCTATGAGAAACAACAGCTGTGTATCCATTTTTCTTTGCAAGTTCAATAGCGTCTAATGTTTCTGTTAATGTTCCGATTTGGTTTAATTTGATTAATATTGAGTTAGCAACTCCATTGTCTAAACCTTTTTGTAATCTCTTTGTATTTGTAACAAATAAATCATCACCAACTAATTGAACTTTTGATCCTAATCTATCTGTTAATTTTTTCCAGTTAGCCCAATCTTCTTCAGCTAAACCATCTTCGATAGAGATTAATGGATATTTTTCTGTTAAGTTTGCTATCCAATCGATCATTTCATCAACTGTTTTTAATTCTTGAGTTTTCCAGAAATAATATTTTCCTTCTTCACCAATTTTCTTGGCTTCTTCATACATTTCTGTAGAAGCGATATCTGTAGCTAATGCGATATCTTCACCTGGTTTGAATCCAGCTTTTTCAATAGCTTCAACTAATAATTGAAGAGCTTCTTCATCACTTGATAAGTTTGGAGCAAATCCTCCTTCATCACCTACAGCTGTAGCTAATCCTTTTTCTTTTAATATTTTCTTTAATGTATGATATGTTTCAGCACACCATCTTAAAGCTTCTGTGAAGTTTGGAGCACCTACTGGCATAATCATGAATTCTTGTGAAGATACTGTGTTATCAGCATGTTTTCCACCATTTAATACGTTCATCATTGGAACTGGTAATGTCTTAGCATTTACACCACCAATATAATTGTATAACGTCATTCCTAATGATTCAGCAGCACATCTTGCAACAGCTAAAGAAACACCAAGTGTTGCATTTGCACCTAATTTTGCTTTATTTTCTGTTCCGTCTATTTCTATTAATTTTTTATCTATAGCAGCTTGATCATAAACGTTCATTCCCTCTAGCTCTGGAGCTACAATTTCATTTACGTTTTTAACAGCTGTTAAAACACCTTTTCCTAAATATCTTGATTTATCACCATCTCTTAATTCAACAGCTTCGAAAGCTCCTGTAGAAGCTCCTGATGGAACCATAGCAACACCGCATGATCCGTCAATTGTAACTACTTCAACTTGTACTGTTGGATTTCCTCTTGAGTCTAATACTTCTAATGCTTTTACATCAGCGATTTCTAAATAATTTTTCATTTAAAATTCCTCCTCATATTATTTAGTAATATATATAAAACCTAAAACTGCAAATTTTTATTTAAATAACATGCAAAGTGTTTTAGTGTTTTAACAAATTAATATAATGTTGACAAAGCGAGTTTGAATTTTTTTGCTCCGTCCCCAAAATTATCAAAATTATTCTCTAACAAGTAGGCTTTCGCCTGTCATTTCAACTGGTTTTTCTAATCCCATAATATCTAGCATAGTTGGTGCTAAATCAGCTAATTTTCCTGATTTTAATTTTGCATTTTCCATTCCATATAGAATCAATGGAACAGGATTTGTTGTATGTGCTGTATGTGGTTCACCTGTAACATAGTCAATCATTTGCTCTGAATTACCATGATCAGCTGTTACTAATAGTACTCCACCATTTTTCTTAATAGCTTCTACTACTTTTCCAACGCCATCATCAACTGCTTCCAATGCTTTTATAGCTGCTTCCATACTTCCTGTATGTCCAACCATATCTGAATTTGCATAGTTTAATATAATAGAATCATATTTTCCTGAATTAATAGCTTCTACTACTTTTTCAGTAACTTCTGGTTCACTCATTTCAGGCTTTAAATCATATGTAGCAACCTTTGGTGATGGAACCAAAATTCTATCCTCACCTGGATATTGCTTTTCTTCTCCACCATTGAAGAAGAATGTAACATGTGCATATTTTTCAGTTTCAGCAATACGTAACTGAGTTAGTCCTTTATTACTGATATATTCTCCAAATGTATTTACTAATCTTTCTGGCTTAAATGCTACAGAAACATTTGGAAGTGTTGCATCATATTCTGCCATACAAACAAAGTTTAAATTCAAATCCTTTTTAGTTTCAAATTCTGTAAATTCAGGATCAACAAGAACTCTTGTTATTTCTCTTGCTCTATCCGGTCTAAAGTTGAAGAATATAACTGAATCATTTTTTCCGATTGTTGCAATAGGAGTATCACCATTGCAGATTACAGTAGGAACTACAAATTCATCAAATACTTCTTTTTGATATGAATCATCTATAGCCTTTATTGCAGAAGATGATTTTTCACCTTCACCATTAACCATAGCATTATATGCTTTTTGAATTCTATCCCATCTCTTATCTCTATCCATTGCATAGTATCTTCCAGAAATAGAAGCTATCTTTCCAACACCTTTTTCTCTCATCTTTTCTTCTAATTGCATTATATAATTTTCTGCTGATGCTGGAGGAGTATCTCTACCATCTAAGAAACAGTGAACATATACATCTTCAATATCTTTTCTTTTAGCCATTTCAAGCAAACCATATAAATGACGGTTATGGCTATGTACACCACCATCAGAAACTAGCCCTAATATATGTAACTTAGAATTATTTTTTTTGCAATTTTCTACTGCAGCTGTAAATTCTGGAATACTAAAGAAATCTCCATCTTCTATTGATTTTGTAATTCTTGTAAGCTGTTGGTAAACAATTCTTCCAGCTCCAATATTTGTATGTCCAACTTCAGAATTTCCCATTTGACCTTCTGGTAAACCTACCTTTAGACCACTTGTATAAACTTCCGTTGTAGGACATGTTCTGTGTAGTTTATCTAGATTAGGAGTATTTGCAGCTTTTACTGCGTTTCCCTTCTCATTCTCATTTATTCCGTATCCGTCAATTATCATTAGCATTGTAGTTTTTTTGCCCATTTTTTTATCATCCTTCACTTTCTGTCAGCTGTGACGGTTCTTTTAGCTTTACTTGCCTAGAACCGCCATATTGACTTTGATATTATTTATTATAATTAACTATTTTACTAAACTCTTCTGCTTTTAAACTTGCGCCACCTATCAAACCACCATCAATATCTGATGTTTCGAATAACTCTTTTGCGTTAGAAGATTTAACACTTCCTCCATATTGAATTATTACATCTTGAGCAACGTCATTACCATATATTTCTGCAATCTTACTTCTAATGCATTTTATACTGTTATTTGCATCTTCAGATGTAGCAGTTTTTCCAGTTCCAATTGCCCATATTGGTTCATAGGCTATTATTGTATTTCTAACTTGCTCATTTGTCAAGCCTTCAAGGGCAAGTTTTGTTTGATTTGTTATAATTTCTGCAGTTTTTCCTGCTTCTTTTTCATCCAATGATTCACCTACACATACAATTGGTTTTAAATCATTTGCAAATGCTGCTTTGATTTTCTTATTTACAGTTTCATCTGTTTCAGCAAAATATTGTCTTCTTTCAGAGTGTCCAATAATCACATATTCAACACCAATTGATTTAAGCATTGGTCCAGATACTTCCCCTGTATATGCACCTTTTTCTTCAAAGTGCATATTTTGAGCACCTATTTTTATATTTGTATCTTGTGCTGTTAATAATGCATAAAATAAATCTGTGTAAGGTACACAAAGTACTACTTCATTCTCACTATCTTTAACTAATGGAGTAAGCTCCGTAATCATACTAATTGCTTCATTAGGAAGCATATTCATTTTCCAATTTCCTGCTATAACTTTTCTTCTCATAAATGAACCTCCTTATTTATCTTGTAAACATTCAATTCCAGGTAGTTTCTTCCCCTCTAAGAATTCTAGTGAAGCTCCTCCACCTGTTGAGATGTGAGTCATTTTATCTGCTAAGCCAGCTCTTTCAACGGCAGCTGCAGAATCTCCTCCACCTATTATTGTTGTACAATCAGATAAATTTGCTAAAGTTTCTGCTATTGTATCAGTTCCTGCAGCAAATTGCTTGAATTCTGATAGTCCAACAGGGCCATTCCATATAACAGTTTTTGCTGATTTTAATATTTCACAGTATTCTTTTATTGATTCTGCTCCTATATCAAAACCTTGCCATCCATCAGGAATTTCATTACTTTTAACAGTCTTGCTTTCAGTGTTAGGATCAAACTCTTTTCCAATTTTTGTATCAACAGGAAGAACAAGATTAACTCCTTTTTTCTTAGCATTTTCCATTATTTCTTTTGCTAAATCTAATTTATCTAATTCACATATAGAATCTCCAACACCATATCCTTGAGCTTTGAAGAATGTGAAAGCCATAGCTCCACCTATTAATAAAGTATCAACCTTTTCTAGTAAACTGTTGATAACACCAATCTTATCTGATACTTTCTTTCCTCCAAGAATTGCAACGAATGGTCTTTCTGGATTTTGTAATGCTTCTCCCAAGAACTTAAGTTCTTTCTCAATTAAAAATCCTGAAACTGCTGGCAAATAATCAGCAACACCAGCTGTAGAGCTATGCGCTCTATGTGCAGTTCCAAAAGCATCATTTACAAATATTTCAGCCATTGAAGCCAGCTCTTTAGAAAGCTCTGGATCATTCTTTTCTTCTCTAGCGTCAAATCTTACATTTTCAAGTAACACAACATCACCATTATTCATGTTTGATGTTAATTCTTTAGCGCTTTCACCAATAACATCATTTGCAAGCTTAACTTCTTTTCCTAATAGTTTTGATAATTCAACTGCAATTGGTTTTAAAGAAAACTCTGGTTTTACTTCTCCCTTTGGTCTTCCTAAGTGAGAGCATAAAATCACTTTACAATTATTTTCTAATAAATATTTTATTGTTGGTAAAGCTCCAACTATTCTTCTGTTATCTGTGATAACTCCATTTTCATCTAATGGAACATTAAAGTCACATCTAACAAATACCTTTTTATCTTTTAAATCAATATCTCTAACTGTTTTCTTACTCATAGAAAATCTCCTTTTCGATTTATTTTTTTAAACGCCAAAAGGACGAAGCAAAACTTAAGCCAGCTTAAATTTTTCGCCCCGTCCCCCCATTATTTAACTTAAGCTAATTCAGCAAAGTATTTTATTGTTCTTACCATTTGGCTTGTATAAGAGTTTTCATTATCATACCAAGCTACTACTTGTACTTGATATAATCCTTCTCCAATTTCTGTAACCATTGTTTGTGTTGCATCAAATAAAGATCCATATGTGATTCCAATAATATCTGAAGAAACTAATGGCTCTTCTGTATATCCAAAAGAAGCATTTGCTGCTGCCTTCATAGCTGCATTAATTCCTTCAACTGTTACATTTTCACCTTTAACAACTGCTGTTAATATAGTTGTTGATCCTGTTGGAACTGGAACTCTTTGAGCAGATCCAATTAATTTTCCATTTAATTCTGGAATAACTAATCCTATAGCTTTAGCAGCTCCTGTTGAGTTAGGAACTATACTGCAAGCTGCAGCTCTTGCTCTTCTTAAATCACCTTTTCTATGTGGTCCATCAAGTAACATTTGGTCACCTGTGTATGCATGTATTGTTGACATGATTCCTGATTGAATTGGTGCGTATTTGTTTAATGTGTTTGCCATTGGTGCTAAACAGTTTGTTGTACATGATGCTGCTGAAATTATTTTATCTTCTTTTGTTAAGATATTTTCATTAACACTGTATACAACTGTTGGTAAATCATTTCCTGCTGGTGCTGAAATAACAACTTTTTTAGCACCTGCATCTATATGAGCTTGAGATTTTTCTTTAGATGTATAGAATCCTGTACATTCAAGTACAACATCAACATCTAATTCACCCCAAGGTAAATTTTGTGCTTCTTTTTCTGCATATATTTTTATTGTTTTTCCATCTACTGTTATAGAGTCTTCTCCAGCAACAACTGTATCTGCTTTTGCATATCTTCCTTGTGCTGAATCATATTTTAGTAAATGAGCTAACATTGTAGGACTTGTTAAATCGTTTATTGCAACGATTTCATACCCTTCTGCTCCAAACATTTGTCTAAATGCTAGACGTCCTATGCGTCCAAATCCATTAATAGCTACTTTAACTGACATTTAAAATTCCTCCATTCCGATGCTTATAACATCTGTAAAAAAAATGGTCAAATAATCAACCGGTCCCATTGTATAATAAATCAAATCATATTTCAAGAGATTATTTTAGTTTTCCAAAAAAAATGAAGACGGAAGAATTTTTTCCTCCGTCCCCAAAATTTCTCTTTAATATATGTATGAATTTAATATAGAATTAACATCTGATTTATAGTTGTAATTGTAGCTACTATTAAAAAGATTATTGTAGTTATAATCATAAATATAATTACGATTTGTATATGTGTTGTACGCATTAACAGTTTCATTAATTATAAGTGCAAAGAAAAGCCAGAATATTGTATATATAATGCTTAATACAATACCGACAGATCCACATGAAATTCCAGCGATTCCAAATCCCTTTCCTTTTCCTTCCATTTGCTTTGCATTATTAAGACCTTTTACACCTAGTATTAATCCTATAATTGCTAAAACTAGTCCTAATAAAGGTATCCAACAAAATACAATTGATAGTATACCTAGTATCATTCCAGCGATAGCCATTGTGTTACTTTGATTATTATTTCCATTTAATTCGTTATCCATTTTATTTCTCCTTTCTACATTTCTTCCGTATTTTATCATATTATTACATTATTTGCAAACTTGGATATGTCTTTTATTTTTAGAATAAATTTTCCATATACTGAAAATACTATTAATAAGAAAGGTAATCGGATAATGGATTTATTATTTTATATAAAAAGTATATTTAGCTATTTAAAAAACCGAATTCAAAACTTTGAAATTCCTATGTGCACAGAGGTCCCCCCGCCTAACAACTGTAATGATAGCCATAATAATATTTCAAATGAACTTGAAAAAATATCAAAAAAATGCTCTAAAAATTTGAATTATTTAAAGAATAAGTATAGAGCTGATATATGCCAAGATATCATGATAAGAGATTTTAACCTGCACTCTTGTAATATCCAACATCACGCATTTATTATATACATTGATGGAATGATAGATTCAAATTTGGTTAATGATTTTATATTATCACCTCTAATGATAAAAAATAAATCAAACACCAGTTATAATAAGAAAGAACTCTCAAGCTTAGCAGATAATATTTATGATAGCCTAGTACCTCAAAATGCAATTAAAAAACTTTATGATTTTAAGGATGTTTTTTCATCAATAAATATGGGTGATTGCGTTCTATTTGTGGATACATTAGATGTAGCTTTCGATTTTGATGTAAAAGGCTTTAAACAAAGAAATATTGATGCCCCACATAATGAAATAATTGTACGCGGTTCACAAGAAGCATTCGTAGAAAATTTAAGAACTAATACTTCTATTCTTAGAAGATTAATTAACAATGAAAACCTGGTTATTCAAGATACAATTGTTGGAAAATTCACAAAAACCAGCGTTGCAATAGGATATATAGATGGAATTGCTAATAAATCGCTAATTTCAGAAGTACTTCGAAGAGTTTCCTCTTTAGACGTTGATTATATTACATCTTCTGGCCAACTCGAGCAACTTATACAAGATTCACCGAAAAGTATATTTCCACAGGTTATTGCTACGGAAAGACCAGACAAAGTGATAAACCACCTGCTCGATGGAAGAATTTGTATAATTGTAAATGGTAGCCCATACGTCCTAGTAGTTCCCGGCGTATTTGTTGATTTCTTATCTTCCCCTGAAGATCTAAATCTAAAATATCAGTTTGCTAATTTACAGAAGCTAATAAGGTTACTTGCAATCACCCTAGCTCTGCTATTGCCTGGTTTATATATCGCTATAACCAATTATCACCAGGAGCTATTGCCCACAGAGCTACTATTTACCATTGCCGCTTCTAGAGAATCTGTTCCATTCCCCATCTTTATCGAAATATTTTTGATGGAAGCATCTTTTGAGCTTATACGTGAAGCCGGCCTTAGAGTCCCCAGCCCGCTTGGTTCTACAATTGGCATCGTAGGTGCCTTAATTCTGGGGGAAGCTGCAGTTTCAGCCTCTCTTGTTAGCCCTATTTTAATAATAATTGTAGCAATTACTGGTTTATGCTCATTCAGTATTCCCGATTTTTCTCTAAATTTCACATTTAGAATATATAGATTTTTGTATATCATTCTTGGCTATATGGCGGGATTTTTGGGTATTGCAGCAGGGCTATTTGTTCAAATGGCAATAATGTGTAATTTACAATCATTTGGTTCCCCCTATATAAATCCATTTGCGTCGAGACAAAGAAGTATTTCAAACTTTTTCGTTCCACCAACGTGGAAAAGAGAGCAAAAATCTGACTTTTTACACCCTTATAAGAAAAATTCACAAGGAAAATATAGTATGTTGTGGAGGAAAAAATAATATGAACATTTCAAAAATAGAAACGGCACAGGCCATTGCATTATTATCCATAGTAATGGCCAATAAAATAATCCTAAACTTACCTAGATCCATAATATCATCAACTGGTTCATCTGCATGGCTCAATGTTATCTACATTGTTTTTTTGTCATTTTTATTTGTATTCTTAGTGATAAAATTACTAAAAAAATTTCCAAAAATGGATATTTTAGACATTTCGGAATATCTTGGTGGCAAATATCTAAAAGCAGCGGTGGGCATAATTTTTATAGTAATTTTTGCACTCACAATTGGTACAGTTTTATGTGGCTATTCAGAAACGCTAAAATCCATATACTTTAATCAATCCCCTATTTTATATATACTACTATTTTTGATTGGCTCTGCATGCATAGCAAACAAATTTGGAATAAAAGCTATCGCCAAAGTAACAACCATCATTACACCGATTGTATTTTTTAGCATACTTATAGTTTTACTTACGCCAATAAAATCATTTGTCATTCAAAGATTTTTCCCCCTACTTGGTTATGGCTTTAATGAAACATTTCTTGCAGGAATATCAAATATTTTTGCACTATCCGGACTTAGCTATATACTGTTAATTCCTAGTCTTCTTAAGGAATCCGAAAGCTATAAAAAAGTAGCAATTATATCTTTATGTATTTCAGGATTTTATTTGATATTAAGCGTCTGCTGCACATTACTAGTATTTCCATTTGTTTTATCACCTAACGAAAACCTATCATTATATTTATTAACTAAAGTATCCAACTATGGAGAGCTGATACACGGTGTTAATACAATATTTATCTTATTATGGATAATTTCAGTCATTGCCTATATAAGTATTGGCTTATTTTTCATGCTGTATATAACGCAAAAAATAAGTACTATTAAAAGTACTATATTACTGAATTACTGCTATTCATTGATTCTACTTGTTCTTTCTTATGTTTGGAAAGATTATATACAGCTTAATAACTTTTCGGAACACACGTTAAAATATATGATTCTTGCCTTCGTGTTTGTATTTAACCCATTTATATTGATTTTGGCAAATATTAAGAAAAGATTTACACGCTCTCAAACTACAATTGCTTCAGAAAGGAACACATAACTAATGAAGAAAATAATATTTATTCTGCAGATTTTTCTTATCCTCATATGTTTTACAGGTTGCTATGATGCAAGAGGCATAGAAGAACTTGCGTATGTTGTCGCAATAGGGCTAGATACATCCGGTGAAAATCAAATAGAACTTTCACTTCAATTCGCAACAGCAAGCAAATCGTCCAGCTCCAGTGAATCATCTGGTAGCTCATCACAATCTAAAGAAACAAATATAACCACCATAAAATGCAATACTATAAACTCTGGAATTGCCTTAATAAATAGCCATATTAGTAAAAAAATAAACTTATCTCACTGTAAAGTACTAGTTATTTCGGAAGAGCTAGCTAAAAAAGGCATATCCCGTTATATCGACACTCTATGTAACAACATAGAAATAAAAGCAGATTGCAGCGTTATTGTGAGCAAATGCGATGCTAAAGAGTATTTAGAAAATGTTAAGCCAGCTTTAGAAAATCTAACTGCAAGATATTATGAATCAACTATTAATTCAGCTGAATATACAGGTTATACTGTAGATATGACCTTAGCAGAGTTTTATTCAAAAACTAAAGATTCTTATTGTGAGCCATATGCTATTTTAGGCTCTATAACAAAAGAAGAAAATTCTTCCTCCCCCGAAATTAATGCAAAATACTTTGCAGGCGATAATCCTATAGACGATAAAGACATAATAGATAACCTTGGTATAGCCGTATTTAAAGATGATAAATTTATAGGAGAGCTAACAGGATTAGACAGCCTTTGTCATGTGATTATAACAAATGAATTAGACGAATGTACTCTAACGGTCCCAAAACAAAATGAAAAAGAAAAATACTTTGATTTGTTATTAACTCCAGAAAAATGTACAAAATGCTCTGTATCATTCGAAAACGATATTCCACATATAAATATTAATGTATCTCTTCGCGGAAAGGGCCTCTCTATCAATGAGAATTCAAAATATAGTACCGAATGTTCCATCGATGAAATAAACACCTATGCTTCAAAATATTTAAAAGATGCAATTATGGCATATTTAAATAAAACATCTAAAGAATATGGCTCTGATATATGTGGATTTGGCAAATATGCAGTAAAAAATTACTTGACTATAGATGACTGGTATAGCTCTAACTGGCTTGAAAATTACCAAAACGCTGATTTTTCTGTTAACGTATCAATCACAGTCGAATCAGGAGCTGCTTTCATGGAGCAATAACCTTCTTCATCCCATGCAAATTATTGACTTTTTTGTCAAATTATAGTATAATAGATATTGTTATTATTATTGAAGGAGGAATACAAATGAGTATTAATAAAACTTTAGTTTTTGGACACAAAAATCCAGATACAGACACAATAATGTCATCAATAGTTATGGCTAATTTAGAAAACCAATTAGGTAACAGTGCCAAGGCAGTACGTCTTGGAAATATAAATAAAGAGACAGAATACGTTTTAAATTATTTGAATATCGAAGCACCTGAGCTTGTTTCTGCTTTAGAAGATGGTCAAAATGTTATATTAGTTGATCATAATGAGGCAACACAAAGTGCAGATAATATTGCAAATGCAAACGTACAAAAAGTTGTTGATCACCACGCATTAAACTTCTCTGTATCTACACCTATTTACTATAGAGCAGAGCCTGTTGGATGTACAGCAACTGTATTATACAAAATGTATAAAGAGCATGACGTTGAAATAACAAAAAATATTGCAACAATGATGCTTAGCGCAATCATTTCTGATACATTATTATTCAAATCACCAACATGTACAGCTGAAGATAAAGCAATTGCTGAAAAGCTTGCTAAAATAGCTGAAGTTGATTGTGGAATATATGGTACAGATTTATTAAAAGCTGGTACAGATTTAAGTGACTATACACCAGAGCAAATAATAAACATTGATAGTAAATTATTTGAAAAAGATGGAAAGAAATTTAAAATAGCTCAAATTAATACAGCCGATTTAGATAGCGTATTTAAAAACAAAGTTTACTTTGAAGCAGCTATAAATGATGAAATTAAGAAAGATAACTTAGACTTATATATGTTTGCAGCAACAGATATTATTAATTCAAATTCTAAAGTAATCACACTAGGAAATGATTCAAAAGTTGTTGAAAAAGCATATGGTGTAACATTAGATGACAACACAGCATTATTAGAGAACGTTGTTTCAAGAAAGAAACAAATGCTACCAAAAATATTAGAAAACTTAGACTAATACAATTTATAAATAAACGGTATATAAACAAAAAAAGATAATAAACAATTAATTGTTTATTATCTTTTTTCTTATCATTTATACATAAAAACTATTTCATCTCATTTTTAAGCTCATAAATTGAATACTTCGACTCATCTCTTCTTTCTTCTGCTCCACACTGTGCATTTATAATATTTTTTGTAATCAATGTTGTAGATGCTATAATTATAACTGAAACAGCTATAAAACCAACCAATCTTGAAGATGCTAAAAATGTCCATCTGATTAGTTTTGCAAACAAAACCACCATTTTTACTAAAAACTTCGCTATAGCTTTCAATGAATGATGTTTCTTTACTTTAGAAAATTCTTTACGTATCTCAATTAGTGCAAGCTCTTTTGGGCTAATAACAACTGGTAGTAGATGTTTCGTATCCTGTATTATATGTATTTTATCTTCTGTACTTCTCGTCAATATTTCCTGCTTTTGTATAATTCCATTAATTATATTGTTTTCCATCTACAAAATCACCCCCACCAATATTTTATTAGTCAATGTGATTAGTTCTGAATCTTCTGAGTTACCATCTCAGTGTCCGTTGTAATTACATCAAATCTGTATCCATTCTTTAAACCATAATCTATAATGTCTGGTAATGCTTCAACTGTTTTATTATTACCGCTGAAATCATGCATCAATACAATATTATCTCTTCCTGGTTTTAGTCCCTTTGTGACATTGTTGTATACACCTTCTTTAGTTTTTACATCTCCAGAATCGCCAGATGCAACATTCCAATCATAGTATTTGAAACCTTCAGCAAGTACCTTTTGTGATATACTTGTCATTACACCTTTACAATATTTTCTACTTACTGTATTTGAGCTTCCACCAGGGAATCTAAGAATTTTAACTTCTTTACCTGTTGTTTGTTTTATTTTTTCTTGTAGTTTTGTAATGTTTTGATAACAAGCATCTACTGAAGCATATAATTTAGAATAATCATGTGAATATCCATGAATTCCTATTGCATTTCCTTCTTCAATTTCCCTTTTTACAAGTTTTTCATTTTCTTCATTATAGTTTAATATAAAGAACGTAGCATGAACACCTTTTGATTTTAATATATCAAGTATCTTTGGGGTAGTATTTGAACTTGGTCCATCATCGAATGTTAAATAAATAACACCTGTAGCTTGTGTAGGTCCAACTTCAACAGTTCTTGTAGCTTTTGCTTCATTTCCATTACTATCAGTAACTTTGTATGTAACTGTATATTTACCATCTTTTGATGTATCAATATTACTTCCCTCTATTACAATTTTACTTGTTAAATCACCATCTTTGTTATCTGTTGCTGTAGCACCTTGCTCTTCATATTTTGTATTTGTTATTAAACTTATATAAGAATTTCCTTTTAATTTTATTTCAGGTGCAGTTAAATCTGTAAATATTACATGTCTTACCTTTTTAGATTTATTTCCTCTTGAATCTTCAACAACATAGTGCATATCAAAGTTGCCATTTTCTGTATCAACTTTTGATGTAGTAACTTTATCTTTTACATCACCGTCGCATGCATCTTTTGCTTCAAAACCTGGCTCTTCATATGTTGATCCATATTGTAATCTATACTCTTCTCCACCATTTAGTGTTATTTCTGGTCCAGTAGAATCTTTTACTACTACAGTTCTAGTATATGTATCATATGACTTTGAATGTGGAACCTTATATGTAACAGTATAGGTTCCTAATTTTGATGTATCAACATTGCTTTCTACAATTACTTGATTACTTATATCTTTAAATTTAGCTTTTGCTTTTACACCTTCATCTTTATATTCAGTACCAAATTCAACTTCTACAGTGCTTTGCCCTATTATCTCAACTTTAGGAGCTCCATTAAGTTTTATAATCAAAAATATAGCTAAAATTGCTACAATAATTGCAACTACTGAAATCATTTTTTTATTATCATTATTATAATTTTTGCTATAATGACTTCTTCCATGTCCATCCTCAAATGGTATTTTACTTGTGTATTCTCTCTCCTTTAAATTATTCACTTTTTTCCCCTCCTATAATCATCACTCCAACATAATTCTACAACTTTTTACCTTTTATTACAAGGATTTTACAAAAAATAATAAGACAATTTGAGGTTAATTTTAACCAAAATTGTCTTATCTTTATAAATCATTTTTTATTTATTATTCATTGAAAAAACTTTCGAATTCTTCAGCTGATATAATCTCTTTTTGCATTAAGGCATTTGCAACCATTTCTAACTTATCCATATGCTCAGATATTATTTTTCTTGCTTGATAATATGCATTATCAATCAATAGCTTAATCTCTGAACCAATAGCATCTTCAACCTTATCTCCTAGTATTTGCATTTGATATGGATCCTTTTCAAGATTTATTGAAATTGGTCCAACAATATCACTCATACCATAAATTGTAACCATATCAGTTGCAATTTTAGTAGCAACTTCTATATCATTACTTGCTCCTGTTGATATATCGTCAAGTGCAAGTTTTTCAGCTGCTCTTCCTCCAAACAAGGCAATAAGTTTTTCTAGCATTTCCTGTTTTGAAATATAGAACTTATCCTCGTTTGTTCTATACATTGTATATCCACCAGCGACTCCCCTTGGAATAATTGAAACCTCTTTAATATCCTTTTGAGTTTCCAAATAACGGCTTACTACGGCATGTCCAGCTTCATGGAATGCTGTAAGCTTTTTATCTTTATCTGAAACAACTCTACTGTGTTTTTCAAGACCAACAGTAACCTTCTTTTCTGCATCTTCAATATCTTTTCTAGTAATTGCATTATGACTTCTTATTGTAGCAATTATAGCTGCTTCATTTAAAATATTTGCAAGTTCAGCACCAGTATATCCTGCCGTATCTTCAGCTATACTTCTCAAATTAACATTTTCATCTAATTTTTTATCCTTAGCATGAATTTTTAATATTGCCTCTCTACCGTTTAAGTCTGGAAGAGCAATATTTATTTGTCTATCAAATCTTCCTGGTCTTAGTAATGCTTTATCAAGCATTTCAGGTCTATTTGTAGCGGCTAAAACTATTATAGCTTCTTCTGTATCAAAACCATCCATTTCAACTAACAATTGATTTAAAGTTTGGTTATTTTCACTTTCTGCTCCACTTGATGTAGTTCTTCTAGATCCAATAGCATCTATTTCATCGATAAAAACAATACATGGTGAAATTTTCCTTGCCTTTTCGAAAAGCTTTCTAACTCTTGATGCACCTAAACCAGCAAACATCTCAATAAACTCTGATCCACTCATTGAAATAAATGGAACATCTGCTTCACCGGCTATTGCCTTTGCAATTAATGTTTTACCTGTTCCTGGATTACCACATAATAAAACACCTCTTGGTATCTTTGCTCCCATTTCTTGGAATTTTTTAGGTTTTTTAAGAAAATCTACAATTTCTATCATCTCTTGTTTTTCTTCATCTAAACCTGCAATATCCTTAAAAGTAATTTTTGTTTTTTGTGATGCAGCATCATAAACTTTACCTTTTTCACCCAAACCTTGCATTTGGAATATCAAAACTACAAAGATTATTAGTATGATTGTTGGCATTAATGCTAACATTTTCTCTCCTATTTTTAAGAAAATGCTTTCATCCTTTTGTATTAATTCAATACTTTTGCCTTCTTTAACTTGATCTTGTATAAACTCAACAAAAGCTTCGTTTTCTGGAACAATAACCTCAAGCTCATCTTTCTCCTCAGAATCTTTTAATTTAACTTTTACAGTACTGCTCTTTGTTTTCATTTCAATTTTTTCAACAGCATCAGACTGTATTTTTGCCATCAACTCCGTATAAGCTAAAGTTTTATCCTCTTTTTGCTTAGAATGTTCGTTATACTTTACAATTCCATAAGCTGCAGCTGCAATAATTGCTATTATAACTATTGCAATTATTAAATACTTTTTCTTACCTTTATTGCCATTTTTCTTGTTTTCATTTGAATTCATATTTTGACTCCCTCCAAAACCTATGTGTTATCTTTATTTTTTTCCGATCTAATCAGTAATATTGCCGTTATCATATATATTGTTGCAAGTGATGTATACATCGTAGAAAAATATTTTACTTCAAATCCTGTAAATGTATTTATTATGAAATAAATCATCCCCATAACAACTGAAAGAGTAATCGAATGTACCGCAATACAAAATATATTTTTAAATCTGAAACTATTATTTCCTACAATACTTGATATTATGAAACCAATCAAGCTAATAACCAAAACATCTAGCATCGTAGATATAAACAAAACTATATAAGACATAAGTAATGTTATTACAATTATTCCAAAAATATAATTTTTTATATCAAGAGCCTCTATTAATGTTTGCTTATCAAATTCTTGATTAATAAAATCATTATACTTAAAATCGAATTTTTTTCCTTCAAGTGTTATCCTAAATTTATCTTTAACCAATATAAAATCTGAGCTATATTCGTCTAAATTATCTATTGAAGTATCTATTATTACTTTATCGTTTAAATATGATTTTTTTTCATTATCATCAACTTCCAATGTACCTTCGGAATATCTAATACTTTTTATTTCCGATTCAATAAAACTTTTTGAACTATTTAGAACTTTATTTGTTTCATTTATACTTACAATTGTTGCTACAATAGCATATAAAAGAATAAGTATCGAAAAATATTTAAAAGCTCTTGCTATACTTTGTTTATAAACTTCTTTATAATAATCGAAGCTCTTTATACTATCAATAAGCTCTCCGATAAATAATTTCTTCTTTGTTTCCAATTATACACCTCATCTATATGAGTAAACACTGGAATTAATTTTCCAGTGTCTACATTCTTTTTTATCCTGGATTATTATTATTCTCTGTAGTATTATCAACAGTATTCTCACTTGGCGTTGTATTTGTATTAGCAGGTGGATCATTTTTTATCTCATTTAATGTAAGTGTTATTTTGGCACCTTTTTCAACAACTGTACCAGATGCAGGATATTGACTTAATACTACTCCATCCTTTTTGCTTGAATCAGATTTAGATTTTGCATAAACTACTGCCATTCCTGATAACTTGGCTACTGCTTCTGATTTTGACAATCCAACAACATTTGGAACCACAATATCCGTAGTTGTTGTTACTTCAGCACTATTTCCGTTATTTGCAGGTTCATTCGTTACTGTAGCACTACTTGTATGAATTGTACACGTATCAGAAGGCGCAGAAGCATTTGAATTATCTGTTTTCCAGCTTGGATTTCTTTCTTTTTCAGGCAAGAAACTAAAATAATAAGTATTTGGGCAGAATTCTGTAGCTATTTTACCAGATTCCGCGCATACTTTGAGGGAATGGCCTTCACAAGCCTTTGGAACTTCCCCTTCTACAAAGTATTCAGAATATACATCTGAACATGAACCTGAAGCTCTTAATCCTGATTTTCTACATACATTAACTTTAACAATTCCGCTAGGTTCTGTAAATGTAGCAGGTGGTAAATCACTATGAACTTTTTTCATTACTTCAGCCCACAACTTGGCTGCATTATTACCACTTCCATTTATTGGAATACGTTTGCTACCGCTCTTATCGTATCCATACCATGCTGCTGCCGTATAGTATGGTGTCATTCCACATAGCCAGTTATCAACCTTTTCGTTTGTTGTACCAGTTTTAGCACCTACGTCAAAGTTGTTCATTCTACAAACCCTAGCAGTACCACTAGCACCTTCTACTGGTTGTTTTAATAACGTTTTCATAATATATGCATGTTGTTCTGTCATAACACGCTCTGTTTTTTGCTCTGCTTCAATAACAATGTTACCTGATGAATCTTCAACTTTTGTGTAGAATGTAGGTTCAATATAAACACCATTGTTTGCAATCATTGCATATGCTCCAGCCATCTCAAGTGGTGTAACACCAACGCTTTGACCACCAAGTGCCATAGCAGAAATATTAGAGTCATTACTATCAGTGTTTTTCTTTGTTTCACTTGCTTTAATAAGTGTAGAAATTCCACATTGTCTTGCGAAATCTATTGCATTATCAGGTCCAATCTCAGACATTATCTTACATGCAACTATGTTTACAGAACGCTCTATAGCATTTCTTACTGTTATATATCCTGAGAAACCTCCACTATCGTTCTTTGGTTCCCAATTTCCAAAGTGTGTTCTTTCATCGTTATATACTGTAGAAGCAGTTATAACACCTTTTTCAATTCCGCAACCATAAGTTACAATAGGTTTTATTGAAGATCCGGTTTGTCTTGGTATAACTGTTGCTCTATCTAATCCTATAGCATCAACATCATCACCTAAACCTCCCATACAAGCAACAACTTGACCTGTAGTGTGATCTATAATAACCATTGCAGACTGTGAATGTGTTGGAGATAAAGACGATGTTAATATATATTCTCCACTTGTATATACTTCTTTCAAATTAGCTTGAACCGAAGCATTTTCAGTTGTATATATCTTATAACCTCCACCATATACACGATTTTTTGCATATTCTTGAGACATATTTTTTCTAGTTACCAAATCATCTACAACATTATCTACCGCTGCTTTTATGAAGTAGTCTTTGATTGTTGAAGATGGTAATTCACCTTTTTTAAACGCCAAACCATTCTCTGTATTGTCATAAGCTGTTTTGTATTGTTCCTCTGTAATAGCACCAGTTTCTTTCATTTTTCTTAAAACAACTTGTGTTCTTGTCTTTATTTTATTCATAACTTGGTTATGTTTTTGCTCGTCCTCATCTTTGAATGGATTGTATGTATTTGGTGCATTGTTTATACCAGCTAAGAATGCACATTCTTCAATTGATAAATCTTTAGCATTCTTGCTAAAATAATACATTGATGCAGTTTCAACACCACAAATATCTCCTCCATCAGCTCCAAGTGGTATGATATTCAAATAAAGCGATAATATCTCGTCTTTTGAAAGCATTTTTTCAACTTGGTATGCTCTAGACATTTCCTTTATTTTTCTCTCAACACCAGCTGAACCAGAATTATCTCTTTCATTTGTAACATTCTTTATCAACTGCTGCGTGATAGAGCTTCCACCAAATGATGAATCTCCTTTGAATATATAAGTTCCTGTTGCTGCCAATGTTCTTTTAATATCAACACCTTTATGTTCATAGAATCTCTCATCTTCGATAGCTACAAATGCTTTTGGTAAATATTCTGACATTTGGTCTAAACTAATGATTCTTCTATTTTCTGATCCTGATAGCTCCGCAATTACATTGCCATCTTTATCATAAACAACAGTGTTAGCGTTCGATAATAATAAATCTTCTCTCGAAAGAGCAAACTTATCACTAAAGAATATTCCACAGAATACTCCAACACCAACTAACACAAGCAACATCATTAATAAAAATGTAATTATAAAGAATTTTTTCAATTTTGGATGTTTTCCTTTTCCTTTCTTTGAGCCCTTGCTACCTCTACTTGCAGGTCCTCTTTTTACTTTACCGATAAGCCGGTTTTTTTGTAACTTTACTACCTACAGAAGCCCCAAACTTATTTTTCGATTTTTTCTTCATATATATACTCCTTTTCTGGCATTTCATTCTACTGCCAAATTACACTAAGATTATATTATAAAAAGTAAAAAATTTAAAGAGCTTTTTGCATATATTTTGCTATTTTGATAATAAACTAAGAGCATCTTTTATCATTGCCTCTAAACTGCTATTTTTAACATCGATTTTGGGAATGATTTTCTGTACATCTTTTCTTGTATATCCTAAAACTTGTAAAGCCGAAATCATATCCTCTAAATCTTCATTATTTGGTAAGACCATTTGCTCTTTTACCTCTGCTTGCTCTTCTAGATTAATTGCTTTTAACTTATCCTTAAGCTCTAATATTATTCTTTGTGCAGATTTTGTGCCTATTCCCGGCAATTTTTTTAATATATTTACATCATCAGATACAACTGCAACAGCAAAAGATGATGGCTCTATGTTTGAAAGAATTGTTATTGCAGATTTTGCTCCAATTCCACTCACAGAAATTAGCAATTCAAACATTCTAAGCTCTTCACTTGATGAAAAACCATATACACTTACGTCATCCTCTCTAACTCTAACATATGTATGTACTTTTATTGTAGTACCAAGTTCACCTATCTTCTTCATTGAATTTTCAGACATAAAAATTTTATATCCTACTCCATTAACATCAAGCACAATATAATCCATTGTTCTTGAATCATATATTCCTTTTAAATATGCAAACATATATTCCTCCTTAGTTTTTTCTAATTTTATCACATTATATTTTAATTTCAAGTATGCATTCCGTAAACTGCAAATATTCTTGTAAAAAAGAAAACGAGGAAGACTTAACCTTTCGGTTACCTTCCCCAAAATCAACATCAGTGAGCCTTGTGGGGCTCTAAGAACATCATCTCCCACTTCTGTCCGAGAACACGAAGCCGGATACGTTGCTCATCAGTAAGAGGTCTTTCTTTTTCCTCGTACTGATCCGTTCCATCAGCAGGCTTTGCTGTTTGGAACTTGGCTCTAAAAGTAGCAATCGCCGCTCTCTGAGCCTGAGTCAAATAAGCCATGGGGTTCACCCCTTTCACATGATGTTCTTCCATTCTAACATAAATGGCATTTTTTGTCAAATTAATCACCTAAGCAGATTCCTATACTTCTTGCTGTTTTTACTAAATCATGATCCATAGTTACTTTTCTAATATTACTCTCTGCTGTATTACCAGAAACTGCACCAATTTCCTTATTTTGCCCAACAACATCTTCCAAGGAAACTGAATCTAATTTTCCATCTTTTATAACAGTCAAAACATTGAATTTTCCTTCAATTGCAAGTTCCATTGCCTTTGCTCCATATTTTGTAGATAACACTCTATCGTATGCTGTTGGAGTTCCACCTCTTTGCATATATCCAAGAACTGTGCATCTTGATTCCATACCTGTTCTTTCCTGTAGTATTTTGGCAACTTTTTCTCCTGCACCACCTAATTTTGTGTTATCAACACCTTCTCCATTATCTCTTGTTTCAACTACTGACAACTGTCCACCAAGTGGAGCTGCACCTTCAGCAACAACAACAATAGAAAAGTTCTTACCAAGACTGCGTCTTTGGTTAACTTTCTCTACAACTTTATCTATATCATATGGAATTTCCGGGATCAAAGCTATATCTGCACCACCAGAAATTGCAGATTCAAGAGCAATCCATCCAGCATATCTTCCCATAACTTCTAGAACCATAATTCTATGATGTGTCTCACCAGTTGTATGAAGTCTATCTAAAGCATCTGAAGCAACTGATACAGCAGTATTATAACCAAACGTAACTTCTGTACAAGCAACATCGTTATCTATTGTTTTTGGAACGCCTATTACATTTATTCCTTTCAAAGAAAAATCTCTTGCTGACTTTTGAGTACCGTCTCCACCAAGTGTAAACAAGCAATCGAAACCATCATTTCTTATATTTTCTACACATATATCAGAAAAATCTCTGTAAACAACCTCTCCATTTTCCTCTGTTTTATAGTGGAAAACATTTGCGTTAGTTGAAGATCCTATGATAGATCCTCCCTTAGGCAATATTCCTGAAGCTCTATTATTTCCTGAAGTACTTAACTTTATATAATCATTGTTTAAAAGACCTTTGTATCCTTCAACAAATCCATAACATTCAACTCCATATTTTTCTGCAGACTTTACAATTGCTCTTATAACAGCATTAAATCCTGAAACATCTCCTCCATTTGCAAGTATTGCAACTCTTCTTACCATCTTTTGAATCCTCCTTAATAGTTCTTTATGTGTATTATACCAATAATACTATTTTTTACAATAGAAAAAAATTTTTTTCTTATTTTTTATTTTGTGGAATATATTTATATTTCTCTGCTATAGAATTATACAATTCTTTCAAATATTTCCTGTTGATTGCACTATCTAACCCTTCATCATATATTTTTTTTAGAACTATATCCATAAATTCCACACAACCTTCATGCTTCACAACAGGACCATTTCTTTCAATTTTCATCCAATACTCATATGGTTCTTTTTGACTCCAAGCTTTTCCCTGGTAAACAATTCCAGCAGATATTTTATCACACAGTGCTTCAACCAAATATTTATACGGCATAAATACACCAAATCTTTCTGTCTTAGATAAATCTTCCCAATATTCAAAATGATGTTTATTACGTCCTTTGTGATGAAGCCAAGCAGCCGAATAGCCAATTTGTTCACGCGCAACATGAAGTGGACTACGTTTACCATTGTAATATTTTACACTTTCAAAAAATTCTGTTGGAGAAAACTTTGATAAATCATGAAGTAATCCCCTCAATGGAATACCAGCTTTTACCGCATATTTAAACACATACCACCTGTGCTTTGTAACTAAACATGTATGTTTGAAAAATTTACTACATAAATTCATCTCAAATTCCTCCATAATCTTTATTTTATTAATTCAATTATATCTTCTTTTGTGATTTCGCCCTCTCTTAAAATTACAATTTCATTATTTATTACTTTAACAATAGTTGATGGTTTAGCTATTTTCGCTCTTCCACCATCTATTATCACATCAACACATCCATCAAAGTCCTTTTTAATATCTGAAATTTCCACGCCACCAGGCTTTCCCGATATATTAGCACTTGGTGCTATGAGCGGAAAATCAACATTTTCAAGTATTGTATGAATTATTTTACTATCTGGAATTCTGATTCCTATAGTATTATCATCTTGTGTAAATGTATCTCCAAAACTTTGCTCTTTTTTCTCTAAAATCATCGTTATCGGTCCGGGCATACATTTTTCTATTATTTTTCGCTCAATGTCATATTTAATATTTGCATATTTTTCTATATCTGCTTTATCAGCTAAAATAATATTTAGAGCTTTTTCTCTTGGTCTTTTTTTTACGTCATATACTTTATCTATAACACTTTCAGAAAGAGCATTTCCACCAATTCCATAAACTGTTTCTGTCGGAAACACAATTATTCCGTCATTTGCTAATATTTCAGTTACTTGTTTTAGCTCTTCTTTTTTTATTTCTTCTTTCCAATCGTAATATTTAGTCATAAAAATACCTTCCTTTTCATACTTCAAACCTTTGATATTATACCAATATCATCACCTAATATCAATATAACAGCAGCAGACTTTTATGAAATCATATAACACAAAAGGTGAGTATGTTTATTTCATACTCACCTTCATATCTATTTCTCTCTTTTAAATAATCTTAAAACTTTACCAACAAAACCAACAATTTCCGTTGATTTGCTTTGAGCAATTCCTTTTCCTATGGCTTTGCCACCTATCGTCAAAGAAGCAACAATAGCACTTATAATAAACTGTACGTTGAAATCTAACCCTAAACTACTAGTCATCTTCACTGCTATTAATGCACTTATTGATCCACTTAAAACTCCTGCAACATCACCGATTACATCTGCACAAACATTAGATACTTTTGCAGAATTCTTTATCAAATTTAAAGAGGTTTTTGAACCAGGAATTTTTTTAGCAGCCATTGCATTAAAATCAGATTCTTTACCAACCGTTACAGCTACACCAATTATATCAAATATAATACCAATAAATACAACTAGTATTAGTACTAGTATTGCTGGAACTAGTGATAAGCCGCTAATTGCAGTAGTTGATATAAATGAAAAAATAATTGACAAAATAAATGCCAATACAAATATTGTTATAAACCACTTTAGCCCTGATGAATCTTTCTTTTCTTTTTTGCTTTTTTTCATTGCTATATTCGTCTCCTATTGAAAAATTGTAAAAAAAAATAAAATATAATAGTGGTGAAATTTAAGTAAATTTTACGGTTTAGGTCTAGTTGAATTTCTCTATTTCCTACCAAACATCACTGTTTAGCTGTTTCCATTTAAAGGAAATAATCAATAGATTAATTGATTACCAGACAGCCACTTAAATCCGTACTTTAATCCTTAAATTCCCATGCCTTAAGGCAAAACATTCTAGAAGTTTTCCTTAATACACTTTAGTTTTATATTAGTTTCTTTTGCAATAGTGATTTCATAACCAGCAATAAATTATCATTTTGGCCAAATTATCATTTATTACTTTTTCGGTTAATCCCAAGACTACCACTCAAAACAGGCTACACTATATTTCGTACCTGTGCACTGATATAGGTTTTACTATAACCTACAGCATTGAACCAGCTATAGGCCAAGCCTCCGCGACAATAGGGGATTATTATGTATGCCATTACATAATTCCCTAAAATCTTTACTCCCTGCAAACACGCAAAACTGGCATCCCGCGCATAAACAAGAAACTTCAACGATGTGCCCTTTAGTGGATTTTTAGCCCCACCCTCATATAAAACTGTGTAACTAGAATAATGCACCACTGACTATATCTTACTATATAAATATTTTTTATTCAAGATATTTTTTCTAAAATATCAACAAATATTATTATACACTATTTTCTTAATTATGTCAAGTAACTTATTCATTTTTTGTCCTATTCCATAAAAAACAACAAAGAACGCCGTCACGAACAGCGCTCTTTGTTTTGGGTCATTTTTTGCGAACTTTGTCTACGATCCGATCCTTCTGAAGCTTGCAGCTGTAATAACCTGCTATGATTTTTCGGATTTCAAGATACTCCTCCTCAGATACCCTCGTGTGCTCTAGAGAGCGCAGTTCGGATTTCTGCATTTCCAGAAGAACAGATGCCTTCCTAATGCAAAAGAAGAGTCTATCATTCTCATCTCTCTCATCGAGACCTTCTGCTTCATTCAGTAGATCTTTAATTTGCTCGTTGCGCCGAACAAATTTCTCGTAATTTTCTGCCATCCTTATTCACCCTTTCGATCTTTTGTGCGCACCTACAGATTTATTGTTTCTGCAGTGCTTATCCTACAATCCGTGATAGCACGAATTAACTACGCCCCAATTATATCAATTATATTGTTTTATGTCAAGTATATTAAATTATATTCTCTTTTAAAACTTTTGCATCTTTGCACTTTACTAGAGCAAAAAAAATACCTGTTACCAGGTATTTTTTTATTTATGCTTTTTTTGCTATTTCTGCAATTTTTGCAAATGCAGCTGCATCTGATACAGCCATTTCAGCTAACATCTTTCTGTTTATTACAACATTAGCTTTCTTTAATCCAGCGATTAATCTGCTATATGTTAATCCATTCATTCTTGCAGCAGCATTAATTCTTGCTATCCATAATTTTCTAAAATTACTCTTTTTATCTTTTCTTCCAACATAAGCATATGCTCCAGATTTCATAACTGCTTGTTTAGCATTTCTGAATCTGTAATGCTTTGCTCCATAATATCCTTTTGCTCTTTTTAATACTTTTTTATGTTTTTTACGAGTAATTATTGCTGATTTAACTCTTGCCATTTTAAATTCACTCCTATCTTCCTAAAATTAATTTCCATATGGTAACATTTTTTTGATTGCTTTTTCACATGTTTTATCAGCATAAGCATTCATGATGCTTCCTGATTTCTTTTGTCTGTTTGTTTTGTTAGCTAATAAATGTCTTCTATTAGCTTTTGTTCTTTTAAATTTTCCTGATGCAGTTTGTGTATATCTTTTTCTTGCTGCTTGGTTTGATTTAAGTTTTGGCATAATAAAAATCTCCTCTCTATTTATCTGTTTTTTTAGCTAGTATTATGAACATGTTTTTACCTTCCAATAAAGGCTTTTTCTCAAGAGCCGCAATATCTGATAAATCTTCTACAAATTTATTCAATGCTTCCTCTCCAAGTTTTACGTAGTTTAATTCTCTTCCTCTAAACTTAACTGTTATTTTAACTTTATTTCCTTCTTCAAGGAACTTTCTGGCATTTTTACATTTGAATTCAAAATCATGTTGTTCAATATTTGGAGTAATTCTGATTTCCTTTGTTTCCAATACCTTTTGCTTCTTACGAGCCTCTTTTTCTTTTTTAGCTTGTTCAAACTTATATTTTCCATAGTTCATTATTTTACAAACTGGAACATCTAAATTTGGAGAAACTAAAACTAAGTCTAGCTTCTTTTCATAAGCCATATCTAAAGCTTCATTTAAAGAAAGCTTTCCAACTTTTTGTCCGTTTTCATCAACGACTTGGACTTCCTTTGCCCTTATTTGTTCATTAATTGGTAATTCTTGTTTTATAGTAAAACACCTCCTACTAGTTATATCGCCAAATTTTATTGTACAAATCTTAATTCTTTACAAAAAAAATTGATTTGTTTAAGAACAAATCAACCCACAAAAAAATTTTATAACAAGCCTAACGCACATTATACAATGCACTACTACGCTTTATGTATTATAAAAATCTTAACCTTTTTCTATTCGATAAGGTGAGAAGTGGATTGCTTCTTCTTTTTGACTACACTATAATATATCATTTTTGCTATTCTGTCAACACTTTAGGCAAATTTTTG
This sequence comes from Clostridia bacterium, assembly GCA_017515985.1. Taxonomy (GTDB): domain Bacteria; phylum Bacillota; class Clostridia; order TANB77; family CAG-508; genus CAG-492. The sequence goes on from JAFWDV010000008.1 coordinate 200,414, forward strand.
AATAAAAATTCACAATACAATAAAGATTAACTACTTTTTTTATCTCATTTCTAAAAAAATATGTTCTCTACTACAAATTTCTTCAATAACACTTGACTTTTCCAAATAAATGTAATAGAATAGGAAAGCAATTAAATTGATTATGACTTAGAGTCAAACTTCTCCCCGGTGGTTTAATTTTAAGTTTCATATAAAATATATTATAAAAATAATGAATGGAGGGTATTTTTACCATGAATAACACTACATATAGTATAAAGAAAAATGAAATTGAAAGCAAATGGTATATAATCGATGCTGCTAACAAACCATTAGGTAGAGTTGCAACCGAAGCAGCTAAATTATTAAGAGGAAAACACAAACCTACTTATACACCAAACTTAGACAATGGAGATCACGTTATAATATTAAATTGTAACGATATGGTTCTTACAGGTCACAAATTAGATCAAAAAATATACAGACATCACTCAGGATATATTGGAGGAATGAAAGAAATCACTGCTAGAGAAATGATGGCTAAATCTCCAGAAAAAATGATGATGTTAGCTATAAAAGGAATGCTTCCAAAAAATACATTAGGAAGACAAATGTTAAAGAAAGTAAGAATCTATGCTGGTAGCGAACATGAGAATGTTGCACAAAAACCAGAAGTATGGGAATTCTAATTAATAATTTAAGGGAGGATATTTAAAATGGCTAAGAAAGAAGTAGCATTCTGCGGAACAGGTAGAAGAAAAAGTTCAATCGCTAGAGTTAGATTAGTAGATGGAAATGGAAAAATTACAATAAATGGAAAAGACTTAGATGAATATTTTGGAGCAGAAACTCTAAAATATATAGTAAGACAACCATTATCAGTAACAGAAACAGAATCTAAATATGATGTTATCTGTACAGTAAAAGGTGGAGGTTTCACAGGACAAGCTGGAGCTATCCGTCATGGTATTTCAAGAGCTTTATTAGAAGCTAACGAAGAAGAATATAGATCAACTTTAAAAACAAACGGATTCTTAACAAGAGATTCTCGTATGAAAGAAAGAAAGAAATATGGTCTTAAGAAAGCTAGAAAAGCTCCACAATTCTCAAAGAGATAATATATACAAAAAAAATACATACCTTTTGGTATGTATTTTTCTTTTTTATATAATTAAATTTTGATATAAATTTTAATCTACTTAATTTTCTTATATATATTTTTTCATTTTATTCTACATATTTATCGACATTACTATCATTTAATTCAATATCTATTTTTGACATATTGCTTGTATATTTTTTGAATTGACTTTCACTAATTTCTTTTCCATCTTCATCATAAAATTTCATTTTTTCACCAGTATATGCTGATTTTGCAATTCTTTTAAATTCCGTACCTTCAATTTTATAAATTACAGAATCGCCTTCTGCTGCTGATGATACTATAGCATAGTTATTTTTTGTATCAAGTTCTACATCATTTTCACTTCCAAAATCTACATATGGATTTAAAGGATTTTTACTCACTACAACTTTTTCTCCATCAAAAGTAACTATAAATCCTAATATACCATTTCCTGAACCATCTTTATAGTCAATGTTCCATGCTACAAAATAAGATGGAACATCGTTTTTGTCTGCTAATTTTTTAAATTTAATTCCATTCTCACCTACATAATCTCCAACGATTTTAATATTTCTATAAATCCATGTTTCATCTTTTAAAGCTTTTTTTATTTAAAGCTTTTTTTATTGCCTCATTAGCCTTAGCAGTTTTATCACTTTTTGTTGTACCAGTTTCATTATTATCTTTATTCTTATCTGTAACTTCTTCATCTTTTTTATCACTTAAACCTGCAATTTGATTTTCTAATTTTGCAATTCTTTCACTTGATTCTTTGTCCTTTTTTACAAAGTACCATCCTCCCACTCCTATAGCTGCAATCAATAATATGATTACTAAAACTAAAACTACATTTCCTAATTTTTTCATTTAAAATTCCTCCTTTTATCATTAGACGTTTTCAAATTTTTCTTTGGTTCACAAACCTTACTATTTGTTATAGTAATTATACTTAACCATTTTTAATTGTCAAGAATTTTTATATAATTTTGATTTTAAAGTTCTCTAACACATTCTACCTCTCCACGTACAATATACACACAATATACAAATTTAAATTTTTTCTTGATACTCTGGACTTTGTATTTCTCAAAGAGATAATTATTATTACAAATCAAAAAAGATGCTTATTACAAGCATCTTTTTTTCTATTCCCCAATTCTATCTGCTCCGAAGTTTTGAAAAAACTTTTTTACCTTATTCCATAAACGCTCGAAGAAAGATGGTTTCCTTTCAGCTTCTATTTCTTCATTTTTTATAACCAGAGATAGCTCTTTAGGAACTTCTACATCTTCTGCATCCGCTACTTCTTCAATTTCATCTATTTCTTCATGTTCTTCATTATTACATTCTTCCATAATTTCTTCTGAATTATTTCCGCTCTTTTCCATTACTCGCTTTACAATATCGTCAGTCTCTTGAATATTGCTTTTTATAAGCTCTCCTACTATATCTTCAACACCTTGATTATCTTCTTTGCTTTTTTCTAATAATTCATTAAACTTAGCAATAACATTCAAATCTTCAAGTTCAGAATCACCGACAGCAATAGCTTCATAACTCTCTTCTTCATCTACTTCCGGAACCTCATCAACGTCTTTTTCAACTATTTTCTCATCAGCCACGCTTGGTAATTCAGTATCATTATTAGGCTCTGCCACTTCATGGGCAACTGTGTTTGAATTCAATTCAATAATATTTGTAGGCTCTGCATCTTCACTATGTTTTCCCTCAGTATATACCTCATCCTCTGCTACAGTTAGTTTTACAATATTATCACTTGGCTCAGCTATTTCTTCTGATTCAACTACATCAGCATCTTTGTTTTCCTTTTCATAGTTCAAGTCATATATTTTAGTCATATGAATTAATTTGTTTGATTTTTCAATAAACATGTTTTTATTATTATCAAATAAATCATATGTACATTGAAACAGTTTTAATACCTTCATTGTATCTTTATCGTAGTTTGTTTTATCAAGTATACAATCAAAATTCGTTATAATTGCTTTATCAATATTTTCTTGTAAATAGGCTCTTTTTACTTCATCCATAACTGTATTTTCCATTGAATCATAAACCCAATTCAATAAATCATTTGTCTCATTATCAATAGCAGTTTCTCTTTCAAGCATTTCCTTTAGATATCTAACACAAGCCTCAAGAATTTCAATTTTAGTTATTTCAGGAATCTGATCTAGCTCTATTAGAATCTTAGAGTATGTTGTAGAGATATCAAATTCTCCTTTTTGGAAAAATAGCTCTAAATTATCCTTGATAATTTGTGGCCCATTTTCCTTATTTTTTAACTTACATATTAGAGCTGCCCTATCATACGTGCATAATTTTCTTATTATAACTTCCAAATTATCATATACAAGTTGTAGCGTACTAGGCTCATCAATAAAATTTTCTATTTCTCTGTACGTCAAAATACCAGCATTTTCTAGTATATCAGTACAATTTTCAGTAAACATATTCTTCATTGCGTCGTTTGCATTAAACACATCTTTCCAAATGCTTAGCGTAATGAATCTTATATTATCCTTAACAACATCATATTTTCCGTTCATTGCTAAACTAGCAATTGTTTCATTTACTAGCTCAGGCTTTATAGTACTATTCAAGCAAAGATATTGAAAATCTTCATTAATATTTATACATTCACTATCCAATATATCTTTTACACATGTACTTTTTTCTATTATTTCTGAAACCTTTTGAATCTTTGCTTTGCAATCCTCAAAATTCATATGTGCATCCCCCATTTTTATCTTTCGTATGTCGTATTATACTTTCGCTCTCTAATTTGTATTAATTTTATATTATCTATTTTTATATTTCAACATTTTTTGTCTTTTTATGAAAAAAATTATAACATTTTTCTATTTTTCTTTTTTTTATTTTACAGATTTATATTCAGTAAATATTGCAAATAATCAAAAAATGTGATAGTATATTATACATAATATTTGTTTAAGAGCTAAGTAATAAGTAACTCTTTACTCAGAGAAGTTATGGTTGGTGGAAATAACTTAAAGAAACTTATGAAATCTACTCTTTCATACATTTAATGAAAATTAAACCGATTGATGCACGGTTATCAGCATCGTAGAGTTATACCGTTCAAAATATCTTATTATAAAAAATGGTATAAATTAAGGTGGCACCGCGAAGATATATCGTCCTTATGTTAAACATAAGGACGTTTTTGTTTTATATGCCACAAAAATAAAAGGAGGAATCAGTATGATAGACATTAAATTTTTAAGAGAAAACCCAGATGTTGTTAAACAAAACATCAAAAACAAATTTCAAGATCAAAAACTAGTTTTAGTTGATGAAGTTATCGAATTAGATAGAAAGAATCGTGAAACTATGCTTAACGGCGATAATTTAAGAGCAAAAAGAAAATCATTAAGTAATGAAGTTGGAAACTTGATGAAACAAGGTCAAAAAGCAGAAGCTGAAAAGATTAAAGCTGAAGTTCAAAAAATAAATGAAGAGCTTGTTGAAAATGAAAAATTAGAAGCTGAATATGCTGAAGAAATTAAATCTAGAATGATGAAAATACCAAATATCATTGACCCATCAGTACCTATCGGAAAAGATGATAGTGAAAATGTTGAAGTTCAAAGATTTGGTGAAGCAGCTGTTCCATCATACGAGATACCTCATCATGCAGATATAATTGAAAGATTCAACGGATTAGATAAAGAATCTGCTGGACGTACAAGTGGTGTTGGATTTTATTACTTAGTTGGTGATGTTGCCAGATTACATGAAGCAATGCTTGCATACGCTAGAGACTATATGATATCTAATGGATTTACATATGCCATTCCCCCATTCATGATTCGTAGCAATGTTGTTACTGGAGTTATGAGTTTTGAGGAAATGGATGCAATGATGTATAAAATTGAAAATGAAGACTTATATCTAATTGGAACATCAGAGCATTCTATGATTGGTAGATATATAGATCAAATGGTTAAGAAAGATGAATTACCAATAACAATGACGTCTTATTCTCCATGCTTTAGAAAAGAAATTGGATCTCATGGTCTAGAAGAAAGAGGATTATATAGAGTTCATCAATTTGAAAAGCAAGAAATGATTGTAATTTGCGAACCAGAAGACTCAATGAATTGGTACGAAAAAATGTGGAAATTAACAGTTGATTTATTTAGAAGCTGGAACGTACCAGTAAGACAGCTTGACTGCTGCTCTGGAGATATGGCAGACTTAAAAGTTAAATCTTGTGATGTTGAAGCTTGGAGTCCAAGACAACAAAAATTCTTCGAAGTTGGAAGCTGTTCAACACTTGGAGATGCACAAGCAAGAAGACTTGGAATTCGTGTTAAAGGTGAAAAAGGAAATTATTATCCTCATACGCTAAACAATACAGTTGTTGCTACACCAAGAGGATTAATCGCAGTTCTAGAAAACAATTATAATGAAGATGGAACTGTCACTGTACCAGAGGTTTTAAGACCATATATGGGCGGAACAGAAAAATTAGTTCCAGTTAAATAAAAGGAGGAAATATGTTAGTAAAAAATCCACAATTTGAAATTTCTGCAGTTAGTCCAAAGCAATACCCTACCAATGGATTGCCTGAAGTAGTTTTGGTTGGAAAATCTAACGTAGGAAAATCGTCTTTCATTAATACAATGATCAATAGAAAAAAATTGGCAAGAACAAGTAGTGAACCTGGTAAAACCAGACAGATTAACTTTTATAATATGGATAATACCTTTTATTTTGTTGATTTACCAGGCTACGGATATAGTAAGATGTCAAAGTCTGAGCAAGCAAAAGTTAATGGTTTTATTGACGAATATTTACATATTAGAAAAAATATTGCTCTTATAATTTTACTGATTGATATAAGACATGAACCTGGCAGTAATGATAAAATGATGTACGACTATATTATTAGGTCTGGCCTACCATTTATCGTAATTGCAAATAAAGCTGATAAAATTGCTATTACTAAAGTTGATTCAGCAGTTGATTCGATTCAAGCTATATTAAATCCAATAAAAGACTTTACGTTTTTACCTTTCTCTTCAGAAAGAAAGATATATACTGAAAAAGCCTGGGAAATTATTGAACAAAAATTAAATATGAACTAGCTCACAAATTGACTTTATTTTTAATAGTGATATAATATCTGTTGGAGCGTTATTTAAATTATATTTTAAGAAGGTTTTTATGAATAAAGATTCAAACAAATTTAAAGAATTTTATAGCATTATTTCTGACATGGATTGTAACCAAACTGTTCAAGAAATGAAAAACTACAGACAGCACTGCGATAGCTCTTGCTACGATCACTGCTTATCTGTATCTTTCTATTGCTATTGTATTTGTAAAAAATTACATTTAGATTCTGTATCAATGGCTAGAGCTGCATTTGTGCATGATTTATTTTTATATGATTGGAGAGTACGTCAGCCCGGAAGGAAAGGTTTACATGCCTTTACTCATCCTAAAACTGCATACGAAAAAGCATCGACTATTTTTAATCTTAATAAAAAAGAAAAAGACATCATTTTAAAACATATGTGGCCAGTAACTCCAATCCCACCTAGATACGTAGAATCATTTATTCTAACCCTAGTTGATAAATATAGTGCCCTTGAGGAAACATATTCATATATGAAAAGAAACCATAGAGCAAAAAAAGAAGCATAAAATGAAATGCACCCCGTTTAGTAGACACAATAAAAAAAGAATTGTGTTAAAATCTAAACGGAGGTGTATTTTTTATGGCGAAAAAAGGTCAAAAATTCAATAAAAATTATTCCGACGAATTAATTTCTGAAGTAGTAAATGC
>JAFWDV010000009.1 GCA_017515985.1 Clostridia bacterium
TAAAATAAAAATTGTTTTTGTTTAAAGGTAGTACAATTCAACTACCGCTTCGATTGGTTTCTCAAAGGTTTATTGTTTACTTTTCAATGTACTTTTATGTCGATAACTTTTTGTTACGACAATTCGTATTGTACTACTTTTTGCTTTCGATGTCAACATATTTTTAAAATATTTTTAATTATTTTTTTAACCATCATTTTGGCGTAAAAAAATATAAATTAGTATATGCTTCGCCAGGTGTTATTATTACTAATTTACATACAAAATATTAATTATATTTATATGTTTTATCTCTTGCTGAGTACTTTTTTATGATATCATTTTCGACAACCATTGTCAACAGATTTTTCAAAGTTTTTTCATTTTTTTTTAGAAATTTCAATTTAAATAATTTATATAGATTTTTCCACTTGTTTTTATGTAACTATTAGCTCTTCAAAACCTACATATTATTCATCACTAATCTTCTTTGTTATAGCCTTCAATGCTTTCTCTCTTGGAAGCATAATTACGTGTCCACATCCTTGGCATTTTAATTTAAAGTCTACGCCTACTCTTATTATTTCCCACAATTTACTTCCACATGGATGCTGCTTTTTAGTTCTAACAATATCTCCTATATTAAAATCCATTTATGCTCTCCTTTCTATATTATACTTCTTTATATGAAAATATGAAGAAGGCATATGCTAGTTTTATCTGCTCTGCTTTCTTCATATTATATACATTATTATTTTATGATAGATTTAACTGTATCCACTTTATCAAATGAAACTTCAAATTGTCCTTTATTAATCATATCCTTAATAAAGAAAGAGCCATTTTTGATTTCATCTTCTCCAAGTATGATTACATATGGAATATTCATTTTGTTTGCATAGTCTAAACATTTCTTCATCTTTCTTCCATTCATACTAATATCAACATTAAATCCTTGCTTTCTTAAATCAATTGCAAGTTTTAAACTTTCCTTCTCTGTATTCATTGGTATTATATAAAAGTCAAGCTTAGATTTTTGATTTAATTCAGCTCTATCTTTTAGTATTGCATATAAAGATGTTAATCCAAAACTTACACCAACAGCTGGATATACATTTCCATCATCAATAAAATCTGTGATGATTTTATCATATCTACCACCACCACCGATGCTGCAATTCAGGATTCCATTTTTTTCATATACTTCAAATACAGTTCCTGTATAGTAATCTTGTCCTCTCGCTAATGAAGATGTAAACTTACAATATCCTTGTAAGTCAAGAGCCTTCAAATAATCATTTAAGTCATTTAGCTCTTTTAATCCTTCCGCAAGAATAGTATTTTCTGTTTCCTTGAACATTTCATTTATCTGCTCTAGCGACATTGAAAAGTAGCTTTGTAATTTATCTGATTGCTCAGCTGTCACTCCAACTTCCACAAGAGCTTTAACAAAATCTTCTTTAGATAGTTTCTCAATCTTATCTATTATAGTAATAGTCTTTGATGTTAGCTCTTCTGGAACACCACATTCCAAAATCAATCCATTCATCAACTTTCTACTATTATATTTGATTTCAACATCTATGTTTAATCTTTTAAATGCTTCTACATATAAACTTACAAGTTCCGCTTCAATCATTTGGCCTTCTATGCCAACAACATCAACATCGCATTGTGTAAATTCTCTATCACGTCCAGCTTTAATTGGACCGTCTCTAAATACTTTTGCTATTTCATATCTTTTGAAAGGCATTGTTAATCTATTTTTATTAAGGGCAATTAATTTAGAGAAAGGAACTGTTAAGTCATATCTAAGTCCTAGTTTTCTTTTTCCTTGATCTGTTAACTTATATATTTCATTCAATAGATCATTGCTCTCGTCATACTTTCCAGCCAATATATCATAGTAGCATAGTATTGGAGTTTCGATTGAACAATAACCATACTGTTCGAATACTTCTTTTAAAGTATTATTTATATAGTTTCTGATATTTTGCTCTTCTGGTAAAAAATCATAACCACCTTTTACATTTTCTATTTCCATATTAAAATCTCCTTTTTTGTAATTTTTTGTTTAATAAAAAATTACCTTAATGCTCGCCTTCGGCCAGTGCTCTCGCTCCCCACTTTTTTAATGGAGTCTTCTCTTAACCTCTTCACTACCAAGCACTTGCATTATTTCGTATAAATCTGGAGTATTTTGTCTTCCTGTTAAAGTTACTCTTAATACTGTACTAATATCACCAACATGACCTGGCCATTTTTCAGGCTCAGCTTTGTACTCTTTAACTTCTCTTGCAAAGCCAACTTCTTCTGCTAAATCTTTTATTTTATCAAACCATGTTTGTTTGTCATCAGCAGGGTTATAGTATTTAGCTGCATATAAATCTACTATTTTCTTAACTAAATCTTTATCAGTTACATTTCCATAGTTAAACTCAGATACTTTATCAAATTCATCAGCATACATATAAGAAATGTTTTCTTTTAAATCTGACCATTTAGCAATATCTTTTCTTGGTTTTTGATTTCCTCTTTCAATTCCTAAAACTTTAAGAGCATACTCTTTGTCTTCTAATAATTTAACAAGCTCTTCGTCATATTTCTTAGCCCATGCTAATCCATCATTGTAAACTTTCTCAGCATCATATCTAGAAATAACTATCTTAGCTACATCAAATAGTTTAACCATATCAAATAGAGCACCACTTACACTCATTTTGTTTAATTGGAAATCAAAATCTTCCATTTTAGCATCTTTGTTTTGTCTTCTCCAATTTTCAAAAGTTGAGTTTGCTATGTTTAATAGATATTCCTTAACTGCATCTGGTGGTACACCAAGTTCATCATAATATGAAACAGCAGCTTCTGGATCTTTTCTCTTACTCAATTTACGTTTGTTTCCATCATCATTTTTCATGATTGGAGCTATATGACAATATTTAGGAGCTTTAAATCCTGCTTCTTTAAATAATTGTACATGTAGTGGTAATGATGAAAGCCATTCATCACTTCTAACAACATGAGTTGTTCTCATTAAATGATCATCAACCATGTGTGCGAAGTGGTATGTTGGAAGTCCATCAGATTTTATTATTACTATATCTATATCGTACTCAGGAAATGTTAGCTTTCCTTTTATACCATCTGATATTTGTATTTTTCTATCTTCTCTTCCTGGTGATTTGAATCTTATTATATATGGAACCCCTGCTTTAATCTTTTCAGCCATTTCTTCTAATGAAAGATTTCTACATTTAGCCCATACTCCGTAATAACCAGGTCTAATCTTTGCATTTAATTGTGCTGTATTTCTTTTTTCATCATCTTCAGGAGAGCAGAAACATGGATATGCTTTTCCTTGCTCTATCATATATTTAGCATATGCTTTATATATTTCTCCTCTTTTTGATTGAATATATGGACCATATTCACCTGTCCATTCAGATTCTGTTATCATTCCTTCATCTGGAGACATGTCAAAAACTTTTAATGCGTTTATAATTCCCGTAACACCATTTTCAACCTCACGTTTTTGATCTGTATCTTCAACTCTTAAGAAAAATACTCCACCTGTTTTCTTTGCAGCTGTTCTAGCGCATAATGCCTGGTATAAACCACCTATATGTACATAGCCAGTTGGGCTTGGTGCAAATCTTGTCACAATAGCTCCCTCTGGTAAATTTCTTTCTGGATATTTCTCTTCATAATAAGAAATGTCTTTTACATCTGGAAATATTAAATTAGCTAGCTCTCTATAATCCATAATACCTATTCCTTTCCATTCAATTAAAATTCATATGCGTTATATTTTAACACATTTGCTTATCTTTTTCAACATCTTTATGCTCTTATACTTTCGTTTTTCCAGCTTTTGCCTTTTGTAAATATACATCATGAATTGTGTCATAAATCAATTTAACCATTGCCTTTCCACCTTTATAATTTGGATGGATTTTATCTGGCTCTAAATATTCAGGATGGCTCTTTACTGTTTGGTCCCATGTAACAATATGAATATTAGGATGATTACTTGCATAACTTGCAAATTTTTGATTGAACTTTGGATCGTCAGCTCCAACTGCATTAATCCAATATATCTCTCTATCTTCCATTATCTCCATTAACTCATCAAGTTTGCTTTCGTTAAATATACCATTAGTTGATAAGCATAGAATTACCGTATTGGTTAGTTTTCCTTTATTTTTTAATGTTTTTGCAACTTCTATACCACCAGGAATTGCTCTGGAAATTTTTCCGTCAAAATAACCTTTTGGGAAAGTAGTATATAAATCTTCAATTGGAGTAAGAAGAACTGAATCACCTATTCCAACAACCGGCAAATTAGTTACTATCTCATCTATTTTGCTTTCATCAATTACTTCTTCTGAAGATGCCTTAACAGTTTCCTCTTTCTTCTCTTCTTCCGTATTTGTATTTTCTAAGAATTGATTATTTCTTTCTTCTGTTATTTTTAAATTTTCACTTAGTTTGTTTTCTAATGCTTTCATTTCTTCAGAATGATCTTTTTCATTTATAACAAAATAACTTCCGCCTGCAATAATTGCAATAACAATTGCAATTTTTAAATATTTTGTTATTTTATTTTTGATTGAGAAGTTAATTAACAGTTGTATTATATAACCAGTTATAAAAGTTAATATAATTGTAAACACAATTTTAAAGAAATCATTGATTGGAGTATTCTGTAAAAAGAATATAACAGGATACTGAACTAAATATACCACATACGATATTTTAGCAAGTCCTTTTATTTGCTTATCATATTTCCTTGTCTTTTTACTTTCTTTAATTGAGCACTCGATTAAACCAGCACTTATAATTGTTGCTAATATCATATAAATAGCATAATTACTGCTCTCTGCTGAAACAAAAATACTAAGTGCAATTAAAGCAACCATGTATATTGTAAATGTTATTTTATCATTTTTTCCAAAGATACGCGAAAACTTGAATTCATAATTATTGTTTAGAAGTGCTATAAATACACCCAATAATAGAGAGAATACTCTTGTAAATGTATTATAGTAAACCACCATAATATCTTGTTTTTTGCTCATAACAAAAAATAGAACTGTAAATGCAAGTGTACATGCACCTACAACGAAAGTAGATATACTTTTTCTTTTTCCTCTATTTATTTTCTTAAATAATGTTACAAATAATGGAAATACTAAATCGAATTGCATCAAAATTGATATGTACCATAAGTGCATAAATGGTGAAGCAATATTTCTTGTAAAATAATCTAAATTTGCTTTTAATTGCCAAAAGTTATTATATCCAAAAACTACCGAAAGCGTTTCTTGCTTTAAATTAATCCAGTTAATAGATGTAATCAATTTAGTAAGTACTACTGTAATAGCAACTACCACTATTAATGGAAAATAAATCTTTTTTAACCTGTTTGTATAAAACTTCTTAAGTGAAAAGTCTCTGTTTTTCATAGCTGATGTACATTCTAAATATCCACTTAATGTAAAAAATGTACAAACTGCTAAAAATCCACCTTTTAGTATATTTAGATGATATAGTAATACCATAATACATGATATTCCTCTTACAATATCTAGTCTTTTATAATAAGCTTTTTTTTCTGCCATTTTTTTATCTCCTATATCTTATAAATTCTTCTGTATTTTTCATTATTTATATCGTTTATTATTATTGCTCTAATTACTTGTTGATTCTATCATAAATATATTTTCATATCAATAAAATTTAGGTACAATATTACGTTTTTTATTGTAGAAAAATAATGCCACAATAAATTCAAAATAAGTCCTGCAAATAGAATTTTGCAAGACTTATTTTTATTCTCTAATAATCAAAAATTAGACTTCCATTATAATTGGTAAAATCATTGGATTACGTTTTGTTTTTTGGAATATATATTCACGTAAGCTTTCTTTTAGAGCTGTTTTAATTGTTGCCCAATCAGTTATATTTTTATCTTCAAACTTTTTAACTTCTTCACGAATTTGTCTTTTTACGTCATCCATTAAGTTTTCAGACTCTCTAACATATACGAATCCTCTAGAAATTACATCTGGACCTGAAACTATATCTCCTGATGCACCATCCATTGTCATTACTATTATAATTAATCCATCTTGAGATAAATGTTGTCTATCTCTTAGTACGATATTTCCAACATCTCCAACTCCTAAACCATCAACAAGAATTTTTCCAGATGGTACAGAGCCAGCTAATTTGGCCTCGTTTTCATTCATCTCTAATATTCTACCATTTTTCATTAAGAAAATATTCTCAGCTGGTATTCCCATTTCTTTTGCAGTTTCGCTATGAGCTATAAGCTGTCTATACTCTCCATGCACTGGTATAAAATATTTTGGTCTTGCTAGAGCTAAAATTAATTTTTGCTCTTCTTGGCATGCGTGTCCTGAAACGTGTACATCTTCTAGAGCACTATATACAACTTCAGCACCGATTTGCATTAAATCATCTATAACTTTAGATACTAATTTTTCATTACCTGGTATCGGAGTTGCAGATATTATAACTAAATCATTTGGTGTTATAACAATCTTCTTATGATCTCCTGATGCCATTCTTGTTAAAGCTGACATTGCTTCACCTTGGCTTCCTGTTGTTATAATAACAAGTTGCTCATCTGTATAATTTCTAATCATATCAATATCTATAAATGTTTTTTCGGGAACTTGTATATATCCTAGACTTATAGCAGTTTCTATCATATTTATCATACTTCTTCCGCATACTGCAACTTTTCTATTATGTCTTACAGCAGAATTTAGTATTTGTTGTATTCTGTGAACATTTGAAGCAAACGTAGCAACAACTATTCTCTTCTTGCAATTATGGAATAGTTTTTCAAAAACATCTCCAACAGTACTTTCAGACATTGTGTATCCTTTTCTTTCAGAGTTTGTACTATCAGACATTAACGCTAAAACTCCTTGGTTTCCTAGCTCTGCAATTCTTCCAAAATCCATTACTTGTCCATCTATAGGTGTATAATCAATTTTAAAATCTCCTGTATGAAGGACTGTACCTGCTGGCGTTTTTATTGCAAGCATTACAGAGTCTGGTATACTGTGCGAACTACGTATAAATTCTACTTCGAACTTTCCTAGTTTTATTTTCTCTCCAGGATTTACTTCGAACATTTTAGTTTTTCTTACTAATTTATGCTCTTCTAATTTATTATTAATTAAACCTACTGTAAGTCTTGTTGCATAAATTGGCATATCTATCTTTTTTAGTACATATGGGATTGAACCTATATGATCCTCATGTCCGTGAGTAATTACTAATCCTCTAAGTTTTTCTTGGTTACGCTCTAAGTATGTAACATCAGGTATTACCATATCTACACCAAGCATATTATCTTCTGGAAACTCTAAACCACAATCTACTAATATAATATCATCATCATATTCAAACGCTGTAATGTTTTTTCCAATTTCCTCTAAACCACCAAGTGGTATGATTTTTAACTTACCTTTTTTGAATTTAAAATCATGCTCTGGATTTTCTATTTTTCCATCAGTTCTTCTTTTTCCTGCAGTATTGTTTGTTTTTTCTCCGTTTCTTTGAAATTCCTTTTTTTCTCCAACATTTCTTTTCGTTCTTTTATTTACGATTTTGCTTCTATTGTATTCTCTTTTACCTTCTCTAGTATTTTTCTCATTATTATTCTCTTCAAAATTTGTCTCTTTTGTCATTATAAATTATCACTCCTTACATTTTCTTTTCATTTAAATCTATATCCATTTAAATACCGTACATATACTCTAGTTGATTTATGCGACTATAATACATATTCTCAACATCTAAACAACGTAAATCATAAATGCATACATAATATGCATTTCTAATTCTTCTTTATTTAATTTCCGAACAACATCTCATAATATTATTAATATTCCGCATCTTGAATATTAAATATAAATTTAAATCTCTTATCTATGCCTAAAAACAGGCCATAACTGTTTCATATTATACCATTTTATTACATTAAAGTCAATATATACCACTTAAACTTTTATGATGCAAAAAATTTGAGCATCTGCAGTATAGTACTGCAAATGCTCGATTTTTTACTTCCGCTGCAGGAGGAAATCCCTGTATCCTAGGCATCCAAACGGCTTTACCTCGATTTCTCTCGGTCCTTCCGTTTCTGTAACCTCATCGTAAAGCTCGTATTTTACAAGGTTGAAGTATAACTTTACACCGAGTAAAATCAAAGCCAACGAAGCCGCAGAGCCTTCTGTAATGATATCATCCTGCGTTCTTACCATCTTCTGCTCACACACAGGAGCATAGATAGCCTTTGGGCCGCTTACGTCACACATGACTTGAAGTTCACATGCACGAGATTCTAAGCTGTAGGAATTAATGAGATACACATTTTCCTTCCAGCCCGGTTCATGCTTAACCTCAGCCCAGATCTGATCTTCGCCTTCAACGTTGATTACAACTCCAGCAATAGGGATATTGGGCGGATGCTTTAAGGACTTCTCGCCACTGTAGCGAACAACAAGCTCTTCTAGCCAGTCAAAATTCTCATCGAAGTTGAATCTGGCGACGATGCCGTTGCGCAGCAGCTCATGTTTGCTTGAACGTCCTGGTGCCTTCTTCACATTGTAGAAAACACCGTTCATGTACACGAGATTTGTTTGCGGTTTGGAGATTGGCCGTCTCCTAGTCATAACACATTCCTCCTCTTGGGATTATTTTGTATTGCCAATCTAAATTATATCTTATTTTAAAGATTATGTAAAGTGTTTTAGGCTATTTTCTTAATTTACTTATCGCCAATCCATCCCCAACTTCTAAAATCTCGGTCTCTAATTCAGGATTTTCTGTAGTTTCTTTTATATATTCTCTTAAATTTCGTACAGCAGTTCTTTGTTTATGCTTATTGTAATCACTCATAACGTATCCTTTATACAAAATGTTATCAGCAAAAATTATACCATTATCATTAAGCATTCTTAAAGCTTCCTTTAGGAAAAATGGATATTTACCTTTAGCCGCATCTATAAAAACCATATCAAACTTTTCATTTAAAGTTGGTAAAATCTCTACAGCATCACCCTCATGTAGAATAACCTTTTCAGCAACCTCGGTTTTTTCAAAATTAATCTTTGCTTCAGCTATACGGCTCTCATCACGCTCTATAGTTTCAATTATTCCACCATCAGCTAAATACTCAGAAAAGCAGATGGCTGAATATCCAACTGCTGCTCCTATTTCAAGTATTCTATGTGGTTTATTATCAATTAATATTTTGCTTATTACATCTAATGTATCATCCATTATAATAGGAATGTGATTCTCTAATGCTTTTTCTTTAATTATTTTAAGCTCTTCTTTATTCATAATATAGTAGCGTGATTTATAAAATCACGCATCCTCCTATTTTTTATTAAATTATCTATTTTCATGGTCTTGGTCTTGATTATTATTTTGCTTTGAGTCAGCCCTATCTGCTTGATATTTTACTGCTAAGTTTCTCATTAATTTTCTAGTATCATCCCTTAGTCTATCAAATGGCTTTTCGTTGTTCTCAACACCATAATATTCCTTAAACACAGATCTGACTCTGTATCTTATTTTTTTAGCTATACGACCATATTTTGTTTTATCTTCGTCAGTAAGGATTCTTTCGATGTCTTCATTAGAGCAATTAAATCGCTTTAGTCGCTCTACTTCATATCTTATCATTACTTCCATCAAATATTCTCTGTAAATATGTTCAATTTGTTTGGTTAAGTCTACTTTAGGCTCTGGATTAATTTTTCTTGTATGACATTCTTTCGAATCGTATACATCAACCATTGTTTTAATTCTTATCGTGTACTTTTTCATTGCACTCATAAGTTCAGATATTATTTTACTTCCTTGCTCATTTATATCCTTTAATTTTCCATCAAGACATACATGTATAAATTCTTTTATTTTCAACGTTCTGTATAAATATTTACTGCAAGTCTTGGCTCTTCTGTTTCGATTTATATCCGAAGAAACAGAATCTAAATGTTTGTTAGTAACATAATCTCTGATTATAGCACACGTCTTAGAATTTAATTTTGATCCTGGCTTTTGATTCATAATAAATCCTCCTCTATTTAGGAATTTCTATCTGTTCTCTGGATCAATATCCACTGCGATACTTTCTAACGCAGCTTTATCTCTGTTAGCAGCCAAACCACTAACAATGTCCTTAAATAATCTTATGATACTTTTTTCTAGAGAAATTTTCTTTGGATTTATTAATCTGCAATCTTGCCCACCTTGTATTTTCTTTTCGGCTTTCATATCTTTTATTTTAACAGTTGACTCTGTTCTTTTTATAACAACCTGTAAAATTTCACAATGCATTTTAGAATTTTCATCACTTAATAAGCTTATAATCTCGTCCAATGCAATCTTTTCAGCAATTTTCTTTTTAACCTGATATAGGAAATTTTCTTTTACAATTTCCTTTAAGCTATCATCTTGAAACTTCTTTTGACTAGCACGCTCAGCGTTTCTTTTTTCTACGTCTACAGTATTACAAGTTGATTCTATTATAGATCCTGCAATTCTTCTTTTATCTCTTCTGATCTTATAATCCTCACGCATATTTCAACATCCCCCATTACATTATTTTACCATATTTCTTCTAGCTTCTCTTTCACGTGTTTTGCTATCTAAAATTTTCTTTCTTAATCTTATGTTTAATGGAGTTACTTCTACAAGTTCATCGTCTTCTATAAATTCAATTGCTTTTTCTAATGACATTTGAAGTGGTGGTACTAAACGAAGTGCATCGTCAGAACCTGAAGCTCTTGTATTTGTTAAATGTTTCTCTTTGCATACATTAATAGCTATATCTTCGTTTCTAGAGTTAATACCAACTATCATTCCTTCATACACTTCAACACCAGCACCTATTAATAGCTCTCCTCTTTCTTGAGCATTGTATAAACCATAAGTAATTGATGTTCCTGCTTCAAAAGCAACTAAAACACCTCTTGTTCTTGCAGAAATTTCACCTTTATATGGTTCATATCTATCAAAAACGCTGTTCATAGTTCCAACACCCTTTGTATCTGTTAGGAATTCTGTTCTATATCCTATTAATCCTCTTGCTGGAATATCAAATTCAAGTTTTGTATGTCCCATTTCAGCAGGTTCCATGTTTTTCATTTCACCTTTACGTCTTCCAAGTTTTTCAATAACTGTTCCAATTGCGTCATCTGGTACATTACATACTAATTTTTCTATTGGTTCACATTTAACACCATCAATCTCTTTGAAGATAACTTTTGGTCTTGAAACTAATAACTCAAAACCTTCTCTTCTCATTGTTTCAATTAATACTGATAAATGTAATTCACCACGTCCACAAACTTCAAAGCTATCTGCAGAATCTGTTTCCTTAACACGTAAACTTACGTTTCTTTCAAGCTCTTTGAATAATCTATCTCTAATGTGTCTTGATGTAATAAATTTACCTTCTTTACCAGCTAAAGGTCCATCGTTAACACTAAATGTCATAGAAACTGTTGGTTCGTCTATATCGACGAAGTCTATTTTCTCTGGATGATCAAAATCACAAATTGTTTCACCTATATTGATATCTGCAATACCAGATAATGCAACCATATCTCCTGCAGAAACTTCTTCGACTTCTACTCTCTTAAGTCCAACATATGTAAATAATTTAGCAATTTTACCTTGAACAACTTTGTCATCTTTCTTGCAAATAGAAATAGACATACCATTTTTAATTGTTCCTCTTTCAACTCTACCTACAGCAATTCTTCCTAAATAATCATCATAATCTATATTAGAAACAAGCATTTGTGCTGTTCCATCCATATCACAATTTGGAGCTGAAATAGTATTGATAATTGTTTCGAATATGCAATGTACATTATCTGTATCATCTTCTAAATTCATTTTTGCAATACCATTTTTTGCTGAAGCATAGATAACTGGAAAATCTAATTGCTCATCACTGGCATCAAGTTCAATAAATAGCTCGATAACTTGATCTACAACTTTTAGTGGATTTGCTCCAGGTCTATCTATTTTATTAATTACAACGATTGGTTTTAAGTTTAAAGCTAAAGCTTTCTTTAAAACTTCACGTGTTTGAGGCATTGGTCCTTCAAAAGCATCAACTAGTAGTAAAACACCATCAACTGTTTTAAGAACACGTTCAACTTCTCCACCGAAGTCAGCATGTCCTGGTGTATCTACTATGTTTATTTTTACATCGTTGTACATAACTGATGTGTTTTTAGAAAGAATTGTAATTCCTCTTTCTTTTTCTAGATCATTTGAGTCCATTACCCTCTCTGCAACTTGCTCATTATCTCTAAATATATGGCTTTGTCTTAATAACGCATCAACCAATGTAGTTTTACCATGGTCAACGTGTGCAATTATAGCAATATTTCTAATATTTTGATTATTCATTTTATTACTTACCCCTCTTATTTTTAATATCTTAATCAGATATATAGCAGACAGATTGCCCTGTCTGCCATTTAACCTATTATTCTTCAGTTGCTGTTTCTTCGTTATTTTGCTCAACTACTTCTTCTTTTACTTCTTCAACAGCTGGTTCCTCAGCAACTTCTGTGTCTACTTTTTCAGCTACATCTGTAGCAACAACAGCTGTTTCTGTTGGAGTTTCTACCACTCCTGTTTCACCTTTAGTTTCAAGTGCTTTTTCTTCTGCAGAAACAACTGCTGTTTCTTTAGATTCCTCTGCATCTAATTCATCACTTGTTCCTTCAAGCTCTCTTATTGAAAGTTCTATCTTTTTATTTTCTGCATCAATGCTTATTATTTTTGCATTAACCTTTTGTCCAATTGTAAGGACTTCATCTGGTTTTGTTATTCTCTTTTCACAAATTTGAGAAATATGAATTAATCCTTCTATTCCTTTTTCTATTTTAGCAAAAGCTCCAAAAGGTGCTAAGTTTGAAATTTTAACAGTTACAACATCTGCAACTTTATATTTTTCTTCAACTTTACTCCATGGATCTGGACCTTTTTTATCATATATTAGTTTGATTCTTTTATTTTCTTTATCAAGTTCTTTTATTTTAACTTTTATTTCTTGACCAACTTTTAATATATCTTTAGGCTTTTTATCTCTTTCCCATGTCATTTCTGATATATGAAGTAAACCTTGTACTATTCCTTCTAAATCTACAAATGCACCATATTCACTTAAGCTTGTTACTGTACCTGTATATACTTTTCCAACTTCAATGTTATTCCAAAATTCATCTGATTTAGCTTGTTTTTCTTCATCTAATAATACTTTTATTGATCCTATAATTCTATTTGTTTCTGGATTATATTCAACAATTTTGAATTTAACTTCTTTTCCTTTATATGTATGTGGATCTTCAGATCTTGGAATTCCAGATAAAGAAAGTGGTATAAATATTTTTATTGTATTAAAGCTTACTATTAAACCTTTATCATTTACATCAGTAACTACAGATTTAAATATTGTATCGTTATTAACTTTGCTTTCGAATTCTTTAACATCAATTTCTTTTCTTGCTTTGTTATAAGATAATAGAACATTACCTAGTCCATCATTTAGTCTTAATACAACAGCTGTGATTCGATCACCTAGTTTAAATTTTGATTTTACAGTTTCTCCTGCATTTAATACATATTCATCTGCAGGAATAATTCCATCTGCTTTATATCCAATATCTATAAATACTTCGTTTTGTGGAGTTATTTCTATAACTGTACCTGTAACAGTTTGTCCAACTCTTATTTCTTTTAATGTTTGATTTAATAATTCTTCAAATGTAATATTTTCATTCATATTTCCCATAATTTTTACCTACCTTAACATTTTTTGATTATACCTTATTTTTCCTTGTTTGTCAACATAATGATATTGTCCATTATGATATCTGAAACCTTGTCTAGCGTTTCCTTATCCTTCTCTTTTCCATAATATTCTGAAAAGTCTAATGGCTCTCCATAAACAAGTTTTACCTTAGTAAATGGTTTAAATGACCCCTGTATTCCAAGTGGTATAACTTTAACCTTTGATTTTAAAGCAAAAAAGGCCGCACCATTTTTTACTTTTACATTTTTTTCAAGACCTCTTCTAGTCCCCTCAGGGAATATACCTAGAAGATCTCCATTTTTTAAACCTTTAATGGTTCTTTTCATTGACTCTATATCATTTTTCTCTCTATTTATAGGAATTGTATCCGCAGTTTTTAATACTCCCCTTAGGATTTTATTTTTAAAAATCTCGTCTTTGCACAAGAATCTTACTTTTCTTTTATTTGAGCAAACAACAGCAAGAGCATCGAGCATATTTAAATGATTTGCGCATATTATGTACGCACCATCTTTAGGAACATACTGCTTATTAACAACTTTTAGCCTGTAAACTGGCCAATAAAAAAACAAAAGCATTGCATGTTTTATGCTCCAAAGTGTCGCATGTTTAAATGCTGATTCTGGCATTTCACTATAAATTTTTTTTTCAAGTTTTATCATTTTTTTTTTATCATTTATTATTTTTATAATTTTATCTGTAACTTGATCTATTGTAAGATTACTTGAATCCACTACAATTGCATCATCAGCTTTTCTTAATGGAGAAATATCACTGTTTTTATCATTTTCATCACGCTTATTGATACTTTCCAATATTTCTTCATAAGACATATTTGTAATATTGTTTTCAAGGTTTTGCTTTAATCTTCTTTTTGCTCTTTCTTCCGCAGAAGCATCAAGATATATCTTAACAGCAGCATTTGGAAATACTGCTGTACCTATATCTCTTCCTTCCATTATTACATTTTGCCCTTCAGCTAATTTTCTTTGAAGCTTTACCATAGCAGCTCTAACTTCAGGTATATGTGAAACTGGAGAAACTATTTCATTTACTTCCTTGGTTCTCAGCTCTGTCACTAATTTTTGTCCATTTAAAAATAATACTTGAGAGCCTGTCGAAAAATCTAATTTTATATCTATCTCATCAAGCATCTTCTTAACGCTTTCAATATCATCTACACTTATTTTTTCTTGCAACATATGGTAACTTATAGCTCTATACATAGCTCCTGTATCAAATGTAACAAGTTTTAATTTATCTCCTATCAATTTTGTTACGGTTCCTTTTCCGCTTCCTGCTGGACCATCAACTGCGACTATAAAAGACATTATAATTCCCCCTAATCATTTTGTTTTTCTTCAAATCTAAGTGCTTTAACTACAACCTCAACCTTTTGTACATTCATTGAAGTAAGTCTTTCTATTTCTTTCTTAACCTTGTTTTGAAATCTATTTATACATTCCGTAACTACGCATCCATATAATAAAACGACTTCCATATATATCGACATTCCCTCACCGATATTTATCTGCTCTTATTTTGGAAATTTTGCATATATTACGCTCTTTTTCTTGTAGGTGCAATATTATTTGTCTAAAAACAGAATCAGATATTGTAAAATTTCCAATATAGCTAAATGTAGGTCTTATAATTGATTTCTCAGCTATGTATGGATCATTTCCACTTCCTTTTGATTTGAATATTTGCAATGGATCTAATAAAAATCCAGAAAAATCTTTTTTAATTTCAAAAGTTGGAACTGGAATAACATGCTTACCTTCAGAAGTTCTACTTCTTCTTGCATTTTTCATTTCTTCTTCGGTAGCTACCTCAGTAATGTATATAGTTTTACTTATTTTTGGTAAGCCTAAATTTTCTGCTATCTTCTCAACCATTCCATCAGACGTACCAAGTATAAGTATTCCATCAGGATTTATTCTTTTTAATGCTTCTATCATTTCGTTTCGCTCTTGAACACTATTAAATAAAGCATGTTTTATTGTTTCTATTTTGGTAGGAGCTTTTTTTGCGGAACTTCCGGCTATTACTTCATTATCATCTATCAATAAACCGTCATCAATAATATATTTTATATTATTTTCTCCAGCTACCCATTGAGCCCTGTAGCTTTTGCCTGTACCTGAAGGACCAACAAATGCATAAACTCTCATATTTTCAAACATATGGTTTTCCTCCTAAAACATTTGTATGTATTATAACATTAATGGTTTCAAAGAAAAAGGGAATTCTTTAATTTTTTGAATTTTTTTGTAATCCTAAAATAGTATCGCATATAATATCTGCGGTTTTCTCTACTCCAAAAGAATCACTATTTAAACACAAATCATAGTTTTGTGGATCACCCCACTTCATTCCAGTATAATGCTTATAGTGATTACTTCTTTGTTTATCAGTATTTCTTATTTCTTTTTCTGCATCTTTATCACTTATTCCGTATGTATTTACTGCTCTTTTAATCTTATCTTCCATATTGCTGTATATGAATACATTTATTACATCTTCATTATCTTTTAATATATAATCTGCGCATCTACCCACGATAACGCAAGATTCCTTGCTAGCAATCTCTCTAATTAAATCGGATTCCTTAACGAATAATTCATCAGCATTTGATAAACTAACGTAATACCCATTATTCAGCGTATCTAAAGTTTTTCTTTTTTGCTCATTACTTTCTATATAACTTTCTGATAAACCTGTTTTGGCTGATAACTCCGCAACAAAATCTTTGTCGTAAAATCTTATACCAAGTTTATCAGCAACAAGCCTTGCAACATATCTACCTCCAGACCCATATTCTCTAGATATAGTTATTACCATTTTTTGTGAAAGCTTATTATCTGTACTTGTGTCATCAACAAGTAATGCACCCTTTTCTGCCGATTCATTCTTTAAAGATTTAATTTCAGCAATTAATAATGCAGAAGCAATTATAAGTGCCAATGCATCTGCAACCGGACCTGCATATAAAACACCATTGATTCCATACAATTTTCCCAAAATTATCATGGCCGGAATTAAAAATCCTATCTGTCTCGATAATGATAATATTACACTTTTTATACTTTTTCCTATAGCTTGGAAAAATATTCCTGATGGAATTTGTATTCCCGTTACAATGTAAAGCATTAAGTAAATTCTAAAAGCCATACATGCAAATTTAACATATTCAGGACCCTCACTACCAAACATAGCTATTAGTTTTTCTGGAATTAATTGGAATAAGGCAAATGCTATAGTACTTACAATTAAACTTGTAAATAACACATATTTAAGTGCTTTTTTTACCCTATCAAAATTTCTAGAGCCATAATTATATCCAATAATAGGTTGAGATCCAACTGCTATACCTATAACAATACTATTTAATATTTGACTTATTTTTATTACTATTCCCAATACTGTTATTGGAATATCAGCTCCAAATTCTGATTCCGAACCATATTTACTTAATATATTATTTTCAACTGCTAATAAAACTACAAAACTCATTTCAGTTATAAAACTACTAATTCCAAGTGCTACAACTTCCTTACATATTCTTAGCTGAGGCTTTAAAAGATTTTTATTTAATTTTATAGATTTAAGCTTTCTAATGTATATAACATTAATAATTAATGTTACTATTTGACTTACAACAGTTGCAATAGCGGCTCCCTTAACACCCATATTGTATGTGTATAACAAAATGTAGTCTAAAATAATATTTAAGACTGCTCCTAGAACCATTGAAAACATTGCATATCTAGGACTTCCATCTGCTCTAATTATTGAGTTTAAAACAATTCCAATTATCATAAAAGGAATTCCTTTAACAATTATATAACCATATTCTAACGCATAAGGCTCTATATTCTGCGTACATCCAAATAATTTAATAATATGCGGTAAAAATACTATACATATTATTGAAATGATAACAGATATAATTGTTGCCATTACAATACCATTAGCAACACCCTTACCTGCTTCTTCTTTTCTCTTTTCCCCCAATTTTAAACTCATGAATGCTGAGCTACCATCTCCAAACATAAGAGCTAGAGCTAAACATGTTATAACTATTGGAAAAATAATGTTTGTTGCTCCATTTCCGAACATTCCTACTTTTTGGCCTATAAATATTTGATCAACAATATTGTATAAAGAATTTACCAGCATTGATAAAATACATGGTATTGAAAATTTCTTTATTAACTTTCCTATTTTTTCTGTTCCTAATATATTTTCTGATTGATTCATCTATATTACCCTTCCATCCTATTTCTTAAAATTATTTTCTTCTATAACAAAAATATAAAGCAATACTAACGTATTGCTCTATAAATAGCTTTTTCATTATATCATGCATACCCAATTATTTCAATAAAAATCGTCCGCTATGCTCTAGCAAACCCTGTAGGTTGCTGTATATAATTCATACTAACACTTTCGTTATTTTCTATTTGATTTGTAAACATAAGCTCTTCATTTGATTTCTTCATATTTAAACAATCTCTAACAGTCATATCATAGTTTTTCATTTCATTTAGCTGATTGAATAAGTACACTATAATATTGCTTTTAATCTCTTCTTCGTATTCTTCTAACTTAACAATTAAATCTTCTATGCATAAATATGGACCTTCTTTTTTAACTCTACCAAGTCCAATAAGACGTTCACCATTATATACACTTACACAGGCGATTGTACTATCTAGTTCACTACTTAATTCTGAAACATCCACATTTTCATTTACTGTTTTTAGTAATTCAAAATAATCAATTTTATTAGGTATATTTTTTGTGTACTGTATCATTGCTTGCAATCATCCCTTCTTCATTTGTTAATTTTATTCTTTTTATATTTCTATATATTAAACCTTTTTTTTATGTATGTCACTACTTTTTTACAAAAAAAATTTTTTTTTGCAATTAATCCACGAATGTATAAAATTTACTGGATAATTTAGTCTTCCTTTACCGTATTTATCTTAAACAATTTGAATATTTCAACAATAACAATTGGAGCAAATACAAGAGCCACAATCTCTATTATGTTTTCTGTTGGTAATACTGGTATACCGAATATATGTCTTAGTCCTGGCACTAGCAATACAACAAATACTAATGCTGCAGCTAGGGCTATTGCACCAAATAACCAACCATTTCCACCAATACCTGTTTTGAATATTGATTTTTTATTATTTCTAATATTGAATACGTGAACAAGCTCACTTAATGCTAGCACCATAAATGCCATCGCTTGACCAATTTCAACTTTTATTTGTTGTTTATCAATATACTGAGCTTTACTTTCTAAAATAAGCTCATCAACATTCTGTAGCTCTTCCACACTATACACTTTACCATCCATATTAACAAGTGTTGGTAATTTATCATTTGGAGTTGCCATTCCTACTACAAATGCCACAAGTGTAAGTACACCAATCATTACACCCTGATATAAAATTCTCCAACTCATACCTTTTGTGAATATACCCTTTTGCTTTTTATTTGGTTTTCGATTCATTACGTCCTTTTCAGCAGGATCAACTGCTAAAGCAAGAGCTGGTAAAGAATCGGTTACTAAATTAATCCACAAAATATGGATTGGTAATAGCGGCGTTATTAAATTGATATCTACACCAAATTTACTACTTAACAATGGTGCAATCAATATTGCAACAAATAAAACAATTATCTCACCAACATTGCTTGATAATAAGAACTGTATAGCCTTTAGAATATTATCGTAAATACGTCTACCTTCTTCAACAGATGAAACTATCGTTGCAAAGTTATCATCTGTTAGAATAACATCTGCAGCTTCTTTTGATACATCAGTTCCAACAATTCCCATCGCACAACCAATATCTGCAGTTTTTAGTGCTGGCGCATCATTTACACCATCACCAGTCATTGCAACAATCTCGCCATTTGCTTGCCAAGCTTTAACGATTCTAACTTTATGCTCCGGTGAAACACGAGCATATACAGAGTATTTTCTTACGTTTTTTGTAAGCTCTTCGTCAGACATTTCTTCTAGCTGGCTACCAGTAATTGCTTCTTCACCTTCATTTAGTATCCCTAAATCTTTTGCTATTGCAACTGCCGTTGCTTTATGGTCACCTGTAATCATTACAGTTCTAATACCTGCTGTTTTGCATTTTTCTACAGCTAATTTTACTTCTTCTCTTGGTGGATCTATCATACCTACCATACCAACATATATTAGGTCTTTTTCCATATCTTTCATTTCATCATCCGTTGGTTCATGGTCTAAAACTTTATATGCCATTGCTAAAACTCTTAAAGCCTTATCAGCCATCTCATTATTATACTTATCTATCTGTGCTCTATAACTATCTATATCTGTTTTTATTTCACCATTGTATAAATATTGAGTACAACTTTTTAATAATTCATCTATTCCACCTTTAGTAAATACGTAGTATTTTCCATCTCTTTTATTTACAGTTGTCATAAGCTTTCTTTCAGAATCAAATGGAATTTCTTTAACCCTAGTCCACTGTTCAAGTATAGATGGATCAAAATCTAAATTAAAGGCCATATCTATCAGTGCTGTCTCCGTTGGGTCACCTGTAAGCATTTTATCTGCCCCTATTTTAGTATCATTACACATCATACTAATGTACACAAGCTCTTCTAATCCTTTATCTTTTTCATTACTTATATCTTCTATTTTTATCAACTTTCCATCATAGAAAACTTGTTTAACTGTCATTTTATTTTGTGTCAAAGTTCCAGTTTTATCTGAACATATAACGCTAGCACTACCTAAAGTTTCAACAGCTGGCAATTTTTTTACAATTGCATGTCTTTTTACCATTCTTTGAACACCAATTGCAAGAACAATAGTAGAAACAGCAGCTAATCCTTCTGGAATTGCAGCAACTGCCAAACTTACAGCCGTCATAAACATTTCAAGTGGATCTTTATGATACAATATTCCAATTACAAATATTACGGCACATATTACAATAGCGGCTATTCCAAGCGTTTTACCTAATTTATTTAACTTAGTTTGAAGTGGTGTTTCGCTATCAACTGTATTACTAATAATTCCCGCTATTTTTCCAACTTCAGTATTCATTCCCGTTTCAACAACAATACCTTTTCCACGGCCATATGTTATAAGTGATGATGAAAATAGCATATTGCTTCTATCACCAATTCCAATTTTCTCATGATCGATTTTGTTTGACATTTTTTCAACTGGTACTGATTCACCTGTAAGCGATGCTTCTTGAGACTTTATATTTACAGCCTCAATTATTCTTAAATCTGCTGGAACAAAATCACCTGTGTCAAGAACAACTATATCACCAGGTACTAAGTCTCTAGATGGAACAACTTCCATGCTTCCATTTCTTATAACTTTTGCAACATGGCTACTTAATTTTTGAAGAGCTTCAAGCGATTTTTCAGCTTTAGATTCCTGTGCTACACCAACAATTGCATTTACAATGATAACTATAAAAATAATTATTGAATCTGTTATTCCTTCTCCTTGCATGTACCCTACGACTCCAGATACTATTGCCGCTATAATTAGAATAATTATCATAAAATCTTTAAATTGCTCTAAAAACTTTACAAATAAGCTTTTCTTTTTTTGCTGTTGTAACTCATTCGCTCCATATTTAGCTCTTGACTCCTGAACTTTATCACTTGTAAGTCCATTTTTTAAATCTGTATTTAATTTTTTTGCAGTTTCCTCTTCTGTTAGGTTATACCAATTGTTTTCCATAAGAAAATTCCTCCTAAGTATTTATATTTAGCTATCAATTTTTTTAAATTTACATTCGTATTTTATATTTATTTTTAAATAAAAACAATATATTTTTATTTAATTTTAATAATTAATAAAAGAAAATGACTGCAAAGGGATTAACCAATGCAGTCAAGCTAGCAATCATTTAAAAAAGTGACATTAAGATGTTCATTCTACGAGCCCTTTCTTCAGGCTCAATCGAGCAAATGCTGATAACATTGCCATTTTCATGAATAGCAGAATAAACTTCTCCTTGTGATGGATAGTAGCCTTCGCTTTTGAAAAGTTCGAAATCTACCTCAGTTTGATAACAACATGATGTGATTTCATCGGGGTTTCTTTCACCTACAGGAACATTTTCAACCTCGCATGCCACAATTTTACCATCAACATCTTCGATACTTATGAAGCTTTTCACTTAACATTACCCCTTTCGCTTTTTTGCAACAGTCACGCCATCTTTGTAATCGCCCGGCTTAGTACTAAAAGTAATATCATTTGCAGTTACTTCGAGTACAACGCTTCCAAGCTCATCTGTCCGATACACTTCCACTTTTTCTTTTTTGAGCATTTTCATTGTTGAAGTACATGGATGTTCATATTTATTGCCAACACCACATGAAATCAAACAATACTTTGGATTTACTGCTTCAAGAAATTCTTTGCTTGTTGATGTATCTGATCCGTGATGACCTGCCTTCAGCACTTCGCATTCGGATACATTCTGCATATCCAGCATTTGCCGTTCAACCTTTGTTTCAGCATCACCTGTGAAAACAAAATCCATATCTCCATACGAAACATGGATAACGGTTGAGTAATCGTTCACGTTATTTTTCGCTTCCTCTGAAGAAAGCTGTCCAATAACAGTAAACTTTGCATCTTCTAAGTAAAAAGTATCACCAATTTGTGGATTAACCACTTTGATTTTATCTTTTTTAATTTTACTCATAAGCTGCAAATACCAGTTTGCGGTCACAATATCAGACTTAATTTTGGGCATGTAGATTGTTTCGCATTCATAATTGCTGATAATCTCATTCATTCCTCCCATATGGTCGTCATGCTGATGAGTTCCAACAATAAATTCGAATTTGTCTACTTGCTCATTTTTAAGATAATCTGCAACCTCATCTGTGGATGATCTCGTACCACAATCGATTAACGCATACTTGCCATTCTCTTCAAATAAGAAACAGTCTCCCTGACCACAGTCAATCATATGGATATAAAGGATTCCTTCAGGCTGCCCTGTGGAATCTACTATATCTTCATGTTGCTCTGTAGTAGTTACCTGCTCTTGGCTTGAATGCTCTTCTTCAGCGATACTTGAATCATCTTCAAAGATGATCAAACTGGAAAAGTCTTGCTCTGGCTCTTGCTGGTGCGATGCTAAATAGTAAAAAATGCATAGGAAAATGATTGCTAGAAACAAAAAGACAAAAAATCTTTTGTCAAATCGCCGTTTTGTTTCTTTCTTTTTTTCAGTTGTCATAAAGAAATCACTCCCAACGTTTTTTGATGGTAAAATTATATCAGCTTTTATTTGATTAATCAAGTAAAATAGCGTGTTTGATACATTCCATTGTGGCAAAACTTTCAAGCATAAAAAAAAAATCGTTAGATATAATCTAACGATTTTTTTTTTTATGCATTTTCCTCAACTGGATATACACTTACTTTTTTCTTGTCTTTTCCTAGTCTTTCAAATTTTACTTTTCCAGTTACTTTTGCATATAATGTATCATCACTACCGATTCCAACATTAGTTCCTGGATGAACTTTAGTTCCTCTTTGTCTAACTAATATATTTCCTGCTGGAACGATTTCTCCATCAGCTCTTTTTAGTCCTAAACGCTTTGACTCACTGTCTCTACCGTTCTTGGTACTACCTTGCCCTTTATGATGTGCCATTATTTTTCACCTTCCTTTATTATGAATTTTTATTCTACAGCATTACGCCATTTTTATACTATTTATTTCAACCTTTGTATATGGTTGTCTGTGTCCTTGTGTTCTTCTGTAGTTTTTCTTTGCTTTGTATTTGTAAACTAAAACTTTTTTAGCTTTACCATTAGCAACTACTGTTCCTTCTACAGAAACACCTTTTACGTATGGAGCACCAACTTCTACTTTTTTATCATCAGATACTAAAACAACATTGTCAAATTTAACTTTGTCTCCAGCTTCTGAATTTAATTTTTCGAAGAATACTACATCGCCTTCAGCAACTTTGTATTGCTTTCCACATGTTTCGATTACTGCGTACATTTAAGTACACCTCCCTTTTTTTGTATACTCGCTAAGCATAAAATACTAGGTAGCTAAACTTAATTAGCCTTTATGAACCCGACCTAGGCGGCTTACGATTTCATATTCTATCATAAGTTTACACTTTTGTCAATTATAACTAAAAAAAAGATAGCATAAAACAGTAAATATTCTATTTACTATGTTTACGCTATCATATTTAGTACGAAATGTATTATTTTATTTTGAAAAAATTTCTAATTTTAGCAAATAATTTACTAATCCAACTCTGCTTATCTTGTTTTATTAGACAAGTTTGTTGATTCTCTTCTTGCTTTTCTTCAGGTTCATCTATTGTTTGCTCTTTTGATGAACTATAGTAGTTATACTTCTTCTCAAGCTCATTTTTATAATCTGCCTCATGCTCAGTTAATGCTCTTACAAATTCTTCCTTCTCTTCTTGACTTTCGCACCAAAACTTTAAACAAATAAAGCTAATAATTGCACGCGTTGCATCTTTTACATCTAACTCACTTAAGCTCTTTGTATAATCAAAGTTACACACATAGTCTTTATCTGCATTTTCATTCATAAACTCTATAAATTCAGGAGAAATCTTATCAACATCCTCTTGTCGTATTCCCTTTAAGTAATGTAATGTTTCCTTAAATCCAATCGCATACGAATTAACTACCATGTACATAACCTCCTTCTTGCTTCTCTTTCTCATATTCTCTACTAAATTCACGTAAAAGGCCAAGTCTAGATCTCATATCTTTCAAAACATCTTCGCGACCACATTTAGCTACCGGACCACCATACACATCTCTTCTAATTATTTCACCTTGCATTGCCCTAATCATTTCCTGAACAACTGGTGAATCCTTTGGTAATCCATCTGGTATTACGATTTCTCTTTGACCATTTCTATACTCCTCTTGAATTTTTCTTATTCTACCAAGGCTTTCAATTTTCTTTTCTTTTGGATAATCTTCTTTTGTACCAATAAGCCTATCCTCATTAAAATATTTTGCATGTCTTATATGGAAATTATCATCGGAAGTTAATATATCATATGAATCTTCTATTTTTTCTGGTGAGTTTTCTCTCAACTGACCAGCATACCATGTTATGTCATACCAGTACGGAACACCTTCAATGTTTACAATATTGTATGCATGGGTTCTAGCAGGAAAGAATTCACATTTAACCCCTATTCTGTCAAAAATGCTTTTGATAAAAATCGAATAGTTTGAACATACCGCATATCCATCCGTAAAAAGTCTTGCAAATGAGGCTCTACCTAGCCCAGACACCCCTTTTTTTAGTTCTGCATAGTTATATTGAATATACCTCGCTAAAAATTCCGTAACATATAGTACTTTATCAATTTCAGGAACATTCTCTGGTACATTTTCCACCACAAAGTCTTCCAGTAGCTTAAATGATGCATATTCAAAAAACGATTGTTCTCGTTGTACACCCCCGTCTTTTCCAAGATCTTTATAGAAAAAACTACATGAAATTCCAAGCTTGCTTACAATTTCGTCACACTCTTCTGCTTTTTTCATAAATTCATTGGATTCTTGTAATTCAAAATTTGTATGTGGGATAAAAACAATTTTTAGTGAATCTTTGATTTTTTCAGCATTTGATTCCTCACTAAGGCGTTCCATTATTTCTTTTACTTGTTCAATCGATTCCATCGAGTTAACATCAATATCTAACTCAATATCTACACCTTTTGGTATATATTCTTGTATTTTTTTATAAAACTTATATGCTTCCATTGGAGTCATAGCTTTATCACAACATATCGTAAAAACTTCATCTTCAATATAACCGTTTTTTCGATAGTAAATACTACCCGTTTTAAGAATATCACTTATAAGTGCACTTGATATATCAGTATTTCTTGAAATATCAAAAAAAACATTTTCTCTCACGAAAAGACTTTTAGAATTATCTCTCAATACGTTTGATTGTGTTTTTGTTCCATCCTCCAAAATACATATTGGTATGTTTCCCGGACCTTCATCAATGAAATTAAAAAAATCATCGTCTTTTATTTGACTTAATCCGATATAAATTTTAATGGATTTACGAAAATCTTTTTCTTTTATTTCTTTTATAATATCATCGATTTCCATTTTCTCGAATTTACCATAACGGAACTCATATCCCATTCTTTTTACTGCGTAGGCTATTGTCCTACAAAAATCTGCTCCACCATTTTTTATATCTTCGTCTCGTATACTTATATAATCACTTCTGCGGATAAGCTCTTCCACCGGCATTTTTTCAACCTTTGGATAGTCGTCATTATCTTCCGTCTGAGTTTGTTCTTCTACTGTATTTTGATTTATATTTCTTCCATTCCAAATTGAATTTAATTTTTCTTTAAATTCCTCTGGACATTCTTGTGAATTTAAAACCAGGTTTATAGTATTTACTATACGTGGTTCACCCAATAATTCATCTGGAACCTTTTCTATTAGTCCCAAAAATGTTTCTACTTCAAGTCTATAATACTCATAAGATATCTTTCTACCCATTCTATCAATAGCACTTATAAGAAATCTATTATAAAAAACATTTTCTTCCATTCCTTCGGGCAAATACTCTTGTAATATTCTCCCCTTTATACGTTGTGAAATAAAAAAATCTCGAAAAATACCCTCATTACAAAATTCAGCTGTCTCGACACAAGAAATCAGTTCATCTCCATATTCAGGATGATTTTTTATAAAGCTTCCAACATCAAAATTCTCTG
Source organism: Clostridia bacterium (assembly GCA_017515985.1). Classification (GTDB taxonomy): domain Bacteria; phylum Bacillota; class Clostridia; order TANB77; family CAG-508; genus CAG-492. The sequence continues at coordinate 26,692 of JAFWDV010000009.1, forward strand.
TCCCTGTTGTATGTACTGCTTCAAAAAATACCTCTTTACAACCATCTGACATTAGTTTTACATAATTTGAATAAGCCCCTTTGTTATTTCTTATTATATCCTCGACATTTTTCACTCTTTTATCAGGATTGGTTTCAAGCATATTGCTAAACACTTTTCTTCTTCTTCTAAGCTCTTCTTCGTGCATTTTTTCAACTGTTGGATATTCGTCGTTATCTTCCGTCTGAGTTTGTTCTTCTATGTTATTTTGATCTACGCTTCTTCCATTCCACATTGAACTTACTTTTTCTTTAAATTCCTCAGGACATTCTTGTGAATTTAAAACCAGGTTTATAGTATTTACTATACGTGGTTCACCCAATAATTCATCTGGAACCTTTTCTATTAGACCTAAAAATGTTTCTAATTTAGCTTCTAATGCAAATTTATCATCCTCATAAGATATTCTTCTTCCCAAACTCTCAATAGCACTTATAAGAAATCTATTATAAAAAACATTTTTTTCCATTCCTTCCGGCAAAAAATCATGTAATATTTTATCTTGTATTCTTTGTGTAATAAAAAATGATCTAAAAAAGTTCCAATCATAAAATTCAAATGACCTAATACAAGATATCAATTCATCTCTATATTCAGGATGATTTTTTATAAAGTTTTTAATATCAAAATTTTTCGGTCTAAAGGTATATTCTGCTTTAATAAGTGCCGCCCTACAACCATCTGATACAAGTTTTAAAGAGTCCCATAACGTCTTTGCGCTAGCTCTTCTCATGAAATCCTCGACATTTTTCTCTATTTTATCAGGATTGGTTTCAAGCACCTTGCTAAATGCTTCACTGTAACCATTCTTAATTCTTTGGTCCATAGTTCCCTCCATTTTTACCTAATCACTTATTATTTATATCTAATCCACAATAATTATAAACTTAATAATTTTATAATTCAATATCAAAAAAAAAAAATAGAGCCTTATTATTTATAAAGCTCCATTCTATTTTATTTCAAATTATCCTTCCAGTCTTTTTCTTTAAATCCAGCACATGCCCATTTATCGGTTACAACAACTGGCCTTTTAACAAGCATACCATCAGATGCAAGAAGTTTTATCTTTTCATCATCACTCATTCCATCTAGCTTTTCTTTTAAATTAAGCTCTCTATATTTCATACCAGTAGTATTAAACCACTTTCTAATATCTAGATTACTTTTTTTAATCCATTCTTTTAATTCTTTTTCGTTTGGATTATTCTCTACAATATGTCTATCATCAAATGATACTTTATTATCAACTAGCCACTTCTTTGCTTTTTGGCAAGTTGTGCATTTGGGATATTCTACAAATAATATTTTCATATAAACTCCTTATGTTTTATTTTTTAAATATATATTCTTTTTAGCTTTGTTAACTTCTCATCATCTATTTCAAATAGATAATCTTTGTATGGATTCTTATTTACAAATATTTGCTTTGCCTTTGTATTTTCAATAAAGTAATATGCTTTTTTAGTATCCTTTGTAAATATAACAGCACTGTAGTTATCTATATTCTTATTAATCATTTCTACCGCTTCTTCAACAGGCACTTCTTTGATTAAATCTAAATCAATATTGTTATTGAACACAAACTCATCCATATTTAATAATTCATCTTTTAGATTCTTATCATCTAAATATAAACTCATTGTTCCATAAGAGCTATATACAACATTTTTATCTTTTACTTTATCAGTAAAATTAAAATACTTATCAATATTATTTACAAATATGAATGTTTCAAATTTATCTGCATAGTCATATATTTCCTTAAAATCCTCATATTCATAATAATCAACATACGTATCATATTCCTCTTCTTTACACGCATTATTAACAATTTCAATTATCTTTTTAGTAACTTCATGAATCTTATCTTCCACAAATAAAACAAGCTTATTATGAGTTTTAAGAGCTTTTAAAATAAGATATAAACTGACATCTGATACATCATTTGTTATAGCACCAATACTTCCCAATCCATCATACATTACCGTTTTTGAATTATTATCCATAATCCAATCTTCTTTTTTGGCTCTTGAAATTGTTTCTAATAACTTGCTATATTCTTGTGTCTCAGAAAACTCATTATTATCTTCAGAAACAGACATATGAAGTGGCCCAACTTTTGATTTAATTTCTATTTCAATCTTATCAAATATTTCTCTAATTGTATTAATATTAAATTTACTTTGCTCTTTTTCAATTTTTTTAATATCCATATTTGATCTCCTAAATATCGTTATAATTATTTTTTACTTTCAGTATGTGAATATGCAAATCCTGCCATTACGTTATCAGGAAGAATTTTACATATATGTCTTAATGCTCTTACAGATGATCCTGGTATAATATAAAACTTTTTCTTTTTTAATCTTTCCACAGTATATTTAGCTACATACTCACTAGTTAGTGGCTTACTATTGAACTTAACTTTAGCAACCGTATTAAAGTTAGTATCAACTGGTCCAGGGCAAAGAATAGATATACTTACATTTGATTTTTCTTTTTTTAGCTCCTCTTTTATTCCTTGAGATAATCTAATTACGTATGCTTTAGATGCATAATATGCTGACATTAGAGGTCCTGGTAAAAAACCTGCAATAGAAGCAACATTTAGTATTTGTCCACTATTTTTTTCTTTCATATCTTTCAAGAATAACTTCGTAAGAATGTGAACAGCTGAAATATTTGTATTAATTAATTGAACCTCTGTATCTAAATCTACATCTTCAAATTTGCCATATGTTCCAAATCCGGCATTGTTAATTAATAAATCAATTTGACTCTTATATTGTTTATATAATTCTTTGCAATTATCTACATCGCTTAAATCTTTTTGGACTACATCCACGCTTCTATTAATATTTAACTTGCTGATTTCGCTCTTTAATTCATTTAACTTATCTTTGCTTCTTGCAACAATAACTAAATCATAACCCTCTTTTGCAAGATTAATAGCTAAGTCTCTTCCAATACCAGAAGAAGCTCCTGTAATTAATGCTCTCATATATTTTCTCCTCTTTAAAAACCGAAGCTATGTGGCAATAAATCACTTATCGTATACTCTTCTACATTATTATTTTCGTCTACCGCACACACTTTGAAATTACTATCTACAAACTCACTCATAAACTGTCTACAATAGCCACAAGGCATGCATTTTTCTGTAGGTTCTTGGCCTTTTGGAGCACCAACTACAGTAATACATTCAAACTCTCTTTCGCCCTCTGAAATAGCCTTTACAAAAGCTGTTCGTTCAGAGCATAAGGCTTGAATCCCATGATTTTCAACATTACAACCTGTATAAACTTTTCCGCTCCTTGTCCTTAGAGCTGCTCCAACTTGAAAATTACTATATGGTGAATACGCATTTAATCTAGCTTTTTTAGCTGTCTCAATATCTTCTTTATACATAAAAATCCTCCCTATCTATATTAAATTAAAACTTTATGCTGTTTCTTTATTTTTAGACTTTATCAAATTTATAACTTTTCCAGCAAGCATAACTAGCAAACAACCGAAAAGAACTCCACATGTATCTATACACATATCTCTTATTTCCATACTTCTACCGCTAACAAAACTCTGATGAAACTCATCTGTTATAGCATACAATGCACCAAAAACTATACACAGTATAATTTTTCTTTTAGTGGATATATCAAAAGTATTAGCCTCATTCATTAGCCATACTCCAAGCAGTGTATATATAGAAAAGTGTGCTGTTTTTCTTACATAAAAAGTAACTTTATCTCTTAATGTTTCTTTCTTTACTTTCTTATTTACTTTTGAAATAGTAGTTACCACACGCTCTACTACTACGCCACTTGTTTGGTTAGATTTAGTCGAATTTTCTGAAGAAAAAACAAATATGACTATACAATTTATTATTATCAAAATAGCAAATATAGCTCTTTTTAACATGCTCTTTTGTGCCTCCAATTTATATTCTACGCGTATTATATTAACATATAAAATAATAATCTTCAACCACAGGAAATATTTTTTTTCAACAAAAAAAGCATAAATTACATTAAACTGTAACTATGCTTTTTATAATTTTTTTAGGCTTTTTTGCTATTTGCAATTTCTGATTTACTGCTCTTAGATTTCTTTTTAGTTTTTGTTTTATTTGTTTTATCAAGCTCTACCAAGGTATTTAAAATCATAACAAAATCCGCTGCATTAGGTTCAGGTAACTTTGAATTATTTTCAATGCTATATACAGAATTGTTATATTCTTCAATATGCTTTTGGTATTCGGCGTATGATTCTTCAGAAATTTTTCCTTCATGTTTGTTTATTCTATCAATTGCCTTAGTATAAATTTCATTTTCTTGATATATTTTGTATTGAGCATCTATTTCTTTTTCAATTTCTGAATTTTCTTGTTCAGCTCTTTTTGCTTCTTTATTTAAAGCTTTTACTTCATTATTTTTTTGTTTTAGTTGCTTTTTAATTCCTCTTATCTCCATCAAAATGTTCATATAATCCTTCACATTATAAAATGGAATTTGCATTTTCACGCTTTTCTTGTCTTCACCTGTTATGTTTAATTGCTTTATTTCCTTCTCAGCTTTTTTTATATTGCTTTTGGCATCTGCTTGTATATTCAAATTTTCTTTAATTACACTCGCAATAGACTTATCTGCCTTCTTTGCTTTTATTAGCTCCTTTAAGTTATCATTATAACCTGATTTACTAAACATTTACAAAAACCCCTTTTTTTCTAAATTATGTAATCTATTATATCAGATATTATGTAAAATGTCTAGTGTAAATTTTATTTGCTCTTTTTGATCTTTGCTACGCCCTCTTTTAGGTGCACTGTAATTTCTTCTTTTGCCTTCATAGTGTTTTCTTTAATCTTCTTTTTAACATCTTCTATGCTAATTTTAGGAAAAGCCTTTATCAATCTTCTATCAAGTATTGATTTACCAAGCAATATTTCCTTTACCTTCTTGGTTATCTCTTCAGTATTATCTGTAACAATACTATTGTGTACATCTCTAACTGTTTTCTTTAATCCAAATATAACAACTAAGGAAACAATACAATCAGCAATAAAAAATATTACACAAATCCAGTACCATACATTTAAGCTATGCTCTGATATACTTTCCAATATACCTTCAAAAAAAGGATTTGTTATATACATTATCATACAGCTTAGTAAGCCAAATGGAATTATGGTTTCCAGGCAAACTCTTCCGTTAATATTGTATTTCTTTTTACTATAATCCCACCAGCGTGCATGAAATACTTTCTCCATAACGTAGCTCGTAAAATATTCAAGAACTCCACATATAACGATTGCCATAGAAAAAATAGCCACAGGATAGTCTCTAAACTCCTGTAACAATAAAGTAATAAGTATTGCACCACACCCATAAATAGGACAATAGGGGCCTATTAAGAATCCCCTATTAACAAATTTTTTATTTTCAATTATTCCAAGTGTAACTTCCATACACCATCCCATAATAGAATATATTAAAAATAGAAAAAAATATGTTTTTATATCCATTTATAAAACCTCACATTTATTTTAATATCTCAGTTTTAAAGCTTTCTCCTGTTATTTTGTCTAAACCATATATATCTAATATAGTTGCAGAAATATCAGCAAAAGTCGCTCTTGTTCCAAGATTTACATTCTCTTTTACGTGTTTTCCATAAACAAGCACTGGTATATATTCCCTAGAATGGTCTGTACTTGGTGTCGTAGGGTCATTACCGTGATCAGCAGTAATAATTAATAAATCATCATCTTTTAAGTTTGACATTATTTCTGGAAGCTTACTATCAAAATATTCTAGAGCCTTAGCATATCCTTTCACATCATTTCTATGACCGTAAAGCATATCTGTATCTACTAAATTTGTAAATATAAGTCCCTTCGTATCTTTTTTTATGTAATCAATTGTCAAATCAATTCCTTCAGCATTTCCATTAGTATGTATTGCCTTTGTAATGCCTCTTCCAGAAAATAAATCTTCAATTTTTCCGATTGCAATAATATCTGCATTCTCATCATTTTCATGTATAACATCTAGCATAGTTTTTCCAAATGTATTAGATTCAAAATCTCTTCTGTTATACGTTCTTTTGAAATTTTCAGCTTTATCACCTATGAAAGGCCTAGCAATAACCGTACCAACATTATATTTAGGATTATCCAACATTCGTCTTGCAATTTTACACATTTCATATAGTTTTGGCACTGGAATTATATCCTCATGTGCCTCTATTTGGAACACGCTATCTGCAGAAGTATATATAATTGGGTAACCAGTTTTCATATGCTCTTCGCCATATCTTTTTAAAATTTCAGTTCCTGAGCCTACTTCATTACATAAAATATCTTTGCAACCAGTTTCCTTTATAAACTCATCTAACATTTCCTTAGGAAACGCATTTGGGTATGTGGTAAATCCAGGATGCTTAGCATAACCGCATATTTCCCAATGTCCAACAGGACTATTTTTTCCATCAGCAGTTTCCATAGCTCTACCATATGCACCTATGGTTTTTTCTTGCTTGTCAGATATTTCAACACCATCTATATTGTATAATCCTAAGCTCTTCATATTTGGTAAATTAGGGTGAACCTCGTTATATATATTAACTAAAGTGTTGCTTCCTTCATCGCCGTACTTATTGGCATCTGGAGCTTCCCCAACGCCAAATCCATCCAAAACCATTATTATTGCTCTGTTAATCATATGTACCTCCTAATCGATATTTTTATCTTCCTTTTTAGTTTTATTTTTTTCAACCGGTCTATCAGAGCTTCTTTTAGCTCTATCAATATACTCTTTTCTTTTTATTATTATTGCCTTTATCTTAACTAATTCGCTTTGCATATCCTGAAAAATATCTAATAATTCATTAACCTCTTGATTCAAATCCATAGTTTCAGTTACAGACATATCAACAATGTCAGATTTTCTTTCATCATCAACAGCTACGTCATTTTGAGTAACTTTATATAAAGAATCATCAACAAATCCCTCTTCTGAAAGACATGTTTCCAATATTGCAGAGATATCATCATCTTCTTCATCGTAACTTACCCAATGTTGCTCTACATCTTCTTGAGATTGATTTTCTTCTGATAATTCTTCATCGCTCTTTGGTGATTCATCACCTTGCTCCTCTTTTGCATATACACCTTTAATGTAACTTTTATAGTTAAAATCTTCAACTCTATCTGGCAACTCACAAAAATATGGTTCATCGCTTTCTTTATCTTGAAGAATACTTTTTAGCGAATAATCAATTGTAGTATAGTCATCGTTGTCATCACATTGTGAATACGCATTAATCTCTGCCTGCTCAGCTTTAGTGAAACGGTCTTCAAAAAAAGAGCTACTTTCGTCTGTCATTTCATAATAATCATCATCCAGCTCTAAATCGATGTCTTCTTCATCTTCTAGCTCTTGCGCCTTAGCCATTTCCTCTTGTAGGTATTCATAAAGTCTCCTTTTATCGTATTTACACGCAACATTATTACTTACTACAGTTATACCTTCTTCATCTTTCTTGCAATGCTTCAACAATATAAAGAAAGTAGCATTAGAAATGTATTCGAAATAATCAACGTTATCACCATTTTTCCTTAAGACTTTTTTTAGATATGCCCCTTCACCGATTTCGTCTCTACAACACATATATTCAATATTTAGTGGTTTGCACTTATACACAAATCTCCCATCTTTTGGTAGATAGAACATTCCCTTAAAATCAGTTCCATCCAAAGAAACCTGTACAGCGCCAGATTTCTCTGAAAATGTAACTGTACCATGCTCATAGTTTTCTATATTAATGACATTATCTCTCGATATGTTTCCCTTGCTATCAAAAAAATTTAATCCCACAGCCTTTATTTTTGTATATAACAAAGACATACAATTATTTAAATAAAATTCATTTGCAGTTAATCTATCATTACTTTCCATCAATTACACATCCTTTAAATTTGGGGACGGACTCATTTTTTAAAGTTTACCGTCCTCAATTATTGTCTACTTCAAAAAATGAGTCCGTCCCCATTTTTCAAGTTCTTATTTTTCATATACAAAATTATCAATTTCGTATTTTATTTTTGTTTTAAATTCTTCTAAATTCATTGCACCTACATCTCCATCTTTGTGAGATCTCACACCTACTGCGTTTTCTTCCATTTCTTTATTTCCAATTATAAGCATATATGGAACTTTTTCTAGCTGAGCTTCACGGATTTTATATCCGATTTTTTCATTTCTATCATCAAGTTTTGTTCTGATGTTTAATTTCAATAATTCATCTCTAACCTTTTTTGCATATTCCATATGGCTATCTGCTATTGGTAATATTTTTACTTGTACTGGTGCAAGCCATGTTGGAAGATTTCCTTTTGTTTCTTCTAATAAGAATGCCATAAATCTATCTGATGTTCCTAAGATAGCTCTGTGGATAACAACTGGTCTGTGGTCTTTTCCATCTTCTCCTACATATGTTAAATCAAATCTTTCTGGTAATGCAAAGTCTAATTGACATGTAGAAACAGTTACATCATGTCCTAATGCTGATTTAATTTGAACATCTAGTTTTGGTCCATAGAATGCTGCTTCTCCTTCTGCTTCATAGAAGTCAACTCCCATTTCTTTTAATATCTCACGTAATTGAGATTCTGCTGTTTCCCACATTTCATCATTGTCAATGTATTTTACCTTATCATTTTTATCTCTTAAAGATAATCTAAATCTATAGTCTTCAAATCCAAAATCTTTGTATACAGATAAAATTAATTTAACAACTTGTCCAAATTCTTCTTTAATTTGATCTGGTCTTACGAATAAATGCGCATCGTTTTGACACATTTGACGTACTCTTTCCAAGCCACAAACAGCACCGCTATTTTCCCATCTAAAATCGTGAGCAAGCTCTCCAATTTTGATTGGTAAATCTTTGTATGAGCGAAGTTCGTTTTTGTATATAAGCATGTGATGTGGACAGTTCATTGGTCTTAATACTAATGATTCATTGTCCATTTCCATTGGTGGGAACATATCATCTTTGTAGTGATCCCAGTGTCCACTTGTTTTATATAATTCAACATTTGCAAGTGATGGAGTATATACATGCCAGTATCCTAGAGCAAGTTCTTTATCTTGAATGTATCTTTCCAAAGTTCTTCTGATTGTTGCTCCATTTGGTAAATACATTGGAAGCCCGGCACCTACTAATTTATGAGTCATAAATAATTTTAAATCCTTACCGATTTTTCTATGATCACGCTCTTTTGCTTCTTCTTGTAATTTAATAAATTCTTCTATTTGGCTAGCTTTTGGGAATGATACTGCATATACTCTTTGAAGCATTTTATTCTTTTCGCTTCCCTTCCAGTATGCACCAGAATTAGCTAAAAGTTTAACTGATTTTACTTTTCCTGTACTTGCTAAGTGTGGTCCAGCACAAAGATCAGTAAATTCACCTTGTTTGTAGAAAGATATTTCTTCTCCTTCTGGCAAATCATTTATTAATTCAACTTTATATGGTTCATCTGCCATTAACTTTAAAGCTTCACTTCTTGGAAGTGTAAATCTTTCGATTGGTAAATCTTCTTTAATTATTTTCTTCATTTCAGCTTCAATTTTCTCTTTGTCTTCATCGCTAAAATGCTTTTCCACATCGAAATCATAATAAAATCCATCATCTATAGCTGGTCCAATTGCAAGTTTTGTTTCTGGAAATAATCTTTTAACTGCTTGAGCCATTATGTGTGATGTTGTGTGCCAATAAGCTTTTTTTCCATCTAAATCACTATCAAATGTTAAGATTTCAAGTTTGCAATCTTTTTTTATTTCATATCTGATATCTACAACTTCGCCGTTAACACGTCCAGCTGTAGCCATTCTTGCTAAGCCTTCGCTAATTTTTTTAGCAACATCTAAAACACTGCTACCTTGCTCCACTTCTAATATAGAGCCATCTTTTAATTCTACTTTAATCATAAAAACCTCCTTCTAGTCTCTGGAGTTTTTTGCTTATTATACAAAAAACTCCTAAAGACTATTACATAATAATCTTTAGGAGTGCTTATAAATGGCACGGTTCCATCCTATTTTTTACTTAATTAAACTTTTAACGCAAGCTATACGTCCAACTTTTAATTGGCAACAATGAGGTAGTTTTTCAAATATATTTTTAAGACCAGCTTTCAGCGCAATCCGCAGGTCCTCTCTGATAAAAAGTGATATTCTACTTTGTCTCATTTACGTTTTTGATGTTTATATTATATACCTTTTTGATAAAATGTCAATAAGAGATGGCTCTCTTTTGCTCAATTTTGAGTCAATCAAAAACCATCTCTCCCAAATTATATATCTTTTCTTAAATTCAATGTATGTACTTTTGAAGTTGCTCTATCTATAATATGATTTACGTAGTAGTTCTCTTCATCATTTTCAATTTTCTTAAATACTTCAGTTAATGATACAGCAATTCTTTCACCTGTATCGGCATTATAAACCCCATAGAATCCTTTTTCACGATTATATAAGAATACAACACCAGTTATATCATCCTTCAATCCTGGCACAATAACTGTTGAATCTCCGCTTTGTGCTAAATTACAACCTATATCCGCATATTGTGGCTCAATTAACTTGTTTCCATCTATGCTATATAATCCCCACATACCGTTTGATTTTACAGGAACATATTTATTGTTCAATATATATTTGCACGTTAAATCAGAATAGCTCTCTTCTTTAACACCTATTTCATCAAACTGAATTGGAATCACGATTTTACCTTCATTATCAATAACTCCATATTTAGATGATTGCTTAACTATAAAATAGTTGAAATCATTAGTTGCAACTTTTATATCTTCATATTGAGTATTCATATTTTTCTCAACTTCTTGATTTTTTGTATTTACGTACAAAATTCCTTTTTGGCTATCGTTGCTAGTTATAACATAAAATGTGTTTGTACCCTCATTGAATTCTATTTCACTATATTTACAACTTGCAACATACGAACTTTCCTTATTTGCATCTGTGTAACTAGCTACGCCAAGATTTCCGTCTGCATCTTTAACTATAACCATTCCATACTTTAAAAGCCTTTTATTTCTGTAATTATATTCACTTGAACTAACCATATCAGCTCTTAGCTTTTTAGCCCTGTTTTCTAATTGATCTAAGCTATAAATAGACAAAGTATTATTTTTTTGATTATATGACATTGCAACATCAAAACCAAGATTTATTGCTTCAGTACTTCCATATAACTCGTTATTTACTAATCTTATACTATCACCTATTGTAAAATACTCAAAATCAACTTTTGGAGCCTCTTCAATTTCCTCAAATCCATCCTCGCTCGTGCTTTTTTGTTTCTTTGCATCTTTTGTCTCATCTTCATTTAACTCAATTGCTTTGTACACTTTATTTGAATTTGCAATAAACGAAGTATAAATATTATCAACCTTTATTTGACATTTTGTTTTATCTTCACCCTTTTTCTTATATTCACTATTATAGAATTGTCGATTCAAAAGAGTTGATAATTGTCTAATTGAAACATATACATTACCATTTTCAACAAGAACTCTTCCTTTATCATCTTTTAGTAAAAAATCATCACTAATTTTTTCTATCTTCTTATCATCAACATAACACTTTAGCGTTTTTGCTTTTACAACATTTCTGCATATTACTAGTACTATGCAAATTACCACAAGTATTACTATTGCCTTTATTAAGAAACTAAAAATCTTTCTTCTTTTTTCTTGCTCATATATTAATTCATTTTCGTCAACTAAAGTCATTTTTACATCCTTTCTAAGAAAAAATCTTTTCTATATCATTACATTAATTCTCATAGCCATATTTGCTATAAAACTCGTTTCTAAAATTGATTAAATTATCATTTTCTATCTCTAATCTTACTCTTTCCATTAGTTTTGATAAAAAGTAAAGATTATGAATTGATAAGAGTCTATCTCCGAGAATTTCTTTAGTTTTTACTAAATGTCTTAAGTATGCTCTAGTATAGTTTTTACATGTATAACAATCACAATCTGGATCAAGTGGACCCCAATCCTTCTCGTATGTTGCATTTCTTACAACAACTTTTCCTGTCCAAGTTAAAGCTGTTCCATTTCTTGCAATTCTTGTTGGCAAAACACAGTCGCACATATCTATTCCGCTAAGAGCCGCTTCTATTAAGTAATCTGGTGTTCCTACTCCCATTAAATATCTTGGCTTATCAGCAGGCATCTTTGGTGCAATGTATTGCAATATATCTAAAAATTTTTCTTTAGGCTCTCCTACACTTATGCCTCCTATTGCATATCCTGGTAAGTCTAATGCCACAAGATCTTCAAGGCTTTTATCTCTTAAATCCTTGTAAAATCCACCTTGAATAATTCCAAATAATCCTTGATTTGCTGTATTTTTATGAGCTTCTTTACATCTTTTAGCCCATCTTGTTGTTCTTTCCATCGATTGTTTAGTGTACTCATAAGTTGCTGGGTATTCAACACACTCGTCAAATGCCATAATTATATCCGCACCTAAATCTTCCTCAATTTCCATTACGCTTTCTGGTGAGAAAAAATGTTTACTTCCGTCTAAATGAGATTTAAATTCGACTCCATCCTCCGTAATAGTTCGCAAGTCACCTAAACTAAATACTTGAAATCCACCACTATCTGTTAAAATAGCTCTATCCCAATTCATAAATTTATGAAGACCGCCAGCTTCTCTAACAAGCTTACTTCCTGGTCTTAGATATAAGTGATATGTATTTGATAAAATAATTTTAGCATCTATCCAATCTTTGAGTTCATCAGGTGTCATCGACTTTACAGTAGCTTGCGTTCCAACTGGCATAAATACTGGGGTTTGAATGTCTCCATGTGGTGTATGAATAACGCCTCGCCTTGCACCTGAATTTTTATCTATATGCAATAATTCATATGTAATCGCTTCTTTTGCCATATGCGTTTCCTTTCTTGTTTTTCTTATTACATTTTAATGTCTGCTTTTTTATATTTGCTTTAAAAATGAGTCCGTCCCTATTTTTCAAGACCGGCACCAATATACATTGCATCTCCAAAACTAAAAAATCTATATTTTTCTTCAACAGCTTTCTTATAACTATCTAATACAAACTCTCTTCCAGCAAAAGCTGACACTAGCATAACTAGTGTTGATTCTGGCAAATGGAAATTTGTTATCAATGCATCCATGCATTTGAATTTATAACCTGGATATATGTATATATTGGTATCACCTTCAACTGCTCTTACCATTCCATTTTCATCTGCAACAGATTCTAAAACTCTGCATGAAGTTGTTCCTACAGCAATTATTCTTCCACCATTTTTTCTTGTATTGTTTATTTTATCAGCATCTTCTTGTTTTATATAATAATGCTCTGTATGCATATCATGATCTTCTATATTTTCCTCTTTTACAGGTCTAAATGTACCTATTCCTACATGCAATGTAACATTTGCAATTTCTACACCTTTATTCTTTATTCGATCTAGTAAATCTTCTGTAAAATGTAATCCTGCAGTTGGTGCTGCAGCTGATCCATCATATTTTGCATATACGGTTTGGTACATCTCTTTCTTTTCTAGCTTTTCCTTTATGTATGGTGGAAGTGGCATCAAACCAATTTGATCTAAAATTTCATTGAAAATTCCATCATATTCGAATTTTACCTTTCTATTTCCACCTTCCATTTTATCTATGATTTCAGCTTTTAATAATCCATTCCCAAAACTAACCCTTGCACCTGGCATCAATTTTTTTCCTGGTCTTACCATAACTTCCCACTCATCGCCTTCAAGCCTTTTTAAAAGTAAAAACTCAACGTTAGCTCCAGTTACTTCTTTTACTCCGTATAATCTTGCAGGGATTACTTTGGTATTATTCCTAACCAAACAATCTCCTGGTTTTAAATAATCCAAAATATCTTTAAAGACCTTATGCTCTACTGTTTTATTTTCTTTGTCTAGTACCATAAGCCTTGCCTCATCACGTTTTTCTATTGGTGTTTGAGCAATAAGCTCTTTTGGTAAATCATAGTTAAAATCTGATAATTTCATTTATATTTCCTTTCAGCTTAGATATTATTGTTTATTGTTTTGCAACTAATTTTATTCTCTCGATTATATTCGTTACATCTTCAAAATCATCTGCAATTTTGTATTTGCAGAAATTTTCATCCTTTATAGGCTTTAATTTATATATTTGAGTATCAAGGCCCAATTTCTCATCACTTATATTGGAATTCATATAATCTTTATACCAATTATATAAACCAATAGAAGCTTGCTTTTTGTACCCATAATTTTCATTGCTATGAAGTGCAGGTACATTAAATCCATATTTAACAGCGTTTTTCTCTAACGAATGTAAGAATTCGTGGACAAATACTTCCTCTGGAAATACGTTGCTATTTTCATCATATACATATATGTTAGATGATTTAGACGAAGGCATTCTAATATTCGAAAATCCTACATCTCCATATTCCATACTTCCTAAACCAATCCAATCTTTAACTGGTATACTTGTATATTCGTCATTCAATCTAGTACATACAAAAATATGATCAAATTTTTTTCCTTCAGTATACTTATCAATTACATTTGAAATATCACTTGGATCGATATAATATCCATTATTCTCATCGTATGATAACTTGTCTACGGTTTCATTTAAGTCAAATACTTGGTATGCTACTTCAATTTTACCATCACTCATATCTGACAAAGTATTTTGAAATCTTTCCATACAATTATTTATTTGTTTAACATCATCTTCTGACATTTGATATTGGTACCTGTTTTCAGAAATTGTAACATCTGTATCTTTAAGTATAAAACATGCAAAATTCCATTTATTATCTTCCTCTACAGAGCCTTCCTCAAGTTGCATATCAGAAAACCATGCAGATCCCTTAACATTACCATTATTTGAATTTCCACCAAGCATAAATGCAATTTTTAATTCATCGTTTTGCTTAGAATTAAATGATAATTCAACTTTCTTCCAATCACTTGTTCCAACAACACACTCTGATTCCTCTTCAGAATCCAATATACTTATTTTTGCACCACTATTTTTATATGTTTCATCTAATACATCTACATTCTCAGTTTTTATCATACAGCTTACCCTGTATGGTGTATTTTTCTTAAGTTTAACATTTTTATAAAATGCTGCATTGTTATATTCACTATTTTCTATTTTATAACTGTTCATACTAGAACACTTTACTTTGTTATCACGGGTGAAATGAGTTATTCCTGCAATCGAAAGTGTCTTTTTAAAGTAACCATATCCTGTTTTCTTATATAAACTGTTCATTATGAAAATTCCTATAAGAGCAAAAATAGCTATAAAAAGCACATTTTTTAGAATTCTTTTCATAAAACCCCCAATTAAACTATTATGTCATCCATTATATCAAATTTTAAGCGAAATTTCAAGTTTTTTTAAGAAAGACAGAGGAAATTTTAGGGACGGAGAAAATTTTTTCCTCCGTCCCCATAATTTTTATTTTGTAATTGATAAAATTTTATATTTAACAACTCCTGCAGGAGCCTCTACATCAACTGTTTGGTTCTTTTTAGCACCTAATAATGCTTTACCTATTGGTGACTCATTAGATATTCTGTTTTGCTCTAAATCAACTTCTGTTGATCCAACTATTGTATATGTGATTTCTTCATCAAACTCAATATCTAATAATTTTACTGTATTTCCAATTTGAACAGTCTTTGTATCAATTTCAGATTCATCTATTATCTTTGCATATCTGATTTTGTTTTCTAATTCATTTATCATATTCTCATTTTCTGCTTGAGCATTCTTAGCTTCATCATACTCTGAATTCTCTGATAAATCACCAAATCCTAATGCAATTTTTATACGCTCTGATATTTCTGCTCTTTTTTCTGTTTTTAAATATTCTAATTCTTTTTCTAAATTTTCAAAACCTTCTTGGGTTAGTATAACTGCCTTACTTTCTTCCATATGCAATCATCCTTTCTTTGTCTTTTTGTATTTTTTCTCATCCTAAAATCCAAGATATCTTAATCCTTTTTTTTAATTTTGTCAAGCTTTATTGAACTTTTTGTATAATTATTTTTGAGCTCCTTATCGCTAATTTCTCGCTCTTGCCCAAAAACAGCTTTAATATAGCATTTATCTTCGTTTATCATACTTTGAATGCTATTATAATCCATATTACACATATAGCTCTCATAAATAGTAGTATCATCATATTTCTCTTTATTTATTAACGTATCTACATCTCTTTTCTCATATTTTATCCCTATTCCCTCTATGACCACACCGTGAAAGCTATTCTTCATAATTAAGCTATTTGAGCTCAAATTAATAATTATGCAATTTCTATTAATGCAGTACCTGTCAAAAAAAGTATTGTCATAATCAAAGTTTACAATTATCTTAGCATCTTTTAATGATTTTTTTTTATTATTAGAAATTGAAAAAATAAGGTTATCATCTTTCTGTAATTTTTTATCAAGCCTGTCTAATTTTCTTATTTTTTGAGTTACAATATTTATGTTTTTAAACATGTATCCTAAGCCATATATATACTCCATGTTTTGGTCGTTATCCATAGCAACATGTATGTATTCTTTACGAAAATCACACGCTACAATGTTTTCAATATATTCGAGTAACTTTATAAGCATATTCTTAAGTATTAGTTTTCCATCAAAATATAAATTTTTATCGAATTTAAAAACTTGATTTATACTTTTTGACAGTACTATTTTGCTTTTTAATATTGGTATAAATTTGTATATTTTTTCCACTGCTCTCTTATCTATCTTAGCTCTATTTAATAATAACGCTCTTTTATTTTCATCTATTTCTATTTCCTTACACTTTATAAAAAATTTACTATATAATTTATAAAAGAATTTTTGCTGTATACCGTCATCAAAATCAATATAATATACAAATATCATAAAAAAACACCTACCATAAGTATATGTAGGTGTCTTTATTTTTAAAACAATTTTTCTTTAATAGTTTGCCAAATTGCATCGTCTTCGTTGCCTTTTTGCCAATATGCTGCACCAGCTAAATTGTATTTATTAATCAAATCTAGTTTACAGCCTATAGAATCCGCATCTTCCATCCACATTTTGTATGTATATCCTGCTTCATCATATTCTATATAGTTTTGCTTAGCATATTCTAGCCATTCCTTGTGTGAAGCCTTCTTTACATACTTTTCTTCATCTTTCATAGCAACATTATATGCATCTGCAGTAGTTCCATCACTATTAACCTTCCAAAGCCTTGTATAAAAAGGTATTGCAACTATAATCTTATTTGGATCAACTTTTTCATTGTTTATAAATTTCTTTATGTTTTTCTCAACCCAATCTAATGAAGCAACACTACCTTGTTTTTTAGAGCCTTTTGTGTTTTGATCGTATGCCATAAATACTACGTAATCCGCATATCTTCCTATCGTATTTCTATCATAACATAAAGACCAGTTATCTGAACCATCTGGCTCTGTAACATCAACAGAAAGCTTAACATTTAAACTTGCAAGTCTTGGCTTTAGCTCTATTATAAATCTTGAGAAAGCATCTTTATCACTTTTGTACATATTCTCAAAATCAATATTTATTCCATCTAAGTCATATTTTTTGGCATATGCAGCAATTTGTTTAATTACATCTTCTCTTTTTTTGTAATCATTAATCCATTCAGAAAAATTTTTCACTATGTCTGAAGATTCGTTATTATTTGCCACTCTCGCCCATACTTCACAGTTGTTCGACTTTGCCCATTTTATATAGTTTTCCCCAGCTGTACCAACATTTTCCTTAACCGTAGTTCCTTCCATAAAAAAGAATGTAGGTGATACAACATTAAATCCTTCTCGATAATCACTTTGACTTTTCTTTGGAGCTTTTCCATATTTTTCATGGAAATACTCCCAAACTAAGCTAACTTTCTTAGTTTCAACCTTTTCTTTTTCTCTTTCTTTTCTTGTATTAACTAAATCGCTATTCTTAATATATCCAAGAGTACCATTTTCGGTTCTAATATAGGTCCAATTCTTTGCTACTTTATTTTCTTGATTGCTAACGAACCCATTAATTTTTCCCATAACACCACTTTTACTATACTCACTACTTGAAGCTGACTGGTTATCAGAATCACATACATAAACTTTAGCTCCAGCATCTATTTTTTCTAATTTTTTTGATAACAGTGTAGCTTTACTTCTTACACTAGTAGCACTGTTAATATCAGCCACTGTACACTCATCACCTAATGATTCTATTAAAACAGTGTTTGTCTTATCCTTGTAGCTTACATTAATGTTATACACACTATTAAGTTTTGAAATCGGAACATAGTATAAATCATCTTCTTTAATAATCTTTATATCATTTGTTACATTTCCATTTATATCTAATGAATTATTATTTATATCAAAACATGCGATATTACTATTGTCAGCTGCTACTATATAATTGTATTTTTCATCTAAATATAAATTCTTGTCATAATAGTTTTCAATATCTTTTGTTGATAAATATACTTCTCCATCCTTCAATATTACTTTGCCCTTCATTTTGGACGTTACATTTTTATAATTTATTACAAGATTTATCTTATCTTCATAACCAGTTTTTTGGTAATTTGTAGCTATATATAAGCAAAATGCAATTGCTGCTAAAAATATTATTACCAATATAATGTTTCTAATTGTTCTCATATTTACTCCTTAAATTACTATGTTTATTTATTTTTTCCAAGCAAATCATACATATTTGTTTTATATTTCTCAACGCCTGGCTGATCAAATGGATTTATATCAAATAACATCCCAGACATAGCACAAGCTTTTTCGAAGAAATATATTAGCTGACCTATAACTATTTCATCTAAATGGTCTGCATTAATAATTATATTTGGAACATCACCATCCACATGTGCTAGAATGGTACCTTCCATTGCTTTTTTATTAACATATGATAACTTCTTACCTGCTATGTAGTTTAACTCATCTAAATTTTCATCATCATATCCTATAACAATATCAGAGCCTGAATGCTCTATATTTATTACTGTTTCAAATAAATTTCGTCTGCCTTCTTGAACATACTGACCTAATGAGTGAAGATCTGTTGTATATGTTACAGAAGCTGGAAAGATTCCAATATGATTTTTTCCTTCGCTCTCTCCAAATAATTGTTTCCACCACTCTGAAAAATAAAATAGTTTTGGCTCATATGATGCAAGAATCTCAATATTCTTTTCATTGTCATATAATATGTTTCTTGCTACGGCATATTTATAACAATCATTATATTTTAAATTATCATTATTATATGCTTCTGCGGCGCTCTTAGCTCCTGCCATTATATCATCTATATTAAACCCAGCAACCGCAATAGGTAATAAACCAACAGCTGTAAGTACTGAATACCTACCACCTATATTCTCTGGTATTGAAAGCTTTACGTATTTTTCTTGCATTGCAATTCTATATAGAGCCCCTTTTCTTCTTGTTGTAGTTACAAAAATACGTTTTCTTGCCTCATCAACGCCATATTTATTTTCTAACAAATTTCTAAAAATTCTAAATGCAATTGCAGGCTCTGTGGTTTTTCCAGATTTTGATATTACATTTATTGAAACATCTTTATCAGATATATAATCAATTATTTCATTGATATATGTAGGATTTAAATTATTACCTACATATAAAATTTCCGTGCTTTTCTTCTCAAATTTATTTGATAAAGCATCTATTACAGCCCTTGCTCCAAGATAGGAGCCACCAATTCCAATTACAACAAGCACATCAGAATCTGCTCTTACTTTTTTTGCAATTTTTTTGATTTTTTCAAATTCTTTTGTATCATAATTTATTGGCCAATCTATCCATCCCGTGTAATTATTTATATTATCTACATTTTTATTTAGCTCTTTATGTATCTTTTTAACCTTATCCGCGTAAGCATTTATTTCACTATTTGATATTCCTGAATACTTCAAATTTATACCTAAATTATCCATGCATTACACTCCCTTCATTTGTCTACATATATAATATATTAAGTACATAACAAATTCAAGAAAAATTTTAAAAGAGATGTACTAATATCAAAATACACCTCTTTAATTAACATTATTTAATCATTATTTGCCTGAACATTAGAATTTACTGTATTTACAACATTTGTAGAATTGGTTTGCATGTTGTTCGCTGTGTTTGTATTATTTGTTGAATTTCCATCTGACGTTGTATTTCCGTTTTGCTGTGTTTTATTTTCACTACTGCTCTTGCTTTTTTTAGTACTATCACCATACATTGTATATACATTAAACCTATATGGATCTCCATTAGAAAGTTTAACCTTCATAAAATATTTCTTTTCTTCATTCTCAGAAACAGAATATATCTCATCTGATTCCATACCAATCTTTTCGCTATTTTTTAAACTTACTATATAGTATTTTATATTTTTTTCGTCATTACTTGTTGTTACTGGTTGATTTGTAACTGGATCTATGTTTTGTATATTATTACCAAATACAACTCCATCTCCAGCAGTTAAATCTGGTAAGTATATTACAGGGTTTCCACTCTCTGCTAAAGCGCAACCTATATAATCATATTGAGGAACTATAAGCATTCTACCCTCTGAGGAAACAATTCCCCACTTATTATCTCTTTTTATTGGAATATATTTATCATCTATAATAAATTTAGAATCCATATACTCATACTTAGAATCATCTTCAATTCCAACATATTGATACTCAGGTTTAAGAATAGTTTCAGATTTTATTTCTGAATCTTTTTCTGATATTTTTACGATACCATATCTTTCATTTTCTTTAATAATGTAAAGTGTTCCATCATCACCTAATTGCTGAATACTAGAATATTTAGGCTCTATTACAGTCTTTACATTTCCACTTCCATTCAATTCAAATTTTAAAACACCTTGCTTTTCATCATCAGAAGTTGTTACAATAAGGCAACTATAGCTTTCTACAAAGTATATGTCTGAATATTTACAACTTAAAACATAATTACCTTCTTGATAATTATTGTAATTTGCTATTCCATAATCATCTGCACTGTTTTTAATAAGAACAAAACCATATTTAAGTAACTTTTTGTTGTTATAACTTAAAGTTTCATCATTGACTGCAGTAGGAACTATGCTTGATGCAGTTTTTTGCAATGCATCCAACGTGTAAATAGAAACAGCCTTATTCTTTTGATTGTATGAGACAATTACATTAAATCCAAGCTCAATAGCATCCGCACTTGCATATATTTCATTATCTACTAGCCTTACACCGTCTTCCACTGTGAAGTACTCATAATCGAAATCATTCTTCTCAATATCTTTTGTTTCATCTTTATTATCTTTATTATTGCTACTACTATTACTTTTCTTGCTGTTTTTATTTTCAGAATTCTCATCATCTTCATCTGCTTTATTATTAATAGTTTTATACATCGTATTTGAGCCCGATATAAATGATGTATATTCATTTTCAGTTTTTACGTGACATTTTGTTGTATCTTCACCATGAACCTTTTGCTCATCATTATAAAAGCCTACGCCAAGCATACTTGCAAGTTTTTTAACTGAAATATAAATTTGACCTTTGTCTGAAACATAAACATTCTTTTTATCTTGCATTAAGAATAAATCTTGCGAAAACTTTGTATCAGCCCCATTAATTGAAAGTGTTAATGTATTCTTCTTTTTAACACTTGAATATATAAGAATTATAGCAACTATGCCAATTAAAACTGCTATAGTAATTATGATTATTTTAGTTAATTTTTTTTGTTTTTCTTCGGATTCTCTCTCAACATTTTCGTCAATTAAATTCATATCTTAACTCCTTTTCATTAGTAATTCCCAAAAATATTTTATCTAATTGGAATATCTTTGTCAAGAAATTTAACTATTTCTTTCTACGTAAAATCCACCCATTTTCGACATTTGTAGGTATTACCATTTTAACACTTTGACCGGCTTTTCCAGGGTTAACAAATTGAATCTGTTCATCTGTTTCAGTATCCCATAAAGCATCAATTTTAAATACGAATGGCTCTAATTTACCAGGAATTAGAATTTCCATTGTATCACCTACAGATAGTTTATTCTTTATTTCAACTATAATCTTTTCAGATGAAGAATCAGTAATCTTACCACCATATTCATAGTTAGGATTATACTGTTTTCCTTCATATTCTTGAAAATCTTTATTATTTCTGTCATTAAAATAAAATGTTGTTAAACCTCTAGTTTTAACTTTGTCCAATTCATCAAGATATTTTTTATAGTCATAATGCTCGGGATCCTTCATATAATCATCTAAAGCATTTCTATATGTATTAACTACTGAAGCTAAATAATATTCAGTTTTAAGTCTACCTTCAATCTTTAAACTGTCGACACCTAGTCCAACTATATCAGGTATCTCCTTTATTAAGCATAAATCTTTTGATGAAAAAATATATGTACCTTTATCATCGTATTCAACAGGCATCAAATTACCAGGATTATTGTGCTCTTCTACATACACGTTGTATGCCCATCTGCAACTTTGCGCACAATCACCTAAATTAGCACTTCTTCCAGCCAAGAAATCACTTAAGAAACATCTTCCAGAATATCCAAAACAAATAGCCCCATGAACAAATATCTCTGTTTCAAGGTCATCTGGTGTAATTCTTATAAGCTCTCTAATTTGCTCTTTATTTAATTCTCTTGCAAGAATAACACGTTTTGCTCCATTTTTATACCAAAAATTGGCTGTATGGCCACTTACAATATTGGCTTGTGTACTAATATGTATTTCTACATCCGGAGCCTCTTCTTTAACAACATCTAATACGCCGCCATCTGCTAAAATAATTGCATCAACTTTTAGCTTTTGCAACATTCTTGCTTGTTTCCTTACCTCATCATAACTATCGTCCCACGCATAAATATTTATAGTGGTATATACTTTCTTTCCAATGCTGTGTGCATATTCTATTGTTTTAGCAAGCAATTCATCATCCATTTCAGCTCTTGTTCTTAAAGATAATGATGATGTTCCTGCATATACAGCATCTGCTCCATATAAAAACGCTGTCTTTGCTTTCTCAAAAGATCCAACTGGAGCCAATATTTCTGGCTTTTTCATCTTACTATTCCATCCCTTTCCACATTTAGCATATTATTTATTTCTAAAAATGCTCTTTTATAACTATCTGTGCCATTATATCATATAATTACCATAATATCTATACTTGTTGCTATAAAATTTTATTGGATTTTTGGTTATTTTCAGCTTAATTATTTTTCTGCTTACTGTATTTTAACTTAGTAGCCAACCCCCCTCTAATATGCCTTTCTGCTTTATTTTCATCTAATATAGCCCTTACTTCTCCAGCTAAGATAGGATTAATCTTTAGCAGTCTTTCTGATACATCTTTATGGACTGTAGACTTGCTAACTCCGTATTTAGCAGCTGTTCCTCTTACAGTATCTTTTGAATCTATAATATAATGTGCAAGCTGCGTTGCACGCTCTTCTATTGAAATTCCTCTCATGCAAAAACCCCCATACGAATAGTTTTGATTAATTCTATTCGCATGAGGATTTTATTAGAACGATAGTTTTTATGAATTTTAATCCAATTGCACTATTTATTTAATACATCATTCCAGGTTATATTATTACCAGCTCCAATCCTAGCAGAATATACCAAAATAAGAGCAGCATCTGAGGCGTTTATTGTACCATCTTCATTTACATCCGCATATTTTAATTCATCCGTTAATGGAGGTGTAAACTCTGCTTTACTTCCTACTGCTGCTGTATACATTAAAATTAATGTTGCATCTGATGCATTTGCCACACCATCACCATTTACATCACCTTTAACACCTCTGGTAGTATCAAATTTAACTGATTCTATTTGGTATGTTGTATTACCTTTAGCATCCTTTACTGGTTTCTTTGTTAGTACAGCTCCGTATGAAAATTCTTCCTTCTTCTCTGCATTTTCGTTTTCTGTTGAATTAAAATTATATTGCTTTACAGCTAAGTAATATTTGTTACATAATGTTGCAAATTCTTTAGTATTTACTAATTTTTGGAGCATAGCCACTTTTCCATTTGATTTCATTTCTTGTGCATATTGTGATAATTCATCTGACGTAGCACTTCTTTGCAATGTAGCCTTAAATATAGCATTTACGCAATCATTATCTGACATGTTTTCTTTACTAATTCTATCTTTAAAGTTATCTCCTTCAACATACATCTTTATGAAATCTCCAGCTTTCTTTTCCCCTGTTACTAATGAAGTTGTATTGCTTTCTACTGCATTTGCATTTTCACCTAATATTGATTTACTTACATTTTGTGCAAATTTACTAGCTAAATCATTTGTTGTAGTTATTGCTCTTGGACTATAACTTCCAAGAGATAAACCATATTCCTTAGCTAAAATTTGAAAACTCGTATGTCTTAAAAGCTCTTGAACCAATTCATTACGTGTTGTTCCACTTGACAAGCGTTCAGTATAACTAGATACAGTTTTCTCATCTAAAGTCTTTCCTATAGTTGTTTTTGCCAAAGTATTTACGAATTGTGCATCATCCATAGCTTTATTCTTAAATTCACTTGACTCAAATATTGCAGAAACTACCATAGAAGCATTACTTGTTCCATTTACCAATCTCTCAGATATAGCCTTTAATTCTTCATCTGAAGGATTTCTTTCAAGTGCAGCTTGATATTCTTTCTTAATGAAATTATTTGCTTTCTCTTCTGTTGTATTTTGATTAAACTTAGTAGCTGTATATGATCCTTTTTCTAATCCATATTTATCACAAATTGCTTTAAACTCATCATTAGAAAGTACTATTGAAATTATATCAGCATATGATAAATTTCTATCTGTAATATCTTTTAGCTCTTCTTCTGATATTTCTCTTGCAAGAGCTCTTTTAAAAGCTGATTTTGCAAACTCAGAAACACTTACTGGATTGTACATATATACATTTGTAAGCTCTGAAGCTGCAATATCAGAAGCAGTTTTAGTTTTATTTACTAAATCTTTAACAGCTTGATTATATTGATTTGCCTCATTTATGTTATAAACTTGATTTACAAATGCTATTGCATTTTGAAGTGCTGATCCATTATCTATAGTTTCTGTAGGTTTATCTCCTGGATTTGAATCAACAGGTTGATTACCTGGATCTGGTGTTGGATCTGGTGTTGGGTTTGGTGTTGGATCTGGTGTTGGGTTTTGAGAGTCGTCACTTCCCTTTATCTTAAATTTTATTGTTACAGGGTAATATGCCCTAACAAATCCTTCCATACTATAATCTGCAACTCTCGAATAAACTTCCTCTCCTACAAGGGATCTGAAATCCTTACTGGCAGAATATATATTTTTCCATCTACTATACGTTGTAGTTTTTTTATAATATGTAACAGTAACACACCATTTTGCTAATCCTGTATTGTATGACATTACAGGATCAGATTCAGTAGTATAGAATTTTCCTCCAACTGATACTTTCTCACTTCTCATCCATGTATTATAAACACTTGTTGCCTGTTCTTTGCTCTTACATTGCTGTGTTGTTCTTTCAATACTTGTTTTTTCTGATTTAATTTTATACTTATGTCTATACGTATTCTCATATTTGCTAAATTGTACAGAAACTCGCTCTACATTGTTTCTGTTAGCAGTACGTGGTACCGCATTACTAGATATATACTTATCAATATTATTTGTAAATCTCGACCATACCATATCATCTAGTGTTTTTGTTTCTTTAGCATCGTCAAATTCCAAATTCTTATAGATACTACCCCAATAATAACCATGATTAGTTACCGTATATACTTGATCATCTGCAGCTTTGCTTACATTAAAAATCGACATTACTTGCAAACACATTATTGCTATCAATAAAATTGAAAAAATCCTTTTAATTAAATTTTTCATTTTTGCCTCCTTTAATTTTTATAATTTCATATTCTAATAAGGAACAAGCAATTTCATAAGCTTGCTCCTTATCAATCTACCTATTCAATACCTCATTCCAATCTGTACTACCTGTTGCACCGTAATTAGCTGCATATATTAAGATAAGAGCTGCATCTGATGCATTTATTGCACCATCTCCATTTATATCTGCACAATTTAGCTCTTCTTGGGTTGGTTGAACGAAGTTAACCCCCATAACTGCTGCATACATTAAAACTAAAGAAGCATCTGATGCATTAACAGCTTCATCACCGTTCACATCTCCCTTAATTCCAGTACTTGTATCAAACTTAACTGATTGCACAGTCTCAGTTATTTTTCCTGTTGTATCAGTATTCTTAATCTTTATAATAGTAGCACCACCAGCTTTTGCTTCTAGAGTTTCGCTCTTTGGAGCATTGCTTGAAGATGGAGAATAACTTCTAACTGGCAAATAATACCTATTACAAACCGAAGCAAATTCATTTAAATTAAGCAATTTCGTTAAAATAGCGCTCTTATCGTTTTGCTTTATATCATTCAAATATTCAGATAGCTCTTCTGATGTTGGGTCTCTTTGTACAGTTGCCTGGAACAAAGCTTTGACATAATCATTATCAGTCATATTTTCTTTTTGAATTCTATCTGCAAAATTTGTGCTCTCTACATATAACTTTACAAAATCACCAGCTGAATACTTTCCAGAAGTTAAATAACCAGATAATGTTTGTATTACATTTGCATTTTCTCCAAGAATTGATTTACTTACTTTTGTATTAAATTTATCAGCGGCTTCAGTTGTCGGAACAATATCCTTTGGACTATAACTTCCTGTTGATAATCCATAACTCTCACATAGTGAAACAAATGCACTATGTCTTAATAGCTCTTGTATTAACTCATTACGTGTAAATCCTGTTGATAATCTTTCCACATATCCAGATTTTTCTTTATCTGTTAAATCTCTACCTATTGTTGCTCTTGCAAGCACATTAGCAAATTGAGCATCATCTAGACCTTTATTTTTAAATTCACTTGCTTCAAATATTGATGCAATTACAACTGAAGCAGTTATTTTTCCATTTACTAAATTATCTACAATTACATTTAATTCAGTATCTGAAGGCTCTCTTCCCATTATTATTGAAAATTCGCTCTTTACAAACAGAGCAGCTTTTTCTTGTGTAGTATTTTGATTAAACTTAACAGGAGTATATGATCCAACTTCTAATTCATATTTTTTGCAAACTTCTTTAAACTCATCGCTTCCAACAACAGTTGATATTACATCTGAAAATGTAAGTTTATCTTCTTCTACATTGCTTACTTCTTCATCTGTTGCTTCTCTTCCAAGAGCTCTTTTATAAGCTTGTTTTGTAAATTCAGAAATACTCAATGTGTTATACGAATTTAGATTTGTAAGTTCAGAAGCAACTATGTCAGTTGCAGTTTTTGTTTTGTTTACTAAATCTTTTACAGCTTGATTATTTTTGTTTGCCTCTTTAATATCAAATACTTGATTTACGAAATCAATCGCATTTTTTAATGCTGTACCATTATCTAACGTTTCCGTTTGCTTTTTATCATTTTGATTATCAACAACTACTCCACCTTTATCTTGATTGTTTGAAGGTTCCTGTGATGGTTTGTCTGTTGGATTAGTAGAAGGATTTGATTTTTCTCCTTGCGAAGGTGTCACTGAAGGATTTGAATCACTTGTGTATACAGTAAATGAACATTTATAACGAGTTTCAGTAACTTTTAATTTTGGTTTGCTAGATGATGTTGCTATAGAGTTAAAGCTACTTGTTGTCCATTCTGAAACTCTATTTGTAGTGTATTTTTTAGGTTTATAATATATTACCTTTACTTCAAAATTACTTGTCCAGACAGCGCTTTTGACTTTATATCCATTATATTTCCCCTCTTTAGTAATCTTCTCAGCCTTTTCTCTTGCAACTCTCATTTCATCCTTTAACTCTTTCATAGGCGTTCTTGGGATTTTTTCTTCAACTTCCACATATCCTGTCGTTTCCACTGTATAACTATATCTATATTCCTTCACACACGAATTTATCGTGGCCGAAGTAACATTTAATCCCTTTTTCTTATACAGACTTACTATCTCACTTGCTGATGGTTTGTTTTGAAATGTTAATGTATCATTTATTTGTGCAGCTTTACTTGTATTAAAAAAAGACAAACATGATAGACATATAATTATAACTAAAAACGTTGCTACAACTCTCTTGTATTTTTTTTTCATATTATCACCTCACTAGTATGGTAATGTGAATTCACTAGCTTTCCAATCATCCCCTGATTTTTTCAAAACAAAACTTTGTTTTAAAGTGTTTGTCTTATTTTCAGCATAGTTACTATACACACTTGATACTTCTGCTTTTATCTCATTATCTGAAAATTCTAAAGCTTTTATTGAACTGTTAACATATGATACATCTTTATCTCTACCGATGTTTTCAAGTTTCATATATTGGCTACCATTTTTCTCTATAATTCCACAAACTTTTAAGAAGTCACTTTTAAACTCATTAGTTACTGCTTTTTCAACAGACTCACTATAATTTTCTATTTTTGCATAATTGCTACCATCAAATTCATATATTTTGAAGCCATCTCCGTCTTTTTCAAAGTCTAAATAACTTCCATCAGCAATATTTAGCAATGTTTCATATCTATATTTTGCTATTATTGATGCTTCATTTTCATCCATTGTAGTTTTTGTACTTATTACAACTTCTTCTTTCACAATTTTATAGCAAGCTATACCTGCAGCAACAGTCATTAATAAAAGTATTATTACAATTATTGATTTTTTAGCTCCACTAGTTTTCTTGCTAAAAGCCACTTTTATCATAATAATAAATAACAACAAAGCAGCAGCTCCAAGTACAATTGCTAAAATTAATGATTTGTTAAATTTACTTGCATTTCCTTTTTTTACCTTAACTTCACCACTTGTTACTGTGTACTTAACTGATGCAGTTTGAACAGTTGCCAAACTTGTAGCTTCGTCAATAATTAGTACAAAGCTTTTATCATTTTCAACTTCTTCAGGCATTTT
This sequence comes from Clostridia bacterium, assembly GCA_017515985.1. Taxonomy (GTDB): domain Bacteria; phylum Bacillota; class Clostridia; order TANB77; family CAG-508; genus CAG-492. The sequence goes on from JAFWDV010000009.1 coordinate 55,912, forward strand.
AAATTTTATAGAGAACAAATCGATGTCTCCATTAACACCTTTAGAACCACTAAAACTTACAGTAACTTTTCCATCATCTTGATTTTGAGCACCTTCAATTGTAAATTTATCGTTTTTATCCTCTAAACCTACAAATTCAAGACCACCACAATCTATAACTATAGTTCCACTACATAAAGATTCAATGTTTTCGATTTTTACAGGAACCTTTACTTCTTTATTATCTTTTATATCCTCTATTTCAACTGTACCAATTGATAAATTAGCAACTTTTTCTTCGCTATCTGTTGTCGTAAGCTCATCAGCATACGATACAATACTATACATAAACGTCATTACAACTATTGACAATATTGTTAATAAAACTTTTAATTTACTCTTCATATCAAAACCTCTTTCGTATTTTATTTTAAATAAAATTTACACCTCATTTAACACTTCATCCCATGTTACTTCACCAGTGGTAGATGCTCCCATTTTTGCAGCATAAATTAAAACTAAAGCTGCATCTGATGCATTGATTACACCGTCTTTATTTATATCAGCTACATTAAGCATTTGCTGAGTTGGCGCTTCAAAACGAACTCCCATATTAGCTGCATATATCAATATTCTAGCTGCATCTGATGCATTTACAGTACCGCTACCATCAACATCACCTAGCATGCCTGTGGCTGTATTAATTTGACTACTTTGGTTTCCAGTAGTTGTATTATTATTTACGGTATTATTTACAGTATTATTCGAACCTACGCTATTTCCGTTTGTATTAACTTCATTTTGTCCATTCGTTGCTGAAGCAAAATTTGTAATACTAGCTAGGAAAACAACTATGAAAAATAAAATAAGTATATCTAAAACTAGTTTTCTCCTCAAAAAAAACACCTCCCATCATTTTATTAATGCTCTATTTTTTTAGCTCTCATGTATACACATACACCAAGACCTATAAACGCAACTATTGAAATAACAACGTTAAATCCATCTCCTGTAGCTGGTAATCCTGATTTTTTACTACTTTTACTTCCGCTTCCAGATTCTCCATCAACGCTGTATTCATCATCTGATGAGTAATCTGAATCCGAACCATTTCCGCTACCAGATCCTTGGCTGCTTCCACCATTTCCATTTATTTCTTCATCAATTATATCAATTACAGATTTATCATTGCTTGAACTTCCACCACCTTGGTTGTTTACATCTGTTCTTGTAACAGCAACTGAATCAACCTCAAAATATCCATTACTGTTATAATCCTGCCATTTAATTAGATAATTTCCACCAATTAATCCGGTAACTTTAAATTTTACTTTAATAATTATATATTCTCCTGGATCAAACTGGCTATCCTGTGCAATACTATATCCTATTGCTTTCAAATCATCTCTAGCAACTACTTGTCCTTTATTACTATCTTCATCTTTGTAAAATATCATACAGTCCTTTGTGCTACCCACTTCAACAAAAGTCAAGTTTGAATCATACGAAATTCTCCCCTGAGTTCCATATATTTTCCCATTTACTCTTATTCTTAAAGTAAGTTCAACTATATCGTTTGTAGCTACATCCGTTTTGTCTATCTCCATATAATATTCATTGTTGTTTGCATCAGTATATGCACAGCTTTTATTTGGTATAGAAAACACTGTAAAAACAACAATCAATAGTAGTATGGATAACATTTTCTTTACTTTCATGAAAAATTACACCTCCTTATGCAATTTTATATTTTGTTCAACGTAATTTCAATATCTGAAGTACAAATCATAAAAATGTAATATTTTTGTAATACGTTTGTAATATTTAATAAACCTGAAAAAACAAACAACAAAGAAATTTTCCACAAAAAAAACTGTTTGAATCATCTTTCAAACAGTCTTTTTTTTTTTATTATTTAATTTTACCAAGTTACTGCAATATCTAAACTTCCACCTGGACAGAAATCAACTACATATCCCATTCCAAGTGTTGTAGGAACATAGCTCTTATATGGATATTTACTTAAGTTTGGAGATGCAACCATAACATAACCATTATATGTTTTAACTCCATCGCTTCTAACTCCATATCCATCACTTGAAAGACCTAAAAGTCTTAAACATCCACCCATATATAAGTTGTAATATGTTTCTCTGTATCCTGATGGTGATTCTGATGCCTTTACAACTCCGGCACTTCTTGTAAGTTTTTTACCAGACCATGTATAACCATCTGGATTTTCTGTTTGTGCAGGCGTATTGTCGTCATCATTAACAGAATCGCTGCTTCTTGAAGTAACTACTGGTTGAACTCTTTTTGTTCTGATTTCTTTAATACAATTTACAGGCTCTTCTATAACTTTCTCTGCTATTTGTGTTTTTTCTTCTTCATTACCTTCAACTAATTTGATTTTGTAATAAATTTCTTTCTTACCATCTTTACCTTTTTGTGTTATAGTTTCAACTTTTTCGCCATCGCCAGTTGATAAATCTTTAACTTCAGTTTCATGTGGTATAGTAACTTCTTCTTTAGCAATTTTTTCAGATACTGTGTTATATTCAGCTAACACGTCTTCTATATTTTCATTTTGATTCATACTTTGTACATTTGCTTCTTCACCGTTGCTTTTAAATATTCTGATTGTTTTATTGTCTGATATTTCATCGTCATATTTAGGTACAACTGTTTCGTCAGATAATAATACAATATGATTTTCATCTAATATTTCTGAAACTTTGCTTTTTGATGTTATAATATCTAGCTCCATTCCATCTGCATAAATTATTTTTACTTTGTTTAGTTTAGCTCCAGTGGCCATAACACTTATTCCCATAATGAATAGTAGTGCTATAGTCATCACAATCACCTTTTTCAGCGATATTGTAGCTTTTTCATTTATTCCCATAAAAAAATCCTTTCTGTTTTTCAACATAACTATTATATCACTTTTTTAAAATTTGTCAAATTTTCATAAAAATGTTTAATATTTATATTGTAGGGAAATACTGTCTATTACTTATTTTTACATCCCTGTAAGGCTTATTACATATTCTTCTTTAGTATCTTCCTCTACTGCATTTTTTAGTTTTTTAACTGCTTCTTCTTTTGTATATTGCTCTGTATAAAGTGGTAATTCACTTTCTTCTATGGATTGTACATTTACACATAATTGATCTTTAAATCCAGCCTCATTATCTTCTTTACTTCTGTTCCAATACTGAACAATATACATCTGCAATTTTTCTGTATTTAAAAATGTATAATTATACCATCTATTTGAAGACTCATCTTCATTTTCATCTTTTGTTTTGTTTATAAGATAATTATATTCTAGATTGTTTACTATATTATCCATTTCCGCTAAGTTTTTTGAAAGAGTTCCATAAATAGCTGTATCATCAATTTTTAGTATTTTATATAATTCATCAAATATTTCATCTTTTTCATCAACTGAATAAACAGCATAAGCATTATGCATATCAAACTCAATATAATATTTACTTCCTGTAGTTTCCCCAAGTTTATCCTGCACTTTAGAGCTCATAACAAATTCTTTGAAATTTGGAAAATCGTTAAGATTCATACTATCTTTGCTATATCTAGTATTTCCTTGCTCATCACTCACATTATAATTAAATAAACCTTCTTTAGTACTTATGTGTACACTTTCTCTATCAAATCCAATGTGTATAGATTCACACTCTTCATATTTTTCTGGCTTTTTGAAAACCTCTTCTTGGCCCTCTACGTCACCGTTATTTACAGCATTATTTTCATTATTCTTCTTACATCCTGTTAAACACATTATTCCAACTATCACCATAATCATTAAAGGTATTATTTTTTTCATAAGTAACCCTCCTTATATTTTCATTCATATGTATATTAAAAACACTTCTATATAAATTTAACATCCTTGAGATTTTATTGTGCTATCTATTTGATTCAAATTATTTATAAATCTCTTAACTGCCTTTGTTGTTTTTATATTACCAATTATAGGTATCACACCAGTATTTTGAAGCTTTAATGAATTTGCTCTGTTAATTTGTATAACGCGTTTTAATTCATTATTCTTTTCTTGCACCATATTTATTTGTGCTTTACTAAATAGCTTCCTCTTTTCTTTACCTAAAACAAGTTGTGGTAAATTGCGTTGTTGCTCAATTTTCTCTTTTGTTTTTTTACTTAGCTTTAATTGATCAGTCATACCTTTTATCTGGCTATTTGATTCAAGATTTCTTAAATACATTTTTACATCTGTTAAGCAACTTTCATCATCTTCTGTTTTAATATATGCGTACATATCTGAAAGTCCATCTTCAATCGTATAATATGAATTGCTAGAAAACTGAGACTCAGTTAGTATTAATTGCTCTTTAAGATTAATATTATCAAGCTTGGCTTGTTTTAATTTTGCTTTTCCTATCAATTTACTGAAAAAAGAGCACTTTTCACTTTCTATTTCTTTTCTCTGTTTATCTAATTTTTTCAATTTAGCATCTGTAATCATTTTCTGAGCATTTTTATTAAAACAAACAGTATAGATGCTCTTCATTTCCTCGCCATACTCCATTGTAACACTTTTATCATCTGATATTCTTTTTAAATCCTTTAGCAATTCATTTGTATAATTCAAATTGTCTATTGCATCAGCACTTTCAACTTTTTTTCTTAGAACAAAAGAGCCCTGTTTTATTGAATTAATATTTGAATTAATAGCATCATCATTAATTCTATCTATGTTAAGCTCAACATTAGTTCTATTCGATAAATCGATAATATTTGATTCTTCCGTTTTTAACTTATAATATGTCATTTCAATATTATCTGCTATATTTTTAATCTGAGAGTCAGCTAATTCTTTTGCCTTCTTTATTATTTCGTTTACATCTTCTTCAGCATCTGCCTTATTAGCTTGAACTTTTACTACTTTTTGAGTACTCGCACTTTGCACTGGTTCCCTAACCGAAGTCTTTTTCTTGCTTTCTTTAATCGGAACCACCTTTGAAACAGATTCATATTGAACTTGTTTTTTAATGGTATTTGCTTCCTTTGCGCTAGCCTTTTTCTCAGTTTTATTTGCTTCCAATTCCTTTTGCTTAACTAATTTTATCATTTTTTTCAATATTACATCATATGTAACATTTTCTAAATCAATCTTATCCGTGATTTTATCTTCTATACCATATTGACAAATCTTTTTGTAGTATTTAATAAACATTTCATAATTAGGAAATATTTTTCCCATTACCAAAAATAAATCAACAGATTCTTCATTTTCTTTATAGCTTAACCCAATTTTTGCCATATTATCCAGTCTTTTCTTTAAACTGTCTTCATTTTTATATTCCTTTGGTAAATAGCTATTCTTAATAAAGTTCTCAAGCTCTTTCTTAGAGGTAATTTCAATTTTTTTATCTTCATATTTTAAGATATAATTGCTCTCATTATCATTATCAACCTTTTTCATTTTTAATTTAGAGCCATATATCTCAAAAAGCATATTTACGAGGTAAATTATATCTGTATCTTTTGGTAATGATCTAACGACAGCCGAATAAGTATACTGTTTATTAATCATAAGCTTTTCTTCTTTTGAATCAGCTCTGGACATTTCTAATAAATATTTTATCATCACAAGAGCCAATCTAGCTATACCATCTTTTACAAAAAACTTACCATTATCCTCTAATAACTCGATATTTCCACTATTTTCAGTTTTATTAACCTTTTTTAAGTCTTTGATATAATAATTTGGATTTTTAAAATATAATCTAACTATCTCATCAGTTTTTTCGCTATCTGAGAATATTTCAATCCATGTTTTATTATCTAGCTTTAAGTCAATTGTTCCATAAAGATTTTTTAGTCTAAAATACTTTTCTTTTGGAATTGTTAAATCTGGATTATTCAAAAATTTTAAATTTTCTCTAGGTATTTTTGTTTGTATGCTATTAGATTTTATCTGCAACTCTGCAGGTAAATTCTCCACATTTAAACCAATACTATTAAAAAAACTTTTTTTCTGTAAAGATATTTTTTGCATAAATTCTACGACCTCATTTCAACTTTTGTTTCATTCTTAAGTACCCAAGCTCAAACCATTCATTATATGCTAGATTTAATCTAAACAACAATCTAGGCTTAGCTCCTGCCCTATTCTTATCAACTACACATGCGTAGTATCTTACATCAGGATCTTCATAAACTTTAATATCCTTATATTGTTTTGCTTCCTCTATTTCAGAATATTCATAATCTTTAAAAGAATCATTCGTTATTTGCTTAAATAAACATAGCGTGTCCAAAACTTCCTTTACTGTCCTGCTAGCAGACATATCGTTTATCGTAAGATTCAGTGGTGTTGTTGTATTTTCTAGAAGTTGTATCGTTGAACCAATAAATATTTTGTACTTTTGTGCAAGATTAGAAAGTATGGTTGCTGTTTTCTTTATTTCATCGCCATCACCAATATGATTTATATCATTTTTTAGCGTATCATAAAAAACATATTCTACGCCTTCCTTGTAATAGTAGTTAATTATTATCTTGTTCAAATCATCGTTGGTATGATCTGCAATATGCATAAAGCAAATTGGATTATTCTTCTGATTTTCAAGCCATTCAGTAGCTTTTACTACATTGTTAAAATCTGAAGAATACTTTGCAAGTCTTTTAACAAATTGTTCATGCGTTTCATTTTCTAACTTTAGTATATATCCCTTATCATCAACTTTAACGGCTTTTTTATTATCAGGTCTATACTTAAACTCAAGGAGCTCTCCTTCTGAAACTCTAATTTTACAACCTATCTTTTTCTGTATTACAGGATTATTGATTATAGTTGTTATCAAACAAAGCTTCATCTTATCTTCAGACATTTCATTTGAAATTATAAGAACTTTTTTATTTTGTACAAATGCCATATGAGCAGCCATGTTGATTGTAAATCTACTTTTACCACTATTTGATGGCATTGAAAAAGACATAGTTTCGCCAAGCCTAATACCTTTAAAAACATCTGTTAATATCTTAAATGGCAAATCAATTCCGCTTGTTAATGTATTATCTGCTGCTAATAGGAAATCTGTAACATTTGAGTTTAATCTTCCTTCACTAATTCCCCTTTTAACACCAACTTCAGAAACTATATTTTCAAGCTCATCAATAGTCATTTCCTTGTATCTTTTGTATGACTTTATTTTCAAAATCTCATCTTGAACTTTCTTAGTTGGAGCATTTAAATAGTATTTTTTTAGCAAGAATAACTTTTTTATTTTTACAAATATTGTTTCAATGTTATATTTATTTTCTATTGCTTCCTTCTTAAGTTTTTCCTTAAATCTATATATTTCATCAGATGTTTTGGGATACGTAAATGCTCTTTTTATTTTTTCTGGTGCAAAAGTTCCACCCTCAGTAAATAAAATACTTTTGTAAGCATTCAATGCCATCTCATCTGAAAATTGACTATCTTCATATGATAAATAATATTTAGCAATTGATTTTGGACTTTCTAGCAAAAGACCAATATACGCGTACTCTAATTTAACATTTTTAAGCTCAATTGGATATTTTTCTTCTACTTTTTTTGTACCCAACTCTTAATTCCTCCTTGGTATTATTTTACAGACCCCCATTTGTTTAGTGGCCAAAATCTAAATACTGCTTTACCTTCAATCTTATCTATAGGAATACAACCAAATAATCTGCTATCACCTGATACATCTCTATGGTCACCTAAAACATATACATATCCATCAGGTACCACAACATCAGTAAAACATCCATTTTTTGAAGTTGTTATAGTTCCAGGGTCTAAATAATTCTCTTCTAATTTTTGACCGTTAACATAGACTGAATTATCCTTTATTTCAACATGATCACCAGGTAGTCCTATAACTCTTTTTATGTAGCTGGTTTCTCCAAATAGTGATATTGCTGAAATTAACTTTTCAAAAAATCCTTTTCCATTTTCATTATATATAGCAACCGGATTATTTAAATCTGCATTTACTTTTGTTATTGCTTTTTCGGCTGGAGCTTCAAAAGTAATAATATCATTTTTCTTAGGGTATTTATTAATTTCAATGCCAATTCTACTTACCCATAGTCTTTGACCATCCTTTAACGTAGAATCCATAGAGGCACCACTAACCACTGTTGGAAAGCCTATAAAAGCTTTAATTATAGCAACAATTATTAGAGCTATTAATATACATATTAACCACTCCATTAATTCTTTACGTTTCTTTGATTCCATTACAACTCTTCCTTCCGTTTTCATATGCGTTCTATAAATTGAATTCATTATACACTTAAATTTGTTTGTATACAATATAAAATTAAACGTTTTTGTTTTATTTTTACTAAAAAAATATTATTAAAATTTTCTATCTGTTTAACAGTATTTGTGCTTGATCTATTAACTTAGGTAAGAATATTATAAGCCCTACAACAGCAACGTTGATAGCCAAAATAAATACTGCTCCTGCTGATATATCTTTTGCTTTTTTTGCTAATTCATTTTTTTCTCTAGTATATAAATCTACAACAGTTTCAATTCCAGTATTTATAAGCTCCGCAAATAATACTAATGCAATACATAAGATACAAACAATCCATTCTATGCAACTTATTCTAAAACAAAAGCCACATATTATTACTAAAATAGCTATTGCAAAATCAATTTTTACATTCTTTTCTGTTTTTAAAGCTGATAAAATTCCTCTAATTGCACAAACAAACATATTGCTCTTTTTTTCATTTTCTAATTTCATATTCTACCTCTTTCCCATTAGCATAAAAAAGTGATTCCAAATGATTTTTACATTTAGAATCACCATAAATACACATAGATTAAATTTCCTTTTGAATCTCTTTATATCTTTTTATTTTCATAGTAGTAGTCATCTCAAAATCATCCTTTTTAATCTCAAGTTTTTTAATTGCCTTGTATGATGTAAGATCTTTATTAAGCTCTTTAATAATTGTCCATATAACGTTATAAATCTCATCATCAGACAAATTGTCTTTTCCAAGTTTTTCCTGTATTTCTGGTATGTTTGGAAGTACTCTTGCAGTAATCACAAGTTCCTTGCTATCATCCTGATTCTTTCCGTATATCATACATTCTTTTATTTCATTATGTTTTTTAAGTAATCCTTCGATTTCTTCTGGATATATGTTTTTACCATTTTGAGTAACTATTACATTCTTGCTTCTACCTGTTATGTATAAGAAACCGTCTTTATCTAGATATCCAACATCACCTGAATTAAACCATCCATCCTCTGATATAACCTCATCTGTTGCTTCTTTATCTTCATAATATCCAAGCATTAAAGTATCGCTTTTAATTAATACTTCTCCTTCGCCTTTTTCATTTGGATTTTTGATTTTTATCTCTGCACAATTAACTGCTTTTCCAGCAGAGCCAACTCTTGCATCATAATCTGGCGTTAAAGCTGCAATTGGTGCCGTTTCCGTTAATCCATATCCTTGTAAGAATGTAATACCTATATCTTGAACCCATTTTCCTACTTTTGGATCGACTGGAGCCGCAGCAGATACTATAATTCTTAGTCTACCACCAAAATTATCAAAAATCTCTTTGAATACCCTCTTCTTTAAGTCAATTCCAATGGTTTTAATTGCATTAGTAACATGAATCATAGAGTTAACCATTGACGTTTTACCACTTTTTTCTATAGATTTATTTACATTTTTATGAATGTTCTCAATTAAAAGAGGAACACATAAAATTGCTGTTGGACGTGCTTCTTTCATATTTGGTAATATATATTTCAATCCTTCACATATAGCAATAGAAGCTCCCATTGCAAACGGATACAAGAATCCTATTGTAGATTCGTATGAATGATGTAAAGGTAACACAGAAAATAATCTATCATCTTCTCTTAAATCAACATACGCTGTACAAGCATTAATATTTGATGCTAAATTCTTGTTGCACAACATTACACCTTTAGATTGTGAAGTTGTTCCAGAAGTAAAGAACAAAACTTTAAATTCTTCAGGATCAATTTCTATTTTTTCGAAAGAATTATCTCCAGCATCAACTAGTTTTTTTCCTTCATTAAGCACATGATTTAAACCAACGTCTCTACCTTTTACCTTATCATCGCAATCCATTTTTATAAAGTATTTAACCATTGGAACATTATCTTTAACTTTATCTATTTCATCTTTTCTTTTTTCAGAATAAATAACAGCAGTTGCTCTAGATCTCTTTATACAATTTTCAATTTCATTTACAGGAAGCTCTTTATCAAGTGGTACAGCAATACCAGCTCCACATAGCACCGCCATATAAGATAAATACCATCCATAAGTTGTTTCACTTATTATTACAATTCTTTCATCTTTTAGATTTAAATATTTAGTTAGTCCTGTACCAAAATTTATTACATCTTTACAAAAATCTTTATACTTTATTTCAGTATAAGGAGCCTTATGCTCTTTCTTTTCTAGTAAAAGCGTATTTTCTGGGTATTTTTCCATACTTGAAAAGAAAGTTTCTTTTATTGTCTTGAACTCTGTTGCGTTATATTGCTTTTTATCTTTTTTAAATTTTTCTGTTTTTTCCTTTTCTTTTTCCAAGTTAATATCTTCTACATTTTCCATTTCTTTGAATTTAAATTTTGGAAATTTAAATTTTGGTATTTTAATATCTAATCCCATTTATATTCTCCTCTTATATATATATTTACTAATTTAATTCTAAACTATCTCCAGCCATTTTCTTTTTTGCTTTTTTATATAGCTCTCCATCTTTTTTTGATAATTTAATTTTTTCAATTTCATTTTCAGTGCAGATTGTATACTCTGAATATCCTTTATTAATTATTGGATGTCTTAGAATTCTATTTTGAGCCCTGTTAACGCTTTGTTTTGAAAAGGCTATATATGAAAATTTTTCATCTTCATACGGCGCTACTCCATCTTTTAACATCTTATGAACTTTACTTCTTTGTATTCTACATGAAAACTGGCACCAATCATTATCTTCTAACTTGCATTCATTTTCATGTGGACAAGGTGCGATTATATGTGCATTTTTACTAAGCAAATACGTCCTTATTGTTTTAATATTTGAAAATTCCTTTGGTGTACCTGGTTCAACTATAATCAAAATCTGTTTTGTTGCATTCCATATTTGGTCTAATACGCCTTCAATACTTTCTTTGGGAAGTTCATTTATCATATATGAAGAAATAACCAAATCATATTGATTCGCAACACCGTCTGCTATTATATCAAATTTCTTCCACTTTGTACAACTAGATAATTCAGATTCTTCCATTAATTCTGAACCAATCTTAATCATCTCGTCTTCGCGCTCTAAACATGTATAATCTTTGCAACCTATATTATCATGCACAGCCCACGTCGCAGCACCTGTTCCAGCACCAACATCTAACACTGTGTCAATATTAAAACTGTTTGTTGCAGTAACATGCTTAAAAACACTTGAAACAGATTCATATGTAGCTGGCATTCTAGAAAGAGCATACGCTATTGCTTCATTTTGCTTAGTTACAAGCCTCTTGCCATCATTGTCATTGGCTCTATATTTTAGGCTAATACCTTTTGCATTTTTATCTATTTCTTTAATACCAGATCCTTTCGCTAACAGCTTCTCTAGATTACTTGTTAATGTATTTGAAAACACCATCCAATTCTCCTTTTCGATTTTATCACATCTATTACATTTAAATCAATTTTTTTGTAACATAAACTATATAATATTTTACCATAAAGTCATATTTTATAGTATAAAAAATACTTAAAATATTAATTTCTTAATATTTTAAGTATTTTTCTTTTATGAAATTCTCTCAAACTTAAATTTTATACCAGTCTGGAACCATAAATAGGTCTGTTCCTATAACACCTAATACTATGTATAAAACTAATGTTATTAATATGCTTATGATACCTGTTATTAAACCTGCAACTCCAAGTTTATTTTTCTTTTCAAATATTACGCTTAGAATACCAAATAAGATTGATAATAAGCCAAAAATAACAGATATTATTATAAAGCACATTGTTGTTATTGACAAAATTCCTAATACTAAAGAAGTAATTCCTAAAGCAACTCTATTATTGCTTGGTACATTATTTTCCATAATAAAATCCTCCTTTTCTTTAAGTATCTGACCATATTATACTAAATTTTGGGATGAACTGTCAAATTGTTACAAATTTCTATGCATTTACAGCAAGTTTTGCAAGCTTTATTGCATCTTCCTCAGTCTCTGCAACACATATAAACCCTGCATTATGACAAAATGTAGCTGTTTTAACACCTGTCACTTCTTGGAGTTCTTCATTTCTTAAGCCTGCCCAGGCTTCTGGCAATTTTTTTCTATTTTCAAAGCTTCCTAAAACCTTTGGGATTGCCCTTACATTGTAACCATTTCTATTTGACTTAAATACAGCATAAAGTATAGTTTGAGCTTTTGGATTTTTTGACTCAAGCACAAACTCCTGATATGGCATGTATCTATCCAATATTAAAATTCCGTTTTCAGACTTTTCAATTGCCTGCTCTACTAAGTCTTTTGCACTGCATTTTGCAATTACAGATTCTATTTTATTATTAAATACTGCTTTTGCAATACTTATGGCCTCCATAAATTTTATGTCTGAATCAATATCTTCGTTCCATCTAGGATTAAAGCCTTCAATAACATCCGACAAAGTTTCTATTTTTATACTAATATTTTCAAAAGGAATCTGACCATTATCTCCAGCATCAATGAATTGTACAAAATTCTTATCAAACATATCGTAGCAATCTTCAATGTTTTCAGCATTTATCTTTTTTAGATATTCCATACCATATTCTTTCCATAAAAGGCCAAACGCCGCATACCTTATTCCTGATGCTCTTTCGCCATTACCACCTATTTGATGGTGATCAAATTTTCCACCACCTATATCGAAAACAACTTTACCTTCAAGGTTATAACCATCTACTTCAGGTAACCTAATAATATCAACATCTTCAAATATTTTTTCCAATAAAATAGCTCCAAAAATTTCATCTGCATGAAATTTTCCTCCATGTGTAACAAATTTAGCTTTATCAAAATCTTTTACGACATTTATCATAATAAAACCCTTCCCTTTCCTACTTTGCCTCAATAATAACGTATATAAAAAAAAGTGTCAATCCTTGTAAAAATAATCGTTGACTTATTCAAATTCATAAATTATAATCGCATTATACAAAGGAGGTGTTGCTATGGCAAACGAAGACGTAGAAAACACAAAGCAAATAAATAAGAAAAAAGTAATATTATTTGCACTAATCCTACTACTATTAATATTTTTAGTATCAAGGCTATTTTCAAAGTCAGTAAAAATTGCACTTGAAGGCTCTGATACGATGGATGTTGAATATGGTACAACTTTTTCAGACCCTTCAGTGAAAGCTACATATGGGAAAAAGGATATATCTGATACAGTAGAAGTATCTGGAAACGTTGATACATCAAAGGTAGGAACTTATACGTTAACATATACAGCAAAACATAAGAAAAAAACACAATCTGTCACAAGAACTATAAATGTAACAGATTCAGTTCCGCCAGAAATAAAATTAAACGGCGACGAAGAGATAAATATTGCTCAAGGTTCAAAATATCAAGAGCTAGGGTGTATAGCAACTGATAAGTACGATGGAGATATTACTACAAAAATTAGTATTGAAAATCCCGTTAAAACATCAGAAAAAGGCTCTTACACAGTAAAATATACAGTAAAAGATTCATCAGGAAATACTGCAACAGCACAAAGAAAAGTTAATGTTGTTGAGTCTGGATCAAAAAATATTTCAACAGCAAAGGCTGCAGGACTACCTGTACTTATGTACCATTTCTTTTATGATAAAACAACTGGTGATACAGGAAAAGATGGAAATTGCATGGAAATACATGATTTCGAGGATCAGCTAAAATATTTAACAGAAAACAAATATTATTTCCCAACTTGGGAAGAAGTTGAAAACTATGTGAAAGGAACTTCATGCCTACCAGAGCACAGCGTAGTAATAACTGTAGACGACGGAAATGAGACATTTTTTGACTTGGCTGTTCCTGTAATTAATAAATATGATGTTAAAGTTACATCATTTGTTGTTACTTCATGGATTGAGAATAAAGAATATTTAAATAAATTTGATAGGAACAAAATTATTTTTCAGTCACATTCAAACGATATGCATAAATCAGGTTCAAATGGAAAAGGTACATTCTTAACAATGTCTGAGGAAGATGCTTTAGCAGATTTAAAAGCATCTAAAGAATTCATTGGAAATGCAACAGTATTTTGTTATCCATTCGGAGATCAAAATGAAAACTGTCAAAAAACATTAGAAAAAGCCGGTTACAATATGGCATTTACAACGGCATATGGTAGAGTTAGACCAGGTGATAATCCATACGCACTTAGCAGAATTAGAATGACAAAAGGAGATTCTTTGACATCATTTACAAAAAGAGTTAGTTAAAATAAGAACAAAAAAAATCACGCTAAACAGCGTGATTTTTTATTTTTTCGGTTTGGATTTTTTTCCTCCGTCCCCATTATTTTGCATAATCTATTGCTCTAGACTCTCTTATTACATTTACCTTAATTTGTCCTGGATATTCCATTTCGTCTTCAATACGTTTTGCAATATCTCTAGACATAACGATCATTTGATCATCAGATACTTTTTCTGGTTTTACTAAAACTCTTATTTCTCTACCTGCTTGAATAGCAAATGATTTTTCTACACCTTCGAAAGAATCTGCAATTCCTTCTAGGTTTTGTAGACGTTTAATGTAATTTTCCAAAGTTTCTCTTCTAGCACCAGGTCTTGATGCTGAAATTGCATCTGCAGCCTGAACTAAAATAGCTTCAATACTTTGTGGTTCGACATCCCCATGATGTGCTTCAACTGCGTTAATTACTACTGGAGTTTCTTTATACTTCTTAAGAACTTCCACACCTATTTCAACGTGTGTTCCTTCCATATCATGATCTAAAGCCTTTCCAATATCATGTAATAATCCTGCTCTTCTTGCTACTTTTGTATCTAAACCTAGTTCATCAGCCATAATTCTTGCTAAATTTGAAACCTCTATAGAGTGATTTAAAACATTTTGTCCGTAGCTTGTTCTATACTTTAATTTTCCTAATAATTTGACTAAATCAGGATGGAGACCGATAACTCCAGCTTCCATAACAGCTCTCTCACCTTCTTCTTTGATGATTGCTGATACTTCTTCTTTTGCCTTTTCAACCATTTCCTCAATTTTGGCAGGATGGATTCTACCATCATCAAGTAATTTTTCTAAGGCTATTTTTGCCACTTCACGTCTTAGTGGATCGAAACCTGAAATAACAACTGCTTCTGGAGTGTCATCTATTATTAGATCAATTCCAGTAAGTGTTTCCAAAGTTTTAATGTTTCTACCCTCTCTACCAATGATTCTACCTTTCATATCATCATTTGGTAATGATACTATCGATACTGTTGTTTCAGAAGTATGATCTGCAGCACATTTTTGTATTGCATAACCAATAACTTCTTGTGCATTTTTCTGAGCTTTTTCTCTAGCTTCCTCATCTAATTTTCTGATGATATCAGCTTTCTCAGTTACGATAGATTTTTCAACTTCTGCAAGTAAATATTGCTTAGCTTCATCTACAGATAATCTTGAAATTCTTTGCAATTCCTCTGTTTGTTTTGCAATAATATCTTCAATTTCAGTACGTTTTGCTTCAACTTCACTATCTTTTTTCTGTAAATTTTGCTCTCTTTGCTCTAATTGCTCTAGTTTATTTTCTAAATTTTCTTCTTTTTGCAAGATTCTTCTTTCTTGCAATTGTACTTCGCTTCTTCTTTCTTTAATCTCATCATCTAACTCTTTTCTTGAATTCATTATTTCTTCTTTAGCTTTAAAAATTTCTTCTTTTTTCTTCGTTTCAGCTTCTTTTTTAGCAGATTCTAATATTCTCTTAGCTTCTGCTTCAGCGCCTTCTAGTTTAGATTCAGCAATTTTTTTTCTTACTACAAATCCAATAAAGAAAAAGACAACTGCAGAGATTAGAAAGATAGCGATATCGATTATTATACTTGGCACAATCTAACACCTCTTTCTATTAATTTTTCAATGTACAGTTTAAATATATAATCTATTATTTCTAATTTTAAATATATTTCTACTAACAACCATATTGTATATTTATAACTGTAAACTGTCAAGGGATTTTTTATTTAAATTTGGAGAATAAAATTTTTTTACATAAATAGCGGGAGCAACACATCTGTGTTGCTCCCGCATGTGCCCTATTTGAAATAGACAACGTACTGCCATATTTGCATAGAAGCACATCCCCTGTTTATGAGTGCAACCTCAAACCCTCTACCAAGCAGTTCTTCAACAAGAGCAGGTTCAATATTCCAAAAGTATACACCGCCCTGATTGTTTTTCATAGCCTGGTTGATTTTCCGGTTGATCCACCATAAACGGAGTTTCTGCATCAGAGAAAGACGATGCTCGCGATAATTTGCTTTTTCCATTTTTTCCCTTTCTGCCATTTTGGCGAGCTAAAGTGTTTAGACTTACATTTACATTATACCATGTTTGACATAATTTTTCAAATTTAACTAATCCCTTATTTAAACGACAGAAAAGGAGCAGTATTACTGCCCCTTTTCTGTTGCCATTAGCCCTTGGATTTCTTTTTTCCACCCTTGGACTTCGGCTGCCCAGCATTTGTCTTTCTGGCTGCCTTTCTGGCTGCATCCCGTTCCTCCGCCTTCCGGCGGGCTTCAGTCCGCTTGTCCTTACGCATAGGAACTCCTCCTTTAATTAAGATGAAACTATAATACCATGCTTAGTTCTATGCGTCAATAAATTATGATAAGTTTTAACGTTAATTTTTTTATAAAGTTATCTTTTAAAATAAAACAAAAATGGCGCAGTCTAGAGGATTCGAACCCCCGAAGGTGTTACCCTTACTTGTTTTCGAAACAAGCGCATTCAACCACTCTGCCAAGACTGCGTTTTTATATAAGTCAGATTTTACACTTTATTTTTTATTTTTTCAAGAGAAATTTTGGGGACGGAGGAAAAATTTTCCGATAAGGATTTTCTCCGTTTTTCGTTTGCAGAATTTTTTTCTCCGTCTCTAAAATTTCTTCTACAATAGCTCTTTCCTTAGCTCTTCACCGCTCTTTTTTGATAAATATGCAGGAGGAACATCTAAAACTGTTTTAGCACCGTATTTTCCTTCTTCATTTAATCTATAAGTTGCTCTTGCTAAAGCAATCAAAACGGAAGCAGTAAATTCAGGGTTTGAGTCTAGCTTTAAAGAATATTCTATAACATCCTTATTTCCATTACCAGTTTCTCCACTATGAATTACAAAACCTCCATGTGCCATCTTAGAGTGATTAGCTCTTAGCTCTTCTTCACTTATAAAATGCACCGTAGTATCATAATCACTAAAATAATTAGGCATTGTTTTTATCTTCGTTTCAATTTCTTTTTTATCGTATCCATCTTCTGCCACAACAAAGCACTCTCTTAAATGTTTTTGTGCTGTAGTTAATACTGGATTTTCTCCAGCTCTTACTTTATTCATTGCTTCTTCAATAGGAATAGTATATTGTTTTGCGTCCTTAACGCCTTCGATTCTTCTTATTGCATCTGAATGGCCTTGGCTAACGCCTTTTCCCCAAAAAGTATATGTTTTACCTTGAGATAATATGCTATCCGCATATACCCTCATTATAGAAAACATACCAGGATCCCATCCTCCAGATATAAGAGCTGTTTTATTTGCCGAAATTGCACTTTCATCAACACTGCTATAATACTCCGGTATCTTTGCATGCGTATCAAAACTATCAACCGTATTAAACATTTTTGCAGTTGCTGGAACTTGAACAGGTAAATCTGTTGCAGATCCTCCACACATAATAACTACATCTATTTTATCTTTCCAATTTTCCATCTCATTCATACTAACAACAGGCACATTTGACACTGTTTCCAATGTTTCTGGATTTCTTCTAGTAAATATTGCTACAAGTTCCATGTCCTCGGACTTAGGAATTTCAGATTCTACGCCCTTTCCAAGATTACCATATCCACAAATTCCTACTCTAATTTTTTTACTCATAATGCTCAAACCTCCTTCATTATGCTTATTAATCATTCGTTATATGATTAGTTCTGAATTTATCATATATTTTTTTATATTTCAATACATATGAAAAAGATATCTAAACATTCCATCTAGATATCTTCCCATTATATTTATTATTCATCACATGAATTGCATGTTTTGTCAATAATACATGATATTAAACATATTAAAGCTGTAATCATCATTACAAAGAAAAATGCAGCTAATGCTACAAATATTGTCGCCGGTATTGTAAACACAGTAACTCCAATTATCGCTGATATCGTCGTTGATAAAAATGTTCCTATAGAGCCAGCTAATAATAGTTTTGCATATTTACAAGCACATTTATAAAAAGCATTATTACCTTTTACAACATTGGCCGTAAATAGTGAAAATATCAGTATTCCAATTGTAACTACAGAAAATACCAATGCAATCGTTATAAAGTTTAAAGCAATCGGTATAAACCCAAAAGCAAATAAAATTCCAACAGCTACACCTGCAACTAAACTCAAAATCACGCCAATAAATTCACACGCCGTTAAATTACTTTTTTTACATCCACAATTTTCCATATAAATCCTCCTTTATCCAGTATATAAATGACTAAAATCGTCATTTATATATTATACTTTTAAATTAATATAAAGGTTACTACAGAAAAAATTATATATAGAAAAGAAGCCGGATATGGATATGCCACCCATTACCGACTTCATTTCTTTCAGCGTGTTAGAGGTAGAGAACTATCTCTTTTTGGGAAGCTTCCATACCTTCCTTAATCTGGTCAAAATCTGCTCCACTGAGCACACCTATAAGACCTGTACCAATTGCAATGGAAGCTACCGGTTCTTCTCCAGGAATAGAATCAAAGCATTTCTTGATAACCGCTGCCTGATTGACCCATCCCTTTCCAATAAGAGAATGGCAGCAAAGTGCAAAGAATTCAACCTCGCCAACCTTCTTGGAAAGAACTGTGCACAGCTCGGTTTTGCCGATGTGTGCAAGCTCCGGCCAGTATTCGCTGGAAACTAGACCCGCAAAACCACAATCGTTTGCACCTTCTGTGTTCACAGCAAAGGCTATCCGCTTCTCCTTTCCCTGAAGAATATTGCCTGACTTTTTAGCGATAATCATAGCATAACCTCCCTACTGAAATATTTTACGGTATATCGCTATGAGAACCATTTTACCATAAACTCTGTCAATTCGCAACTTATTTTAAATCAAACGAAAAAAAGACTCCAAAGAGCCTTTTTCATTTTTTTATTTAGATAATTTATTTTAACGCAAATGTTTGAACCATTGCATCCATTATATGACCTAGACCCTCTAAATATTCAGTGGTATCTAAACAAGATGTAGTAATCATATAAGTAGAATCTTTTCCAGTATTTACATAGTATGTAGTTTCATATTGACCTTCAGCTCTTCTTGTAGTATATACAGCTTCATAGCCATTTACCGTTGTCTTTTTGTAGTTTGATATGCTAGATATTTTTTTGCTATATGAAACATTTTCTTTTTCAACTACAACGCAATCTATACCAACGCTGGTTTCAAACCAATCCTTATCATCATGGTGTGAAGCTTTAAAATTATCCGTAGCGTATCTAATAGTATACCCTAAAGAGCTAGAATACTCCTTAGATGGTACATTTTCTGACATTCCTTCTCTGTTTACAGTTAATTCTTTACTTGTTGTAGCCTTTTTATTTTCTGATGAACTACTGCTTGCATTATTATTAGTTGTATTATTTGCCGTAGTATTGCTACCACTTGTTTCATTTTTTGTTGTGTTTTTCGTTGTATTTTCTGTTTGTTTTGTAGTGTTTTCACTCACATTTTGAACCTGATTCTGTGTGGCATTTTCTGCTGTTTTTGTATTATCTTTTTTGCTCTCACATCCTGTTAAAACAAGCATTGCAATAACTAAGATTCCTCCTACCTTAAATACTTTTTTGTTTCTCAAAAATTCTTTAATTTTCATATATATCTCCATTACTTTACATTTCTATATTAGTTTTAAATTCTTAGTTTTTTCTAAACAGTTTCTTTATCTTATTTATTAATCTATCATACCATTTAAATTCTTTATATTCAACAAGAGCCACATTGTTAACTCCATCATCTAATGTTTTAACTCTATTTTTAAATAAATTTTCTGTACTATATTTTCTTCTTAACTCTTCTTGGTATTTAACTTCATTTTCGCTTAGTTTAGACAAAACTTTCTGCTTTTGCTCCTTGCTATCACATATATAATTAATATAAATCATACCAATAAGAGCTTTCGTTTCATCCTTTAAATTAAGCTCTTTTAATGGCTTATTATAATCAAAGTCACAAACATAATCCTTAGTAGCATTTTCCTTAAAATAGTTCATTAGTCTTGTAGGAATTCTTTTTATTTCACTTTCATCTATTCCGTTAAAATAATACAACATCTCTGCCATTGCATCGCAGTATTTTCCACTATTCATACTCTACCTCTTTTGTATAATTATTCTATATCATGCTTATTTTCATTTAATGCCTTTTCTTCTCTATCTAAATCAGACTTAATAGCTCTTATAGTTTCGTCTATTGAACCTAATCTATATGACAAATCAGTACTTTCTTCAATTGCCTCTTGATAACTATCTGATAAACTCTTTTTTCTTAATTCTATGGAATCCATATATTTCATTAGCTCTTCATCGTTTATGCCTACACTTCCGTCTAAAACCATATCTCCTATTTTAACTTTACAACCCATCCTAAAATACTCATTTATTAATGCAATGACTGATTGTCTATCACTTACAGCCATTCCACCAACTATTCCAGTATACGTGGATGTTGCTTTTCCACTATCGTCAATTAAATATGGTTGAATTTTAAATCTTTTACTTTCTTGTATACTATTAGTATATTCAAGTATATTTTTTTCACTTTCTTTACTACTATACCTGAAAGTTATAAAAAAACTAGGTGGCATGTCATCATAACGTTTCTTTGCAGACAAAATATACCCATCAGTATCGTCCAACTCTCTTACATCAAACATATTACCATATCCAAGCTCTACAGTACACCAATTTTTCTGTCTACTATCTTTTTTGCTGTGATTCGTCAATATTTCTTTAATAGTACCTTCCGGCACTTCCATATGCGTTTCTTTTTCATATCTCATTTTCTGTGTTAACATTCTATCTTCGTATGAATCATAATCTAATTCACGTGCAGCATAGTGTTTATTTGCCTCCTCAAGTGAA
The DNA here is from genome assembly GCA_017515985.1 of Clostridia bacterium. Lineage (GTDB taxonomy): Bacteria > Bacillota > Clostridia > TANB77 > CAG-508 > CAG-492. The sequence continues at coordinate 77,370 of JAFWDV010000009.1, forward strand.
AAAGGAATTTCTATTAATCTATCCAATACTTTTTTTACATCCCAAAATATCCCATCACTATATGGTTCATGTTCATGCATTTTATCTTCTAATTCTCTTTTAATTCTTCTAAAAAAAGCCTGTCTTTCTTCTTTACCCATACCCGAATAATGTTTTGGATTTAAATGATACTCTCTATTATAATTCTCTTCAGCAACATTAGTAGCTAAAATAAATTCAACTGGTATATACCCTAAGGCATCACATAATTTTGTCATTAAACACTCATAATCCTTTTGATCCTTTGGATAACCGCTCCACGTTTTTTCACTATAACCACAAAATATTTTTTCCCCGTACTCATTTTCTAACTCAATTGGAAATGCACATATGTAAGCAACAGGTGCTCCGCCATACGTATACTCCAATGCATCATCCACATACTCATTTGCTCTTCCATTTGACGTTAGTGTTCCATTACATCCACTATGATAGTTTCCTCCTGTACGTAAACTAAGTCCATTACTCATAATAGAATTGATAACATTTTTTCCACCGAATGAACCATGTTCACCTAAAAAAAATTCTTTTCCTAAATATCTTTCGATAAATTCTTTTAATTCTTTTTTCTTCATATGTTTCCTCACTTAAATATCTGTCATATTTAATATTTTACGTATTAAAATCTTATATTTACACTAATTTTAGCATATAAAAATTTTTATTACAACAAAAAATAACAGTCGTTAATATTTATGTTAGGATACATCTTATAAGCATTAGTTACAATATTATTTATTTTTAATCTTTATTATCATGCAAATCAAAAGTATTATAGCAACTATTTCGGCAAATATTAAAATCTTTGATTCACCAGTTTTAGCTAATTCTTTATCTGCTACTGTATCATCTACTTTTTTATCATTTTCTTTTTCTGCACCATTTACAATAATTGGTATCTTAATTTCTTCAGTTTTATTTTCAGATACTTTTATCTTTGCAATTAACATTGTATTTCCTGATTTTAATCCTTGTATAGTAGATTTTCCTACAGTTTGAGTTATACCATGGATATTGTTTTCTATACCTGTTTCTGGTATACATTTAGCAATTGTTTCATCTTCTATTTTCCACTCTACATCCCAATAATCCTTCACCAACTCGTATTGAGCTATTCCTAATAAACCGTCTTTCATTTCTGCAGTTATTTCTATTTTATCACTTGATCCTACATTTATTTCCATTTTATCTTTATTTGAAAAGAAATTATAAGTATCATCCGCAATATTTGTTGGTGGTTCAATATCAGACTCCTTACCATATATTATCGCTTCATTTTCTACTCCCATTTCTGCATAATCTTCTTGGATATATGGAGATTCTTGTATCCATCTAACCTTAATTTTATAATCTTTATTATTATCTATTTCATATGTGTAGGTTTTATTAAGAGCACCAGCAAACTGACCTCTACCAAGTCTTATCCAATCGGATTCGCTATTGTCTTCTAATGAAATAACTTTAAGCTCTACGGATTGATAATCCGTATCTAAAAACCATGCCGCACACTTATTTTGAATAGATATAACCATTTTATCAGCATTTTTATCCCAAGTAATTGTAATTGGATTAATTACCTTTACTCTACATTGTGCTTCATAGTTGGTTCCATCTATCCAGGCTCTTACGGTTGTTTCTCCTTCCAATTTCGAAATCATAGCAATGGCATAATCATCTTCAGGCTGATAATCTTCAAATATTGCTGCATAATTTTGTACCTGGACAATATCATCATCATCAACCTCAAACTTTAGATCCGCCAAAGAATATCCTGTTGGAACAGTCATATTCAAGAAAGTATCTTCTTTAAATTCATCAAACATAAATACATCTTTCTCAAAGGCTAAAACTTCATCCGCGCATGTAATATGTACGTTTGCACTAAACAATATCAAAAAAATACATAATGTAATTTCAAAAAACTTCAAAATATTTTTCATAAAAATCCCCTTTCGCTATATTATTACTCTTTAGATGCTTTTCAAATCTTATTTTGTTGGTATTTTTATGAAAATTTAAATTTTATTGTTCTTTCTTTTCTTTCGAAAAAGCAGCTAGCCTATTAGCTAACTGCGACGTGGAGCGGGTAGCGAGAATCGAACTCGCGCGACCAGGTCGGAAGCATGGCATTCTACCACTAAATTATACCCGCGACTATACATAGTATATTATAAAACCAGGATTATATCAACTAAAAAAATAGATATCCCCTGGTTTTATCTATAAAGCAATCTTATTTAATTCATCCTCTTATTCTATTATTTCCTAACACCATATGCCTCTACTTTAAGTTCATAATCACTTCCTATGAACCTGTTGTTGCTTTTAATTCTAAATTTGTCTCTAAAAGCCATATAGTTATCTTCTAATTCAACATTTTCGTAATATTTCTCTTTCACTCCTAGGAATTTTCCATTGTTTTTATCATATATCGTACATATAATTTTAACAACTTTATACTCTTTTGTAACACCTTTTTCAAAGTGACCTATACTTACGTCTACATTTATTTCTCCAGATTTTTCACCTGAACTATACATAGGTACTATTTTTTCCCAACTTTCGTCCTTATATTTTTCTGCTATAGTAGCATTTTCTGCGTCTAAAATTTTTTCACTATCTGGAACTAGAAATACTCCACAACTAAAAACTATCAAACCAATCAATAATATTACCAAATATAGCATATTATGTGATGATTCCCCTAATACTTTTTGATTTAGTCTATTTTTGCAGACTAACATCAATGCTATATATCGGATAGTATTTGCCACACCGGTTATTACTATGTTAATAAGTACTGCACTAAAATCTATTTGTTTCAATTTAAATGCCACAGTATTTAAAAAAATTGTTAATCCAACATTGATTACAATTAGTACTAAAAAAAATATATATATCCTTTTTAGTACTGCCTTTATGTTGTTGGAGTCAATTTTAGCCTCCAAAAGGCTCATATCTATACTAGTTACACCAACCTTCCAAAGTACAACTGCTGATAGTATAAAATTAATTACACTTATTATTTTTTCAGGCAAAAACATTGAAAAAACAGCAACAAGGACTTCTGAAACTATACCTATCAAAATTACACTTACAATGTAATTAATAATAAACTTTTTTGTGAACTTTCCAAGTATATTTTCATTGTTTTCATAATTATCCATCTTAATCCTCCTTTGTTTTTTTATATAACTTTCTTTCGTAAATTTGGAGCACTTAGCACGAAGTCAAGCTCTCGCTATCAGGCCGGAAGCATGATATTCTGCCGCTAAATTACGCCCGCAACTTGTATCATTATATTATAAATCAATGTATTCGTCAACATACCGTTTCACAATTCTAACTAAAGTATACAGCTAAAAAAAAGGGTAGTTTTTGTAACTACTCTTTATTGCTTATCTTATATAACTCTTTTAATTTTGCATCAAAATCAGGATGTACTTTTCTTAAGTTTAAAGGTCTTCCATCACTATTTGTAAAACAATGCATTGACTTTCCTATTAGCGCTACATTTCCATTTTTCTTATTTGTCATAACATAGCTAATCCCCAGTTTAACACCAGTGTATTCCGCTACTTCAACCTCAATTTCCACCTTGTCATCAAATGTTGTTGAATTTTTGTAACTACATTCAATTCCAATTACAGGAGAGCTTATTCCTTCCGCTTCTAATCTAGCATATCCGAAACCTATTTTATCTAAAAAATCAACTCTAGCCTCTTCCATCCATCTTATATAATTTGAATGATGAGTAATTCCCATTTTATCCGTCTCATAATATTGAACTTTGTGTATATACTTTTCCATATTTCTATCTATAATCAATTTACAGCTAGCTACCTAATTAATTATATCTCCTCTCCTAATACTATTTTCTTTGCTATATTAAAATTTGCATCTTCATCTGTCAAAACTACATCAAAATTTTGCTTAAACACATCTAAGTTTTGATCTACTCTTTCATCTAAGAAACCTACAGATACAGTATTATTCCATTCTGCTTTTGGAACCATATTTTTATCTTCTATAAAATCACCTAGTAAAAATCTATTTGATTTTCCCTGGATCTTGCTTGCCAAATTTTCTGTTAAATGACCTTCCATAGTTTTATTTAAAGTGTGTATAAGTGTTCCGTTAAACTCTTTTATAGAGCCATCTTCATTAAATGGTATAAAATTGCTTATTATTTCTATATTATCAAAATAACAATTATTTTTTTTCAGAAAATCTACAATTACATTACCTATTCCAGCAGATAATATTACAACAGGAATATTATTTGAATGCATTTCTTCCAAAAATTCCTTTGCACCAGCTCTAAATATAAACATACCTGTCTTTACAGATTTTTCTATCATATCTTCCGTAAGGCTATATTCATAGTATAATCTGAAATTTTTATAAAACCACTCTTCTATCGCTCTATTTTTTTCATCAAAACTTATTGTATAATCATGCTCTATAGGTGAATACCTATCATACATTTCTTTACTTTTTTGTTTAAATTCATCACCCAAAAACAATCCACCAATATCCCATGTACCGTTACTTTTTCTTGCAGTTATTGTCCTATCAAAATCAACTGCAACATAGAAATTGGACTTATCAAACTTAATTTTATCTAATTTGCTTTTGTTAACGTATTGCATTTTATCCTCTTTTCTTTTAATTTATTTTATATAAATTATTTACTTTAGTATAATAAAATACCATTTTATACAAAAATTATTTTAAGTATATAGAATTTTCATTTAGAAGGCTATAAAAAAAACTTACGAAACATGATAGCTCGTAAGTTTTAATGGAGCAGGTAGCGGGAATCGAACCCGCATAGCCAGCTTGGAAGGCTGGAATTCTACCATTGAACTACACCTGCATTTTGCTCTAATTAGAATAACCGTGGAGCAGGTAGCGGGAATCGAACCCGCATAGCCAGCTTGGAAGGCTGGAATTCTACCATTGAACTACACCTGCATTTGTTACTCTATTTAGAACAATTGTTATTTTAATATATAGTTACTTAAAAGTCAACACTTTTTTTAACTTTTTTACATTTGATTTCTGAGCTATCTATCACTATAAGTATAAAAACATTTATAATCAGTTAAAACTCAGTTTTCTCTGTTTTTAATTCACTATTAATTATCTCGGTAATAACATTAATCGTTTTCTCTAGATTGTTATTCTTTATAACGTAGTCATACATATCTATTCTAGAGTTTTCATAGTCATATCTATTTAGTCTTAATGTTATTTCTTTGTAATCTGGATTATCTCCCATTCTAGCTAGAAGTCGTTTTTCTAAGACATCTTTTGGAACTTTCAAAAATATAGTTACTACTCTCGTATCATTTCCTAAAAGTTTAACTAAATTCTCGGTTCCGTTTACATCAATATCTTTAACAATTACTTTCCCAGCTTTTATTTTTTCGTTCATAAGAACTCTTGAAGTACCGTAATAATTTTCATGATGTACATTATACTCATAAAATTCATTATTAGATATCATTTCTTCAAATTGCTCTTTAGAAACAAAATTATATATTTCACCAGGAACTTCACCTTCTCTTGGAGCCCTTGAAGTATATGAAGGCAAGCTTTCAACGTTATCTAGCCTCTCTATTAAGGCTCTTTTAATAGTATCTTTTCCAGATCCAGATACACCAGATAATATAACTAACATATTTTCACCTTTCCTTCTGCAATTTCTTCTGCAGCGATAGTTACAGGAGCTTCCTCTCTTGTATTAACTAGAACTTCACTTCCTTGTGCAATTTTTCTAGCTCTTTTTGATGTAGCTATTACAAGCTCAAATCTGTTTTTAGATTTTTTTAATAATTCAGCAACACTTGGTTTTACTATCATAAAACATACCTCTTTCCTAATTTAATTCTTAAAATACTATTCAATATTTTGAATTTGCTCTCTAATATCTTCTAGCTCTGTTTTTATTTCAATTACTAAGTTAGTAATTTCTAATTTAACAGATTTAGAAGCTATAGTATTTGCTTCCCTATTCATTTCTTGAATAATAAAATCTAACTTCTTACCTATTGCATTTTCATCATTTAATAGTTTATCAAATTGCTCTATATGGCTTGATAATCTTGTTAGCTCTTCTTGTATAGAAGATTTATCAGCAAATATAACAATCTCTTGTGCTAATCTTGTTTCATCTACTACGTCAGTTTTAAGTATTTCTTTTATTCTGTCCCCTAATTTTACTACATATTCTTCAATAAGTCCAGTAGTATTTTGGGAAATTTTGTTAACCATAGTTCTGATTTTATTAAGTCTATTGCTTAAATCCTCTTTGATTTTTCCACCTTCTGTAGCTCTCATTGATACAAAATTATCTGTTGCTTCATTTGTGCATTGCATAAGCTCTTTTAAAATAACATCATTTTCGCCTTCATCATTTTTTAATTGCAACACATCTGGCATTTTAGTTATTTCAGTAACATTTATTCTATCGTTTAAATTCTCTTCTTCAGCAAGGGCTTTAAGCTCTTTGATATATATTTTTGCTAAGTCTTTATTTATTACAACATCTTTTCCTTCATTTGTATAGTTGTTATACTCAACAAATACATCAACTTTTCCTCTAGCAACCTTGCTAGAAATAGCTTTTTTTATATCGTTTTCATAAAAACTTAAGCTTCGTGGTAATCTAACGCTGATATCACAATACCTATAATTTACACTTTTTATTTCAACGCTATAACTTCTACCTTCAATTTCTAATTTACTTTTTCCATATCCAGTCATGCTTTTCATATAAGCACTCACTCCTTTAATCGTCTATATCGTCATCATCTTCCTCTAAATCAGAATCATCACTTTCTTTTTCCTTTGAAACATCATCCTTGGCTCTTATAAATTTGCTTCTATTCATAAAAAATACTGTAATAGATTTTACTATGTAATACACACCTATAACAATTCCTGCTATAATTAATGATTTAACAAATTCGCCTGTATAAATTTGCAATATGTATGGTAAGAATAATGTGAAAACTCCCATCACAAGTATTTCAACACCATTTACACCTTTTGTCATCTTTTGCTCTCTATATGCCATTTCAATAAAAATTATAGACCATGCTAAAAATACAAAAGAGAAAATATTAATATTCTTAATCATAGTAGTCTTTTCAACGTTGTAAAAGAAATAATTACAAAGTACTAAGAATAAAATAAATACCACAGCATATATTAAATTATAAAATGAATTTTTTATAATTGATTTTTTATCATCTTTTGATATGAATTTTTTATTTTTAATTTCTTCGTCTAATTTATCTATATCAAATTTTTCTTCAAGCTCTTCCTCAACAAAATTAATATCAACATCTTTTTCGTATTCGTCTTGAACCTTAGAATCCTTCTTAGCAACTGATTTCTTTTTTACGCTCTCTTTTTCTTTGCTTCCGTCATCTTTACTATCAACCTTTTTGTCAGTGCTTTGTTTGTTTTTAAACTTTATTTGTCCAGCTTTTTCACTAGAAACTCTTCCAACTTCTTTTGAAATTTTTTCTTTAACACTTCCAGATTTTCCAGATGATTTCTTTTCAACATCAGTAGCCTTTTTCTTTGAACCCGCATTAGAATTAGCTTTTGCTTTTTTTACAGAATCAGATACTTTTTCATCTTTCTTTTTTTCTGCAGATACAACCTTTGATGTCTGCTTTTTTTCTACATCATCAGCTTTTTTATTAGTGCTACTTTTGGCAGTTTTACTTGCAACATCCTTTTTAGGTGTCTTATTTGAAACGGCAGTTTCCTTCTTCTTTTCTTTATCTGATGCTTCTTTAACCTTTTCCTTCATTTCTTTAAAACTGCTCTCAAAAATATTATTTAATTCATCATCACTTTTTTTGCCCTTCTTAGCCAATTTATCAGACATACTTGTAACTTTTTTTGTGTTCTCTTTTTTCTCAGAAGAAGCTACTTTTTTAGTATCGCTCTCATTTTTTTGTACACTCTTTTTAGCACTTACTTTTTTTTCAATAGGAGCTGTTTTTTTAGTATCACTGTTGCTCTTTTGCACTGCTTTCTTTGCAGTCGTTGCATTTTTAGCAGTTTTGCTCTCAACTTTTTCAACTATTTTCTTTGTTTTCTTTTTTTCTACATTTTCTTTTTCCAATTATATACTACCTCCAAGTTCATACATAATAACACTTGACATTGCTAATGCAACAGTTTCTGTTCTTAAAATTCTTTTACCAAGTGTAACGATTTTTGCTCCAACTTCCTGTAATAAATTAATTTCTGAAGGCTCGAATCCACCCTCAGGACCAATTACTATGCCAATTTTTAAATCTGCTTTTTTTAATGCCTTTATTTCTTCAATTGCATTTTTAAAAGAAACATCTTCTGCCTTCTCATATGGAACTATTATCATGTCAAAATCTTTTATTAATTCACATATTTCCTTTATCTTAACCACATTTTTTATTTTTGGAATAATATCTCTTCCAGATTGCTTTGCTGCTACCTCAGATATTTTTTGCCATCTTTCGATTTTTTTTATTTCATCTTTTCCGCTTATTTTTGAAACACATCTTTCCATAGCAACAGGAATTATTTCCTTAACCCCAAGTTCCGTTGATTTTTGAATTATTAATTCCATCTTATCTGATTTTGGAATTCCCTGGAATATTGTAAGATTAATATCTGATTCCGCTTCTGATTTTATTTTTTTACATATGCTACACATTATTTTGTCTTTCCCAATTTCAGAAATATTTGCAACATAATTATCACTAGTATCTATATCGCAAATTTGAAGTTCATCGTCAATCTTCATTCTTAGTACATTTGCTATGTGATTTACATCTTCTCCAGAAATAACTATTCTATTATCATTTATTTGTTCATTTTTTATAAAAAATTTTGGCATAAACACTCTTCCTTCGGGCAATATTTTATCACAAATTAAAACATTTAACAATTGTTTCAACATCAATTCCAAAATATTTTATCAATTCATCAGCCTTTCCTGATTTTCCAAATGTATCTTTCACACCTAATCTAGTTAATTTTGCAGGTTGATTTTCAGTAAGTACCTCCGCTATAGCACTTCCGAATCCACCAATTATACTATGATTTTCAACAGAGATAAGTTTTTCTGTCTCTTTTGCACATTTTACAATCATTTCTTCATCTATTGGCTTTATTGTATGGATATCTACAACTCTTACAAATTTACCATTTTTTTCTAATATATCTTTTGCTTTAATTGCTTCTGCAACCATATCTCCTGTTGCAAATATAGTACCATCTGTACCTTTTCCAATCTGCACAGCTTTACCAATTTTAAACTTTTGGTTTGGTTCATAAATCACTGGTGTTGCATACCTTGAAAGTCTAACATACACAGGACCATTAAATTTAGAAATTTCCTTTATGATCCACTTTGTTTCTGTATCATCACATGGGCAAACCACAGTCATATTTGGCACTGCTCTCATCATTCCAATATCTTCAAGCATTTGATGCGTAGCACCATCTTCTCCCACAGTAATTCCTGCATGAGTTGCGCATATTTTTACGTTTAAGTTTGGATATGCTACAGAATTACGTACTTGATCATATGCTCTACCAGCTGCAAAAACAGCAAAAGTACTTGCATATGGAATTTTTCCGCATGTTGCAAAACCAGCAGCAGTACCGATCATATCTTGCTCTGCAATCCCCATGTCAAAAAATCTATTTGGAAATTCTTTTGCAAATAAATTAGTTTTTGTAGCAGACGATAAATCTGCATCTAAAACAACAATATCTTTATTTTCTTTTCCAAGCTCAAGTAAAGCTTCTCCATAACTTTGCCTTGTAGCAATTTTTTTATCCATATCCATAATTATCACCCTAACTTTATCCTTCTCAATTAATCTATTTAAGCTCTTCCATCGCTATTTTAAATTGCTCTTCTGATGGAGCTTTTCCATGCCATTCTGCCTTATTTTCCATAAATGATACGCCTTTTCCCTTTGTTGTAATAGCAACTATTGCTGTTGGTTTTCCTTTTACAGTTTTTGCTTTATCGAAGGCTTTAATTAAATCTGGAATTTTATTACCATTTACCGTAATAACATTAAATCCAAATTTTTCAAATTTTCCTTCTATATCATCTAGATTTTTTACATCTTTAATATCACCATCAATTTGTAAACCATTATTATCTACAATAACGCACAAATTATCTAATTTATATTTACTTGAAGTCATAGCAGCTTCCCAAACCTGCCCTTCTTCAAGCTCTCCATCACCCAAAAGGCAATAAACTCTATAACCCATTTTTCCCATTTTTGAGCTAAGAGCCATTCCATTTGCTACAGATAATCCCTGACCTAATGAACCTGAAGACATGTCCACCCCAGGAATCTTATTCATATCAGGATGTCCTTGTAAAATTCCATCAATTTTTCTAAATTCATTTAATTTCTTTTCACTAAAATATCCTTTTTGTGCAAGAGTTGCATATAAAGCTGGTGAGCAATGGCCTTTTGACAAAACAAATCTGTCTCTCCCCTCATCATTTGGCTTTTTCGGATTTATATTCATTTGATTAAAATATAAAACCGTTAAAATATCCGCACATGATAAAGATCCTCCAGGATGCCCAGACTGTGCACCATAAACCTCTTCAATTATTTCCCTTCTAACATCTTTTGCAATTTTTTCTAATGCTTCACAGCTTACAATTTTCATAAGTACTCCTCCTTCGATTTATGTATTATTAATAAGACAGCTCTTGTAAAATTCTACCTTAGTTTTATCAATATTTCCTATTTTTAGCAATATATTTTTGGTAAATATTTTATAAATTACATCCGTTTTTATAATGCTATCTTTTTGTAATTTATTTATATAATCTTTTTTTATCAACTTATTAGATTTGTACGTAATTTTTTGTATCTGAGAAGATAATATCATGCCATAATAAATAATTCTGTTGTATGTTTTAATCAAGTCAACTATTAAAAATATATGATTATTTCCTTTTTTACCATTTTTGTATTTATATCTACCAACAAATACGAGATCACCTATACAAAATTCATTATACTTCGTTGTATTTTCCAGTAAAAAACTATATTCTTCGATTTCAAATTCATCATTTAAACTATATAAATTTTTTACTTTCTTATTTTTCTTAGCAAATTCTATAAATTCCATTAATGTTTATAGCACACTACTATTTAGCTATGCCTCTCCTTTCAGTGTTGTTATTTGATAAATTATAGAAGAAGTCCGCAAGGAAAAACCTTACGGACCATACTTGGACTGCAAATACCGCCACATCACTTTGCAATATGTGCTGCATCCGGGAATTTTCAATTTTCTTCCTGCAAATGCTTCCACCATTAGCTCATATGCCTTGTAGATAAGACGGTCATCTTGCAATGCCAATTCACAAATATAATACTCTCCAGACGGAAACTTCCTAAGATGAATATAACCAAATATTCTCTTTTTGCCTGCTATACACTTCTTTGTCTCAAACACCCATAGTTCTTCTTTATGATATCTTAATATTTCCCTGTAATCCTCGTAAGAAAATTCTTCATATTCTGCTTTTGCACATGCATTAACAAAATCGAAGTCAACAGGAAATTCCAGCTCCTCCTCCTTGGTTAGCCCATTAGGATAATCAGGATTCCTTGATTTGTAGAACCATTGTTTATGTGTGTCCGCGTACAGAGGTTTTATTCTCTTGAAGTCTTCCTTATCTGGGTTTGCCTTCCGTATGATCATACGGAATCACCTCCATTTGGATTTTTGTGATAGCTCGCATTATATCATATTTTTTCATTTTTTTCAATTATGTAATCTAAATCTATTGATAAATAATTTTAAAACTGCTATAATCCCATTTACAAAATAAAAAAGAGGTACATTATGACAAAAGAGCAAGAGCTTCTAAAAAAATACTATGGCTATGAAAATTTTAGACCTGGCCAGGAAAAAATTATTTCTAATATTTTATCTGGTAAAGATGTACTTGGAATTATGCCAACAGGAGCCGGAAAATCCGTATGTTATCAAATTCCATCATTAATATTACCAGGGATTACAATAGTTATTTCACCACTTATTTCTCTTATGAAAGACCAAGTTGATTATTTAAATAAAATTGGTATTCCATCAGCATATGTTAATAGTTCGTTATCAAAAAATTTATTATCACGTGTTTTAGAAAATATCTCGAAAAATTCTTATAAAATTATTTATATTTCTCCAGAAAGACTTGAATTATCTGAGTTTATCCACTTCTTACAAAAATTAAACATTTCCATGATTACTGTAGATGAAGCTCACTGCATTTCGCAATGGGGTCACGACTTCAGGAAAAGCTACTTAAAAATCTCATCTGCTATAAAGAAGCTACCTTCTAGACCTATTGTTTCTGCATTTACTGCAACAGCAACCGAAATTGTAAAAAACGATATTATCAAATTATTAGATTTGCATAACCCATATATACTAACCACAGGATTTGACAGAGAAAATTTAAGATTCTATACATGTACACCTAACAACAAGCTTCAATTTATTTTGGAATATATCAGAGCTAAACTTGGCCTTTCAGGAATCATTTACTGTTCAACTAGAAAAAATGTAAACTCAATTTTCCAAAAACTTTCATTTATGGGATTTTCTGTTTCAAAATACCACGGAGGTATGAATGAAAAGGAAAGAGCAACCAATCAAAATGAATTCATACTAAATAAAACAAATATTATGGTAGCCACAAATGCTTTTGGAATGGGCATAAATAAGCCAAACATCAGGTACGTTATTCACTATAATATGCCAAAAGATTTAGAAAACTATTATCAAGAAGCCGGAAGAGCTGGACGTGATGGAAAAAATTCAGAATGCATATTGCTTTTTTCTGAAGAAGATATCAAATTAAATAAATACTTAATTAAAAGTTCAACTTCTTTATCAAACTGCAAATTAGAATTAGACAAACTAAACTCAATGATTAAATATTGCAACATGGATACGTGCCTACGAAAGTTTATATTAGAGTATTTTGGTGAGAAACCATCATTTAACAGATGTAATAACTGCAGTAACTGTTTAAATTATACTTTTCCGTATGAATTTGCAAGCAAAAAGAATAAAAAAACCGGAATATTTGATGGATTAGATGAAAAATCTAATCTATTCGAAATATTTCAGTTTCTTATAAAAAAAATTTTTAATTTGTGATAAAATATTTTGTTTGGTGGAGCTGAGGAGAATCGAACTCCTGTCCAATAACCTTTCCATATAGACTTCTCCGAGTGCAGTTTGTTATCAAAATTTCCAACACAAACTAGTTAGCAAACAAACTTATTTGCATTGTAGCTATTTAAAGTACCCACTATTCCCATAGCATGAAATAGCTTCGTTTCCCACTAAATCAACGCCTTATTCTACAACGTGGGCATTATAGGTAAGACGCGCCGCAAAAATTAAGCAGCGTAAGCTAATTCTTCGTTATTAGCGTTTATATTTATTTTGCTTTTTTATAGTGGCCAAAGCAACCATCCACTACTCGCTATCTATACTTCTAGATTACTGTCGAAACCGTTACAGCCCCATATTTGATACATTTTTTATTATACTCTAATCTGCGTTTTTTTGCAATTGTTTTTAGTAAGAACATCTCTTAATGTTCCTATAACATAGAAAGAGCCATACCGAAATGCTTCAGTATGGCCAGATTTTAAACATCAACACTATAATATTCATGCCGAATTTTTCCCGCTTTGTCGTATCCACAGTGCAGATGAACCATAACCGTATCTCCAACATTTACCTTGTCGAAAAATTCTTTTCCGTCAAAGCAAAGTCTTTCACAGTTGTACGTCACATACACATGGAATTCGTCAAGCGCGCAAAGTGGAAAATTGTTGTTTTCTGTGTGCTGCAGCCAAATGGGTCTGTTCCATCTTTTTTTAGTAACAGTACCTTGACCCTGAATAACCGTTTTATACTGCAAAGATGTACGCCGGTAAATTATCTGAATAATTTTGACCGTAATATGCAGTATATACAGCACACAACCGATGATTAGAAGTATAGCTACGATAAAAAGAATATCTGCCAACCCCATTTCATCCCATCCTTTCTACGAATGAATTTTGTGTTTTTCAACACACTGGATTATAGCATTTCTACCCAAAAAAGTAAAGAGAGATTTCTTCGAATCTCCCTTTTTATATTGTATAATGGTATCTTTTATTCTGGCTCTACAATTCCAAAATTAACTCCATCTTTTAATTTAAATATTACATTAACCTTTTCTGTATCAGCATTTACAAATGTTAAGAACATATTATTTGAATCTTGTAATTTTAATTTAGCATCTTCAACTGCCATTGGTCTTACTTCATAATATGTTGTTTTTAAAACTTCTTTTTCAACCTCACGGCTATTTTCGTTAAAACTAATGTCTTCTTGAGCTCTTATTGAGCCAGATGTCATTTGTTTTTCCTTTTTAGTTTTAGTTTTTCTGATTTGACCTTCAATTATATCAATATCTTTGTCAATAGATGCATATAAATCGCCCTTCTCTGTTACTGCTCTATAAAAGTTTCCATTTATATTTGCAGAAAGTTCAGCAACTTGATTTTTTCCTTCTGTCTTTATTGTTGCTCTTACATCTATTTCTTCTTCTGTATATTTTTGTAGTCTTACACACTTTTTCTCAATATACTCTTTAATTGCTTCTGTTGCTTTAAGCTCTTTTCCTGTTATTTTTATGTTCATAAAAACCACTCCTTCCTAGTATCTTTTGTTTTGTAATTGCTGTAACCTCATTATATATGCTATTATATTTTTTTTCAAGTAGTTTCATATTTTATTTTTTTGTAGATTTTTATATTTATATTTACTAATCCATTCATTATATGATATAATATGTAAACTAGAAGGAGGTTTATATGAATAAACAACTTTTTATTATAAATAATTCAAGCAATATGCTTTCAAAAAAATATATCAATAATTTAATTATGGAAATTAACAAAATAGATATAAGTAAACACATGAAAGAGCTTATATTAATTGCTTCAACAAATCTATTTTCTCCAACAAAAACTTCAAAAGGTATAATATATCAACTTGAACTATTCAAAAAACAAGCAAAAGTTGTACCTGAAAAAACGAGAAGCAAATATTTAAATAATTTAATTGCAGACTTAAATTCATTATCAACGCATGATTTAATAGAGAATATCGATATGCTTACCAAATATCTACAACAGAACGAAATAAGTATTACTGTAAAAACAAATTAAAAATAGAGACGGAAAAAATGAGTCCGTCCCTATTTTTCAATTTTACAACATTTTAGTATTTTATTTTTGTTCTCCATTATTGCATCGTAACCTAAACTTATGCATTTTTCAATATTATCCGACGACAATAGCGAAGTTCCTTTTGCATCAATTTCAATTGCAATACTGGCTTCGCTTTGTGCCGATTTCAATTGCTTTTGTGAAAAAATGTCAACTGTTCTTAATAAAACGCCAAATACATTTTCGCTTTCTATATCATATTCATCCATCTTAAAACTTAAACCTAATGTTACATCAGCTCCCATATCTTTTAGCGCTCTGACCGGCAAATTGTCCTTAGTTCCTCCATCTATGAAATTATACTGTTTATATCTACTTGTCGTAAAAATTCCTGGAAATGCCATACTTGATCTAACAGCTTTACCAAGAGGAATATCATAAATATAGTCCATATTGCTATTTTTTAAATTAAAGTTTTTTGACATAAAAATACATTCTTTCATAGATATCGTATCCACTGATGAAACAGCAATCGGAATATTAATATCAGAAATATTACTACAGCTCTTTTTTTCAACGACTTTTTGAACTAAATCCTCTAATCGCTCTCCTGGAATTAAACCACTAATTTTTAATTTTTTTGATGTTAAATATGAACCTATCGTTGATATAATTGGCCTTCTCTCTATTTTCGTTAAATCCTTGTATGATTTTAAAATAATATCCTTTATCTCATTGCAGCTATATCCAACAGCATATAAAACAGCTGCAAAACTGCCAGAGCTAGTTCCTGATATACAATCAATTTTTATTCCAAGCTCCTCTAATGCTTTGATAGCTCCTATATAAGCAACTCCCTTAAGACCACCTCCGGCTAAAGCCAATCCAAACTTCATAGCATGCCTCCAAATTTAATCGGAGCTAGTGCTTACTACACTAGCTCCTTATGTTTTATAAATATTTCTTCAAAGTTTCTACACTATCTTCTTGCATTGCGACAAAGTCATTTAATATTTGTCTAACATTTTGATTTAAGTCGCTGTCTTTATTTTGATTTTGTAACCTAACACCTTCTATTATTCCCATATTAGTTCCTTGAATAAGTAGCTCTGATAATTTTTGATTACTTTGATCTTTAACCGTTTTCATTTGAATTCCATACCACGTCATTGCCTTTTCCATAGGATTTGGCGAATGCGGATCTTTTATTGAGTGTTTTTCGTACTCTTCACTTATTCTTTGTGCAATTTCCTTATACTTTCTATATTCACCATCTAAAACCTTTTTGAATGTTTGATCTCCAACCTTATCATAAACATATTGAATTGCGTCCATTCCCATTGTAGCACCTTTGTTGATTTCATCTAAAACATTTATGTTATTTTGCATACAAAACCTCCTAATCTTTTTTCGTAGTTAGTATGCACAAATAACATATTTTAATGCTATTATTTTTAAATTAAATGAATTATTTAAGCTAAAATTTAGTATTCTACTTTAAGCAAAAATAAACCGCTTGGAGATAAAGTTTTTCCTGCATTTGCTCTTTCACCTTTCTCAATAATATCTTTCACATCTTCAGCTTTTATTTTTCCCATGCCAACATCCACAAGTGTGCCCGCAATAATTCTAACCATATTATACAAAAAACCATTTCCGGTTAGCTCTATATGTATTCTTCCATTTTCAGCAGGTTTAACTTCTGCCAAATAAATAGTTCTTACACTACTTTTACTACTTGTACCGCTCGCTTTGAATGCTTTAAAATCATGCTCCCCTTCGAAATATTTAACAGCTTTTTGCATTGCTTTAATATCAAGCTTAACAGGCATATGATATTCAAAATTTCTATATATAGCGCTTTCACATTCATTATTATTTATTACATATCTATATGTTTTCTTTTTGCATGTATATCTGCTATGGAATCTCTCATCAACTTCTTCGGCTTTAATAACTCTAATAGATCGTTTAAGCTTCGTATTCAATGCTAATGCAAATTTTTCAATCGGAATACTTTCGTTGTTTGTTTTAAAATTTGCTACCTGCCCTAAAGCATGAACGCCTGCATCTGTTCTTCCTGATGCAATTAAATCAATTTTTTCTTCTCCTGTTAGAATCTCAATTGCTCTTTCTATTTCACCCTGTATATTAAGTTTATTTGGTTGTTTTTGCCAACCATTAAAATCTTTTCCATCATATTCTATTGTAAGACGTATATTTCTCATACGATACTCTCCTCATAAAAATTTGCTTACATTTTATCATACTAATGCATTCTTTTCAATACTTATGTAAATTGCTTAAAACTCTATAAAAAATAGATATGTACCAATTGGCACATATCTATCATTTATTTAATTCATATTTTATTTTTTGATATTTTTAACTTTGTAAAATCTGCTTACCGCAAATATTGCAACTGCTAATATAACACCAACTATAGTCATACTTTGACCAGCTTTAGCATGTTTTTTAGGTCTTGCCTTTACTGTTACATGTGTTGTATTTGGAACTCCTGTACCATTTTGCTTAACTGTAACATCTTCGTCATAGTTTTCGTCTACTCCAAAAGTTCTTGTTATTTTGTGAATTGTCTTTCCATCTTCATCATAGATAGGAGCCCATCCATCAGGTATACTATCTGGATCTACTGGTAAATTATATGTAATGGTTACTGTTACTGATCCATCTTCATTTTCCTTTTGCTCTTTTATTTTTCTTCTAAATGTCCATTGAATTGAAGGTGTTTCAGATGACTCACCACATTCGTCACCTTTTAAAGCAACAGTTTCCTTAACAATACCATTGTAATCTGTATTATCATATTTATCAAATGGGTAATCTTTTGCAATTACTTTTTTATCAGTAACATCTGGATAATACCAACCTTCAGAATTTGGATTACCTTTAACATTTTCCTCAGTTAAAGCAACACCATCATTTGTTGAAATAATATTTTCTTCAGTTTTTGATTTTATATATGCTGTAGCATCAGCATCTTTTTTATTATTGTCATCATCATAATATGGTGGTAAATATGTAGTGCCATCTTCACTCATTTTACCTTCAACTTCACTGCCATCTGCAAATGACTTATAGCTTAACTCAGTTTCCCATGCTGAAACCCCATCAGCAACTTTTTCCAAATACCAGTTTTTATCTTGACCAATTACCAAACTATACGTAGTTCCATCAGGTAATATTGCATCTCCTCTAACAGATGTATAGTCATGTCTTTCCGACATATATCTTTTTGCAAAATACTCAACTAACTCACTTCTTTGCTCTGCTGAAAGTGCCTTCCACTCTTCCTTTAATTCATCTCTCCAATTTTCACTTTCGATATCTCCAGTCTCTATACTATTTGTTAGTACATTAGTAGCTCCTTGATATGCTGTACTCCATTCATTATTAAGATCTCCACCCTTTCCACGGAATGCTTGATCGTATGTCTCAGGTAAAGTTGTAAATCTTCCACTGGTATAACAATCTTGATTATAATCATACGCATCATCCACATTCTGCTTCAATACTGATAAATCTTGAATTAATTTACCATTTACTATATTGTATCTATAATTTTTATGCATATCGGAAAATTCAAACTTAATAACTAATTCTACCTTATCCTTACTTGATAATTGGAAAACCCTCTTTAAATCTTCACGAATTCCAAAAGCTTCTGGGTCACAATCTCGCAATCGAAGTACATTTGTTGCGTCTGATGCATTATATTTGCCATCACACATATCTGAAATCGAAGTTAAAGCAATTAATTCCTTGGATGCTAACTTTTCTTCAGTTACTTGAGTTACAATAAATGGCCAATCTTCCGAGCTTGTATCGTCATCTGAATCATCGTCTGCAGCTCCAATTTTAGCAGCCCATACTAAAACATCTTTAGCATTGAAGTCATACTTTGTAGCATTACCTCCGAAGTACTATACTTTTAGTATGTTGCTCACCTTCAGCATACACTTTGTTATTAAACAAAGTACAAACTGATAAAATCATTGAAAAAATCAATATCATTACTATACTTTTTCTTGTGTTTTTCATCTTAAATTCCTCTCTTTCGTTCTCTTATATTTCAAGTGTACAATAACAATTATTTAATGTCAATATTATTATTCAATAATTTCTGGATTGTCATTTTTTATCATATTTACCAAATTTTCTCCGCTAAAATTAAACTTAGTAATATAACCATCCAAATAGCTTGCCTTCTCTTTTAAAGCTTCAACATCATCGTTTATATATATTTTTGATTTTCCTTTTCCGTTTTTAGCTTCTTGCACTAAATTTGAAACAGGTGAATTACCATCAAATGCCAAAACAATAGATGGTCTACGTTCAAAAATCTCATAATTAAAGCTTTTATAGATTCCAAGTTCTTCTTGCTCTGTTGAAATACAAACACCACTTAAATTATCGCTTAATAGTTCCTTTGCCAAGTCTTTGTCAATTTTCTTTGGAACTATAGCATCGATTTCAAAGTTTTTACCTAATTCTTTGCTAATCTCCAAAATTGCCTTTTCATAACCCTGCATCTTGTGACCAATAACAAAATATGCTTTTTTATCATCTAAATTTCTAACTAATTCTGTTAAAACTTTCTTTGCTTTATTATCTAGAATTGTTTCTCTTCCTAATGTGTTAAAGCTACCACCTGCAATAATTATTGGGATTTTATCCATTGGAAGTTTTACAATTTTTTCTTTAAATATATCATCCGAGTTTACATCTGTATCTTTTCCAATTTTAAAAGCTCTATTTTTATTTTTTTCAATTTCAAGCTCTTGCTCTTCTAATATAGCATCTTTGATATTTCTGCCATTAAGCCACTCCTCAAATTTCTTAGCTTTTTCTTTAAAATATTTTTCGTTTTCTGCAAGTAACTTATTTTCAACAGCTTTCATCTTTTCTAAATCTTCACTGCTTAGGTCAAGTAAGTTTGTAAGAGCCATTTGCTCTTCCATACAATCTGTACCATAAAATCCACAACCATCTGACCCTTGAACGCAGCTAACATCATTAGCAAGATATTTTTTTATTGGATGTAAACTTACTTCCGTTAGATTATTCAAACGAACATTAGAAGTTAATTGGAATTCAAGTATAATTCCATTTTTCTTCATGGTATTTATAAGATTTTTTCCTTTTTCAGATTCAACATCAATACCGTATAACCCATGACCTAATCTGCAACGAGGCATCCTTTTTCCTTTTGGAACAGATTCCATTATACACTCAACAGATTTTTCGACATTAGCTCTCAAACAATCATTTTCTCCAGCATGAATTTTTACAGTAAATCCATTATCTTGCTCTACAGCATATTCTACAAGCTCCTTTATCACAGGCTTAAATTTATAAATCTCATTAACTTCCTCACCGATTATATCACTACCAACAATATATGGGCTCTTTGCAGCTACTTTAAATGCATCAAGTCCTTCCTTTAATTGTTGCTCCGACATAAGAGTTCTACTAAATGCACCTAGAAATCTTAATTTTACTCCAGTTTCAGCCTCAATTTTTGGAAGAATTTCGTGAAGCTCCTGCATTATCTTTGCTCCTTCTTCACCCTTCCTTACAATCCATGTAACTGAAATTTCTGCATAATTTATACCCTGCTTTTTGTATTCTCTAGCAACCCAAAGAATCTTATCTTGTAATAAAGAATTATCTTTATAATTCTCGCTTTTTGAGTCCTCCATCATTTTTAATAAATTTGCTTTAACATCTTTATCTGTAATCTGCTCTATCTTTTGCTTAGTAATCTCAATTTTGTCTTCACTTGATTTTCCCTTCAAAAAAGCATATCTATATAAATAAAGCTTTTCAAGATTTGTAAAAACTGCTTGCCCATCTTTTATTAAAACAAGACTATTTCTTATCTTTGCAATATTTTCTTCAACATCGTTTGGGTTATTTAAAATCAAATCAGCAAAATTAATATACGTCTCATCATCAATTTTTCTAATTAGTTTTTTTCCTGGTAAATCCTCATACATATATTTTCTTTCGACTTCACATCTTTGTCTAAAAAGCTTATTTGCCTGTTTATCTGATAATTTCAAACCAAGCTTTTTGATATAATACATAGAATATTTTATTTGATGTTTTATTCCAAGAGCAATTATGTCATCCGAATTTAAGTTTGCAAAGATATGCGTATGCAAATCTGTTCTGAACTTTTCCTTTTTAGCAATATATGTTTTGATGATAGTCTTCTCAACAGGAATTTTATATTCTTTGGTTTGTGACATTAACGTCTTATTGATAGCTGGAATTTTCGCTTTAATAAAAACTTTTCCATCAGTATATATGTTAGCAATTTTGATTCCACCTAATCTAAAAATATAAACTTCCTCATTATCGGCATTAATAGCAGCAGGAATTACTCCTTTAATCACCTTCATATCATTTTCATTTTTCTCAGTTTCCAATCCACAAATTCTTGCAAGATTTGTAATCAAATTACCAGTTTTATGATTTGGAGTTTCTATTATATACGTTAATTCATCTTCATTTTCTCTATACAAATTAACAATTATATCTTTCTCTTTATCTAAATAAATCCTATCAAAAAATTCCACTTTAAAATCTCCTCTCAATAAGATTATGTAAATTTAATTGTATCATAACTTTGCATTAAATTCAATTAAAATTTAAGGGATGAAGCAAAAAAAATTCAAAACTGGGACGGACTCATTTTTATACAAAAAATGAGTCCGTCCCCTTTTCCATTCCATTATTTATTGTGAATATCAATTTGCATGTAAGGAACTGCTATTCCATTCTTCTCCATAACCTCTAAAATGCTTCTATAGGCATCTCTTCTAACCTGCCTTTTTTTGATTTGATCACATTGTATTTCTAGCAAATATTCAATACATGAACTTGCTAAATCTTTAACGCTTATATATCTACAATCAGATACACCATCGTTTTCTTTAATTCTTTCTGCAATGCTAAGCACAACATTTTCGGCCTTTTTTAAATTTACCTCATATGGCATTGGCACACTTACATATACTAAATTCGAAACTTTTTCAATTTGCTCTATATTTCTATTGGCTACTGATAAAATGTTGCACGTAGCTAAATCCTGTATCTTCGTGGTTTTTAACCCCATTTCAATAACCTTGCCCTCTATGTCTCCAAATTTAACTACATCACCAACCGTAAAATAAGAATCTGATAAAATAGTACTACCTCTAATGATATCCTTAAGCCAATCTTGGACAGCTAGTCCAATAATAGCTCCGGCTATTCCAACTCCGGCAAGTAATGAGCTCACATCAACTCCATTTGCTTGTAGTAATATTAATACTGTAATTATTATAAAAAAGTATCTAACAGTACTTCTCATTACTTTTATGTACGTTTTACTTTTCTTATTTTTTACATTCTTTTCACTTTTATTAAATATATATGTACAAAATTTATAAACAATTATGCTTGCTATTACAATTATTAATGAATTTATAATATTTACATATTTTATACTATTAATCAATTCTTGAAGATTATTCATATAAATTCTATCCTTTCTTTTATTATATACTTTTACATGTTATATTTTATTTGTTATGCATAATTTTATTATATTTGCTCTTGTTTTTTTATGTATACTATGTTATAATCAGAATATTCGATGGCTACAAGAGAATCTTGCTTCCTATGTTAAAGGAGGTCTTGTATTATGAAAACAATACAACCTATAGAAAATTATATTCCAGTAAAAGGAAGAGTCATTGAGCTTTCTGAGAGCTCCAATGGTAGTTTCGTGCTTACTAATTACTACGAAAACGAGTTCGGTAACTACGAAGGCACTGTAGAGAATGAGTTAACTCCAGGAGAAATGGTTACAGTGTTTGGATGCAAAACATTTGAAGAAAGGCTGCGGCGTTTGCACTACTATTTTAAAAAGGCAGATTACATCTCTGAAAGTGCAATAGAAGCGATTCGTTGAATGGTTGAATGATGTTTATTTAGCAAGTAGCCCCGCCCACAAGATTCTCGGAGAAAAGACCTACAATCATATTGATGATATATGATTGTTAGGTCTTTTTCTTTTATTTTACAATATTCATGTAATTAACATTTTGAAATAATTCCTAAAAATTATTCATATTTAATCCAACCTTTCGTTCATTATTATATTCGCTGCAACTTCATATCCCATTTTTATTGCATAATTCATTCCCCTATCTTCAGGGTATATTTGCGCCATATTAGCCATAAAAATCCCATTTTCTTTCATTTGTATATCTAAAATATTATGAGAGTAATTCGTAGTAATAACTGGTTGAGCACAATCTTCCTCAAAACATTTTAACTCAATTATATCACCATCATCAAAACCATTTCCAATCTCTTTCAAATATTTATTATACTCTTCAAAAAGTTGTTTTTCATCTAATGCATACAGTCTATCATTTTTATCCATATAATTTGAAACATATATTAGATGAGCACCACCATATTCATTGCAATCTATCATATTGGTATGTTCAATAATTCCTCCAAATGGTATATAATCACAGCCTATATTAATCCAATAAAATGGAGAAAATGATTTCTTTGAAAATATCAATAATGTCTTTGCACACGTATATTTTAAATTATTCATTTTATTAATCTCTTCACTACTTAATACATCCTTAAGTATTTTTTTCGAAATATCATAAGAAACTGTGCTAACAACATAATCAAATTCTTTAGACTCATTACTTGTTTCTACAACATACTTTCTTCCGTCTTTACTTACACTTTTAACTTCCTCGCTAGTTTTTATTTTGCAATTATTTTTTAAAAGATACTTCTCAATTTTTTGAGTTAACCTTTCATAACTACCATTTAAGTAGCCAAGTCTTTCTCCGTCAGCCTCTGACGAAGAGCCTCTGAGTTTTATCTTTCCCCATAGCCATGCCATAGAAATCTTATCTTTGTTATTTCCAAACTTAGAAAATAATAGTGGCTCCCATGTTTTCTTGTAAACATTTTCTCCACAATTTTTTATCACCCATTGCTCTGCAGTGTATCTTTCGATTTTTTTATAATCATTAATCAGTTTTATTTTTATCACACTAAAACCAAACCTGATTTTTTCTATAAATGATAATGGTTTATACTTTAGTAAAGACGTCGGCGTACCAAATTCATATAGCCCATCTTTTGAATAATACGCCATTTTAGTTTTATTCCACAGCATTTCATCCAATAAATCAAATTCTTTTAGTAGTTCAATTACATATTTATCGCTTTTAAAAATATGTCTATAATGCTTTTCAATTTTGGTTCCATTATAGCTTATGCACTTTGCCATTCCACCGAATTTTATCCGTTTTTTCATATATTGTAACTTCAAAATTATTTTCTAAGAGTTTCTTCGCACAGCATAAACCAGTATATCCGCCACCAATGATTGCAATTTTTTGTTTCACTAATCTTCCTCCTCTAAGTCTTTTCTTACGTATATATAACCGCTCTTTGCCGTATATTTATCAAATAAAATATTTTTTATTTGTTGTTCATAATAATTAGCTTTTTTACTTCCAATAAAATGCATAGCATTCACGATAAATTTAGGAGAGCTCCTATTTATATCTTCAATTACCTCGTCTGCTATTTCTTCATCCTCATAAGCAACTGGTATTTGAAAAAGATATTTTCCAGAATACTGTCTATCTGTCATTAAATATATATAAGCTCTATTACCTAATATTAAAACATCATCTTCTGGTCTAGTAACATAACATATTTGTTTTAAATCATTTAAATAATCATTCATATTTTTATAAAGCTCTTTTTTCTCAATCTGTATATTAATGTATCCTATAATAAATACAACACACGTAAAAAACGTTATACAACTTATTGCCTTTTTTGATTCAACATATTTTAAAATGATTCCAAGTGGAATAATAAATGTTGGTATCATTGAAATTAAATAGTGGTTATACGCTCTACGTGGCATGATAACCAGGATAAATGCTATAACAAAATATAATATGCCGAATTTGGCTAATTTCATTTCATTTTTATTTATTCTTTTTCTAAGTATGAATATGACCAAATATAGGGCAGCAATCAAAACAAGAATAAAATTCGTTTCCAAAACAAAATACATTATCACATCTATTATAGCCTTTTTCTCACCGCCTAAGTACTTTAAATTAAATAGTATATAGCATTTGAAGAAATCGTACAAAGCATTATTCGCTATAAAATAAATGATTACTGGCAAAAATACTACAAAAACTCCAAGAGCACTAAATAATATCATTTTTAATAACTCTTTTATTTTCTTTGCTCTAATCTGTTTTATAAGCATATAAACATAAAACAATACCCAAAGAATTGTTAAATTCGGTCTTAAAAGTAAAACAACAGAAAAACAGGTAGAAGTTACAACCGCTTCTTTGTTTCTAAATGAATTACCATCCATCAAATATTTAATTATATAATATAGTGCTATAAGCGTAAACGGTAAAGCTATACTTTCTGTGCATGGATTCTCATTAGCGATCCTAATCATGAAAAACAAACAAGTTAGTATAACGATTAAGATTTTCCACTTATCTTTAACAATTAGTTTTGCTATTAAGTAAATCATATATATTGATATAATATTACATACAAGGTCTAGTATAAATAATCCAGGCTGTCCTGCAGTTAAATATCCTATACTATAGAACAGATATAGTATAGGTCCTTTGTGATCAAAAACATCCCTATATATAATTTTTCCCTGTCCAATTGCTTTTGAAATATTTGTCCATACAGCAACATCGATGCTTAAAAAGCCATTTTTCTTTAAGTGTACATAGTTACAAAATGTTACTAGTATCGCTATTATAATGATTGAAATATATACTGCCGGAGTTCTTTTTAAATTTTTAAATTTTTTAAACATCATTTGTGCAAAATCTCCTATTTCTTATGTTTTATCATCTTTTCTTTTAAGTGGTTTCGATAAAATGTGGTTATAATATAACTTTCTTACAGTTAACTATTATATTTCCTATATTCTTTTATGTTTACTATAAAATTATCATAAAACTCTTTTACACAACTTGATAATTCTATATATATTTTTTCTTCTTCTGGGAAAGAGTGAATTGCAAAATGGCTTTCCGCAAGTAAAAACAGTCCAGTATATCCTATTGGCTCAAAATAATGTTCTGTTTTTTTCAAAATTTTAAAGCCACTTTGAACTAGCATTTTTTCACATTTTTTTACAAATTCTTTTTCGTCTTCATATTTAATCCAATCATAGTAATTATACATTTTAGCTTTCAATTTTTATTACCTACCAATCTATAACGTCTTTATTATAATATTCAATTAATTTAGGCTTAAAGATATCATTGATTTCTAATTTATCCATTTCTACCATCTCGTCTTTTCCAAAATTAAACATTAAACCAATATTTTCATTATTTAGATATTTAGTATCTACTTGTAATTCTTTTATATTTGTTTCTCCATTATATGCTAAGTTAAAACCCCATTCGCCAAAACTAGGGACTTGCAAATGATATGGTTTTACATTTTCAAATTGTGTAGCAATCGTTTTATTAATACACCAATATGAATTTTTAGCATAATAAGGACTAGTTGATTGACATACCATAACTCCATCTTCATTCATTATACTTTTTATATAATTGTAGAAAACATTTGTATATAATTTATTTAATGCCTCAGAATTAGGATCTGGTAGATCTATTATTACAACATCATATTTTTTATTTGTATTTTGTACAAATATATATGCATCTTCATTTATTATACTTAACTTATCATTATCAAGTGAATGATTATTTAATGTTGAAATTAATTTATTATTTCTACATAAATCTGTCATTTGTTCATCAATATCTACAAGAGTAATATTTTTTATATCCTTATATTTTAGTAATTCTCTTACTGCTAGTCCATCTCCTCCACCAAGTATAAGTATTTCATCATGTTTATTAGCATAAAGCATTGGTATATGTACTAATGCTTCATGATATCTATATTCATCTTTACTACAAAATTGAAGATTTCCATCTATAAAAAGTCTTATATCGTCTTTGTGCCTTGTCATAATAATCTTTTGATAATTTGTTTGCTTAGACAATATTATTGAATCCCTATATAGTCCATTTTCAATGTGATCTGCAAGAAATCTACCTGTGCATAGAATAATAATAAATATTCCTAAAACAATAATAACCAAATTTCTAATTATTGAATATTTTATAATAAATGATTTATATTTTACTACTATCAATAATGCTACAAAAATATTTATTGTTCCCATTAGCAATGTAGTTGTAATATATCCTAAGTTTGGTAATAAAATTAAAGGAAAAATTAACGAACCAATTAATCCACCCAAATAGTCGAAAGAAAATATATTAGCTAAATTATTTCTAACATCACTTTTGTTTTCTTCAATTATTCTGGTTAATATTGGAATCTCTAGCCCAACTAGTATTCCAATCATTATAATCAGTATGTACATTATTAGATGATATATAGATGTGTAAATGTTAGAAAAGAACAATATCAAACTAGATAATCCTCCAAATATTCCAACAAATAATTCTATATATACAAATCTATTAAATAATTTACTTTTTATTTTTTTAGATAAGTATGAGCCTATTCCCATTGCAAACATATATAGTCCAATTGTAATTGAAAATTGAGTAATACTATCTCCTAAAAGATACGAACTTATACTACTAATAATTAATTCATATATAATTGAACAAATGGATATTAAGAATGTTGTCATCAGTATTAATCTATAGTCAAAGTCTTTTCTTTCTTTATCGCTCATTTTATAAAACCCCTGTCATTATTATTCCAATTGCTATAAATAATCCAAATAACATAACTCCTACAGCTTTATTATGATTATCTATTTCCTCTGATAAATTAAAATGTTTTTTATACATTTTTTCTAATATTTTATACCCTATTAGGCAAAAAATAAGCCCTATAGCAACATATATTATCATTTCTAAAATCTTAACCATTATATCCATAATTTCCTCCTATTTTATTACTGTGCTGACTATTAATGCAACAGAAATATAAATTCCAGCCATAATAAATCCAGCACCAACATTTTTTTCTTTTAATTCTTTATTAAAATCATATGGAACAGCTAAATCAAATAAAAAAGTAGTAATAAACATTAATGCCAAACCTATAGTTCCATATATTATAGTATTTAAAATTTCTATCCAATTTATATTCATATTTTTTCCTCCTATTTTCCACTTGATGTTCCACCACCAGAGTAACTTCTACTATTAATACTTGACTGTCTTGCAGAACTAGCATAATTATAATATGATGTACTTCTAAATCTTCTTCTATAACTTCTATGATAATATGTATTATGTGATGAATGGTATGTTGTCCCCGAATCGTTTACATATTCTTTATTTGATATTTGTATATATATCTTTCCATCTTCATGCATATAAATATATGCATATTCATTTTTGGTTTCTAAGGCATATCCATCTTTTTCCGTATTATTATCATCATCTATAACTTCCGTAATGCCTTCAGGTACTCCATCAATTATGTCTTTTACTGTTTCGTCTAAAGTATTTAATCTTGCCATATATATTTTAGCCTTTTTATTATTTGAATTGTTTGTAACTGAAGTTACATATGTATATTTACTCGTATTTTTACTTAAATACTTATCCATTGATTTATTTACAAATATTCCTCCCAGTAAACTTCCTATAAAAGGAAAAAAGAATATTATTATAAAAAACAAAACCATAAAGATACTAAATTTCGAAGAATTTGTTGTATTTTTTTTCAAATATTCTTTATCAATTTCATCTTTTATTTGGATTTGATAATCATTTATTTTTTTTCCTATAGTATATTCTGTTTCATCACTCCATATTTCAATAGATATAATTTCATCTTTACTTTCTGAAATATAATCATAATATTTACATTTTTCATATGGATCTACGTCTGTTGAGCCAAAATAAGATTTTACTGTTGCAACTCCACTTTCAAATAATTCGTATTTTTTTCCGTTATCTTCAAATTCTATATTGTTAACATTAACACTTTTATTGTATCTAGAATATAAGTAAAATTCATTTTTGTTGTATTCGTCTTGTTCTATAGTTAGCCAGTATTTTTGATAATGATAACCATCTCCATTTGAATATTTTTGTACCTCATACTCTTGCCATATCCATGAATCTTCTTTAAACTCAATCATATTATTAACAACATATTTTTGGCTATCAATCATAATAATTTGTCCACGTCGTAATTTTTCCATCTTTTTCACCCCCTCGCTTATCTAAGTGATACTTGATATGTCTACTTTATGACCTATACTTATTTCTTCATGTTGTCTCCATTTTTCTATAGATATAATTTCATTTTCATCAGTATCACACAAATATTCATAATACCTAACCTCTTCATTCATTGCTAAATCGCATGTTCCAAAACAAATTTTAACATTACCTCTACCTGTTTCAAACAAAGAATAAGTTTTATTTCTGAAGTTAATTTTTGTTGTATTTGTTTCCATATTTTCATTCAATTCTATATATAATATTGCTTTGTTTGATAATTCTACATTTAAATGATATTCTTCTTTAGTATCTTTTTTTGCTATCTTATACTCATACCAAAAAGAACTTTTTTCATTATATTTAACTTTATTTATTACTAAAAATATTTGATCATTAATCTTAATTTCTTGATATTGCTTTGAATCTAATAAATCTACCATTTTCCACTTCTCTCATTTCATTAAATTTTTTGAATAGTAATATATATCAATACATTGTAAATCTCCATCCCATATATCTTCGTCATAATTATCTACCAAGAAATTCTTTGTTGTTTTTTCATATTTATCAAAACCTTGCTTAACATAGAATGGAATATTATTTTCGCCATTCAAATCCGTCTGGCAAATTTAATGCATCTTTTTTCTTTCTTACATATCTATCCTCTTCGCTAAACACGCATCCGCAATATTTTTGCATATATAACCCTTCTTCTTTTGCTTTATCATGGCCTGTCCAAAAACCATATCTAAAATCTCTATATAAGAATTCAACCCCATATTCTTTGCTATATTGTTCCATCAAATTTTTTATAAAATCATGTTTTTGATATATGCTATATAGCAAAGTTGAAGTAACATGTGTATAACCGTGCTCCTTAGCATATTCAAATGTCTTTCTAAGTCGTTTTGGATAGCAATAGTTCACACATCTTGCCTCAATATTATCAGACACATTTTTACAAAATTCATCTAATCCATATTCATCCTCAAATATTGCTTCGATGTTTACCTTTTCACTATACATCTTTAGACAATCTCTTCTAGCTTCATATTCTTTATATGGATGAATATTTGGATTATACCAATATAGTGTTGGCTCAATTTCTTCAGCTCTTAGCTCTGAAATGCAATATACACTGCATGGAGCACAACATGTATGCATAAGTAATTTCATAATTTCTTGTAAACTCTTCCTTTCTAATTATTTACCATATTCATTAATTGCTATCTTCTGTTTTTTCCTCCGTCCCCAAAATTTCTTTGTTTTTATATACATCAAACGGCTCTTTACTTTCTACTAATTCCATGTTTTCTTTTATATATTTTCTAACTTCATTTGGATTTTGCCAATTAAGATATCCCTCATACTTCAAAATTAAATATAAAGCATCTTCATTCTTTATTCTTTCAATTATCTTTTGCTCTCCGCTTCCTCCAAAATTTCCCTTACAAAACATATCAAAATCTTTGTTATATCTGTCAATTGGTATCATATACATTGCAGCAGACGAATCCAAAATATACACTTTCTTTTCAGATTTTTTAATATAATCGTCAATTTCACTAATCATTTTGTCGACATCGTTATCAATATATACATAATCAAAATGATTTTGAAATTTAAATTTAGTTATCCTGCCCAAAAACTCATTATGATTATATTCTATCCATAATGTTAGAGCAATTGTAGAAAGCATTGTAAATATATTAATAAATTCTATAAAATACTTAAAGTTAAATTTTTCACCATTCTTAAATAATAGGCTTAAAAGATAACCACTTAATATCCAAGATGGAATCATAGCAGTAAAAAAATGTTCCTTGTCGCTTATAGGAAAAACGATTGAAAACATCGCAATACTATAAGCCGTTAAAATATATAATATGCAGTCATCTTTTCTTTTAAATTTATTGACAATACTTATAATTACCGCTGTTATTAGTACTACAGGTACCATTATCGCAAGTATTCTAATAATATAAGTTTTGTTTGTTAACAATTTTAAATATGGGATTTTATTAGAAAATGTTTTAACACCAAATACTGAATAATCCAAAAAGTCATCATAAGCATTTACTACATTCAAATAAATCAAAAAAGCTAAAATTGGTATTGCCATACCTAGTAATCTAAATAATATTTTTTTAAAACAATTCCTTATATTTCTTTTGTTTTTTATACAACATATTGGACAAATAACAACAAAAAAACAAATTATTAATCCAACAGACTGCTTACTGCACACAGATAATCCAGCAAGAATACCAATAAAGAAATCAACTATCCCCTTATTGCACTTGAGTATTTTTTGCTGTTTTACCTCAAGTAAGATAATTGCAAGTAGGAAAATCAAAACAAGTAAATTATAATTTAATGCTAAAAAATCATATATACATACAAACAAAAGTAATAATATTAGTCTTGATATTTCATTTTTTATTTCAAGTTTGTTAAAAATCTTTGAGGCAAGTACAAAAACAATTACAGACATTATAATTGCAGATATTCTTGAAATAATAAGCTGTGATCCAAATATTTTTAATGGAATAGCCAATAAGAAACCTAAAAGCGGCGTTGAAACCATGCTTATATCTTTATATGGAATAAGTCCATCTGCTATACATCTAGACACATTGAAATTCCACATTTCATCTAAATTTCCTAATGGTTTAATTATTATCACTATAGTAATTGATAGAATTAAACATAGCCAAAAGACTATTTTTTCCAACTTATTCATAAATACATTCCTTCCAATAATTTATGCTTTCAATTCATACCCCATATGACTATATGCTGCAGGTAACGGGATTCTTCCCCTAGTTGTTCTTGAAATAAAACCAATTTGTATCAAATACGGTTCATATACATCTTCAATTGTATCAACCTCTTCACCAACGGTTGTTGCCAAAGCATCAATTCCAACTGGTCTTCCACCATATTTTTCTATCATAGTCTCTAAAATTTTTCTATCTATTTCATCCAATCCAAGTTCATCTATTTCTAGTCTATTAAGTGCAATCTTTGTTAACTTTATATCAATATCATTATCTGAGAAAACAATTGCATAATCTCTAACTCTTTTTAATAATCGGTTAGCGATTCTTGGAGTACCTCTAGATCTTCTTGCGATCTCTTCTGCTGATTTATCATCAATATTTACATCCAAGATTTTTGCTGTTCTCTTTACAATTGATTTTAAATCGTTATTATCATATAGCTCTAGTCTATTTACAATACCAAATCTATCTCTAAGAGGTGTTGATAATGCCCCTGCCTTTGTTGTTGCGCCAATTAAAGTAAATTTCGGTAAATCAATTCTTATAGACTTCGCAGTTGGACCCTTTCCAATAACGATATCCAAAGTAAAATCTTCAAGTGCCGGATATAATATTTCTTCAACGCTCTTGTTTAGTCTATGAATTTCATCAATAAAAACAACATCATTTTCTTTAAGATTTGTTAACAAAGCAGCTAAGTCTCCAGCTTTTTCTATAGCTGGACCTGATGTAACCTTAATGTCAGCATTCATTTCATTTGCTATTATATTAGCAAGCGTAGTTTTTCCCAAACCTGGAGGTCCATAAAGTAAAACATGATCTAATTGCTCTCCACGTTTTTTTGCCGCTTCGATATAAATTTTCATATTCTCTTTAACTTTGGTTTGTCCAATATATTCTTCTAATAATTTCGGTCTGATAGAAGTTTCTAAACTTTCTTCAACCCCATCTTCTAATTCAGGATTCATTAATTGATTATTCTCCATCATAACATCCTTTCGTTTATAAGCTCTTACCTATTTATTTTGCTAATAAATTATTCAAAATCATAGAATTTGAAATAGTAAGCTCTTCATTCATGCAATCAACATAGTATTCTAATTTTTCTTTTAACTTTGCATCTATATTCTGGGTATCAACTTCTTCTCCATTACTTCTATAATGCCATTTTCCATTATAGTAATAGTTCTCAGTAACAATTATACCGTTGTTCAAACATACAAAATCTTTATCACCAAATATATTTGCACCCAAAGATACACCATCCTCAACACCACATATTTTACACAAAGTTGGCTTTATATCTAATTTACTAACTATTTTTTCTATTTCCTTATGTTCACATCCAGGTATTCGTATACCACAAAGCACATTAATATAATTAATTTCAGTATCAACATTATTATATTGATGCTCGTTTTGCTCAATAAATTCTAGCATTTCATAGTTGTGCATTTGAACACCATAATGGTCTCCAAAAAGCAAAATAACAGTATTATCATATAGTCCTGTATCTTTCAATCTTTGTATGAACGTACCAAATTGTTTATCCGTATAATTCATTGATTCTAAGTAATCACCGAAGTATGTTCCTTTATATTTTCCAACATCAATATCCACATAATCATATTTATTCTCAAGTCCTGGTAAATCAAATGCCGTATGA
Organism: Clostridia bacterium; assembly: GCA_017515985.1. Lineage (GTDB taxonomy): Bacteria > Bacillota > Clostridia > TANB77 > CAG-508 > CAG-492. Next base: position 111,520 of record JAFWDV010000009.1, read on the forward strand.
GATGATGCCGTAACGATATTTGCAAAAAAAGGTTTTTCTGCATTATTAAGTTTATCTATAGCCTGGTTAAATAAAGATTCATCCGAAAGCCATTCATTTATATATGTACTTTTTTCCTGGTCAAATTTATCTAAAAAGTCTATCTCATCTACATTCATATTTCCATATACGTTCGTTCTATTCCAAAATGAACCATAGTTTCCATGCATATAAATAGTATAAAATCCGGCATTATCAAACTCACCGAAAAAATCATCATATTTATTACCACTATATTGTGCAAACGCCATTCCGTTCTCCAACGGATATAGTGATGAAAATGTAGAGTGTTCAGAATCCGCAGTTGTCGTATAACTTTGACTCATCATATTTTTTATGTAAATATTTTCTTTTAAAAATTTATTTAAATTTGGTGTAATTTCTTTTCCATTTATTTTTTTATCATATAAATAATTTTGGAATGATTCAAGCTGAAGTACTATAACGTTTTTATCCTTTGCAATATCATTGAACCCATATACATCCTCTGCATACTTCTCGTTATATGTATTTTTAAGATTATTATACGCGTTCATAACTTCATCTTTGCTCTTATACTTTATATTCTTCCTCATATTCACAATGCTTTTAACATCTAAATAGTGAAAAGAATACAATGTTCCAAGCTCTAGCTGCATATTCTTATTATACTTATATTCTTCCGCAGCATGAACATAGCTTGGAATTGTAGTACCAAATACTACAATCATAATTACTACATACACCGCTGCTGTTTTCCACTTCCACTCTTTAATTTTTTCTAATTTAATAATTTTAAAAATAAGCATTGCCAATATAATTACTATATCTATGAAATAAAGAATATGTGCAAGCTGAAGAAGTTCACCTATTGAAGCAGAAATTTGCTCTGAATATTGCAAGTTACTTATTTGCGCAACAGAAATAAAACTTGCAGAATAATTGTAATACAAATTATCTGCAAACATTATTGAGCTAATCAATAAATCCATAATCAACCCGCAAACAAATCTTGCTCTATTTTTTAATAAAAATAACCACGCTACCATAAGCATTGAAAAAATGAACGTTTTAGCTATTAGTTCCACGTTCACACTTTCAGAAATATATATAGTTAACTGATAAAAAATGATAGCCTTAAAAAATAAAACTAAACCTATAATTATTATAAAAAGCTCAGAATTAAAAATTTTATTAATGCCTTTCTTTATTTTATCTCCTACATTATTTTTCATATAAAACCCCTACATTAATTATTATCAATATAATTTTCAATTATTGATATTACATTTCCCTCGCTATTCTCATATTTTTTTGGTTCAAAACTTTCCATTGAAGAAATTGTTTTTGCTAAATTCTTTATATTTAATACATATTTTACGTATCCTTCATTTTTAAACCTTCTTGCGATTTGAAGTTGATGATTATTTACATGCTCTCCATATTTTTTTAATCTTGGAACAACAATAACCTTTTTTCCTCTTTTCAAAGAAGCTACAATTGAACCAACTCCACCGTGTGTTATTACTATATCTGCTTTATCTTCCAAATCTGAAAGCTTATCTTTATCAATAAAAGAAAATATTTTCATTTTTGACGATTTAAATTTTGTAAATCCAGCCTGAACGATTACTTCATCTTTAATAATCCCCTTATCAATATTTTCTTCCATAGCTTGAAGTAATCTATTAAAATTATTATTTTGCGTTCCTAACAATACTAAAATCATTTTTTTCTCCAATCAAATATTATTGATAAATTGATCCTCCATAAACAGCCTTTGGATATAAATTCACCATTTCTTTCCACTGTACAATAAACAAATTTGCAATAGGATATATCATCCTACCTGAAAGTGTTTTGGACCTGGAATTTGCAAATGTTTCAATAAATATTATTTTACATCCAAATAACTTACCTAGATAACACATAGGAACAGCTGTATGCGTTCCAGTTGTTACAATATACCTCGGTCTAATTCTAAAAAATAAATAAATAGTTTTTAGACACAAATAGAAATATTTAAATATATACGAAAAAATTTTACTTCTTGTTCCATATGGCAAAAAGAATAATTTATCGCCATATTCTGCCTTATATCCAATATTTGTTTCATCTTTTTCCGTAATTATGTATGAATCATATTTTTTAAATAATGTTTTTAACTGTAGTAATTCGCTAAAATGACCACCCGTACTCGACATAAATAAAACTTTCTTCATTACACTATCCTTTCAAATTACTGCTTATTCTTTTTTAATATATCATTATAACCGATAGCAAAAATTGCGATAATAAGAAGTAAGAATGAAATTGCTTTCCAAATACCACTTTCAAGCAATATTATAGCAAACATCCCCAAAGTTGTAGCTATACCATATAATATCAAAACAGCTTCTTTTTGCGTGTAACCAAGCTGTACCAGTTTATGGTGTAGATGTCCATTATCTGGTTCAAATATTGCTTTTATAGATTTTCCCTTAATAACTCTTCTAAATATTGCAAATATAGTATCAAATATCGGCAAGGCAAGAACTATTAATGGAGCAATTATAACAAGTACTGTGTATGTTTTTGCTACACCTAATATCGATATTATTGCAATTGAAAAACCTAAGAAATTTGATCCACAATCTCCCATATAAGTCTTAGCTGGATTTAAATTAAATGGTAAAAATCCAACAATGCCACCTGCTAAAGCTGTAATAAGTATAATAGATATAATTGGTGATGAATTTATTGCAAATATTATAAGCAACGATATACATGCGATAAGTGTTATTCCTGATGACAATCCATCTAGTCCATCGGTTAAATTAATTGCATTTGTTATTCCAACAATCCAAAGCCATGTTATAATGTATTCCATTATTCCACTAAGTTCAATTAACTTATCAAAAACTGGAATATTAAAATCTCCAATTGTTATACCAAATAACATTACAACAATTGCAGCTATAGTTTGACCAAATAGTTTTACAAACGGCTTTAATCCTTTACAATCATCAATATATCCAACGATTGATATTATTATTAAACCAGCAAATAAGCCTATGAGTTTCCATCTATACTCATCTACAAGCACCTTATTTTCTAATTCCATTGATATAATTAGATATATAATTGATACAAAGAAGCCAGCTATGATACCTAGTCCACCTAATCTTGGCATTTCTACTTTGTTTACTCTTCTAGCCTCAGGCTTGTCTATCGCATTAACTTTTTTTGCCAATCTCATTGAATATGGCACAATTACGTATGAAGTTATGAGAGCCAATACAAAAGCTATTGCTATATCTCCCCACATATCCTATTCTCCTTTTTTACTTCAATATTTCTATATTATCGTATCCTATGAATAATCCAGATTCTATTACTCCAGGGATTAATTTAATATTTTTTTCTAAATCTTTATCTATATTCGTAAATTTTGCATCCAATATAACATTATTGTTTTCTGTCATCACAGGACCATCTTTTCCTTTACCTGTTCTTAGGACGCATTCATTTGCACCAAGTTGTTCAAGCTCTTGAACAACATATTTTATTGCATCAGGGAAACATTCAATTGGAATTTTAAACTTTTGGCCTAATCTTTTTACATGCTTTGAATTATCTGCTAATATATATACCTTTTTCGAATTAACTATATTTAATTTTTCCTTAAACATAGCTGCACCTCTGCCCTTTATAAGCCAATTTTGGTCATTGTATTCATCTGTTCCATCAAAACTCCAATCCGGTTTAAACTCCATTATAGATGCTGTAGGAATTCCAAGACTTTCACACAATAACTTTATTTCGTATGAAGTTGGAATAGCAATCACATTTAATTTATCAGCTTTTATTCTTTTTGCTATTTCTTTAACTGCTAAAAAAGAAGTTGATCCAGAGCCAAATCCTATAACATCTCCATCTTTTACTTTCCCTGCAACTTTCTTTGCAAGAGCTACCTTTTCCGTTTCATTTGTTATTTCAGAATTCCATTCAATGTTAAAATTGTTCCATTTCATACGTATTCCTCCTATTTTATTGTTCATTTGATTCAGAGCTACTATCTAAGTCTTCTCCTGTATTATTTGCTCCTTCTATAATTTGCTTTTTTTGATTATATATTTCCGGTATAGTTTTTACAATCGCATTATATAAATATTTTAATTTATCATTTTCTAATTCATTTAAAATAACCTTTGTTGAATTTTCAAAATCTGTATCCTTTTCAACATTGTCCATTATTTTTGTTCGTGAATTATATTCAATATTTTTATTGCCGTATAGGGCAACACTACATTTGGTTGATAATGTGTTCTTATCTGAAAACTCATTTTTTACTTTAAAATCTTTAACTTTTTCAAATATACCTGTAAGCTTTCTAATAAATTCATTATTACCTATTAAATCAATATTTTTATCATTTAAGCGCTCTTGTTTTATACTAACTGAATTATCATTTCTATCATATATAATTTTTATCAATCTACTATCCTGAATTTTTATATTAGTTTGTATCAATTCTCCATTTTCTGTATAAACAATTATATCCATATATGGTTTATCCGTTGTATTTGCCTGCTCTATATCTTTTGCTATGTCACTGAAATACTTTGATAAAAACTCTACATCTGTATATTTTGAAGGCATATTAAGTATCTTCATTTTTGATGATATAATATTTAATGTTCTACTATCTTTCGATAAATTATCTATTATTTCTTTAAGGACATCTTTTGCTTCGTTTTCTGTAAGAGAAACTTTGTAGCCCTTAGCCATATGTATATGGTCATTAATCTTTACGCTTGATTCTTCTGTTGAATAATTAGAATCCCCTGTTTTGTTATATATAATTCCCATATATGTTTCAGTTAAATATTTTACATCGCTTGGTAATAAATATAATAAATCCATATAGTTAGTCATACTAATGCTCTCAGGCAACGTTGTTTTATCTTCAATTCCTATTTCATCTGCCAAAGCTGCTATATTATTATTTTTAACACATATATATCCATTGGCAAGTTCGTCCATTTTTATTCCAACAAGATTACTTTTCTTAACCAAATTGAAATCTATAATATCATCATTATTGAACTGAAAATCTACATATGTATTTATATCATTAGAATTCTGAGCACTTGTATTTGCTGTAATCGTATAAATTGAATCACCCGTATCTATAGTTATGCTACTATCAACAACATATGGACTTTGGCTTTTTTTATTTTTAATAGCCTGTACATTTTCGTCGTTGAAAATATTTGTTATTTCACTATTTTTCGAAATATATTTGTTGAATTTCTGCTTTTCATTCTTAAGCAAATCTGTTTTATTATTAATAACAATCAGTGCTCCTACTACTATAATACAAACTATAATGAAAACCATTATTATTCTTTTTGCTTTCATTTTAACCTCCTAAAATTATTTTATCTTTTGTTTAACTGCTTCGTACATAACTATTCCAGCAGATACCGAAGCATTAAGTGATGTTACTTTTCCTTTCATTGGAATTTTTACTAAGAAATCGCAATTTTCTTTTACCAATCTACTCATTCCAAAACCTTCGCTACCAATAACTATAGCTATAGGCATCTTATAGTCTTGTTCATAATAAAAGCTTTTGGCATCCATATCTGTTCCACATATCCACACATCATTTTCTTTTAGGTATCTAATTGTTTCATTAATATTATTTACTCTAGCAATATTCATGTGTTCAACAGCGCCTGCTGATACTTTGTTTACTGTACTATTAACACTTGCAGCCCTTCTTTTAGGTATTATAACTCCATGAACACCTGCTGTTTCAGCAGTTCTTATAATAGCTCCTAGATTATGAGGATCTTCGATACCATCAAGAATAATTATGAAAGGATCTTCATTCTTTTCCTTTGCATAACAAAGAATATCTTCAACTTCACAATATCCAAAAGGTGGAACAATTGCAATAACACCTTGATGATTTCCAGTTTGAGATATCTGATTCATTTTATTTTTTTCCATCTCGCTAATTATAACTTTTCTTTCTTTAGCAAGAGCAATTATTTTATTAATTGAACCATGTTTCTCGCCTTTTGCAATAAAAATTTTATTTATATCTTTACCTGATTCCAATAATTGGGTAACAGAATTTCTTCCTTCTACTTGGTCAGATTCTTTAACGTTATCTTCAAATTTTTGATTATTACTCATATATTAAATAAATAACCCCTTTCTATTCTTCGTCATCTAACTTTAGAACCGATAAAAATGCTTCTTGTGGAATCTCTACATTTCCTATTTCTCGCATTTTTTTCTTTCCTCTCTTCTGTTTCTCCAATAACTTTTTCTTTCTAGTTATATCTCCACCGTAGCACTTTGCAAGAACATCTTTCCTCATAGCAGAAATTGTTTCCCTTGCAATTATCTTGCCACCAATAACTGCTTGTAATGGTATTGTGAATAAGTGTCTTGGTATAACTGTCTTTAATTTTTCAACCATTTTCTTGCCCTTATCATATGCCATATCTTTATGAACTATAAATGATAGTGCATCAACATTTTCACCATTAACCCATATATCAAGTTTCACAAGTTCAGATCTTCTATAATCTTTAATTTCATAATCAAAAGATGCATACCCCTTAGTTTTCGATTTTAAATTATTAAAGAAATCATATATTATTTCATTTAATGGTAATTCATATATTAGCGTAACTCTAGAAGCATCTAGATATTTCATATCAATAAAAATACCTCTTCTATTTTGGCATATTTCCATTATATTTCCTACATAATCTTTTGGTGTTAAGATTTCCGCAGTAACAAATGGCTCCTCGATATACGAAATCTCGCTTGGTGCTGGCAATTCGGAAGGATTATATAAATCCACTACTTCGCCATTATTTTTATGAACTTTATAAATAACCGATGGTGATGTTGTTATTAAGCTTAAATCAAACTCTCTATCAAGACGTTCCTCAATTATTTCTAAATGTAGTAATCCTAGAAATCCACATCTAAAACCAAATCCTAATGCTGCAGATGTCTCTTGTTCAAACTCTAAGGCAGCATCATTTAATTTTAGTTTTTCTAAAGCAACTTTTAAATTTTCGTAATCGCTTCCATCCATTGGATATAAACCACAATAAACCATTGGATTTACTTTCTTATAACCAGGAAGTGGCTCTGATGCTGGATTTTCTTTATGCGTTATAGTGTCACCAACTCTAATATCTGATAAATTCTTTATACTAGCAGCAATATAACCAACATCTCCAGCCTCTAGTTTATCGCAAGGCATATAAGTTCCTGGCTCAAAATATCCAACTTCAGTTACGGTAAATACTTTCTTAGCTGCCATAAGCTCTATTTCATCGCCAACCTTAACAGTGCCATCTTTAACCCTTACATAAGCTATAGCTCCTTTATAATCATTATACAAAGAATCAAATATTAGGCATTTTAAGTTTGAATCTTTGTCCCCTTTAGGTGCAGGTATATCAGTAACAATTCGCTCTAAAACTTCTTCCACATTCAATCCAGACTTTGCAGAAATACATGGTGCATCTTGAGCTGGAATGCCTATTATATCCTCAATTTCATCCTTTACTTCCTGTGGTCTTGCATTTGGTAAATCTATTTTATTTATTACTGGAAGAATTTCAAGATTATTATCCATCGCCAAATATACATTTGCCAATGTTTGTGCCTCTACACCTTGACTGCTATCTACAACAAGTATAGCACCATCGCAAGCAGCTAAGCTTCTAGATACTTCATAGTTAAAGTCTACATGTCCCGGCGTATCTATTAAATTAAATTCATACTCTTGCCCATCCTTAGCTTTATATAGCATTCTAACAGCTTGCGACTTTATTGTTATTCCACGCTCTTTTTCAATGTCCATATTATCTAAGACCTGACTTTCCATCTCTCTTTTTGAAAGAACTCCAGTCATTTCAATTAATCTATCTGCAAGCGTTGATTTTCCATGATCTATATGCGCTATTATGCTAAAATTACGAATGTGCTCTTTTCTATCGTCCACGATTATATCTTCTCATCCTTTCATGATTTTTCATAATATTTTATCCATTATATAATAACATAATTTTGTCTATTATATCAATAAAATCCGATAATTTCCATACTATTGCATATATATTGAAAAAAATTATTTTTCCTGTATAATATAGTCATGAAAATTTTAATAGTACCAGAAAAATTTAATAATAAAAAATTAACTGAATATCTTCAATATCAATTTAAAAACCTTTCATTTTCAACTATCTGTAAAACACTTAGAAAAAAAGATATTAGAATAAACGAAAAACGAATATCAGAAAATTGTTTGCTAAAGACGGGAGATGAAGTAAAAGTATATATTGCAGACAATATACTAAACCCACAGATAGAAATTACAGTTGTATACGAAGATGAAAATATTTTAGTTGTAGATAAACCTGTAGGCATCGAAGTTACGGGAGAATCCTCTCTAACCACTTATATAAAAGAAAAATTTGGATCTAATATAGAGCCTTGCCATAGGTTAGATAGGAATACATCAGGTTTGCTTTTATTTGCAAAAAATGAGGAAAGCCTTGAAATAATGAATGCATTATTTAAAAATCATCAAATCGAAAAGCACTATGTAGCTTTGGTTTATGGCATTCCAAAAAGTAATCAAAAGAAACTTGAAGCATATCTGTTTAAAGATTCAAAAAAATCTCAGGTTTATATTTCAGATAAAAAATTGCCAAACTATACAAAGATTATAACAAACTATACAGTTTTAAAAACGAATACCGTTAAGAATATTAGCCTTCTAGACGTGAATATAGAAACCGGAAAAACACATCAAATTAGGGCTCATCTTGCTCACGAGGGCTTGCCAATAATTGGCGATGGGAAATATGGAATAAATAAAATTAATGCTGATTTCAAACAAAAAACACAACTACTTGCTTCATATAGCTTAACCTTCTTTATTTCTGAAAATAATAAATTACATTACTTAAACAATAAAACTATTTCAAAGAGCAGCATACCATTTATCAATTTAATATGATACAAGTTTCAAAAAACTTCTTTCTGAATAAAATATGTATATCTATCATTTTTTTGTGAATACTATGATTATTCAAGAAAGGAGCTTTTTTATGGTCTCATTTTGTATCAAAAGCCTTAATAAAAAAATAATAGACGAACTAGAGCTCCACTTTAACAATCTAAAAATGCAAGATATCTTCTATTCACAAAAAAAATTTTCAAAATTTTATAATTTTATATTTCATTATACTGGAAATAATTTAGATGATTTTTATACAATACTTTCTAAAATAATGGCAGAATTTATTATTGATAATTATGAAAAAAACTTCATTCTTTCTATCCTTAAATATGATTTTTTTTATTTTTCAGACGATGAAAAAAGTTCAATTTTGAAAAATCTGTATGATTTATTAAATTCAAAAGAAATGCTATCTGAAAGATTACTAATACTTGAAAACTGTATTTATGAATTCCATAAAACAACACGAAAATACAACATAGACGGATTTATAAACTTTCGTATTGGGGACTATAAAGAATTTTTAAATACAGCTTTAGAGCAAGCAATCCATAAATATGTTTTAGATAAAGAATATAGTGAATACGTTGATTTATTAAAAGAATATATTCATACTCAAAAAAGTCAAACCTCAAAAATGCATTTAATCTATACATCTGACGATGCATTATTACTGGATGAATTTGGAAATATTGTAACAACTACAGCATCAAAAAAATATTTGTCCGATATTTCATTTTCAAAAAATGACTTTATTTTAAACTCAATTCTTTCATTTATACCAGGCACTCTAATAGTTCACTCTTTTAATCAAGAAGATAGTTTTATTCATTTTTTAAAACTTATATTTGATAATAAGCTTATTATTTGTGATAATTGTGATTTATGTAAGTCATTTAGTGCCATATCTATAAAAAAATAAATTATTATATCCAAACAAAAAAGCAAAACAAATTGCAATGAAAAGCTTTCACAATTTGATTTTGCTTTTTGGCATCAATATTGATAAATATAGTTATACAAATTTCTATATCCCAATGCCTTTAATATACTAATAGCTCTTGCACTTCTTACACCAGCAGTACAATAAGCAACAATTATTTCATCTTTATTGGGTACTATTCTACCTATAGTTTTTCGTATTTCGCACAAAGGGATATTTATAGCACCACTAAAGTGACCTTCATTGAATTCCTGCCTGCTTCTAACATCAATAATTGTAACCCTATACTTCTTAATAATACTCAATAATTCACTTTCACTAATAGTATTTCCATTATAAGCTCTGCAGCAAAATCTTCTATTAATTTTAATCACCTTCTTAAACAAAAAAATAACGAATATAGTATATTATATTCGTTACTTTTTATTTTGATATTTATTTGCTCTTTGCTTCCTTTGTTGTTTCATCTATAAACTTCTTGTTTAGGAATGTTAAAACTCCAACATATATTGCAAATGCAATAGTTACAACAAACTTATCAACTGGAATTCTTGCTATAGCTACGATTGATATAAATAATAATTCTACAACAGATCCTATTACTATAGTCTTTCCTAAAACCTTTTTAAGTCCTAAGCTCTTGTATCTGATTACAAAATATACAAGAACAGCGGCTGTAGCAATAGCTACAAATAGAATATATTGTTTAGCCATATCTGTTAGACGAACTCTCGCAATCGGCTTAACAGCTATAACATTACTAGCTGATATTGATTTAACATCATTTGATAAATTATATTTTTCATTGATTTTTTCATTCAATTGTTCTAATTCTTTTTCATTAATAAGATTTGCTTCAATTGATACATACTGTGCATTATCTTCAGATTTTTCAACTACTACATCATCTTTAGCAAAGACTTCACAAGCAATTGCTTTTACATCATCTGTATTATAATCATCACCAATTTGAATAAGAATTTTTTGGCTTATATTATATTTTTCATTTAATTTGTTTTTTAAGCTAACTAATTGCTCATCGGAAGCTTCACGAGCATGAATCATAACACCATCTTCATATAATCCACACTTTACTAATGATGTATTATTTTTTCCAAATATTTCGTTACTTATAGCTTCAATATCTTTAAGATTATATTCTTGACCTAAAGGTACAACTATAGATTTGTGTGCTCTATGTCTTAAATCTACGTTAAAACCAGCTGCAATAACAACTATTATTCCAATAATTATGATAATAATTGATGCAATAAATACTTTTTTCTTCATCATTTTCACCTCTCTATACAATTACTTTCTAATAAACACTCTTGTGATTAGTACATTATATATGCACATTACAATCAATCCCCAGAACATTGACATTCCAAAGCTTGCTAATTGTAAGTATGGTGATGCACAAAATACTATTGCCATAATAATGCATGGAACAGCAATTTTTAAAGCATATAAAAAGTTTTCCTTAAATGACTTCTTTGCTTCCAACGTTTTTAATATTATGAAATAGTTTAATCCTGTTATAATTGCTATACCTAGTATAGAGAACATTGTAATCTTAACATTAGTATATCTTAATACCAAAAGAATAGACGCAATTAAACCTATTAAAGATATTGCACACAAAGTTCCTTTTAATTTGAATCTAACAGTTGCACAAATAATTAATACAGCGACCGCAATTATTGCAGCAACAATTATTCTATTTAAATCAAAATTAGCAGACATAAAATCCATTGATTCGATTTCATATTCAACTGGAATTTCACCACACTTCATAATTGAAGTAATAGCCAGTGCTTTTTGATAATCCTCTTCTAATTCATCCTTCTCATCATTTTGTCCCATTACAAGGCTCAATTCACCTTTTTTAGCTGATTCAATAAAAGTATCAGCCGCATCAGAATATAAAGTTTCATGATCAATTACAACAGCAAAATTTGCAGATTCCTCATTACCTTCACTGTTTGTGTATTTTGTATTTGCTTCACATATCTTTTTCTTTGCATCATTTGTAAACTTTAAATCTAATATAACTATTGGCTTTGAATAACTTGAAAGAGATGTATCTAATCTTGCTGAAGCATCTTTAAATACATTAGAATCAACTATTACATCATTTGAGCTTGTATTTTTTATCTCAACTTTTCCTTTAGTAAATATTTGACTTATATATGCAGAGTCTATATTTGCAGGTACCTCTATTGCTATAGTTCCTGTTTCTTCATCTAATCTAATATCAAAATCTTCCGATTTCATTGCTGCAAATCTTTTTGCAATATTATTCTTTGCAACTACATAATTCTTTTTTCTTTGCTCTTCGCTTATTTCTTCTTTTTTATTTTCATTATTCTCTGAATTTTCTGTATTCTCGGCATTTTTTTCATCTTCAGATGCTTTTTCCTCATTTTCTTCAGCCTTATTTTCTTCGTTATTTTCGGCATTTTCCTCAGATTTTTCTTCCGAAGACTCGTTTTCATTGCTTGTCTCAGATTTTTCTTCACTCTCTTCATCTTTTACAACTACAAAAGTTGCCACCTTTTTCTGTGAAAAATCTTTACCTAGAGCATATTCCTTTAACAAATTTTTTCCTTTGTATACACCAACAAATGATACTAAGGATACTAGTACAACAACTAACATTGCTAATACAAGTTTTAATGTGTAATTTTTTTTCACTTTGCTTCCTCCTTTTTATCCTTTTTTATGACAATTGTATCATTAAATATTGACATACATATCCTGAGATTTATTCATAGATATACATGCCCCTCATATTTTCAGATTTTATATTAAATTAATAAAAATATCAACTATATTTTGTAAAAATTTATTTTTTTATATTGTTACCAATTATTCCTCCAATAATACCAAATGTAACACTGCTTATAATCATATATACAGCACCTGTGCCTACTGAAAAACTCTTTATTGCTACGCTCGAAAATATGTATAAAAATACTACGTAAAAAATTGCAAGCAATAAACCTGTATACATGCCAAATTTTCTCTGGCTTCTTGATGTAATTGTTGCACCTATCAAAATGCAAATACCTGAAATAATGCAAACAATTATATCAATATATTGCTCGCTTATATTAGTTTTCACCATCAATGCTGAAAATATTACTATAAATATTATAGTAAAAGTAAATGATATCAACGAACCAAAAAAAATCTTTTTTATCATGTTCATAGCTCTAAACCTTCCTTTTTTATAACAGATTATTATTAATTTTATAATTTAGAACCATAAACAGTATAAAAAAAGCAACTATTATATCAAATAAATAATCATTTTAGATATACTTATTCAATATAATACTTGCTTTATTAATTAATCTTGAAAATCATATACGTCTTTGAATTTTTCTTTAAATATAGCATATACAGCTTGTAATGTTTTTTCATCAACACTTAAATACTCGTCCAAATCGCCTTCTGTTTCTTGTACCTTTAAAATAACAACCTCTTCGTTATCATTCTCTAAAGGGTATAAAACAACATAGTTTTCATTTTCTAATTCAATTAAATCTAAAAATTCAAATTTAATTTCATTTCCATCCTCATCGTTTAGAACAAATAGGTTATCATCGTCTAAAACCATGTCATTATTTACTTCCTCTTCTCCAAAAAAATCCTTTGCCATTATTTATCTCCTTTCAATTTTTATTCTTTCTTAAATATGTTTCTAATATATACACTGCTGAAATTGTATCAACAATCCCTTTCTTTTTAAATTTATTTACATTTAAAAAGTTCATTGTTTTATGAGCCTCCACCGTGGTCAATCTTTCATCAATACGCTCTATCGTTATACCTGAAAACTTACATTTAAGTTTATGTATAAAATTTTCTGTAACCTGAACACGATCCGCTTTAGTACCATTCATATTAATTGGTAATCCAATAACTATCGTATCTACGTCATACTCATTTATTAGCTCTTCAAGTCTTTTTAGAACTATTTTGTCATTACCATTGTGGTGTATCGTCTCAATTCCTTGGGCAGTTATGCCAAGTGGATCTGTCATTGCAATTCCAACCCTGCTATCACCATAATCAATTCCTAATATTCTCATCTATTCATCTATTCCTATATAAAATCTAACCATTTTTTCAAGTAATTCATCTCTTTCAACTTCACGAATTAAATTTCTTGCATTGTTATGGCTAGTTATATATGTAGGATCTCCTGATAATATATATCCAACAATTTGATTAATTGGGTTGTAACCTTTTTCTTCTAGAGCTTTATATACTTCTTTTAGTATCTCTTTTGTTCTTAAATTTCTTTCCTTTTCAACATGGAAACTTACGGTCTCGTCTGTCATATATATCCTCCTTTATAAAAAAGTTATATCACTTTCATTAGCATCTGTTTCTTCTAGATATTCATCTAGATTAATTAATATATTTTCTAATGCTGTTTCTTTGTAGTATGAAGTTACAGCAATATTTAGCTTTGGCAAAACAACTTGTCCATTTAGATCTTCTCTTAGAGAATTAATAATTTTAATTCTTAATTGCTCTATAGTTGCTTTCAAATTAGCCAAAAATTTGGAAACTCCTTCAGACTCACTTCCTGAAAAAACAATTGCCAATTCATCATTGCTATATCTAACTAAAATATACTCTGGTGAAAGACAGCTCTTTATATATTCAGAAATTCCTTTTAAAGCAGATTCGGCTGTTTTCTTGCTAGCCTTCTCTTCAATTTGCTGTAAATTTATAATTTTTATCAATGATACTATAGATGTAGGATATTTGTCAATTGTTTTCCTTCCTGTTCCATACAAATATTCATAGGTATTTAAACCTGTTACATCATCATATCTTGCAATATTTTCAATCACACCTTGTTTTCTGATAATCTTTATTGCAGAAATTAAATTATTCTTTACCACATCTAAAGTAGTTGTATCTATATTATCAAACTCATGTGGTTTATTACCTTCAATTAACCAGTATCCCATATATATATTATCTACGTAAATTGGAAAGAATATAGCAGATTTTGCTCTTTCAAATTCATTATCTAAATATGGCAATTTTTCACCCTGATTTACGGTAATATATTTGGGGGTAGCATTCTTTATGCTATCCTCAAATATTTCTTGCGTATGCAACTGCTCAAACATTTTAAAGTGTTTTTCACTTACATTTGAGCTCTCAACTTTATATTTAATACCATCAAATATTACAATTGTTGAAAATTTTATTTCATATTTTTCAGTAAGAATACTATTTATTTTATTCATCTTTTCTTCGCTGCTATATACACTATTACTTATAACTTCTATAAAATCTTGCAAAACATTAAGTGAAGCAACTTTTTGATTAGTATTCTTAAGTTTTCTCAAACTTTCATTTGTTTTGAAATTATTCAATAATAGCACAGCAATAACACCGATGAGTATTATTATAAACAATATCAGTATTATACTTCCTGTATTCAAAATATCACCACCATCTACATAGTCTTATATCTATTTTTTCTTTCCTATTGAATAAACCATCTTTGACAATCTATTTAAACTATTTATCAAGCTCTTTGAATAGCCTCTGACAGTTATTTTACATTTTACAACGTCATCTAGATATTTGCAATAATTTCTTTCTTCAAAAGGTATAACCATATATTCTACTTTATTTCTGTCAAATAAATCTAATTGATATGTTGTATCAGGAGAATTGTATACTGAAATAGCAGCAACAATAGCTCTTTCATTTATTGCACTTAAACTAACATATTTGTTTACGATTATTTTCATCTTATTTTCATAATCAATTTTATTCATTTTCAACTTCTTTATAAATCCTGTCAATGCTTGTATTGTTAAAATATCAAATGATTGTACAAAATATACTTCTTGTGCAATACTAAAGAATTCTAAGTCTGTATCAAAATCACAATCTAAAAGTACTAATGAGTTATTATTTAATAACGTCTTCATTGCTGTTTCTTTATCATCTATTTCTGAATCTGAGTTTGGTAAAGCAGTATATACTGTTAAGTTCTTGTTAACTTTTATACCATCAGCAATTCCGCTCTTTAATTTTTCAAAACTTGAATATGCAATGTTTCTTAGATTTTCTTCGTTTTCTGTATAAATATAGTAAGAATTTTTATTTTTAGTTAAGTCTAATATAGCTGTTTTTACGCCTTGCTCTGAAAGTAGCTGAGCTAAATTATTTATTATAAATGAATTACCGCTATTATGAGCACCTACGAAAGCGACAATTTTTTGATCACTATTTACATGAATTGTACTATTATCACTACTTTTTGCTTCACTATTTGCTGAACTTTCGTTATCAATTCCGTTTATTTCGTTTAGCTGTTTTGATATATCGTAATTAGGATTATAGTTTTTATTCATTATTCCGCCAAAAGCACCAGTTGCTTGATTATCTTCATTATCAGAAATTTTTACTAAATCAATATCTTCTAATTCATCTTCACTATTTTCTTCGCTTTCCTGATTATCATCTAGGTTTAATATATCATCCTCTGCATCATCTTCATCGTATAAGCTAATATTTCCTTTTTCAGAATCATTACTTGTCGAATTATTTATTAAATCATCCGTTTCAGAATTTGATTCTTTTGAATTATCGTCTAAGTCAAATATTCCCGTATCCTCTTCTTCGTCATCCAGATTTATTATTCCTTCATCTTCGTCTTCTTCGTCGTCTAGATTCATTATTCCTTCATCTTCGTCTTCTTCATCGTCTAGATTCATTATTCCTTCATCTTCGTCTTCTTCATCATCTAGATTCATTATTCCTTCATCTTCGTCTTCTTCATCATCTAGATTCATTATTCCTTCATCGTCGTCTTCCTCATCATCTAGATTCATTATTCCCTCATCGTCGTTCACTTCTTCATCATCTAGATTTATTATTCCCTCATCGTCGTCTTCTTCATCATCTAGATTTATTATTCCCTCATCGTCCTCATCATCATCTAGATTTATTGTTTCTTCATCTTCGTCAACATCATCATCTATAGCTACTATCTCTTCCTCTATGTCATCATCTTCATCTAAATCTATATCTTCTAAATCATCTTCTTCGTCTAAATCTATATCCTCTAGGTCATCTTCTTCATCTAAGTCGATGTCTTCTAGCTCATCATCCTCATCTAAGTCGATATCTTCTAGCTCATCATCCTCATCTAAGTCGATGTCTTCTAGCTCATCATCCTCATCTAAGTCGATGTCTTCTAGCTCATCATCCTCATCTAAGTCGATGTCTTCTAGCTCATCATCCTCATCTAAGTCGATATCTTCTAGGTCATCTTCTTCATCTAAATCTATATCTTCTAGGTCATCTTCTTCATCTAAATCTATATCTTCTAGGTCATCTTCCTCATCTAAGTCAATGTCTTCTAGGTCATCCTCTTCATCTAAATCGATATCTTCTAGATCATCTTCTTCGTCTAAATCTATATCTTCTAGGTCATCCTCTTCGTCTAAATCTATATCTTCTAGGTCGTCCTCTTCGTCTAAATCATAATCTTCGAAGTCATCATCTTCATCTAAGTCTATATCTTCTAAATCGTCTTCTTCATCTAGATCTATATCTTCTAAGTCGTCCTCTTCGTCTAAATCATAATCTTCTGAGTCATCATCTTCATCTAAGTCTATATCTTCTATATCGACATCTTCACTATCGTATGTCTCATCATCAAAATCGAAGTCATCATCATCAAAATCTACTTCATCTTCAATTTCAAGTTCATCTTCATCCCAATCATCATAGCTCTTTTTTGACTTTGGTTTAATAGGCTCTTGTTCAATATCTATTTGAGAAACAACTTTTGGCTCAGATTTTTTTACTTCTTTTTTTGTTTCTGTTTTTTCGTCTTTTTTAGTCTTATTTGTTTTATCTTGAACAACAACTGCAACATCTTCAACAGGATTTTTACGAGGTCTACCTCTTCCTCTTTTAACCTTAACTTCAGATTCTTTCTCCTCTAAGGCCTGATCTTCAGGTGGAACTACCTTGCGAGGTCTTCCTCTTCCTCTCTTTTTTACCTCAACAGCATCTTCATCCTTTGGTGCATTCTCATCTTTTTTATCTTGCTTGCTTTCTTTAGTCTTTGTATCTTTACTATTTTTAGAGCTTACCTTAATATTTTTTTCCGTCTTTTTATTCTCTTTTTTTATCTCACTTTTCTTTGTTGTAATTGTATTATAATACTCTTTTGCTGAGGCTTTAGTTCTTGGTTTCTTTATTAATTCATATATATTTTTCTTGCTTACATCTTTCCCAACTAATAAATTTAGTATATTAGCTTCTACCATAAAATTAGCCATTTTACTACTTTTTGATAGAAAAATAATAGGTATATGCTTTCCGTTTTTTCCAATAGCAACACTAAGCAATCCTTTTAATTTCTTTAAAAGGATTGCTTGTTTATTTTCGCTCTCATTTATTTTATCGTCAAAATCATCACTTATAACAATTCTATCATAATCATTGTTCTTTTGTAATTCTTTAGTAATTGCAGTAAAGTTGCTTACCTCTTTATATAGTAATTTTTTGTCAAAATCTGATGAAAATTTCTTAGCTATACTATTTACTATGTTGCTCTCATCCCTTATTGCAAATAATACCTTCATTTGTAATACCTCCATTTATACATTTACAATTAATCTTTGTTTTTCTTTTTGAAAAAATTACGAACATCAACTTGTCCTGGAATAATTACTTTTCCACCAGATGATATGTTGTTTTTTTCTGTATTTAAGTTCTTCTCTTGCAAAGAGCTTGCTTTTGGTTTGTATGCATCCTTTACACTTACCTTTGAATATTTTAAATATTCGCTAGAATTTTCTTCCAAAATAATTCTAACATCAAGCGGTAGATTTTCAATAATTATCTGAATTTGCTCTTCAGTGTATTCTTTTGCAAGCTTTGAAAATCCCCTCACACACTTATCAATTCTATCTTTGTAAGTAACAAAAAATCTAATAATACTATTAAGCTCTTTATCACTTATTTTCTTCTGAGCTCCTTTTTGCTTATACTTTAGACCTCTAGGATCTATACCATATATTAACTTTGCCTTTTTTTTGTTTCTTGGTTTATCTATTAAAGCACAAACATTTTGAATCGTTCTATCTTTTCCTGTAAGGATGTTATAAACTCCAAGTGTAAATAATTGTGAAATAATTGGATCCTGTTCATTTCTTCTATCTTTGCATATTAATATAATAGGTATCCCCGTTCCATCTTCTTTATAGGCTTCATCAGTAATTTCATCTATGTGCCTATATAAATTTTCATCCTCACTATCATAGCTTTCATTTATGCTTTTCTCTAAATCCTCGCTAAGAACAATCAAATCATATCTATTATTTTTTGTTTGCTGAACTTCGTCTATTATGGCATCATAATAAAAAGCCCTTTTATAAGATATTATTTTTTTATACAATCTTTGATATTCATTTAATATCACATCAACAATATCATTCTTACTATTGTCGCTATTAGAAACTGCAAAAAGAATTCTCATTATTTAATTTCTCCTTAATTTTAATCATTTGATTTTACAACAACAACAAATATCAATGGTAATACCTGACATATAATAAGTATTGTTACCATTGCAATCATTGTATGAAAGCCTTTGTCTCTTATATCTAATCTTTTTATACCAATTACATATTGATAAATAGCACATAAAGCAATTCCAACAAGACCTATTGGTATACTATATCTTTGTATTAGAAGTAAAATATATAAAGCTACGCCATATGCATCAGACCCGTATCCAAGCCTTACAATCTTCCATTGTTTTTAGTTGTTCATCTTTCATTTTTAACAATGTTGTTGCTGTGCTTTCTTGCTCAACATAATTCTGAGAAGCCGTGGTACTGTTTGTACTACTTTGTACATTATTGTTCTGCACAGTGTTATTTTCGACAGCAAGAACATTTGCACTACCTAGTATCAATATTAATAATGTTATTATTACACATTTTATGCTAATTTTATGCATTTTCTTCTCCTTTCACTCTACATGTATGGATATTTTAACTTATTATATAATACACTACAATGCATAAAATATCAAGAAAATATTTACATTTTATATATATAAAATAAAAATTATGTCGATTTTCAAAATAAAAAATCCATATATTAGCATTTACATCTAAAATATGGATTTTTATTTTTATGCTGTCTTTAGCTCTAATCGTAACTTATCTGCAATCATCGCAATAAATTCACTATTTGTTGGCTTTCCTTTAGATGCTGAAACCGTATATCCAAATATACTTTCTACAACATCTTGTTGTCCTCTACCCCAAGCAACTTCTATAGCATGTCTAATTGCTCTTTCAACTCTTGATGGAGTTGTATGATATTTATGTGCTATTTCTGGATACAGTTGTTTTGTAATTTGATTTATTATGTCTATATCGCTAACCACCATCATAATTGCTTCTCGAAGATACTGATAACCCTTAATATGAGCAGGAACTCCTACTTCGTGTATAACATTTGTTACCAAAGCTTCTAAGTTTTCTTCATTTTTCTTTTCATTTGGAGCAAGCTCTATGTATGCTGGCTTTATTTCTCTACTTGCATAGCTCCTTGCCTGTGCTGGCTGATAATACTTTAATTCTTTTATTCTTTTGATTAATACATTTATTTCAAACGGTTTTACTATATAATATTGTGCACCCAAATTTACTGCCTTTTGCGTTATAGTATCTTGTCCAACAGCAGACAACATTATGCATAGTGGCATCTTGATACTTGAGTTTTCAACAATTTTTTCCAAAACCCCTAATCCATCTAATCTTGGCATTATTACATCTAACAGTACAATATCTGGCTCTACATTTTTTATCATGTCGTAAGCTTCTATTCCATCTCTTGCAACCCCAACTAGCTCTAAATCCTCTTCGGATTTTATATACCCGGCTAAATTTGCAGAAAAATCACTATTATCATCTGCAATTAATACTGTTATTTTTTTATTCACCCTAAAACCTCCTATTATTTTTTATACAGAAAATTATACTTTCTTTTTTTGCATATTGCAAGATAAAAAGGCTTATTTTACGGGTTTTCGTGTGCTTTTAATCAACATTTTCCGACAAAACTGATATGTTTTTTTGTCGAATATTGTCGATTTTAATAATTCTTAATTTATTTTGGCCATAAAATTCTTTTTCAAGTTCATTTTTGCATTGTTCATTTAACTCAATTTTGCAAACAACACTATCCATATATTCACAATTAGTTATTAATATTCCATTTGTTTTACAATAGTATCTGAAGTTCTCTACATCTGCATATTCCAATTCTACTGTAAGTTCAAATCCAGGCTCTTGTGTTGTAAGCGTTGCATTTTCAAGCGCACTTTTAAGTGCTTCAGAATAAGCTCTAACCAAACCTCCTGTGCCTAACAAAATTCCTCCAAAATACCTAGTAACCACAACCAATACATTTGCAATTCCTTGTTTGTCTAATATATCAAGCATTGGCGCACCTGCTGTTCCGCTTGGCTCACCATCGTCATTTGCTTTTTTTATAGTTTCATTATTATTACAAACTATGTATGCAGAGCAATTATGTCTTGCGTCATGGTATTTTTTCTTAATCAATTTTATTTTTTCTTCCGCTTCCTCCACAGATTCAACATAAAATAAGTTCGCAATAAATCTAGATTTTTTTTCGACAATTTCGCTGCTCAGCTCTTTTTCTTGAATTATTTTAAATTTATCCATAAAACTCCCCTATTCATTTAACTATTTAGTCCTGCAGTATATCCAGTTGAATATGCAATTTGCAAATTAAATCCACCCGTATACGCATCAACATCAATTATTTCACCAGCAAAGTATAAATTATTAACTATTTTTGATTCCATTGTTTTTGGATTTATTTCTTTTATATTTACTCCACCAGCAGTAACAATTGCCTCTTCTACTGGTCTAAATCCTGAAATAGTGATATTAAAGTTTTTCAAAATATTAACCAGATTTAAACGCTCTTTTTTTGAAATCTCATTTACTTTTTTATCTGGATTAATTCCAGATAATTTTATAATTGGGTCAATCATTTTTTGAGGTAATAATTCATTTAAACTATTTCTAAATAATTTATTCTTCTCATTTTCAAAATCTCTCAAAATTCTATTATCTAATTTTTCATTATCAAGAGCTGGTTTTAAATCAATCTTTAATACAATTTTCCCATCTTTTAGAAGATTACCTATATTTTTGTATCTAATGATATGCGAAGATGCACTTAATATCGTTGGTCCTGAAACACCAAAATGCGTGAAAAGCATCTCACCGAAATCTTCATACATAACTTTATTTTTCTCTTTATCAATAATACTAATCTTAACATTTCTTAAACTTAATCCCTGCAATGTCTTACACAAATCTTTAGAATTATTGTATGAATTTAATAAAATATGCTCTGCCGATTGATTGTCATTAGCAACAATTGGAATTAGCGAAGGTTTTATTTGAGTTATAGTATGACCAAGCTCTTTTACCAAATCATATCCATCACCTGTTGAACCTGTTGTAGGATAACTTTTTCCGCCTGTAGCAACTATTACTTTATCAGCATCTAAAAACTTTACTTTGCCTTTAGTTTCACATTCTACACCAGCAACCACCTGATTTTTCTCAATTATTCCTATAACTTTCGTATCTGTATGTATTTCAACACCTAGCTGCTTTAATTCAGCTAGGAAAGCATTAAGCACATCTTGAGCTTTATCACTTTCTGGAAATATTCTGTTTCCTCGCTCTTCCTTTACTCTAACGCCATGGTTATTTAAAAATTCAATTATATCTTGATTTGTAAAATTTTGAAAAGAGCTATATAAAAATTTTCCATTTCCGGGAATATTATTTATAAACTCAGATATATCAATTCCACTTGTTATGTTGCATCTGCCTTTACCTGTAATTAATAATTTTTTTCCCAATGAATTCATTTTCTCAAGTAATATAACATCATTTCCAGATTTTTTTGCAGATATTGCTGCCATCATTCCTGATGGACCTCCTCCTATAACTACAACTTTCAACTAATAAACCCCCTTAGTAATACCAATTATTTTGCTATTACATGACACTTATAATAATTTTCTTATCTTAAAAAGAGCTTCATACTGCCATGAAGCTCTTTTGTTAAATAATTTGTGATATTGCTTTCATCACACCTAATTTACCAGATTCATATGTTAAGCCACCTTGCTGAAAAGCTATATATGGAGGCCTAATTGGAGCGTCACAAGAAAGCTCTATCGATGATCCTTGTGTAAAAGCACCTGCTGCCATAATAACCTGATCTGTATATCCTGGCATATCCCATGGCTCTGGAACTGAATTTGAATCGATTGGAGAGCCCATTTGTATACCTTGACAATATTTTATTAATTTATCTTTATCTCCAAACTCTACTGTTTGCACAATATCAGAGCGCTTTTCATTATATGCAGGAACAGGTTTGTATCCCAAATTTTCAAGCATTCTACTTGTATATATTGCTGTTTTCAAACTACTTGCAACAACACTTGGTGCAAAGAATAACCCCTGCAATATATATTTATTAATTCCAAGTGTTGGACCAACTTCTTTACCTAAGCCAGGTGCAGTTAACCTTTCAGCGGCAAGATTTACAAGTGATTTTTTACCTGCAATATATGCACCATTAGGAGCTATTCCTCCACCTAAGTTTTTAATAAGAGAGCCAACCATAACATCTGCACCAACTGCTAAAGGCTCTTTCTCATCTACAAATTCACCATAGCAATTATCAACCATTATAATTACATCTTTGTTAACAGATCTAATAACAGACACTACTTTTTCAATCTTATCTATTGTTATACTTTTTCTTGTTGCATAACCTCTAGAGCGTTGGATTTCAATTAATTTAACATCATTTTTGCTAAGTCTATCAGCAATTCTTTGATAGTCAAAATCATCTTCTACTAAATCAATTTGCTCATAATTTATACCATAAGATTTCAATGAGCTATCGTTAGGAACAATTCCTATAACCTCATCTAGTGTGTCGTATGGTTTTCCACATATACTAATCATAGTATCATTTGGTCTTAAGAACGCAAATAAAGCAACTGTTAAAGCATGTGTACCAGAAATAAATTGGCTTCTTACTAAGCAATCTTCTGCACCAAGAACTTCTGCAAAAACTTTTTCTATTGTATCTCTTCCAACATCGCCATAGCCATATCCTGTTGTCATTCCAAAATGCATATCAGATATATTATACTTATTAAAAGCTTTTAAAACCTTCATTGTATTAATTTCGCATCTTTTGTTTACTTCATTTATGACTGAAGATATTTCATTTTCAACTTTTTCGGATAAGTCTATTACTTCATCCTTTATGCCAAATTCCTTATACATCAAAACTCCCTTTCTTTCAACAATTTAATATTACTATCTTGTATAATACGGAATACCATAGCCTAAATCTTCTCTATAGAATTCTCCAATAAAGCTCTGCTCTTGACCTAATTCATATTCCGGCTTTTTAATAACATTTCCACTAATATCTATAGATCCCCATAAATCACCAGATTTAATACCAGCATATCCATATTCATTAAATTCAGTTACATAATCATATTCAGCATTTACAACAATTTCTCCATCCTTATTTTTAAATCCCCACTTGCCATTTTCAAAAAAAGCAAACAATTCATTATTCTTAAAGATTGTCTTAGCCTCAACTATTTTTCCATTGCTATCTATGTATACTGCTGTGGAATCGTTATATACCTTTAGATAATCCTTATTTAAATCTAAATTATATTTGCCCTTTTCCACAATCACACTTGCATCCATATTTGCAATTGAAATATTATTTTGAGAATCAATTAATTCAACTATATTGTAATTTGGTAATGGCTGAATAGCAGTATATTTATAATCTATAACAACATTTCCACTATCATCAATAACACCAAATAATTTATCTTTCTTTGCAATAAAATATTTTTCCGAAATGTATTGAATATACGTGTAATCATCTTCAATTATATTATTGTTGGCTATATTAACAATTTTATATTTATTATCTGCTGTAGATAAAATTTCATATTTATCGTTAGGCTTCTGCTTGTTTATATAATCAGATTTTTCTTCCTTTTTTCCAGAATTGTCGTAAATATCAAATTCTTCATCCTTTTGGGCATTTATATAACTACCCGCAAAGAAAACATTATCATATTCAATTGGAACAATTATAGTTCCATCAAACTTAGCAACACCATACTTAGAGCTCTTCTTCACAACAAATAAATCATTTTCAGAATTATAAGTAATATTTTCATACTCATGATTAATTAGCACTTTATTATTCATGTAAACTCCTGCTTTTCCATCTTTAAAAGCAATAATATATATGTCGTCATCATGCTTATCAGTTATTCTATATAAATCGTTATATTCACACTTTAAAATCATTTTTCTATCTTTATTGATATAACCATATCTCATACCATCATCGGTTCTGGTACCAACTATATAACCGCTATTTTTGTACTCTGACTCATCCACATAATACATATCACAATAGATTTCATCATATTTTGCTTTTACAATAACAGCTCCATTGATATTTATAACTCCAAGTTTACCATCTTTTTTCACTAAAAGAAGTCCCTCGTTATAATCAAACCCCTCTATAAATTCATATATTGCCTCAGTTATTTTTTTACCTTGTAAATCTATCAACCCATAATGACCATCATTTTTATATTTTAAAACACTTTTTTCATAATACCCATTATCGTCAACATTACTTAAACTAATTCCCTCAAGCATATAATATTGGTATAAAATGTGCTCATTCTTTTCATTAAATACTTGAACATTATACTCTTTAGTTGTCGAATTATAATTATTTTTACATATAAAGATATCTTTTTTTGGATTTGGAATTTCAACGACATCGTATACTGGGTCAATCACGATATTGCCACTTCGATTTATAACACCGTACTTATTATTTTCAGAGAACAAAAAATAATTTTGTTCATCCAATTTTTCTACAGTATATTCAAACTTTTTCTTATTTACATTATTAACTATCAATAGAACTATTCCTACTATTAATATAGCAGAAATAATACAGATCAAAACTTTTTTATTCATATGTTCATTCTCCTCAAAAGAATTTGTGGAAGACCTAAATATTTCACGTTTAGATTATATAATCTGCACTAGAATATGTCAACTTAAAATTACATTAACCCTGCTCTTCGTCGGCTTTTTTTATTTCAAAATAAAATTCCACACCATCATCTCTGTTTTTAACACCATACTTGCTCTGATAGTTGTTCATAACAGCTTTAACAAGTGATAAACCAATACCTGTTCCTCCATTTTCTCTATTTCTTGAACTATCTATTTTATAGAATCTTCCCCAAATAGCTTTCATTTCATCCTCTGAAAACTGCTTTCCGGTATTATATACAGAAACTCTTACGTATTCATTAGCATTTTCAATAATATCAATCACTATGGATTTTTTTCCATTAACTTCTTGAGAATATTTTATAGCATTTGTTAAATAGTTTGTAACAACTTGTTCAATATAGAAATCATCTGCCCATGCATTTATAGGCTCCTCATTTTCAAATGCAATATCTATATTTTTTTCTTTTATCATAACATCACATTTTCTTATAACTTCGCGAGTTAAAGAAACAATATCAAATTTAGTATTGTTAAACTCTCTTTTTCCATACTCTAATTTCATAAGTTCCAAAAGTTGCTTAACGAGCTTATCCATTTTATCCGCTTCATCTAAGATAACCTCAGCATAATATTTTCTGGACTCTTCATCATTATTAACATTTTCGATTAAACCTTCTGCATATCCTTGTATCAATGCAATTGGAGTTTTTAATTCGTGGGAAACATCAGATATAAACTGAGTTCTCATCTCATCGATTTTTGATTTTTCCTTTATATCCCTCTCCAAATCATCATTATTTTCTCTAAGTTCCATAATTGTATGCTCTAGCTTATCAGACATCATATTAATACTACTTCCAAGCTCATCTAATTCATCATCAGATTTACTTGGAACATACTTTTGAGAAAAATCTAAATTAGACATTTTTTTCGCAATACTGTTAAGCTCCAAAATTGGATTTGAAAAGCGTTTTGACACAATTGAAGCAATAACTGCAGAAATCAAAACAGAAATACATCCAACCAAAATTAGTACTTGATTGCTTATTCTCAAGCTTTCTTTTATTGCTGAAACCGGAGTACGTATACATAGTTCATTACCATTGTCTAGATTAGCAACTAAAACTATGAAGTTATGATTTAGAACATTATCCTTCACTACTTTGATAATAACATTTTTTGATTTATAAAGAGTCCCTCCGAATTTACTTTTTTCATTGATATTTACAGACATTTTCACACTATCAAAACTGCTCTTTTTTGAAGTATTATTCATAATAACTTCCTCTGTATTTGGATTTTTAATGTAAATATCTAATCCATTTTTTGAAGACTGTTCCTTTATAAATTCATTAATGCTTTGGATTGATTCCTCGCTATTATACTTTTCATTTATTTGCTCATAAATTGATTTTACAGTATCACGCTTTTTGTACACATAGAATGTTTCAAGCACTAGGTTATTTATTATAATTAGAAAAATAATAGTTACTACAATAACAACACACAAAGAAGTAAATAATTTTAATTGTATAGACTTTTGCTTTTGACTTTTTTTACTCATTCTTTCCTTCGACTTCAAATTTATAACCTACTCCTCTCATTGTTTGTATATATTTTCCTTTTCTACCTAGCTTATGTCTAATTTTTTTAATATGACTATCTATTGTTCTTGAATCTCCATAATAATCATAATTCCAAACATTATTCAATATCTTGTCTCTTGACAATGCAATTCCAGCATTATCAACTAAGTATTTTAATAACTCATATTCTCTTAAACTTAAATCGATTTTCTTAGAATCTACTTCAACAGTTCTTCCATCAACATCAATCACAATTCCACCATAACTTGAAACTTCCTTTTCCTTTGCCTTAGATCTACGTAAAATTGCTTCAACTCTAGCTACCAAAATCTTTGGGCTAAATGGTTTTGTAATATATTCGTCAACGCCCAATTCAAAACCAAAAAGCTCATCTTGCTCTTCTCCTCTTGCTGTAAGCATAATAATTGGCACCTCAGATTTCTGTCTTATCTGCCTCAAAACAGACCAACCATCAAGCTTTGGCATCATAACATCTAAAAGAATTAAACTAATTTTTTCTCCATGTTCCTCAAACATTTCTAATGCTTCTTCACCGTCTGCAGCTTCGAAAATGTTATAACCTTTTGTTTTCAAAAAATCATTTATCAATTTACGCATTCTAGATTCATCATCAACTACAAGAATATTTGTTTCTGTCATAATGCCCACATCCTTTCTTAATTTAGGTTATTATATATTATAAAAAGGCAATATGTCTATAATGTGAATAAAATGTTTATTTTTTTGTTCAATTACTAAAAAATCAAGTAATTATAAACTAAAAAAGCTAGGATTTTAAGCTAAACTTAAAATCCCAAGCTCTTTTTTTATTTTTACTAATACATTCCACCCATTGCTTCTTGTGCATCATTTTGATTTCCACATGTGCATCCATTTTTTTCAGGTAAATCTGTAACTATACTTTCTGTTGTCAAAATCATTGAAGCTATTGAAGCAGCATTTTGAAGTGCACTTCTTGAAACCTTCGTTGGATCAACTATTCCAGCTTTTTTCATATCTACATACTCTTCATCTTGAGCATTAAAACCGACACCAACTTTGCTTGATTTAACCTTTTCTAATATTACAGCAGGCTCTAATCCTGCATTTATAGCAATCTGTCTAACAGGCTCTTCGAGTGCTCTAAGAACAATTTTTGCACCCAACTTCTCATCTTCTTTTAAAGTATCTGCAAGTTCAGAAACTTTAGGAATTACGTTTACATACGCAGTTCCACCTCCAGCAACAACGCCCTCTTCAACAGCCGCCTTTGTTGCTGAAAGCGCATCCTCTATGCGAAGCTTTCTATCTCTCATTTCAATTTCAGTAGCAGCTCCAACACCAATTACAGCTACACCTCCAGATAATTTAGCAAGTCTTTCTTGTAAATTTTCTTTTTCATATTCGCTCTTCTCTTCGCCAAGTTGAGCTCTTATTTGCTTTACTCTATCAGCAATTGCATTTTTATCGCCAGCACCATCAACAATTATAGTATTTTCTTTTTCAACTTTAATTTGTTTAGCTCTACCAAGCTGCTCAATCTGGGTATCTTTAAGTTCAAGACCAAGCTCTGAAGTAATAACTTCACCACCAGTTAAAATAGCAATATCTTGAAGCATATTTTTTCTCTTATCGCCATATCCTGGAGCCTTAACAGCAACAACATTCAAAACTCCTCTAAGCTTATTCAAAACAAGTGTGGATAAAGCTTCACCCTCAATATCATCACATATAATTACAAGCTTTCCAGATTGCTGCATCAAAGCTTCTAACATTGGTAGAATCTCTTGAATATTACTAATCTTCTTATCAGTTATCAAAATATATGGATTATCAATAACTGCTTGCATTTTTTCTGTATCAGTTACCATATATGGAGAAACGTAACCTTTATCAAATTGCATTCCCTCAACAACATTTAATTCTGTATTTGAGGTTTTTGACTCTTCAATAGTAATAACTCCATCTTTTGAAACTTTTTCCATTGCTTCAGAAATCAACTTACCAACTTCTTCATTGTTAGCTGAAATACTTGCAACTCTAGCTATATCTTCTTTTCCTTTAACAGGAGAGCTAATTTCTTTTAGCCCTTCAACAGCAACATTTACCGCTTTATCAATACCTCTTTTTATTGCCATAGGATCACCACCAGCAGCTACGTTTTTAACACCTTCTTTAATCATGCTTTGTGCTAAAACTGTTGCTGTTGTTGTACCATCTCCAGCCACATCATTTGTTTTAGTTGAAACTTCTTTAACAAGTCTAGCTCCCATATTTTCAAATGGATCCTCAAGTTCAATTTCTTTAGCAATTGTAACACCATCATTTGTTATAAGTGGTGAACCAAACTTTTTATCTAAAACAACATTTCTGCCTTTAGGTCCTAATGTAACCTTAACTGTGTCCGCTAACTTATTAACACCTTCCAACAATTTTTTTCTAGCATCCTCGCCAAACTTTATATCTCTTGCCATAATTACCATCCTTTCACGACTCTATTATTCAACTATCGCCAAAATATCATCTTGTTTTATAATTATCAGCTCTTCGCCATCATACTTTATTTCAGTTCCAGCATATTTATTGATAACAACCTTATCTCCTTTTTTGATATACATTTCTTCCAGTTTGCCATCAACTACCTTGCCAGGGCCTACAGCAATTACTTCAGCTATTTGAGGCTTTTCTTGTGCCTCACTGCTAAGTATAAGCCCACTTTTTGTCGTCTCCTCTCTTTTAACCATTTTTACTACAGCTCTGTCTAATAATGGTTTTAACATAGTATTACCTCCTTTTAACATTACAAATGATTAATATAATTCTATATAATATTTATAATATTCGCTTGGAAGAATTTAAGACTATAAATCGCTTAAATCAGCTATTAAATATTGTATAGACGTAAATGCTAATTTATATAAGATTCATTTAATAATATAAATTAGCAGTCTATCTTGTAGACTGCTAATAATTTATACCCGTTAAATACAAAAGTCAATATTTATTTAAATAATTCACATACTTTTCACATGTTTTAAAATTCTTCTAATTTTGTAAACAATACACCATCTTTCACAGCAATACCACCATATAGTGTGTTTTGATTTTTCTCGTTATTATTAATATAATGATTTATAACATATTTAGCTGTATGTGGCATGTCTAAATCTTGTATTTCAGTATCTTTAAACCATTTTAAATTTCCTTCATTACTATTTATAATAATATTATCATTCTTTAATTTTGCGAAAAAATAATAATTCTGTCTGATTTCACCTTTTTTTAATCTCAATGTAACATATTTTAACTGCAAATTCTCTATATCAGTTTCTTTTAATCCAACTTCCTCGTTAAGCTCTCGTAATACACATTTTTTTGCATCATTAAGTTCATCAGCTTCGAAATGGCCTCCTGATGTGCCAATATATGAATTGTCCCTTACTACGCGTGAACCAATCCTACTCAATAATAAAAATTGATTCTCATCATTATAGAGATAAATTGATGTCATATTTCTTAATTTTCCATCCATTGTTGTATCCTCCAAATATTATTTTTTAGCAGCTTTTATAAATTCTCTAAACAATGGTGCTGGTCTATCAGGTCTTGATTTGAACTCTGGATGGAACTGTCCAGCAATAAAGAATTTATGCTTAGGAATCTCTACCATTTCAACCAATGAATTATCTGGAGAAGTACCAGAAATAACCATTCCCGCTTCTTCAATTTTTGCTCTGTAATCATTATTAAATTCAAATCTATGTCTGTGTCTTTCAGAAATTTCTTTGCACTTGTAAATTTTTTCTGCTAAACTTCCTTCTTTTATAACACAAGGATATGCTCCAAGTCTCATCGTACCGCCTTTTTTCTTTACTTCTTTTTGTGTTTCCATTATATGTATTACAGGATTTTTGGTTCTTGTGTTAAACTCAGTTGAATCTGCGTCTTCTAAACCTAAAACATCTCTTGCAAATTCAACAACAGCCATCTGCATACCTAAACAAATACCTAAAAATGGAACATTATTTTCTCTAGCATACTTGATTGCAATTATTTTTCCATCTGTGCCTCTATTTCCAAATCCGCCTGGCACAAGTATTCCATCATATTTTTCAAGCATTTTTTTAGCATCATC
The DNA here is from genome assembly GCA_017515985.1 of Clostridia bacterium. GTDB lineage: Bacteria > Bacillota > Clostridia > TANB77 > CAG-508 > CAG-492. The sequence goes on from JAFWDV010000009.1 coordinate 143,489, forward strand.
GTCATTTTTTATTTGTTCTGAGTTAACAAAATCAATGTTAACATTTACGTGATTTGCAAATCCACCATGTTTCAAACTTTCAACAACGCTAAGATATGAATCTTCTAGACTTACATATTTTCCAACTATAGCAATATTTACTTTACTATCATCTTTTATTTCTTTTATATCAGAAATCATCTTTTCCCATTTAGAGTTCTTTGGCTTAGCATTTTTCAAATTTAATTGCTCACAAACAACATTAGCAAGCCCTTCACGCTCTATCATTAATGGAACTTCATATAATATATCTACGGTAGAATTATGAATAACATTTTCTTTTCTAACATTGCAGAAAAGCGCAATTTTCTCTTTCATCCCCTCTGGGATAGGTAAATCAGATCTACAAACAAGTACATCTGGCTTTATTCCTATAGATTGTAGCTCTTTTACAGAATGTTGGGTTGGCTTAGACTTAAGCTCATTTGAACCAGTAATATATGGAAGTAATGTTACGTGTATAAATAAGACATCTTCTCTTTTTTGCTCTAATCCAACTTGTCTTATAGCCTCAATAAATGGTAAGCTTTCAATATCACCAACAGTTCCACCAATTTCTGTTATTACAACGTCAATATCTGTATTATTGAATTTATAAACCTTTTCTTTTATTGCATTTGTAATGTGAGGAACAACTTGTACTGTCTTTCCAAGATAATCCCCTCTACGCTCACGCTCTATAACTTCCGAATAAATTCTTCCAGTTGTGATACTAGAATTTTTAGTTAAACTTTCATCTATAAATCTTTCATAGTGGCCCAAATCTAAATCTGTTTCAGCACCATCATCAGTAACAAAAACTTCCCCGTGCTCACATGGATTCATAGTACCAGGATCCACATTTATATAAGGATCAAATTTTTGAATTGTAACCTTATATCCTCTATTTTTTAAAAGTCTTCCCAGTGACGCAGCCGTTATACCTTTTCCTAACCCTGAAACAACTCCTCCTGTTACAAAAATATACTTCGTACTCATAATTAATTCTACCTCCACTTAATTCTACCAATAATGTTTATTAAAATTATTTTAGAACTGTCAATATCATTTCTAAAATAAAAAAAATAGATTAAAAAAATTTAAACCGCTTTTAGGGGTTTTTTTTTAATCTATCTTAATAAACTATATTTCAGATGATAACATTTTTTTTAAATTAATGCAAGGGTAATTTGACTATTTTGCAAAAATGTATTATAATGTTATTCTATAAGGTTTGTTTTTTGAGCGTAACCCCAAATGCTTTAGAGGTTACGCAGAAGCCTCTTAAGTATTAATGACATTTTCTGCAATACCATGGAGGTGTAAACCAATGTCTAATCGTATCGACATCACACTCCCGCTCTCGAAGTGGGGAATTGCTAAGCCTGATTATGCTCTATGCATAAGTTTTTGTGAAGATCGGATCAAGGAGCTTCGGAAAAAAGATTCAAAACAGAATCCTGTACGTATGAGTAAGTATCGTGTCATACCCGAAGCAGAAATCTACATCTTTTGCTGGAACATGTGCAGAGCAGCAACCAGATTCAAAGCAGAATTTTTGGAGCTCTCAGCAACCAAAAAGGAAGTAACATTTTCTTTTGGTATTTCTGACGAAAGACGTTATGATGAATTTTACTATCATCTCGTCTATCTGATGGCTTCCAGAGGAATCCTGTGCATGCAGGATTGCCTTAAGAGAAAGCAAAAGGGCACGGTGTAACAACCGTGCCCTTTTGCTCTACTTGAAATTTTAGGGACGGAGGAAAATTTTTCACGTTACTAAAATTTTTCCACTACTTCCCCTTGTTTTTTATATACACTATTTTCTTTAACAACCCCTCTAACTGAAGATAAAGGATATATATTTGTATTTCTGCCAATAACACTTCCAGGATTTAAAATTGATCCACAACCAACTTCTACATTATCACCAACCATTGCACCGAATTTTTTCAAACCTGTTTCAATTTTTTCGTCGCCATTTTTTACAATTACAAGTTTTTTATCTGATTTAACATTAGAAGTAATTGAACCAGCCCCCATATGTGACTTATACCCTAATATTGAATCTCCCACATAATTATAATGAGGTACTTGAACATTATTAAACAAAATTACATTCTTAAGCTCTGTTGAATTACCTACTACAGCATTCTCTCCAACAATAGCATTTCCTCTTATGAATGCACAATGTCTAACTTCTGCATTTTTTCCAATTATAACAGGACCATTTATGAAAGCTGTTGGTGCAACTTTTGCGCTCTTAGCAATCCACACATTCTCCCCAACTTTATCATATTCATCCCCACTTAATGTATTTCCAAGCTCTACTATAAAATCTTTTATTTTAGGTAATACTTCCCATGGATACTCGCATCCACTAAAAATATCCTTAGCAATCGTTTCATCTAAATTATATAAATTTTCAATTTTACACTCGTTCATTTTATTAATCTTCCTTTCTCATTATTAAATGGTCTATACCAATTGATTGCAATTATATACCCTTTACTATTCAATTGCAAGAGTGATATAATGCTAAAAAACATAGTGAGGAGGTATTTTATGACACCACATATAAATGCAAATAATGGCGATATTGCCAAAATCGTATTGGCACCAGGAGACCCTTTGAGAGCTAAATTTATTGCAGAAACCTATTTAGAAAATCCGCGACTTGTTAATACAGTTAGAAATGTTTTAGCATATACAGGAACATATAAAGGAAAAGAGCTTACTGTATTCTCAACCGGAATGGGTATGCCAAGCATGGGAATATATAGCTACGAATTATATAAATTTTATAATGTAGAAAAGATTATTAGGATTGGTTCATGCGGAGCTTATTCAAATGATTATGATTTATTTGACACAATATTAGTTAATAACAGCTATACAGAAGGCAATTTTGCAATGGCACTAGATAATGAAGATTGTCACATTATTGGCGCTTCAGAAAATTTGAACAATATAATAAAGCAAACAGCCTCAGAAAGAAACATTATATGTAAAGAAGCTAACGTATTGTGTAGCGAATGCTTCGACTATTATATAGCTGATTTAAACGTGCTTTTAAATAGATTGCCAAAAGAATACAATATTACAGCAGCAGAAATGGAATCCTTTGCTCTATTTTATACTGCAAAATATCTACACAAAGAAGCATCATGTCTACTTACAGTTGTAGATTCTCATGCAAAAAAACAAGAAGTATCTTCTGAAGAAAGAGAAAAATCCTTAAACAATATGAACTTGTTGGCTCTAGAAAGTTGCCTGAAAATTTAAAATAGTAAATAAGAAATTTTGGGGACGGAGGAAGAAATTTCCACCGTCCCCAGTTTATTTTTTACTATTTTTTCTTAAAGAAATGTTTTATAGCGTCAAACATCCTTGAAATAAAATTTTTTTCTTCATATTTAACTAAAGATTTATGATCTTCTCCACTGTCATAATTCCCTGTATTTTTAAAAATTTCATTTCCACTCAAAACACCATTTGGTGAATATTTTTGTTTAATATTAATTCTATATTCTTGTTCATGTTCATCCAAAACTTTTTCTATCGTGCTCTTTTCCTCTTCACTGTCGCAAAAGAAGTTTACACTAAGCCAACCTAGAAAAGCCAAAGTTTCTTTACTTAAACTTTGCTCATTGAAAGATTTATTGAGGTCCATTTCAAAATGATATTCATCACTTTTATTATTATCAATATAAATTAACACATCTACTGGTATTTTCTTTATATATTCGATATCAATAAATGCCAATATTTCTGACACCTCCGTAAGTGCCCTTCTATACTCTTCAGTCATTTTACCCACCTTTCAATATACTATTTAACCTGTATTTGATCAGATATATGTATTTGCTGCCCTATCCTTGAAACATCACGTCTCTTTACATTAGAATCCATAATTCTTTGTTTGATATCATTCGCATAAATCACCTTAATAATTTCTCTAGACAATTGTTCACTTCTTATATCATCATAAGAATCATAAAGCATATCTTTTAAAGTATCCGGAAGCTCTGTTTCCATTCTTCTTTCAGGATTCTGCATCCTATAAAAATTATAGACAACATCCATTGTTTCTTTATTATCAAACAATCCATTTATTATTTGTTCCCCATATCTGTAACCTAATTTTGAAGCAGCTTCACGGATTGCTTTTATATCCATTTGACCGTGATTCATTCATATATCTACTTATCATTTCTCCAAGTTTCAAGAATACCTTTTTTGCATCTTCATTAAATGCGTATGTCTCACCAGGAAAGTTATCTCTCGTATACCTTTTCACTCCAGCTGCAGTTGTCCATAAACTTGCAAACCTTGTAATCAGCTCAATCTGTTTATCTGTTACCTTATCTCCTGTAGCTCTGTCACAAGCAGTATAAACAATAGTTCCATCTTCATTTTCTTTAAAATTTAATTCAAATTTACTATAAACTTTATGCAAATCCTCAAATGCAATCGGATGATCTGCAGTAGGTGCTTTGATACACTGCAACATCGTTTCATTGGCTGTATTAGTATCATTAATAGAATTTAACACAATGTAACCATTTAGCCTAGCCACAGTTTTAATCGCCGCCAAAGAGGCTTTTCTTTCAACTAAGCTTTCGTTTTGCATGCATTTTAATGTAACTCCTTTTCCTTCTCTTTCGCAAAGCCCCACAACATAGTCGGATAACTGTTTTAACATTTCATCATCTATAATCTTCTTTCCTGTACTATCAAACTTACTGTATCCATGCTCTTGCATATATATTTTAGAATATGCTAATTCTTCTGCTGCACCTGCTAATCTGCTCTTTATATTTATTTTGGGATGAATTCTTCCCTCATTATCAATTATCAAAAAGTCACGCCATGGTTTGTCTTCTGTAAGTTGAACTAAAAACTTATATCTTTGATTAAGAGTTGTTATTTTTTTACTCAAAACTTTTTTTTCATTTTCTAAACCTTCTATGTCAAGTGAACTATATCTTTTTATCATATTAGATACTTTCCTCAAAACTTCACCATCGTCACTTAACCCTGTCAGAACTTCTTTAATATATTCTTGCTGCTTATCAGGTGGCAATTTTCTTATTTTAGGACATACTATATTTATTACAACATTTCTATACATTGCATCAACATATGAATCATATAAGCTTAAGGCACTTGTAGTTATTGCCTTATTATTTTTCATTTTATTTACATAATATATTTGGTTTGTCAAACTGCATAATTCGTCATAAAACTGTTCATTATTTGAGGTTATATTACATGCTTTTGCCAAACTACCGTCGTGATTAAAATACGCATTTACTATAAATTTTTCACCAAATGTAGCTTGTAATATTTTGGCAGTCTTTTTTAAATCTCTATAGCCATCGGAATGTGGACTTACCGTATACCCAAATATATTTTCTGTAATCATTTGTGTAAAACCTTCGTTAATACCTCTAGTTATGTCATTATTCTTTAATCCCGTAAAACTATTTCTACCATTACTATCTCTATATCTTGCAGCACTATGAATTAGCTCGTGTCCCAATTGAGATAAGATTAGTTTCTTTAGTATTCCATCAAAGCTTACTATATTTCCGCTTTTATCGTATATCATAAAGGATTTATCTATTGCAATTTCATCTCTTTTAAGTATTTGTCCGTGTTTTTGAATCTCTCTGCATCCCTCTTGATATCATTTTCGCACCTTGTGTTTCAATCAAGCTCTCTACGTATAATCCTGAAACTTTTTGCATATTTTGCCAGAAAACCTGCGAATTTGGAATATCCAATTTAACTAAATACTCAAATATTTTTCGTTTTAGATTATTGAGTATACTATCATTCACTCGCTCTCTATAGCCTTTGTCGGTTGGAACCTTACCTCTTTCCATAAAAAACTCCTTATCATTTGTTTGAATATATTTTCTCATTTAGCACTTTTAAAGTCAAGAACAAAAAGCAACCTAGATTTTTGCTAAAAGCCAAAGGGAACAGCTTTGGTATCAATTTTTTTAATTGCCACCAGAACCGTCCCCTTTTGCTTAATTTCACTTAAAAAAATGAGTCCGTCCCTAAATTTTAAGTTTTATTTTAAAGCTTCGCTACATCTTTTGCAAATAGTTGGATGCTCAGGATTTAATCCAACTGTTGGAGAATACATCCAACATCTTTCACATTTTTCTCCTTCTGCAACTTCCACTTTTATATTAGCTTTTCCTTGAACAATTTCAAGTCCTGAAACAATAAATACCGTCATCAATAGATCTTTATTATCATTTAAGAATTTGAAATCATCACCTTCTGCTGATAAAACAACTTTTGCATTCAATGAATGACCTAAAATTTTAGCAGCTCTTGCTTCTTCAAGAACTTTAGCAACATCTTCTTTAAGTTTTAATATTTTATCCCATTTAGCTTCTAATTCTTTATTATCAAACTTAGGATTTACTTCTGGATAGAATGCAAGCATTACACTTTCAGCATTTTCGCCATCTTTATGTTTCATAAATTTCCATATTTCTTCGGCAGTAAATGCTGTCATTGGAGCAAGTATCCTTACTAGGCTATTCAATATTTCATACATAGCAGTTTGAGCAGCTCTTCTCTCTACAGAATCTGTCTTTGCAGTATATAATCTATCTTTGATTATATCTAAATAGAAGTTACTCATATCAACTACGCAGAATGTATTAATTGCTTGATATGCTCTATTAAATTCATACGCATCATATGCTTTTGTACATTCAACAATTAATTTATTTAACCTTGTTAATGCCCATTTATCGATTTCCAATAAATCTTCATATGCTACAGGTTTATTCACATCAAAATCACTTGTATTTCCAAGTATATATCTTGCTGTATTTCTTATCTTTCTATAAACCTCAGAAACTTGCTTCAATATTTCTTTAGAAACTCTTACATCTGATTGATAATCTGATGATAAAGCCCATAATCTTAATATATCAGCACCATATTCTTTAACAATATCTTGTGGGTCAATACCATTTCCTAAAGATTTATGCATTTGTCTACCTTGTGCATCAACTGTCCATCCATGTGTTAAAACCTCTTTGTATGGAGCTTTTCCTGTTACAGCAATTGCAGTTAATAATGAAGATTGGAACCATCCTCTATATTGATCAGCACCTTCTAAGTATAAATCTGCAACCGGCAAACCACGCTCTTTTACAACACTTTGATGAGTTGAACCAGAATCAAACCAAACATCCATAATGTCTGTTTCTTTTCTAAACTCAGTTCCTCCACATTTTTCGCACTTAGCACCATCTTCAATTAAATCTTTAACGTCTAACTCAAACCAACAATTAGTTCCTTTTTCTCTAACTAAATCTATAACTTTAGCCATGCTCTCATCAGTAACATGAGGAGCATTACATTTTTCGCAGTAGAATATTGGAAGTGGAACTCCCCAAGTTCTTTGACGAGAAATACACCAATCATTACGCTCTTCAATCATTTTAGTGATACGGTCTTCGCCCCATCCTGGAATCCATCTAACATTCTTTATTTCATCCAAAGAATCTTTTCTAAACTTATCTATTGAAGCAAACCATTGCTTTGTAGCTCTGAATATAATTGGCTTTTTACATCTCCAACAATGTGGATATGAGTGATTTACCTTCTTAGAAGCAAGTAATAAATCATGTTCATCAAGCCATTTAGTTATTTCTTTATTCGACTTAGCGTAGAACATTCCATCAAAAGGTCCAGCTTCCTCAGTTTGATGACCTTTATCATCAACACAAACTATCATATCTAAACCATTTTTCAAACCACATGCATAATCCTCTTTACCATAACCAGGAGCTGTATGAACCATACCAGTACCAGTTTCTAAATCAACATCAATAGTATCACGACTTCCCATAACAACTTTAGATTCTCTTGGTAGGAATGGATGCTTACATCTAACACCTTCTAATTCCTTACCTTTAAATTCTTTAATTGTTGTGTAATCTTTTATTTCAGCTTCTGCCATAACTTTATCGACTAGCTCAGTAGCCATGACAAGTTTTTCGCCATTAGCATCAACCAAGCTATATTTAAAGTCTGGATTTAGTGTAATACCTGTATTTCCTGGTAATGTCCATGGAGTAGTTGTCCAAATAACGAAGAATGTATCTCTTTCATCAAATAAGCCAGATCCTTCTATAACAGGGAACTTAACGTATACTGTCTCTGAATCAACATCTTTATATTCAATTTCTGCTTCAGCAAGAGCTGTTTCGCAATCTGTACACCAATAAACAGGCTTTAAACCTTGATATATATATCCTTTTTTATACATAGTTCCAAAAACTTTTAGTTGCTCAGCTTCTACACGTGGCTGATATGTTATGTATGGATTATTCCAATCAGCAAGTACACCAAGTCTTCTAAAACTATTTGTTTGTAATTTAATATATTCCTTGTTAAAGCTCTTACATGCATCTCTGAATTCTGTAACAGGTGTCTCTTCCCTATTCAAACCTAGTTTTTCAATAGCTTTTCTTTCTGTAGGCATGCCGTGAGTATCAAAACCAGGTATAAATGGAGTATAATAACCTCTTAGATTTTTGTATCTAACTATTGTATCTTTTAGAACTTTGTTAAGAGCATGACCCATATGTAAATCACCATTTGCATATGGAGGTCCATCATGTAAAACAAAAGGAGTCTTTCCTTCGTTTTTCTTTAACATTTTTTCGTATAAATCATTTTCAAAAACTTCTTCAAATATCTTTGGCTCGTTTTCTGGTAAATTTCCTCTCATAGGGAAATCTGTTTGTGGTAAATTAAGTGTTTTACCATAATCCTTCTTTTCTTCACTCATTTAAAATCTCTCCTTTTCGTAATTTTTGGGGACGGAGCAAAAAATTTTTTTACTTCATTCCTATGACTTTATCAAACTAGAGCTCGAAATAGAAACAAAAAAGCTATTCGTCTCTAGCAAAAATACTAGGACGAATAGCAATAAATACTAATCCGCGGTACCACCTAAATTAATTAAATCTAGTTTGTGAACTACTAAACTTAATTCTCTCAAATCTTTTAACGCAAGAAATACGACTTAACTTACTTTATGTAATTTCAATTAAGCAACAATAAAGGTGATAACATACAAATTATTATCTTACCGAAATTTCACCAAAGCTTCGGCTCTCTACAAGTTTTACTATGCATGTGTTGTCCTTTATAAAGTTTTTAATATGTTATTAATAATAACACCTTTTTATGTAATTTTCAAGAGTTTTAATAAAAAAGAGCTAAAAAAGGGACGGACTCATTTTTTTGTTTCCCCCAAAAAATGAGTCCGTCCCCAAATTCTTAAGCTTTAAAATCAAAGAATCTCCATGTTATTTTGTTAACTGTCTTTGTTTGTTTATCAAATTCAAATTCGTAATATTTATAAGAACTTGCTTTATATGTGTATTTAATTCCTAAGCTTTCGTAAGCTTCTCTCATATCCTTTTCAGTTGGCTCTCCAAAAACAGCTTCTACGTCTTCCATAGAAGTTCCCATTGTAATACCATTGCATACTGAAACAGATCCCTTAAGATTATCAGAATAATACTTATCAATTGAAAAACCACCTATAGTAGCTTCTGCACTTTTAACTGTTTCAGCATTAGTATTAACAGGAGTTACAGAAAATACTGTACGACTGTCTGAATTTTGGAAGTAACCTCCACCAATTAAATAATTGTTCTTTGGAAGATCCTTCTCAGCAGCTGCCTTATTTTGTGTGAATCCTAAAGTCTCTATTTCCTTAACTTTGCTATCTGTAGTAAATTTCTTTCCATTTATTTCTACGTAGTAGATATCTTTGTTATTTATATCTACACGTGTTTTATCTACAGCAGCTGTACTACTTGGTGTAGCAGTATTATTTACAGAGTTTGTAACATTGTTTGCTACTTCATTATTTGAAGCAATATTGTTTACTTCGTTATTATAATTATTGTAACCACCTATAGGTCCATCTACCTGTTGATCTACCTTTTTCTTTTTAACTAAATCTGTTATCCCACATCCTGATAGTGTAAATACACTTGCAATTAGTATAATACTAACTAATAAAAATGATACTATTTTTTTCATATCAAAACCTCCTTAATAAATTCTAATCTATTTTATTATCAAATTTAAAAATTGTCAACACAACTATATGTCCATATAGGTAATTGTCCAATCATAATTTTGTAATGGAAAGATTGCCCCACAATAATCGCATTTTCCATTATTATTTATATCGACACTTGCTCCACAAGAAGGACATTTTCTTGCAGTTCCTAAAGCTTTATTATTCTTAATTTTCTTGAAAACTATACTGCAATCATGCTCTGTTCTATAACTATTATTTCCAGATAAAAACTTTCTTGTTGATCTATCTAAGTAATATTCCAAAGCTTTCCAGTGGACAGTTACGTCTATTTCAAAACAATCATCAAGCTCCTGGATACTATCTAGTGAAACGTTAGCAACATTAAGCTCATCATACATCTGTATTCTATTATTTGCCTGATCATCAGCAACTTTTTGAGCAATTTTGTTAAAAGTTTCATCATTAACGAAATGATTTATTCGCTCAGTTTTACCAGTTACCATTGATAATCTAATTTGAACAAATTCATTTTCCACTTTTGATTTAAATTTTGACTCAGAAAATTCTGAATCTTGCATTAATAAATTTTCTAATACTGTACTCATTATATATATCAGCAATCCAATCATCACTCAAGCATTGATAACTGGATTGCTTCTCCTTTCCTCAAACTAAATCTTCTTTTTTCACTGTAGGCTATTTAAATTCTACAAGTATCTTTGATTTACAGCTTGCTTCTCCGTTAATACCCATTCTGTATTATCTGAAACAATCTTTGAACCACAGAACTCACATACTCCTGAACCGTTGTAATCTTTTAGCTCTGCACCACAGCTTGGGCAATGAGTTAATTTAGCTTCATCATTCAAATTCTTTCTGAACTTCATAATGTAATCAACTCTCATTTTCTTCTTATTTTCGCCTCTAATTAGTTTGCCTGTATTGATATCTGCGATGTAATCATATTGATCAACAGTATATGCCACAGTTACAGTAATAATATTATTTTGTATATCTACATTCATAATGTGAGATTCTACAAGTGACATATCCTTCATAACATTACGCTCACCTTTAACTTCAAGCGTATCTAGTTGTGATTGATACATATTGTACATTTCATCTGGCATTAAATGTTTTACCTCATCTAGCTTAAAGTTCATCCAAGCTTCTTGAATCTTTGTATATGTGCTAAATGAATCCTTTATAAATTCATGTAGATTAAATGTTGGAATAACTTTCTTAATCATATCTTCGGCTTGTTTATTATCTAAGTAATTCTTCTTAATTACTGGTGGCTTTCTACTTCCACTTGTTGCTCCGAATATAATTGGTAATACAACTGCACCAGCCATTACTATAAGAAATATAAACATTGCAACTGCTAAAGCACCGCTTGAACGTCCACTTGATCCACTACTAGAGCTACTTCTTGATCTGCTACTACTTGATCTGCTGCTACTTGAACTACTTCTACTTCTACTTCTACTACTACTATGACTACTACTATGACTGCTGCTATGACTCGTACTAAAACCAGAATCAGCAAACGTTGGCTTTTCATCTAACATCGTACACATTCCAAATATTGAGATAGCCATTATTGTAATTATAGCAAAGTACTTAAGAATTTTTTTAATTTTATTTTTCATACTCTCATCAATTCCCTTTCATAAAAATAAGTTTATTTAGCTTATTGCTCTTTCTGTAACTGTAAATATCTAGTAGGAAATAATCCCTACTAGATATTTTAATTACAAATTATGCTCTAGTTTGATTTATTGTCTTTTTATCTGTTAGAACCCACTTAGTATTTTCAGAAACTAACTTAGATCCACAGTATTCACATGTTCCAGAGCCGTTCATATTTTCGATCTTAGCTCCGCAACTTGGACAATGATCAAGTGCTAATTTATCATTTAATGTTTTTCTAAACTTCATTTCATATGTTACTCTCATCTTACTTGATGCTGAACCCCTTAGAACTTTTCCTGTTGATTGCTCAACTATATAATCATAAAATTCTATAACGTAACCAGCTGTAATTGTAATATTATCATTTTGTTTAACAACATCTTTCAAGTATGCCTGAACTTGTTTGAAGTCTTTCATTATATTTTGCTCACCTTTAACTTCAAGTGTATCTAATTGAGATTGATACATGTTGAACATCTCATCAGTGATAACTTCTTTAACATCATCAAGCTTAAAGTTCATCCAAGCATTTTGTACATCTTTGTATATCTTGAATCCTTCACCTAAGAACTCTGCCTTATTGAAGTTTGGAATAAATTCTTTAATCTTATTATTTATTGCTTCATCATTTACATTTTGTACAACAGGTGTAGAGCTGCCACCTTTTTGAGATGAGCTAACTATAATCATAATTATGATAAATATTATAAAACCAAATATACCACTAAAGATGCTTCCTCCGCCACCTCCGGAATAACTTCCAGAGCTATAGTCGTAGTCGTAACTACTACTGCTTCCCCAATCAGATGATGACGAACCACTATCATAACTTGTGTCAAAACCAGAATCCGCAAATACAACATTTCTACGCATTGTATTGCTTGCAAACAATAAAGAAACACTTAGCACCAAAATTACAAGCAATTTTGAAAACAAAAATCTTCCTTTTTTATTCTTTTCTTCCATATTTTCTCCTCCGTTATAAGATATTCTTCTTACGTTCATAATTGCAAACTATTTTGTAAATATATAACATATTAATTTAGACGTTAAATCTAAATAAAACAATGTCACCATCTTGCATTACGTAATCTTTTCCTTCAGAGCGAAGTAAACCTTTTTCTTTAACTGCATTCATAGAGCCTTCTCTCATCAAATCATCATATGAAACAACTTCAGCTCTTATAAAGCCTCTTTCAATGTCTGAATGAATCTTTCCAGCTGCCTGAGGAGCTTTTGTTCCCCTCTTTATTGTCCATGCTCTAACCTCTGGCTCACCTGCAGTTAAGAAAGACATAAGTCCTAATAATTCATAGCTTGATTTAATAACTTTATCTAAACCAGATTCAGATAAACCAAGCATTTCAAGCATATCTGCCTTTTCTGAATCATCAATACTTGCAAGCTCTTCCTCAATTTTTATGCATAGTGGGATAACCTCAGCATGCTCTTTTTTAGCAATTTCAATTACTTTCTTTACATTTTCATCATTTTCTGCGTCAGCTAATTGCTCTTCTGAAACATTAGCAATATACAAAGTAGGTTTTATGGTTAATAAAAATGCATCTTTTATTAGCTCATTTTCCTCTTCAGATAAATCTACCATTCTTGCAGTTTTTCCAGCTTCTAAAGCCGATTTTAACTTTTCCAAAACATCAATCTCTGCTTGATATTTTTTATCAGCCTTTAAATTTTTCTTAGCTCTTTCCAGTCTTTTTTCAACAGTTTCAAGATCAGCAAAAATAAGCTCTAAATTTATTGTGTCAATATCTCTTACGGGATCTATGCTTCCATCAACGTGTACAACATTTGGATCTTCAAAGCATCTAACAACCTGTGCGATACTATCAACCTCTCTAATGTGTGATAAGAATTTGTTTCCTAATCCTTCACCTTTACTAGCACCTTTTACTAGTCCAGCAATATCAACAAATTCTATAATCGCATGAGTAACTTTTTCTGGATTGTACATTTTAGCTAAATTATCTAGTCTTGAATCTGGTACCGGAACAACACCAACATTTGGCTCTATGGTACAGAAAGGATAATTAGCACATTCAGCTCCAGCATTAGTTATTGCATTAAATAGCGTGCTCTTTCCAACATTTGGAAGTCCAACTATTCCTATTTTCATTTAATCAAGTCCTTTCATTTTGCAATTAATTGCATATTCTCCTATAATCTAACATAATTTTCGTATTTTATCAATAGAAAGAATTTGGAAAATTTCGAATAAAATAAAGTTTCTTTTATATTTTCTTACATTTCTTCAATTTCAACATTTAAGTTACTATCAACTTTAACGTTATACTTTTTGTTACTTCCATCTTTTTCTTTAACTGTCATAATTGTATTTCCGGTTTTTATACCTATAACGTTTATTGTATTAGGCCAAGCCGAAACGTACATATTTTTTGCTATACCAGTGTCTTCAAAGTTAACTTCAATATCTTTTACGCTATTTTTAAAAGATATTGAGTCAGACTTAACCCTAACATTTTCTAATACTTGTGAATTAATAATTTTTGCATTCAAGTTAGCATCTACACTAACTTCATATTTTCTAATATCAAGTACTTCCTCTGGATACATATCAATAACCCATACCTCTGTATTTCCTTGTTTTACACCCTCGAAATAATATAGATTATTAGTAGTATATCCTGTTCTATCTTTGTACTTACTTGTATCTTCATAATCAACTTTTTTTACTTTTAGTACATTCTCATCTAAAATCATGTAACCTGTTTGATTGTATGTAGACCCGTTACTTGGAATATTTATACTAACATACTCCTTGTTTGGATCTAACTCATCTTTTTTACATCCAGTTAATACACCTATTAAACCAGTAAGCATCACAACAATTAACACAATATTAAAAACTTTTTTCATTATAAAAATGCCTCCATTTATTTTATATCCATATTACTTAAAATACAAACAGATTTAAACCAGTAAATATTCTCCGTTATACCTTTATCAATAGCCATAGCAATACGATATCCTATAACCAGTTACAACTCCGTCTGCATCATTTCCGTTAACTTGAAATTCCCAAATATTGTTTCCTAAATAATTTGAATACATAAGACCAGTTGTCTCTCTGACCTTTTTACCATCCGAATTAAGTAAATCAAGTGTTATCATCAATCCTGTATAACTATCATTTGAATTCTGCTTTATTTTTCCTTTTACAGTATATATACCATCTTCAGATCTCGTTCCTTCTGTTTCTTCTTCTATAATAGAAAATTCCTTATTATTGGAAAATTTGATACCATTACCTGTTATTGAAATTCCAAATCCATTTATAAAAAGCATAAGACCTAAAAAAACAAAAACAATTGCTAAGATAGTTTTAAATACCTTCATACGTACATACCTCCTTATTTTTTCCATACAAAATACATTCGTTTTAATTTTTAAGACAAAATTTAAAACCTTTCAAAATATAAATTCTTTTTTCTCATTCTTCCATTTTATTGTACTTTAATAAAAAAATTTTTTCAATATTTTCTAACATAAAAGAGGAGCATATAAAAAATATATTGCTCCCCTTGTAAATAATTATATTCAAACATACTATGGAGCTTACAACCGGATTTGAACCGGTGACCTCTACCTTACCAAGGTAGTGCTCTACCTCCTGAGCTATGTAAGCAAATTCTACCTGTAGAGTTTATAGTACTTTAACTTAAAAGTCAATAGAAAATATTTCATTTTTTAGAGTCCCTAAAAAAACTGGACCATTAAACATAAAACTTAATGGTCCGGCTTACTATCAGTTTGCTATCGGCTTGATATTAGTTTGTTATCAACTTTCTATTGGCTTACTATCTTTTAAACATTTTTTTTATAAATTTTACAAATCTTTTAAACCAATTATCATCTTGAACTGTTAAACACAAATCTTTATCTAGTTCTTTTTCTTGTTCTTTTTCTATAATTTCTGTGCTTTTTTGCCCAAATACGTCTGGATTATACATCTTTCTCTTTTCTAATTCTTTTTCCTCATGCATTCTTTTTTCTTCTTGCAATATATTTTTTCTTTCTTCTGGAGTAACCAAATAATCTCTATATATCAATGCAAGCAAAACTTTAGTTTCTCTTAGCATAGGCTGATTTTCAAAATCTTCTAGGTGCTTAATTTTGTATGAATATGTTTTATCCATATTATCTTCAACTTCCTGTAATAATGATCTAGAAATTTTTTCTTTTTGATTTTCTGGTAGACAATTTATTATTTCATATAGCTCTTTATATGCCTTTGACTTATCATTCTCATTATTCTGAATATTTTTTTCAACTTTCTCTTTTGATATGTTAGTAGCATATGGCAATTTGTCATCTCCCGCGTTTAGCATATAATCGAAAGAAACTATATCATCCTTATCCAATTTTGTATTATTTTTTACATTTTTTTGATGATAAAAATACGTAGTTTCATCATATCCTAAAATATAACCCATTTCATCTATATCATCATATTTCACAATCTTTCCTAACAATTATATTTCCTCCTCTACTTTTTTTCAAAGCATCGAGTTCTGCTTTCTTTTCTTCTTCAGTTACATCTTTGGTTGCAATGCCTATTTGGTCTACGTCTATTTTTTGGCTTTCCTGTTCTTGTGCTATTTGAAATTCTTGAAGGGAAGATTCATAAGTTTCTTTTTCAGCACCTTCATTATCTAACTCCGTATTATAACAAGAGCTAATAATCTCTCCATTTTTATCTATTGCAATGTACCATGAGTTTCCATATACCAATTTAGCACACGATTCTATAGAAACACTTCCATTTATTCTACCTGTTATACTTTGTATTTTTTTATACATTTCTATATCTATTGTTATTTGGCCTTTTAATTTTGTCATTTTGTCATGTCTAATCTTTTTCTTTAATTTTTCCTCTTTGGTTTCCCTGTCCTCTTCACCTAATATTTGATTGTATATTTCTATAATGTTAACTCCTTCGTAATCTTCTTCACATTGCCTTATGATTTGAATTTGCTCTTCTGTCAACGAATCAGTTAATATTGCATAAAATAAAGCATCAACACCTCGTGATTTCATTTCTCGGCTCACATTATTTATCATCCATGGCGCTATTTTTCCATAATAGGAATCTCTTTCTAAGTAAGATTTTAACATCTTATTTCTCAAAAGCATTACAAACTCCTGATTTGCTTTGGATTGCATTTCTTCATCTGTGATTTCATCAAACAAGATACCTGCAGCAGCAGATTCTTTTTTTACTGAGTCTTTCATTGCTAACTCAACTGCTTTAGCAACTCTTCCTTTAAAATCGCTCTCACTAAGTACAGATTCATTTTCAGAGCTTTTTTCTTGGTTTTGCTCAGAATTAATACAATTTCTATATTCAGTTACATTAATACCGCTCTGCTCGAGCATCTTAAGCTCTTCATCTGTAATTGTTTTTTGCTTAATCTTATTCATTATTTCACTGAAGTTTTGTATTTCATCCTTTTTTTCTCTAACTCTAGATATTAGTTGACCAATTGCTCTTCCTACTTTTGCTTCCTGACTTTTTCCAACCTTCTTTTTACCTATTTCTTCAGTATATATTTTTTCAAATTCATCTTGAAGATTTATACCTTTGCAATCTAATATGGTTTCTATATCCTCTCCGCTGTATAACGCTAACTGTTTTTCTTGGTTTTGTCTTATTTTTTCTCTTAATTCAACGATAGAATATGAAGAAACCTCTCTAATTAATTCTGCATTAGCTATTTCCGTTAATTTTGGCTCTATAATTTCTAATTCTTCTTGCTCTTTATTTGTATTGAACTCTCTGCGATGTATCTTTTTTCTTTGCAAAATTAATGACAAAATATCTCTTTGTTTCTCTAACTCACCTATTTTTCTGTATAATTCCTGTACGGTATCTACCTCTTTAATAGTAATACTTTGTTTAATCTCTCTCGCACCAAAGTCAAATTCCTGATTTATTTCACCCGTATGTAAGTTCAAACGGCTGATTAATTCTTGTGGATTCCCATGACATACTTCTTTATACCAATTCAATAATTCTTTACCAGATAGTACTTTTTCACCAACTCTTGCCGCCAAGATATAATTTGGAAATTCCAAGTTTGTGTACATGTCTTTATATTTTTCGTATTCTTCTCCTTCAAAATATGGCACAAAAAAACTAAACTGTTTTTGTTCAACTTGCTCTCCTAATTGTATTTTTCCATACGTATCAAGTCTTTTTTCATGTACATCTGCCATAAGTACAACATCAATGGATCCGTTAGATTGCTCTATTGCATTTACCGCACCATCAACCAAAAAATCATTACATTCACGCTTTCTCTCTTCCGATTCAGATTCGAAACTATGAAATATCATCATATTCCCATTCACCAAAAATGGAGTTCCCATGTAAATACTTTCGCCATCCATACTCTCACATCTTAATACTCCTCCATATTTAGTGGTAATACAGTATTGTAATAACGAATACTCACTTTGACCTTTACTGTCAGCATTTCCATTTGGCCTAAAACAGCAGGACGTATCAAAACCAAAATTAATTGCACTTTTATCTTGTGGATGCAACACATGTAAATATATTCCATATTTCGATGAAATAGAAAAATCTGGATACTTTTTTACACTACCCGCGTAATCCATTTTTTCTGCTAAAGTATAGGCACGTTGTACGGCCGTGCTTGGTGACAATGTGAATTTTAAATCCACACCAATTGCCTCAGACCCCTTAGTATCAACATATTCCCTTGCAGATGCTGTTTGTGGCTCCGGTTTGCTAATGGCCTGTGCAGCATTTAGAATATTTTTAATACTGGTAGCTCTTATTTCTAATCCATTTTCTTTTATGTCTTCATTAGCCTTTTGCAACTGAATATATTCTTTTATATTATCCCATTTCTGGACTATTAACTGTATATTTTTATTTATTCCAAATGCCAATTCTGTGTCATCAATATATAATGAATTATTAAATATGCTTTTTTCCAGTTCCTCCGGTAATAGTACTGTACCATCATCTGAAAATTCAACACTATCACCAAGATAATTTTTAACAAAACTTACATATTCATCATGACCTACGTCATCATTTATCTTTTGGGCAATTACTAGAAATTCCTTTAATTTAACTGAATCCCTTGTATTTGACCAAAATGATTTCAAAAGCTCTGGATTATACTTATCTTGTTCTATTATTCCTAGGAGTACACCTATGTTATCTTTTTGTCTCTTAGTGCCTCCCCAAATCGATGCAAGTAATTCTGGTTCTTTATCGTATTCTTTAACTACGTCTAAAATGTATCGATTTTGAACTTTGTCATCAGTTTCTTTCCAAATCTCAGAAAGTAATTTGAGATCACTTTTTGCAACTTTAATTATGTCTGGATATGTTTCCATCATAATTTTCTGGCTCCTACTATTCAGGCTCATACTACACACAATTTCATCAACATAATTAAAATTATTTTTTACTCTTATGAGCAAGTACGGAAGTATAATCTTTAGCAATTCTTCGTCAAGAGATTTCCATTCTCTTGTAAAAGGCAAAAGTTCATCTAATAGTCTAATACTATTTTTTTGTTTTACTTCTGGTTCACTACTACGCCATATACTTGCAAATTCCTTAGGCTTACCCTCTGCGTACTTAATTAAATTCGGCATTACTGATTTTTGTAACTCAATTGGAGTTTCCCTCCAGATATCTACACATAAACTACTTCCCTGTTTTACTAGATTTTCAAATACCCCTGAAAAAAAATCTCCATTTCTATTTTTACACTTAGAATCACTAGACTCCCATAACGTTAGAAATTCCCATTGATTTTCAGTTGCAATTTTAATTGTCTTCTGCAACATATCCGGTTGATTTTCTAATAATTCTGGTGCTGAATACATCCAAGTTCTTATCAGCATTTCTGGATTATCTCCACTATATTCAATTACGCTTTGAAGTAGCTCTGGGTGCTTTTGTTGTACTTCAAAATTTGTCTTACGCCATATAGATGCACATAAACTTTCGTCTAATGCTTTTATCTCATAAAATACATCTTCTAAGCAATTATCTTGAATACTATAATCTGTTGCTTCCCATATATCTACAAAACGATCTAGATCATATAGCAAGAGATTAATCATCGAAAACATATACTCCATTTGTATTTCTGGTTTGTTTTTTTTCCATATATGCACAATAATATCACTATTGATAAATTCCCTATTTTCTCCTTTTGCTTCTTCAGCTAATCGTACTATAGTAGCAATTGGTAATTTAGCAGATAAATACTCAAAAAATTCATTCTCTGAAATTTCGTCATAATTTTCATTCAAATTTTCATACAATCTTGTTAATTCGTCGTCTTGTAATTCTTTTATGTCATCATACTCTCCTAAATCCCAAGCATTTATTACTTTTATTATTTCTTCATCTGTGTAATCTCTCACAACTTCCTCCATATTTCCTATATCAGATTAATATTTCGTTTATATGAATTATATCATAATGACTTTAAAATTCAATTGCTAATTACATTTATTTTAAACCTATAAAATATTTCATTTTTTATTTACAAATTCCCCCTATTAATATAAAATAAACATGTAAATATAAATTAAAAGGGTGACATTATGTACAATTTTATTTCAAAATCAGAAGAAGATACAATAAATTTTGCCAAAAATCTTGCATCAAAATTAGAAACATCTGATGTAATTGTTCTAACTGGTGAACTTGGCTCAGGAAAAACAAAATTTACCGAAGGATTTTTATCATACTTTGGTCTAGAAAACGAAATATCTAGTCCAACCTTTACTATTGTAAACGAATATAAGTCTCAGAGCGGGCAAAACATATATCATTTTGACGTATATAGATTATCCGATACAGAAGAATTCTATGCAATTGGTGGCGAAGAATACTTTGAAAACGGTATATGCATAATCGAATGGGGCGAAATAATAAAAGATGCCCTACCGCCTAACTATATTCACATTACATTTGAAAAAGATGAAACTGATGAAAATACACGATTACTAAAAATTGAAACAATAGGAATAAAATACAATAATATACTTTCTGATTTAGAAAACTAATCATATAAGGTTTATAGATATCCTAAAAAATCTAAATAAAAAAAGGAGTACTTCGTACTAACTATACGAAATATAGGATTTTAAATGAAAATATTAGCAGTTGATACATCTTCAAAAATATGTTCAGTAGCAATACTTGAAGATGATAATGTTCTTTTAGAAAAATCCACAAATGATGAAAAAACACATTCACAAAATCTAATGCCATTGATTGATGAGCTATTCAAAGAAACAAATTTATCACTTGAAAATATCGATTTACTTGCTTGTTGCCAAGGGCCTGGATCATTTACTGGTATACGAATTGGAATAGCAACTATAAAAGCATTTTCGGATGCTAAAAAAATTCCGGTTACGTGTGTTACAGCTTTAGAAAGCCTTGCTTACAACGTTAATACAAATGGTTTGATTGTAAGTTTAATTGATGCAAAAAACGATAATGTTTATTATTCTATGCACAGTTTTGACGGAAATAGCTACAATTTAATTGGCGAATATAAATCAGATAACATTCAAAATATCTTAGATGATTTATCAATATACGACGATTCATTAATATTTGTTGGCGATGGTGCTATCGCTCATAAAGAAAAAATTGAAACATACATAAAAAATCCAATTTTTGTACCAGAAAATCAAAATGCTCAAACAAGTATTAGTATTGGAAAATCTGCATATAATAAGTTCAAAAACGGAATTTACGGTGATTCAAATTTCATATTACCAATTTATCTAAAGAAATCTCAGGCAGAAAGGCACTTAGATGGAGAGCCTTAATCTTACTATCAATCAAATAACTGATGATGATTTAGAATTTTTTAAAGATAAGTTAAACTCGGAATTTGATGACTTTTGGACCTATTCAATTCTTGAAGAAGAATGTAAAAATCAAAATACTATATACATTGTTGCAAAACAAGATGATGAAATTGTTGGATTTGCCGGTATCTTAAAAATACTTAATGAGGCAAATATAATGAATATCGTAGTAAAAAAAGATAAAAGAAAACTTGGAATTGGAAAACAACTTTTATCAGAGCTAATAAAAATATCCAAAGAGCAAAAAATGGAATCTATCACATTAGAAGTTAACGAACACAATATTCCCGCTATAGCTCTTTATGAAAAATTTGGCTTTAAAACAGTTGGAATACGAAAAAAATACTATAACAATACCGATAGTGCAATACTAATGACTCTATATTTATAGAATAATTTTTAAGGAGGAACAAATGAAAAATAAAAATGAATTAAATTATAAAAGTTTAAAGGCTTTTTGTGATCCATCCGTATTTGATTTTGAAACTACAGATGAATTAACAAATATTGAAACAGGAATCGGACAAGATCGAGGCATAAAAGCCCTAGAATTTGGTCTAAACGTTGATATAAAAGGATATAACCTATATCTTGAAGGACCAAGTGGCGTTGGTAAAACGATGTATACTAAACATTATTTAGATAAAATATCAAAAAAGAAAAAAACCCCATGTGATTGGTGCTATATCTACAATTTTGAAAATCCAAACGAACCAATAGCAGTTCCTCTACATGCTGGCCAAGGAAAAGAATTCAGGGACTACATGGAAGCATTCATAAAAGATATTAGAATCGACTTAAAAAATACCTTTAACAATGATGATTTTGAAAAAGAAAAAACGCTAATTACACAAGCCTACGAAGAAAAAAAGATTGCTTTAATGGAAAAGCTAAATAAAAAATCAGAAAAATATGGTTTTCAGGTAAAATCAGCACAAAATGGTATTTATATGATGCCTATTATAGATGGAAAAACTATAGAGCAAGAAGAATTTGAAAAGTTGGATGATGAAACAAAACAAAACTTTGAGGATAACTCAAATATTGTTCAAGAGCAAATTTTACAAGTAATAAGTGAAATAAAAAATATCGAAAGAGAGTCACAAAAAAAGCTATCTGAATGGCAATCAAATGTTGCATTATTAACAATAAATGCACATGTTAATTATATCCGCTCAAAATTCAAGCGTAATAAAAAAATTGGTAACTTTTTAGAAAGTATCAAGAAAGATATATTAAAAAATATCGATGCTTTTTTAGCTGATCAAAGTCCAGAAAATATGGTGCCTCCTGTTCCAGGACCAAGACCTGAGCCACCAAAGCCATGGCAAAATTATCGTGTAAATCTATTCATTGATAACAGTAATAGCGAAGGTGCTCCTGTAGTGATGGATTCAGATTACTCATATCATAATTTATTTGGAAAATTGGAATATGAGAACTACTTTGGCTCATTAAAAACGGATTATATGATGTTAAAACCTGGTCTTTTACATCATGCAAATGGCGGATATATCATTTTCCAAGCACATGATTTATTAGAGAACGCTATATGTTATGAGACTTTAAAGAAATCTCTAAGACAAAAACAATTATTAATTGAAAACACCGCAGATCCAAGATCTGCTATGGTTTTGATTTCTTTAAAACCTGAGCCTATACCTCTTGATATAAAAGTAATCATAATTGGAAATGAAGAAATTTATCAAACACTTTCAACAGTGGATCCAGACTTCAGCAAACTATTTAAAATAAAAGTTGAGTTTGAAGATTCATCAGAAAACAACATAGAAAATATGAATAAAATAGCAAAATTCATTCACGGATTTTGTGCACAAGAAGAGCTTCCACCATTTAATGCAGCAGCTGTTGCAAAGATAATGGAATATTCTTCTCGATTGGCAGATAGTCAAGAAAAGCTATCAACCAGATTTAATGATTTATCACAAATAATTGCAGAAGCATCTACATGGGCTACAATGGATAAAGAAAAAATAGTAACCGCAAATTACGTAGATTTGGCTCTACATGAAAGAATAAACAGAGTAAAAAAATATGACTCAATGTACACTGAAATGATAAAACAAAATACTCTATTAATAGATACATCTGGAACTAAAATTGGACAAATAAATGGCCTAACGGTTATGAATATTGGAGATTATAGTTTTGGAAAGCCTGTAAAAATAACAGCTAACACGTATACAGGAAAAACAGGAATTATAAATATCGAAAGAGAAGTTGATTTATCAGGTTCAACACATTCAAAAGGTGTTTATATTTTAGGTGGATACTTAGGTGAAAAATTTGCACAAGATATTCCTCTATCACTAACAGCAAGTGTATGTTTCGAACAGTTATATAACGGAGTTGACGGAGATAGTGCTTCAAGTACAGAGCTTTATGCAATTTTATCAAGCTTATCAGGTATTCCAATAAATCAAAGTTTCGCAGTTACAGGATCTGTAAACCAAAAAGGAGAAATTCAGCCTATCGGCGGAGTTAATGAAAAAATAGAAGGATTCTTCCAAATATGCAAAATGCGTGGTCTTGACGGAAAACATTCAGTTATGATACCAATTCAAAATACTAAAAACTTAAACTTATCTGATGAAGTAATACAAGCTGTAAAAGATGGAAAATTCCATATATATGCCATCAGCACAATAGATGAAGGAATTGAACTTTTGACTGGAGTTCCAGCTGGAAAAAGAGACAAAAACGGAAAATTCCCTGCTGGTACAGTAAATCATTTAGCATATGAAAAATTAAAGAAATTTGCAACAATAAAAACTAAAGATTAAAAAAAGAGACGGACTTATTTTAGTAAATACTAAAAAATGAGTCCGTCCCCTTTTTTCCTTTTTTTAAATTCTTTCAGCTAGTATTCTTGCCATCTGGACACCTGAGCAAGATGCCATCATAAGACCTCTTGTCATTCCTCCACCATCACCTATAGAATATAATCCCTTAACACTAGATTCAAAATTTTCATCAATATCAAGTTTATTACTATAGAATTTTATCTCTGGAGCGTATAATAAATTATCTGGATTTGCAAACCCTTCCACAATTTTATCCATTTCTCTTATAAATTGTAAAATATCTGTCATTGTTCTATATCCAATAGCAAATGTTATATCCCCTGGAATTGCTGATTTTAGAGTTGGAACAACACTATTTTGGTCAAGTTCATCCTGCCACGTTCTCTTTCCTCTGTATATATCTCCAAGTCTTTGTACAACAACATTTCCTTGCCCTAATTCATTTAAATTCTTTGCCACATTTCTACCATAATCTATTGGCTTATTAAATGGATATGTAAAGTTATGAGAAACAAGTATTGCTAAATTTGTATTTGTGCTTTTTCTATCTTTGTATGAATGCCCATTTACCAAAGTCAAATTATTATCATAAACTTCAGAAGAAACAAACCCACTTGGATTTTGGCAGAAAGTTCTAACCTTATCTTTAAATGGATATGGTCTTCCAATAAACTTTCCCTCATACATATATGTGTTTATTTCTTTCATTACACTATCTGGCAATTCATATCTAACACCAATATCTACGCAACCAGATTTAGTTTCAATGTTATGTTTATCACACATATCAGAAAGCCAATTTGCTCCCTTTCTTCCAACAGCAATTACAACATTATCAGAATACACTTTTGATTCACTTTTTTCTTTGTTATCAACTATTACTGCACCTTTTATTTTATTGTCTTCGATTATCAAATCTTTAACATCAGTTTCAAACTTCATATTTATTCCATTATCAATAAGATAATCTTCAAGCTTTTTATATAGTTCATGAGCTTTTTCAGTTCCAAGGTGCCTAATAGGAATATTTATCAGATTAATTCCTTGTTTCTTTGACTTTTCTTTAATCTTAGAAACTTGCTCTTTATAATTAACACCTTCTAATTTTTTATCTGCTCCAAATTTTAAATAAATCTTATCAGTATAGTCTATTAATTTCTTAGTATTTTCAACACCAATATATTCATGAAGAATTCCACCCACAAAAATATCATCATCTTCCTCATTATATAAAGAAAGCTTCCCATCAGAATAAGCACCAGCTCCCGAAAAACCGCTAGTTATATTACAAAATGGCTTGCATTTTACGCACTTTCCTGCTTTTTCAACAGGACAAATTCTGTCTTCAACTCTTTTACCTTGATCAATTAACAATATTTTTTTAGCCTTCTTAAGTTGAATAAGTTCATATGCTAAAAATATTCCACTTGGTCCCATTCCAATTACAATCGCATCGTATGAATTCTCCATATAAACACCTCTCTTGTTTAATTATATTTTCTCAGCAAATAAATCATAATCATTATAATCTGTAATTACAACTTTTACAAACTCACCTTCAAGATTATCCTCATCACACTTGACAAAAATTACTCCGTCAATATCAGGAACATTCATATAGCTTCTTCCAATATAATATTTTCCATCAAAGCTTCGCTCTTCCAAAAGAACTTCATAAACATTTCCAATACGTGAACTTTCAATTTTTTGTGCAACCTCAGATTGAATTTTCATAATCTTATTGTATCTGCTTTTCTTAGTCATAGGATGTACCTGCTCTTTTATCCTAGCTGCAGGAGTTCCTTCTTCCTTAGAATACGAAAAAGCTCCCATTCTGTCAAATTTAGCATCTTCAATAAAATTGTATAACTCTTCAAAATCCTCATTGCTTTCACCAGGAAAACCAACCATTACGGTTGTTCTAATAATAACATCAGGTATTTCTTTTCTAATTTTAGAAACAACATTTCTAATGCTTTTACCATCACTTTTTCTATTCATTCTCTTTAAAACTTTATTAGATATATGTTGTATTGGAATATCAAAATAATTGCATATTTTTTTATTTCTTTTTACAACATCTATAAGTTCATCGCTAATGTTTTCTGGATATGCGTATAAAAATCTAACCCATTTTATTCCTTTAATTTTACATAGATTATCCAATAATTCTGCAAGTTTTGGCTCTCCATACAAATCAATTCCATATTTAGTTGTATCTTGTGCTATAACAATAAGCTCCTTGATACCACTCTTAACAAGTAATTTAGCTTCTTCAAGAACATCTTCCATCTTTCTACTAACATATTTTCCACGAATACCAGGGATAGCACAAAAAGTACAGTTATTATCACAACCATCACTTACTCTTAGATATGCAAAATTTTCACCTGAGCTAACAACACGATTAAGAAAATCTAACTGACACATAGATTCATTTTTACTTTTACCAATAACCGCTTCAACTTGACTCCATAAGCTATCATACTCACTATATTTTATGTATAAATCTACTTCTGGAATCAATTTTTCAAGCTCATCTTTATATCTCTCAACCAAGCAACCCATAGCAATTAAATACTTACATCTTGACTTTTTATATTCCGCCATTTCAAGCAATGTATTAATTGCCTCCTCCTTAGCAGACTCAATAAAACCACAAGTATTTACCACTATAATATCAGCTTTTGATGGATCATTAACGACATTATAATTATTATTTTTAAATAAACCTATTGCCATCTCAGTATCAACCAAATTTTTACTACAACCCAGTGAGATAAAACCAACATTCATCATATTTTAATCCTCTTTCATATTACTTTAATTACTATATAAATGCTTTCGTGTCATTTCCAATAGATGCAAAGGCGTAAAACCAACAACTTGTGTCTTTGCTCTATCCTTCTTTAGCTCTCTTTGTAGTACTTCTGTTATTCTATCTTCACTTTCTTTTTCTTCCATATCTATGTAATCAATTATTACAATTCCGCCAATATCCCTAGCTCTCAATTGTTTTGCAATTTCAATAGAAGCCTCTTCATTAACTTTAAGCACTGTTTTTTCTAGTGTATCGCATCCTGTAAATTTTCCAGTATTAACATCAATTGCGGTTAACGCTTCAGTTCTGTCAATTGTAATAAATCCTCCGCAATTAAGCCATATTTTTCTATTTTGTAATTTTTCAATTTGATTCTTTACATCCTCTGAAAATACATCATCATCCTTTTTAAGCTCTAATATCTTTTCAGCCTCTGGATAATCATTCAAAATAAAATCATAAATCTCTTTATTATTTACAACTATTTTTTCAGTATCATCAATTACACCAAGAAGAATTTTGTTTAATATTCCACCAATCTCATAAATTTTAGCAGGATATTTTCCTTCTTTCATAATCTTTTCAGATTTATTTGAAATATCTTTATAAATTTCAGTTAGCAAATTAATTTCATCAGATAGACATTTTTCAGATTTTCCGCTGGCAGCTGTCCTAAGAACATATCCATAATTACTATTTTTATAAGAATTGATGATACTTTTCAATCTATCGATTTCAGATTTATCCTCTATCTTACTTGAAACCGTAATAAAATCTGAATTTGGTATTAAAGCCATATATTTACCAGGAATATTCAAATTAGTTGAAACCCTTGCTCCCTTTGTTTCAATTTTATCTTTCTTTATTTGAACAATAATAGGCATTCCAACTTTAACGTACTTTTTGATATCATTTTGACTTAGCTTTTCATTTTTATTACCAGTAATATTGCTAGCCTTTGGGAGAACATCTTTTACATGCAAAAAAGCATTCTTTTCTTCACCAATATCCACAAATGCAGCTTGCATACCTGGCAAAACACTAACAACTTTTCCAATATAAATATTACCTTCAACAGTCCTATTGTCATAAAACTCTTGATATTGTTCAACTACCTTACCATTCTCTAAAATCGCAATATTACTTTTTTCATTGTCATTATTAATTATAACTTCCTTCATATGACCTCCATATTTAGATGCATTAAACATTATATTTATTCATTGCACTATCGATTCCATATTTAACAATATGGCTAACAGCATCGGCTGCTTTATCTATTCCATCCAATAAAACTTCGTAATCCTCATCTTTAACGTGTCCAATTACGTAATTAACCAAGTCATCTTTAAATTCCGGCTGTCCAATACCAACCCTTATTCTTGGAAATTCTTCTGTAGCTAATCTAGAAACAACAGATTTCATACCATTATGCGTACCAGGACCACCTTTAGCTCTAACTCTAATTTTTCCAGGCTCTGTATCAATGTCATCATAAACCACAATAAGATTATTAAGATTGATTTTATAGAAATTAACACATTCTGCCACACTATCCCCACTTAAATTCATAAATGTTTGTGGTTTAAGTAGTATAACCTTTTCTCCACCAATCTCACCCATTCCAAATAAACCTTTAAATTGATCTTTTGAAACTGCTATTTTATATTTATCAGCTAATTTATTTACGACATCCACACCCATATTATGCCTTGTCCTTGCATAATCAGCTTCTGGATTTCCAAGTCCAACTATAAGATACATAAAAATTTCCTCCTTTGAATTTTAGGGCGAAATTTTGGGGACGGAGCAAAAAATTTTTAATAATATCTATTAATATTTGCTCTTATTATATAAAAAAACGGTAAAATTTTTTCCTCCGTCCCCAAAATTTCTTCGGCCCTATTTTAAGATTACATCGCGTTTTATTTTATTATCAAACACAATTCCACTACCTATGAATTCATTCTTAAAATATGCTCTACATATTCCATCCTGGCAATTACATCCAACTTTTACGCCGTTAAGAAATCTATCTAGCTCATTTTGCTCTTTAATTTCCACACTTGGATAATTGAGCAACAAATCCTCTAATCCAACTATATTGCTTTTTAGCCATTCTTCATTGTTTTTATTATTTTCAACATCAAAAATATCCACAGCACTACTTATATCAAAACTGCCAACTTTAAGACGTTGTAATTCTTCCATATATCCAACAGTTCCAAGCTTTTCAGAGATATCCTCACATAAAGTTCTAATATAAGTCCCCTTAGAGCAGTGAACCTTAAAAGTAATAGTACTATTATCCTGCTCATAATTAACTAGGTTAATCTCATATATTTCTATTTCCCTTTTAGGAATTTCAACCTCTTCACCTTTTCTTGCATACTCGTATAGTTTTTTTCCGTTAACCTTTATCGCAGAATATATCGGCGGAGTTTGAACCTGCTTACCAACAAACTGCTTTAATGTATCGTCAATAAATCCTTCTGAATGCAACTTAACTGGTCTTGTTTCAATTACTTCCCCCTCTGTATCTGCCGTAGATGTTTTTTCTCCTAACTTAATAGTTGCACAATAAATTTTATCATGATTAATTAAATACTTCGAAAATTTTGTACCATTGCCCAGCAATAAAGGTAGTACACCTGTTGCATTTGGATCTAAAGTGCCTGTGTGTCCTACCTTACAATTTAAAACATGCTTTATTTTATTTACAACATCATTAGAGGTAATTCCCTTAGGCTTATTTACAATAAGAATTCCATCCATATATTACTCCTATAAATAATGTCTTACTTCACTAAGTACTTTTTCTTTTACCGCTTCTAAACTTTCATTTATTGAAAAACCTGCTGCTTTAGGATGGCCACCGCCACCATATAGAAGTGCAATGTCATCTACATCTACTTTTTCGTTAGATCTTAAAGATACTTTCAACCCTTTACCTTTAACAGCTCTAACAAAAATAGAAACCTCAACACCTTCGATATCTCTACCTATATCTACAATTCCTTCATGATCTCCATATGTATTACCAAATTTTTCATAATCCTCAAGAGTTACATATGTAAAAGCAATTTTTCCATCATCTAGTAATTCTAATCTTTCGTTTGCAACCCTTGCAAGTTCAAATGCAGATCTTGTTTTAACCTGTAAAACTTTTCTGTATGTTTCAGAAACATTTACACCTTTATTTAGTAGTCCAGCAACAAATTCAAAAGTTTCAGCAGTTACTCCTTGATATTTGAAACCACCAGTATCAGTTATAATACCAACCAATAAACAAGTTCCAATTTCTTTATCTATAGCCATATTGAAGCTATTTAAAACTACAATCATAACCTCACTACAAGCAGGAGCATTTGGATTTACAAAGTTCAAATCTCCATACATAGTATTAGTACCATGATGGTCAATAACTACAGTAGATTCTGCACCTTCAAAATACTTTCTTCCTCCATTAAGCATCTCTAGTGATGCACAATCGATAGCTATAGCTAAATCATAATTGTCAATATCTGTCTCTTTTTTTATTTCTCCAGCATTAGGTAAGAACATAAATGTTTTTGGACATTCTGGAATTATTAAATCTATATTATTCTTACCATATGCTTTCAAAGAGTTGTATAAAGCTAAGCTCGTTCCAACAGCATCACCATCTGGATTTTCATGCGTCAAAATAACTATCGAATTAGCATTATTTATCTCTTCTAAAATATTTTCTAGAGTTTTCATAAATTTTTTATCAATCCTTTCTAAAAGGCCCTATTTTTTCATCTATTGGCGTATTCTATTTATTATCTTTATTTTCGCCTTTTATTTCTTTAAGTATATTTTCAATTCTCATTCCATATTCTAATGAATCATCTAATTCAAATACTAGCTCTGGTGTAACTCTTAGATTAATTGATTTTGCAATTTTACTTCTAATAAAACCACTAGATTCTTTCAATCCTTCCATAGTTTTATCCACATCTTTCGAATTAAGAATACTAACATAAATCTTAGCATACTTAAAATCTGGTGTAATCTTAGCCCTGGTTACACTTAGCATACCAGTAACATTAGGATTTTTCAAATCAAATGTAAGAATATGGCTAATTTCTTTTTTAAGCTCTTCATTAATTCTATTTAATCTAGTTTCATTCTTTGCCATAAGATCATCCTTTCTTATCTTTTAACTTCCTCCATTACAAAGAATTCAATTACATCATCTTCTTTTAGATCGTTATAATCTTCAATTTGGCATCCACATTCGAAACCTTTTGTAACTTCTTTAACGTCATCTTTGAATCTCTTTAATGAAGCAAGTTTTCCTTCGTGAATTACAACTGAATCACGAATTACTCTAACTCCTGCATTTCTTTCAATCTTACCATCTGTTACATAACATCCAGCAATAGTACCAATGCTTGAAACCTTGAAAGTTTGTCTAACAACTGCATTTCCGATAACTTTTTCTTCGAAAACAGGATCTAATAATCCCTTCATAGCAGCCTCAACATCCTCCAATGCCTTGTATATAATAGAGTATTGTTTTATTTCAACGCCTTCTTTATCAGCAACTTCCTTAGCTGAACCAACAGGACGTACATTGAATGCAATAATAATTGCCTTTGCTGCTTTTGCAAGTTGAACATCAGATTCATTAACTGCACCAGCAACTGAATGGATTACTTTAACTTTAACTTCATCATTAGAAAGTTTCTCTAATGATTGTTTTATAGCTTCAGCAGAACCTTGAACATCAGCCTTAACAATTAAGTTTAATTGTTTCAAGTCTTCGCTTTCCATCTTCTCAAATAAATTATTAAGTGTAACAACGTTATTGTTACTTAAAGATTTTTCTCTTTCTTGAAGTTTTCTCTTCTCAATTAAATGTTTAGCAATTTTCTCATTTTTAACTTCATAGAATGTATCTCCAGCCTCAGGAACCTCTGTTAATCCCATAACTTCAACAGGTGTTGATGGTCCAGCAGCTTTAACGCTTTGACCCTTATCGTTCTTCATAGCTCTTATTCTACCAATTGAAGTACCAACTACTATTGTATCACCAACATTTAATGTACCACGTTGTACAAGCATTGATGCAATTGGACCTTTAGCCTTATCAAGTCTAGCTTCAATAACAGCACCTTTAGATTGTTTATTTGGATTAGCTTTTAGCTCCTTCATATCAGCAACTAATAGAACCATCTCTAGTAGGTTATTGATATTTAAACCTTTCTTAGCAGAGATAGGAACAAAAATTGTATCTCCGCCCCACTCTTCAGCAACTAATTCATATTGCATTAAATCTTGTTTTATTTTATCAACGTTAGCGTTTGGTAAATCGATTTTGTTTACTGCAACAATAATAGGAATTTCAGCAGACTTAGCATGATTAATAGCTTCAATAGTTTGAGGCATTACACCATCATCAGCAGCAACTACTAAGATAGCAATATCTGTAATTTGCGCACCTCTAGCTCTCATGCTTGTAAATGCTTCGTGTCCAGGTGTATCTAAGAATGTTATTTCTCTATTATTTACATTAACTTTGTATGCACCGATGTGTTGAGTAATACCACCTGCTTCACCTTCAATAACGTTAGTTTTTCTGATAGCATCAAGCAATGAAGTTTTACCATGGTCAACGTGACCCATAACAACTACAACTGGTGGTCTTGGTAATAAATCTTCTTCTCTATCTTCAGATTCATCAAATAATATATCTTCTTCATTAACAACATTTTTCTTATTAGCTGTAACTCCAAACTCACTTGCAACTAAAAATGCAGTATCGAAGTCTAAATCATTATTTATAGTAGCCATTATACCAAGTCCCATAAGCTTAGTAATAACTTCACCACTTGTTTTCTTAAGCTCAGCAGCTAAATCTTTAACTGAAATGCTCTCAGGTATAGTAATCTCTGTTAATTGGAATATTTTTTGCTTACTTGGTTGCTCATCAACATTCTTTCCAGGTTTTCTTTTATTTTTCTTTCCTCTATCTGATGATAAATCGTAGTAATCAAGCATTCCGCCTTCTTGATCATCAAACATATGAGATAACTTATCAACTTGTTTTAAATCTTTAAGCTTTCCGCCATCAATCTCTGAAAATCTATCTTGTCTTCTATTTTTAGTAGCTTTTTTATTATTGTTAGCTTTATTCTCCTCAAATTTGCTTTGCTTAGCTTTATCAATTGATTTGCTACTATAATCTCTTTGAGACTCTTTTTCAACAATTTCAACAGACATAATATTCTTAATATTTTTGTCAATTCCCTTATCATCCAATGGTCTATTTTGGTTATTATATCTGTTATTATTGTATCTACCGTTTCCGTCATTATTTCTATTATTTCTGTAATTATTGTTTTGATTATCGTCACGGTTATTTCCAAATCTACGATCTCCGCCATTATATCTATTGCTTCCATCATTTGAAAATCTATTATTTCCGTTATTATTGTATCTGTTATTATTTTGATATCCTTCTCTATTATTATTGAATCTTCTCTCACCGTTATTATAACGATTATTACCATCATTATTGTATCTATTATTTACAGAACTATTATAATTTCTACGATTTTCATATCCGTTTTCACTTCTATTGTTTTCTTTTCTTGCAGTTGCTTCCATACCTATATTCTCAGATTTTTCAGTTTTCTCCTTTAATTTTTTATCTTCTAACTGTGCTTTTTCCTTTGCTTCTTCAGCTTTTTTCTGCTCTTCTAGTTTCTTTTGAGCTTCAATTTTTCTAGCCTCTTCTTCTTTTCTTAATCTTTCCTCTTCTTCTTTCTTTCTCTTCTCTTCTTCCTCTTTCTTTTTATCTTTGATTCCGAAAAGTTCATTAACTGTCATAGGCTTTTGTTGTTTATTTCTGTATACAATATTATAATTTTGGTTTTTATTTCTTTCAACAAATCCGATATTACTTCTTTGCTCTACCTTCTTTGTTTCTTTTTCTTGATTATTATCTTCAGACAATATAACCTCTCTTCTTATTATTACAGGAGAGCTCTCTTTCTTCTTTTCTTTACTTTTATCCTTTTTGTCGGCTGTCTGATCATTTTTACTAGCCTTACCACTAATTTTTTCTTCCAACATCCTTACCTCATCATCTTCTAACGAACTTAAATGGCTTTTGGCATTTATACCAAGTTCATTAGCTTTCTCTAAAACATCTTTACTGGTTAGATTATATTTTTTTGCTATCTCATGAATTTTCATCTTTGCCAATAAATTTCACCCCCATCAAAATTTATCTTTACTCGACGATTTCTTTTCTCAAATCATCATATATCTCATTGCTTATTTCTTTTTCAAAACTTCTCTCAATACGTTTTGATTTTATTGCTTTTTCTAAGCATTCTGGATTATTGCAAATATAAGCCCCTCTTCCATTTGCTTTTCCTGTTTTATCTATAAAAATGTTACCTTCCTTGTTTATAACAATTCTAATTAAATCACTTTTATTTTTTTGTGTATTGCAACCAACACACGTTCTTTGTGGAATTTTCTTCATATTAATCACTTCCCATTGTATTCAAATAAAAAATATATATTATTCCTCAGTTGTCTCAGTTTCCTCTGCTACTTCTGTTTCTTCAACTTCTTCTACATCTTCAGCTTCAGCAATATCTTCCTCAGCTTCTTCATTATTTCTTTCTTCAATCATTTTTCTAAACTGAGATTCGCTCTTAATATCAATTTTCCAATTTGTCAATTTTGCTGCAAGTCTAACATTTTGACCAGATTTTCCTATAGCCAAAGATAATTGATCATCTGGAACTATAACTTGAGCAAATTTTTCTTCTTCGTTTATATCAACAGCAAGAACTTGTGCAGGAAGAAGTGCTGCAGAAATATAAATTGATGGATCTGCGTTCCATTCAATAACATCTATTTTTTCACCATTTAATTCGTTAATTATATTTTGAATTCTTATTCCCTTTTGTCCAACACATGAACCAACTGGGTCTATGTTTTCATTTTGTGAATAAACAGCTACTTTACTTCTGCTTCCAGCATCTCTAGATACGCTCTTTATTTCTATAACACCTTCATATATTTCTGGAATTTCAAGCTCAAATAATTTTCTTACAAAATCAGCATTAGATCTTGAAATAATAACTTGTGGTGCACCTTTTATTCCTCTTTCAACATTTACAATATATGCTCTAATTTTATCGTTTACCTTATAATTTTCTGTTGAAATTTGTTCCTTTAATGGCATTACACCTTCAAGCTTACCTAAATCAACTACAACTATTCCTCCATCAGCTTTTTGTATTAAACCAGAAACTATTTCACCTTTTTTCTCTGAAAATTCATCAAATAAAACATTTCTTGAAGCTTCTCTTATTTTTTGAATAATAACTTGTTTAGCAGTTTGTGCAGCGATTCTTCCGAAATCTCTTGGTATAATTTCAAGTTGTGCAACATCACCAACAGCTAATTTTTTGTTTATTTTCTTTGCATCTGCAAGGTTGATTTCTATCTTATCATCTTCTACAGATTCAACTACAGTTTTTTCAGCAAAAACATGAACTTCTCCAGTTTCTGCATTCATAGTAACTTTTACATTATCTGATGTTGAATCATAGTTTCTCTTGTATGCAGTAACCAATGCTGTTTCAATTGATTCAAGCATATAGTCTTTCTTTATACCCTTCTCCTTTTCTAAATCTTCAAGTGCTAATATAAGCTCCTTACTATCGATTAATTTACTTTGTTTTGATTCCTTCTTCATTTTCCTAATTCCCCCTTAATTATTCCAATCATAATATTTCTTTATTTGTGAAATATTTTTTCTTTCAAAACTTACTACTTCTTCATTTTCAAGCTTAATATCTACTGTATTTTCATCAAAAGCTTTAAGCTCTCCTACGTATTCCTTTAGACCATCTATTGGTTTAAACAATTTAACTGTTATAAGCTCACCTACGTTTTCCTCAAGATGTTTTTCCTTTCGGATTAATTTTTCAACACCAGTTGATGATACTTCAAGAAAATACTGCTCTTTAATGAAGTTCTCTTCATCTAAGATATCTGTTATGGCATTATTTACTTTTTCGCAATCATCCAGTGTTATTTCACTATCCTCTTTTTCGATAAAGATTCTTAGAAAGTAATCTTTTCCCTCTTTAGCATACTGAACATCATAGATTTTGTAACCTAACGGTTCGATTATACCTGATAATCTCGTTTCTATCTTTTCTTCGATATTTGCCAATATTTGGTCCTCCTCACTCATGATTAAAGAGTGGGATTTGCTCCCACTCTTCTGTAATTTTTTATGCAATACTATTATACCCTCAAATCACCAAATAATCAAGCCTTTTTAGTGATTTTTACTATATTTTTTATTCTTTATTATTCCCAAAAATACTCACTTGTTTCTTGTAATCCATCAAATCCAATCTGTCTTAATATCTCATACGTTATTATCGCAACTGAATTAGATAGATTTAGTGATCTTAAAGTATTTCTCATTGGAATACGAATTGTCTTTTCTATGTATTTTTGTAATAAATCTTCTGGTAGTCCTTTTGTTTCTTTACCATACAACACAAAAACTTCATCAAACTTAGAATAATCCACATCAGAATAACAATGTGTGGCTTTTGTGCTAGCAAAAAACATATTATTTTGCTCTGGTGGATATTTCTCTAAAAATTTTTGCAAAGACATATGCTCTTCAATATCCAATTTATCCCAGTAATCGAGACCAGATCTTTTTAAAGTTCTATCTGTTATTTGAAATCCAAGTGGTCTAACCAAATGAAGCTTAGCCCCTGTAATTGCGCAAGTTCTTGCAATATTTCCTGTATTTTGTGGTATTTCAGGCTCTACCATAACTATATTTATCTTCATACTTCTTTTCCTCCAATACAATTCAAGTATGTATTATAACACAAAAATGCCTGAAAATACAACACATAAAACTGCTATTACTTCTTTATTTTTCCTAATTTTATGATATAATATTGCGTATAAATAATATTTAAAAAGGAGAATAATTTTGGAAAAGTATTATGAAAAATTAGAGCTTAATAAAATCATGCAAATTCTTCAAAAGTACTGTATTACTGAAATCGGAACAAATAAGCTTATGGATATTAATCCTTCATTTGATAGTAATATCGTGCGTAATTTGCTATCTGAAACAAGTCAGGCTATAAAGCTAATAAGTGAAAGCGGTAATATGCCACTTTCACCAATTGATAATTTTGAGTATATATCAAAAACACTTGAAGGCAATCTAAGCTTATCGTGCTCTGCTCTTTTATCCGTTGCACACATATTGAAGGTATCAAGAGAGCTAAAAAAATATTTTACTGATAGACTTGACGTATCAAGTTTTGACGCTGTTGAGATATACTTTAGCAAGTTATACTCAAATCCAGCACTTGAGGAAAAAATATTTAAATCAATCATTGACGAAAACACTGTAGCAGATGAAGCTTCTTCAGAATTGCGTTCGATAAGGAGAAAAAAACATGCCATTGAAGCCAATATAAAAGATGCTTTAAACAACATGATACATTCTTCTTATTCAAAATATGTTATGGACACAATCATTACAATAAGAAACGATAGATACGTTATTCCGGTAAAAATTGAATACAAAGATAATGTTAAAGGATTTGTTCATGACACCTCATACAGTGGCTCGACAGTATTCATTGAACCTATGTCAATTTTCGAAATGAACAATAAAATTCAAAATCTTCAAATTGAAGAAAATATTGAAATAGAGCGTATCTTAAAAGAGCTTTCAGATGATATCTATCCTGTTAGAGCAAACATAGAAGAATCTGTACAAGCTATTGGAAATTTAGACTTACTTTCTGCAAAAGCCAAGTTTTCTATGGACTACAAGTGCACAGAACCAATTATAAATGATAAAAAAATTATTGATTTAAAGCAAGCTAGGCACCCTCTAATAGATAAATCTCAGGTTGTTCCTGTTTCAATTGAAATAGGCAGAAACTACACATCACTTATTATTACTGGACCTAACA
Organism: Clostridia bacterium; assembly: GCA_017515985.1. Taxonomy (GTDB): domain Bacteria; phylum Bacillota; class Clostridia; order TANB77; family CAG-508; genus CAG-492. The sequence continues at coordinate 181,904 of JAFWDV010000009.1, forward strand.
CTGGCGGTAAAACAGTTTGCTTAAAAACTACAGGTCTTCTTTGTTTAATGGCATATATCGGTCTTCACATTCCAACTGCTGATGGAAGTAGCATCTATGTGTTTGACAATATTTTTGCAGATATTGGAGATGAGCAAAGTATACAAGAATCTTTAAGTACATTTTCATCACACATGATAAATATAGTTAATATCTATAGTAGCGCAACCGAAAATAGCCTTATTCTTGTTGACGAGCTTGGCTCTGGAACAGATCCTGTAGAAGGAGCAAATTTAGCGATAAGTATATTAGAATACTTTCATAATTTAGGAGCTCTAACTCTTGCAACAACGCACTATCCAGAAATAAAAAACTATGCACTTGTTACTGATGGATTTGAAAATGCAAGTTCGGAATTTGATATTGAAAACTTAAAATCAACATATAAATTGCTTGTTGGTATTCCTGGTAAAAGTAATGCTTTTGCAATTACAAAACGTCTTGGTATGCCAGATTCAATTTTAAATAAAGCTCAAAGCCTTATGAATACTGATAATATCAGTATAGAAGAGCTTATAAAAAATATATATGACGACAAAATTGAAATCGAAAAAGAAAAAGAAAAAATTACTCAAAACTTAAACCAAATTGAATTATTAAGAAAATCTTTGGAAAATGAACAATTAGATATTTCTGGCAAACAAAATGAACTTATCGAAAAAGCAAAAGCTGAAGCAAGAGAAATATTACTCGATGCAAAAAAAGAAGCAAATTCTATTATATCGGAATTAAATGAAATAGCTTCATCTGACGGTTTAAAACAAGCAAATAATGCACGAAATAGATTAAACAAAGATATCCAAGATACATATACAACAGTAGAATCTGATGATTCTGGAGATAACACCTCAACAAAACTTAATATACAAATTGGTATGAAAGTTCATGTAAAAACATTAAACCAAGATGGCGTTGTACTAAGTAATCCTAATAAATCAAATGAAGTACAAATTCAAATTGGTAGTATGAAAACCAATGTAAAAATAAGTAACTTAGAGCTTTTGAAAAAAGCAAAAAAAGAATCAAATATTTCATATAGCAAAGTTTCAAATAATAAATTGAAGGCAAAAACAGCTTCAACAGAAATAAATGTTATAGGACAAACCGTTGATGAAGCCATATTTGTTGTAGATAAATTTTTAGATGATGCAGCCCTTAGCCATATACAAATTGTTCGAATTGTTCATGGTAAAGGAACTGGCAAGCTTCGTGAAGGTATTCATCAATTTTTAAGAAACCATCCACATGTAAATAGCTTTAGAATGGGAACATTTGGTGAAGGTGAAATGGGCGTGACTGTGGTTGAACTAAAATAAAGCATTAGAAACACATCTAATGCTTTATTATTTTTTATATATTTTTTGTAATAATGCTTCTTCCAACGTCTTTGAAAAATTAATTTTTAGTTCCTCGGCCCTTGTATTAATCCATTTTGGAATATTAACTGTCTTTTTTACAAGCTCTTTACCCCATTTTTCAACATATGCACTTACATCAACTGAAATATATGTTTTAAATTTAGAAACGTAATCCATATCTTCTATATCCAAGCTTTTTTCAAATTTTTCAAATGATACATCTTCAATTTTAGTTGCTCTTGGTATTGTATTATTTTGTTCCATTATATCGACAATAACACCTGCAATTAAATCTTGCGCCATATTCATTGCATCCTCTAAATTTGTACCACAAGTTGTAACACAAATATTATTTGTACCTTTTAAATCTGGAACAAATACTGAAAACTGACCGTCTTTTTCCTCATAAAATAATACTGGATAAATAACTTTCATAATAAACTAAACCTCCTATATAACATTTGATTTCATTTCAATCCGGCTTGTTTTAAGATACAGTTCAATGTACCTTTTGGCATATCCCCCTTATGATTAGGTACTGGTATGCTACCGCTTTAAATATGTATGTCTATATATGTAGTGTGAACCATTTGTATGATGATGATACCAACCAACAGAAATCAGTAACTTATGCAATTCTTTAAATGTCAAAACCTTCCTCCTTTTATTTTACTACGTATGCTACGTATTGTCAATTATTTATAAAAAAGAGCAAAAAAACAGAAGGTTTATAAATAAACCCCCTGTATTATTATTTTTTAATTAAGCAATAACGTCAGCTACTACACCTGAACCAACTGTTCTACCACCTTCACGGATAGCGAATCTTAGTCCTTTTTCAATAGCGATTGGTGTGATTAATTCGATTGTCATATCTACGTTATCACCAGGCATACACATTTCTGTACCTTGTGGTAATTCGATAACACCTGTAACGTCTGTTGTTCTGAAATAGAATTGTGGTCTATAGTTTGTGAAGAATGGTGTATGTCTTCCACCTTCTTCTTTAGTTAGAACGTATACTTGTGCTGTGAATTTTGTATGTGGATGAATTGTTCCTGGTTTAGCTAAAACTTGTCCTCTTTCAACTTCTTCTCTTTGAATACCTCTTAAAAGAACACCAATGTTATCTCCAGCTTCAGCTTGGTCTAGTAATTTTCTGAACATTTCTACACCAGTAACAACTGTTTTCTTAGATTCGTTTGATAAACCAACGATTTCGATTTCGTCTGAAAGTTTAACAACACCTCTTTCAACTCTACCTGTAACAACTGTTCCTCTACCTGTGATTGTGAATACGTCTTCGATAGGCATTAGGAATGGTTGATCAACTGGTCTTTCTGGAGTTGGGATGTAGCTATCAACAGCATCCATTAATTCTTTCATTGGAGCATATACAGGATCATTAGGATCTGTAGATGTGCTCTCTAATACTTTTAATGAAGATCCTTTTACGATTGGAATCTCGTCACCTGGGAAATCATAGCTTGATAATAAGTCTCTAACTTCCATTTCAACTAATTCTAATAATTCTGGATCATCAACCATATCGCATTTATTTAGGTAAACAACGATATATTTAACACCAACTTGTCTAGCAAGTAAGATGTGCTCTCTTGTTTGAGGCATTGGTCCATCAGCTGCAGAAACAACTAATATAGCACCATCCATTTGAGCAGCACCAGTG
>JAFWDV010000001.1 GCA_017515985.1 Clostridia bacterium
GCATTTACTACTTCAGAAATTAATTCGTCGGAATAATTTTTATTGAATTTTTGACCTTTTTTCGCCATAAAAAATACACCTCCGTTTAGATTTTAACACAATTCTTTTTTTATTGTGTCTACTAAACGGGGTGCATTTCATATAAAGCTCTTTTAATGGTCGAGGTGACAGGGATCGAACCTGCGACCTCATGGTCCCAAACCACGCGCGCTACCAACTGCGCTACACCTCGATAAATGATTTATTTAAAGTACTTAATTAATATAACATATAATTTTATAAAATACAAGTGTTTTTTTATATTTTTCGCTAATATATTTGCCAAATTATCTTATTGATATATAAACCCTTTCGATAGCATATGTATCGAAAGGGTTACCTTATGTATTATTAACGTTTATATTGATTATTTTTTTCCTGTTATAACTCCAAAAGCAGTTGCTATTGGTCTTGTTTTATGGGCTCCTGTACTATCAATTGGATCATTAATTATTTTATAATTTTCTACCATTACGCTTGATGTTCCTCCATCTAATGCTGAAGCATTATAGGCACCATATCTTTGCATTATCTCAATTAAGTCGTCCATATCAGCACCTTGTTTACCAACTTGTCTTCCATCAACTACAAGCATTAATACAATTCCATCTTTACGCTGTCCTATAGCGGTTCTTGGAGCTAAGCCCCATCCACCATTTCCTAGTACTTTAGAAGCTTCACCGTTCATAATTAAAAATGGTCCACATGTTACAGCATCTCTAATTTTTTTATTTTTAGCCTCTGCTGCCGTCATCTTTCCAATAACTAATTTATTGTCTTCATCAAATCCAATCAAGCCACCAGCTCCACCGTATGACTTATTTGTAACCATTTTTCCATTTACAAATGTTAAACCTAACGGACTTCCTCCTGTGCTATTGTGATTTAAATCTTCAAATCCACCACCATTTATTGCTAACACAGCTTTGTTGTTCTCCGCCATAGTCGTAACATATTGACCAGATACATCTAATTTTGAAGTAACCATTGCCTTAATCTGAGAAGGATCGTATACTACGGCTAAATATCCAGAATATCCTTTTCCTTTAATGTCTATGATTTTATAATCTGGATGATTCTTATCTTTTTCAAGTACAGCCTTTTCATATTCATTGGCATACGTCTTTTTTGAATCATCTTCAGTTTTATTTGTATTAATTTGAGAAGTATCTGTCGTTCCAGAAACTTCAATTACTTTATTGCTATCTAATACTTCTTGTATCGTTTCAGCACTATAAAACCATGTGGCCAAATATTGATGGTGCATAGTAGTCATAGCTGATGTTATGTACCATGTTCTAAAACCTTTGAATGGCCCATAAAGTAAAAATAATACTATAGCTATTCCTAATATTCCCATACATAATAATGCTTTAATAATACACTTTAATTTACTTTTTTTCTTTTTCTTTTGGTTATGTCCATTATGTGGTCTATTCGAATAATTTGATTTTCTAAATTCTTTTTCTGCAGTTTTCATTTGATCTCCTTCTAAAAAGTTCTACCCTTATATTTTATATATTTTTGTTTATTAATGCAATACCTTGCTTCTGTTTTATAAAATTTTTTTTTAATACAATAAAGAAAGCGTTAAGAAAAATGTTTAAACACATTTATCTTAACACTTTTTTATATATTCGTAATATTAAACTTCTAGATTGAAGAATGCCTTATATGTTTCAAATGCTGAATATACATCATATTTGCTTGTAACCTCATATGGTGCATGCATAGATAAAACTGGAACTCCACAGTCAATTACATCCATTCCTTTATTTGCTAGGATATATGCAATTGTTCCGCCTCCACCAATATCTACTTTTCCAAGCTCTGATATTTGATATGCAATATTATTTGTTTCAAGCATATTTCTTATATAAGCTACAAATTCTGCATTAGCATCAGATGAACCACCTTTACCTCTGCCTCCTGTGTATTTATTTAATCCAACACCTCTACCTAAGTATGCTGCATTATTCTTTTCTACAACTGAAGCAAATGTTGGATCTGTTCCAGCATCAACATCAGCAGATAACATTTTTGAATTGCTATAAACCTTGTCTATTAAGTTTGGTCTATTAACTCCTAATTTATTTAATATTTCAGAAATAAATGTATCAAAAGTTTGAGACATCATTCCAGTATTTCCCATACTTCCAATTTCTTCTTTATCTGCTATTAAGCATACGGCCGTTTTCTTTGGATTGTTTGTATTCATAAGAGCTGATAAAGATGTGTATACACAAATTTTATCATCTTGTCCATAAGCTGCAACCATACTTTCATCAAATCCTAAACTTCTTGCTTTGAAAGCAGGTACAATTTCAAGCTCTGCACTTAAGAAATCAGCCTCATTTATTCCATATTTTTTATTTAATAAATTTAAAATATTTAATTTTACTTTTTCACTTACATCGTTATCATTATATGGAATGCTACCAATAAGAATATTTAGCTCTTCACCTTTAATTCCCTCTGATAATTTTCTTTGCATTTGTTCTTGTGCTAAGTGTGGTAATAAATCTGTTATAACAAATACTGGATCACTTTCTTTTTCTCCAATACTAACTTCTATTTTTTCACCATCTTTTTTTACTATAACCCCATGTATTGCTAGTGGGATCGTTGTCCATTGATATTTTTTTATTCCACCATAATATTGTGTTTTGAAGAATGCAAAACCGTCATCTTCGTATAATGGATTTGGCTTTAAATCCAAACGTGGTGAATCTGCATGTGCTCCTATTACACTTATTCCGTTTTCAATGTTATCATAACCAATAACTGCTAAATACATGCTTTTTTCTCTGTTTACGTAGTATACTTTATCTCCAGCTTTTAAACTATTTACGCTATTTATATCTACAAATCCATTGGTATCTGCTATATATTTTGCTTCTTTAACAATTTCACGCTCTGTTTTTCCGTTATTTAAAAAATCCATGTAGGAATTACAATAATCATATATTTCTTGTTTTTTGCCTTCTTCTAGGCTTTCCCACCCGTTTTTTTTGTTATTAAATAACGCTTTTTGTAGCTCTGTACCTTCTGACATTTTCTAATCTCCTTTCAATTATTAATTTACGTTCTAATTATATCATTAAAAACATAGTTTTCAATATAATACTATTATTAAATTTAATTTACTATTTATTCTTTACAGAATCGTTTTTTTGTAGTTTAATAGTGTATATGGATATTTTATGAAAATAAATGGAGATGTATATGGATAATAATTTGTTAAAAGAAAATGAGGCAGAAAAAAAAGTTGACGATTTACCAAATAGTAAATCAAAGGAAATTAAAAAATCTGAGAATGTTGCAGCTTCTAATTCGAGCAATAACGAACAAAAAAATGATAAAGCTGTAAATAATACGCAAGAAGTGCAAAAAGAAAAACAAAGCACAATTGTAAAAGAAGCTTCAAAAATAATTGAAGAAAAAAATATCGAGATTCAATCTCAAACAAAATCTGCCACTAAGAAAAATGAAACAAATGAAAGTAAAAAACCAAATACAACTGAAAAAAAATCAAATAAAAATATGCAGATGAAAAAATATAAAACTAAAAGCAAGAAAAAGAAAATAGTTATTGGATTAATAATTGTTCTACTATTATTAGCTATTCTTTTACTATCTACTGTTTTTGGTTTATCAGTTTCTAAGTCAAATACTATTGCTTCTGGCGTTTCTATATGCGGAATTGACGTTTCAAAATTAAGTCAATCACAAGCAATCGAGAAATTAAATACTGAACTTTCTGGAAAACTTGATAAAGAGCTTACTTTAAACCATAAAGATTACTCAACAAAGTTAGAAACAAAAACTTTAAATCCGACATACGACGTAGAAAGTGCAGTATCTGAAGCATATGATATAGGTAGATCTGGCAGCAACATATTTGAAAATAATTTTAAAGTACTTGGAGCACTTATTAACAAAACGAACATCGCTCCAGAAATTAATTATGACGAAAAATTATTTGATGAAGCTGTAGATAAATTAAACCATGAATTGCCAGACAGAGTAATTAATCCAAGTTATAAAATCGATGGAAATAACTTAATTGTTTCAAACAGTTCAAGTGGTAATAGGATTCAAGTTGATACGTTTAAGAGCGATATTCAAAATGCTTTAGCAAATGACAATTTAACGATTGAACTCCCAGTTGAACAATATGAAGCAGATAGTGTAGATATTGATGCAATATATAAAGAAGTACATAAAGAGCCTGTAGATGCAACATTTACTACAAATCCTTATCAAATCCATAAAGAAGAAAATGGTTTAGATTTTGATATTACACTAGAGCAAGCAAGAGAATTAATATCAAAACCACAAGAAACATACACTATTCCTTTGAAAGTATTAACGCCTAAAGTTACTGTTAAAGGATTACCACAAGAAGCATTTCCAGATCAACTTGGAACTTATTCAACAACATATGCTTCATCAAATTACAATCGTTCAAGCAACATAGCGTTAGCTGCAAAATCAGTAAATAACTATGTATTAATGCCTGGAGAAACATTTTCATATAATGGCACAGTTGGTCAAAGAACAGCAGCAAGAGGATATAAAGAAGCTGGTGTATACGTAAATGGTGAAGTTTCTACAGATTATGGTGGAGGAATATGCCAAGTATCATCAACAATATATAACGCTGTTTTACTTGCAAATCTAGAAATCGTTGCACGTACAAATCACACTTTTATACCTGCTTATGTTCCTGCTGGTCAGGATGCAACAGTATCATGGGGATCACCTGATTTCCAATTCAAAAATAACAGATCATATCCAGTAAGAATTGTAACATCTGCTGGAGGCGGACATATAACTGCAAGCGTGTACGGATTAAAGTCTGATGATGACTATGAAGTTAAAATTGTGTCAAACAGAACTGGAACAATTCCATTTTCTACTGAGTACAAAGATGATAGCTCATTACCTGCTGGAACTACTAAAGTAACACAATCTGGTTCAAATGGATGCAGATCAGAAACATATAAAATCTTGTATAAAAATGGAGTTGAAGTATCAAGAAAGCTTATAAACTCTGATACTTACAAGCCACATAATCAAGTAGTATTAAGAGGTACAAAAGTTGTATCAACACCTGATCCAACTCCGACTCCAAATAATAATGGAGGCGGAAATGATCAACCAGTACAAGATAATACATCTAATACTCCATCAACCAACGAGAATTCTAGTGTTACAATAACAAACGTTCCAAGCGATGATGAATAATTAATATTATTAAACTAAAATAAATTATAATTAAAAGGCATGAAAATATTTCATGTCTTTTTTGTATTATGTTCAGCAATTTATTGTAAAAAAAAATTATTAATGATATAATTTGACAAATTGTTACGGGGGGAATTTTTATGAAACTAGAGCAAAATGATTTATCATTATTATTTTCAACAACTTGCTTACCAGATATATTTTTTACAGAATATTTGTCTCAAATGACTGGCGACTGTATAAAAGTATATTTGTACATAAATTTCCTAGCTAAATATAATAAAGACATTAAATTAAATGATTTGTCAAAAAAGCTAGAGCTTCCCTTAAAAACAATTCAAGATAGTATAAAATTTTTGGAAGAAGAAAATCTTATAACAAAGAAAAATACAGGCTATATAATTAACAATATTCAGGAAGTTGAATTGCATAAACTATATACGCCTAAGGTTACGTCTTCTCCTGAAGAGATAGAAAAAATAGCCCAAAACAAATACAGAGCAAAGGCTATAGAAAATATAAATAATGAATTTTTCCAAGGAATAATGTCACCATCATGGTATAGTGACATAGATTTGTGGTTTAAAAAATATTCTTTTGACGAAGAAGTTATGATAGCGTTATTCCGTTATTGTTTTAATAGATCTGCATTACATAGAAACTATATCCAAACGGTTGCAGAAGGATGGTTTAAAAATAATATTAAAACATTTAACGATTTAGATAAATATTATGAAAAACAAGAAAAACTAAATACATTGCAAAAAACAATTTCTAAAAAACTAGGTATTCACAGAAATCTTTCTCAATATGAGGAAGGCTACATTGAAAAATGGAATATGGATTATGGCTATAATATGGATGTTATAGAAATAGCTTTAAAGAAGACTACATCCAAAGCTAACCCTAATTTTGAATATCTAGATAAGCTTTTAACAGATTGGCATGATAGAAGCTTTAAGACATCTAATGACGTTGAAGCATTTTTATTACAGATGAAAGAAAAAAATAAAAATATAAAAACACTAGAGAAAAACACTGGTTATACTAACTATGATCAAAGGAATTATAATGATTTAAACAGTTTTTACGCAAATTAATTTACTTGAAAAATTTTAAGTAAAGAAATGAGGTTTTTATATGAATACAACAACACTAAAATCATTATTAGTAGAATATGAAAATAAACGAAATAAAAAAATTGAAGAGGCTGAATATAGGAAAGCACAATTATATAAGGAAAATCCTAGATTTGAAGAAATTGATTCTTCTCTAAGTACTTTATCAATTACAGCTTCAAAAAATTTGATTAATTCAAACGATTTTGAATATTTAAACAATTTAAGAAAACAAATAGAAAATTTAAAAAAAGAAAAACATGATTTACTTATATCAGTTACTGGTGATGAAAATTATTTACAACCTGTTTATGAATGTAAATTGTGTAATGATACTGGATATATAACAGAAAATTATAATACAAAAATGTGCAATTGCTTAAAACAACAATTATTTAATATTGAGTATAATAAATCTAATATTTTTAACCTTGAAAATCATAAATTTGAAAACTTTTTATCCACACTATATTCAGATGATGTGGATAAAGATAAGTATAATTCTGATATTTCCCCTAGAGGAAATATTGAAAAAATTCGCAATATATCTCAAAATTTTATAGATAATTTTGATGATATTAATTGCAAAAATCTTTTATTCACTGGTAGCACTGGGCTCGGAAAAACATTCCTTTCAGGTTGCATTGCAAACGAGATATTAAAAAAAGGGAAAAACGTGCTTTATCAGACTGCACCAGTAATGCTTGATACTATTATAGATTATCGATTCGGAAAAACCGATGGTTCAATTTATAATAGTTTATTAGACGTGGATTTACTTATTATTGATGATTTAGGCACAGAATGCATGAATAATATGAAGTTTTCTGAATTGTTTAATATTATTAATACACGTTTATTAAATCAAAATAAAAAAGTTACAAAAACCATCATTTCAACGAATTTAAATATACAAAATTTATTTAAAAATTATGATGAAAGAATTGTTTCTAGATTAATTGGAAATTATGATATTTGTAGATTTTTCGGAGATGATATACGTTTAATGAGAAAAAAATAAAAAAACCAGCCAAATAATTTGGCTGGTTTTAATTATTATTCTTCTACTTCTTCAGGCTCAATAGTTTCAATACTTACTACTTTTCCTCCGTCATTTGTCCTCATTAAAGTTACACCTTGAGTTGCTCTTCCAAGTACACTAACTTCTTCTACTTTAAGTCTTATTATTGTACCTTTATCTGTAATAAGCATTACGTCTTCATCACCTTTTGCAATTCTTATACCTACTATATCGCCAGTTTTTGGTGTTACCTTGTATGTTATAACTCCTCTACCGCCTCTATTTTGAACTCTATATTCTGAAAGCTCAGTACGTTTTCCAAAGCCATGCTCTGTAATTGCAAGTAATGTTGCGTCTTTACATCCTGTAATTGATTCCATTCCAATTACGATGTCTCCATCATCTAGTCTTATTCCAATAACACCTTGTGCAGATCTACCAACTGGACGTACATCCTTTTCATCAAAAGTAATGCTTAATCCCTTCTTCGTAACAAGGACAACGTTGTCTTCACCATCAGTTAATCTAACATCTATTAACTCATCATCATCTTTAAGTGTAATTGATAATAATCCTGTTTTTCTTGATGAATCAAATTCTTTTAATGCTGTTTTCTTTATCAAACCATCACGTGTAGCCATCAATAAATACTTACCATCATCAAATGTTGTAATTGGAATTACTGCAGATATTTTCTCACCATTATCTAGTCTTAATAAGTTTACAATAGCTGTTCCCCTAGCAGTTCTACCTGCTTCTGGAATCTCATAGCCTCTTAATCTGTATAATTTTCCTTTGTTACTAAAGAATAGAATTGTATCGTGTGTTGATGCTGTAAATATTTGTTTTACAAAGTCTTCTTCTCTAGTTGCAATACCTGTAATACCTTTTCCTCCACGTTTTTGGCTCTTGTATGTATCTATAGGCATTCTCTTAATATAACCAAAATGTGTAAGGGCTACTACTGTTTGCTCTTCTTTTATTAAATCTTCAACCTCAATTTCACCTTCAGCAGCAACAATTTTTGTTCTTCTCTCATCGCCATATTTTTCTTTAACTTCTTCAAGTTCTTCTTTGATAAGATCTAATACTAATTGCTCATTTGCAAGTATTTCACGTAAGTGAGCTATTAATTCCATTAATTGCTTATATTCTTCTTCTATTTTTTCACGTTGCAATCCTGATAATGTTTTTAATCTCATATCAAGTATAGCTTGTGCTTGTATATCAGAAAGACCAAATCTTTCCATCAATCTTTCTTTTGCATCATCATATGAAGATCTAATAATATTAATTACTTCGTCGATATTATCAATTGCAATTCTTAAACCTTCTAATATGTGTGCTCTAGCAAGAGCTTTATCTAATTCGAATTTTGTTCTACGTCTGATAACTTGCTCTCTATGTTCAATGTAATAATCTAAACATTGTCTAAGTGTTAATATCTTAGGAACTCCATTAACTAAAGCTAGCATTATAACACCAAAATTATCTTGCATTTGAGTATTTTTATATAATTGATTTAAAACAACTTGTGCATTTGCATCTCTTTTTAATTCAATTACAACTCTAACTTTATCATTTCTATCAGACTCATCTCTTAAATCTGATATTCCTTCTATTCTCTTTTCACGAGCTAATAAAGCTATATGTTCAATTAATTTTGCTTTATTTACTTGATATGGTAATGATGTAACAACTATTCTTTGCTTATTACCACTCATTTCCTCAATCTCAGCTTCAGCTCTTACAGTTATTTTTCCTCTACCTGTTGTATATGCTTCTTTAATACCTTCTCTTCCAAGTATTACTCCTTCTGTTGGAAAATCTGGACCTTTTATTATTTGCATTAATTCATCATCTGTAATGTCTCTATTATCTATTATTGATGTAACACCATTTATTACTTCAGTTAAATTATGTGGTGGTATATTTGTTGCCATACCTACGGCTATACCTGATGAACCATTTACAAGAAGTGCTGGTATTCTTGCAGGTAATACAGTTGGCTCTTGTAATCTTCCATCGAAGTTTGGCATAAAGTCTACAGTATCTTTTTCAATATCTGTAAGCATTACCTCAGACATCTTAGACATTCTAGCTTCTGTATAACGGTAAGCAGCAGCTCCGTCACCATCTATAGATCCAAAGTTTCCATGTCCATCAATTAGTGGATATCTAAGTGAGAAATCTTGTGCCATTCTAACCATTGCATCATAAACAGATGAATCTCCGTGTGGATGATATCTACCCAAAACGTCACCGACTGTAGTTGCTGATTTTCTATAAGGCTTATCTGATGTTAATCCATCTTCATGCATCGTATATAAAATACGTCTATGAACTGGCTTTAATCCGTCTCTAACATCTGGTAGTGCTCTAGAAACTATAACACTCATTGCATAATCAATGTAGGCAGTTTTCATTTCTTTCTCTACATCTCTATCAATTATTTTTCCATCATTTCTTTCTTCTTCCATATGTCGACCTCTTTCCTTGTAATATACCTTTGTATTATACTAAAGCATAAAAAATTATGCAAGGAAAAATGCATTTTTTTATAATAGTTTTTTATCCTTTTTTTACTACGGAAATTCAAGAATTCGAGACTTTAAGACAAAGCTTTAGCTAGTTCCATTTGATCTTCTGTTAATTCAAAATTTTCTCCATTATTTTTTATTAATTCATGTAAATTTTCTATTGTTCTAGCCTCTTTAATTACATTTTCAATTGGAATTATATTTGACATTATTTTTTCTATTTTTTTTATATTTTTTTCCATTTTTTGGAAGTCTTGTGAATCAAATGCTTCTTTCCATTTTTTATTATATTTATCTAATTTTTCTATTTGTTCACTTTGAATATTAAATTCATTTTTTATATCATCTGAAACAGTATTTAATATTGTATTTTTCCCTTCTTTAATTATATTAACTACATCATTTGTAATAAATCCTGTTCCATTTACCTTATCCAAAACAAAATCAATTGCGTTAGAAATTCCTTGTATTAATCCTCCTTTTTCAACCACATTTTCAGCTTGTGTTACATTTTCAAAATTTCCTGTTATCATTCCAACTGCAGATTTACCTAAGTCTATAGCTTTATCAATTGCTGTGTTTACTGCTTCAGAAAATCCTTGCTGCACAAGTGTATCTTTTATTTCTATTACATCATTTTCAATAAAATCTGGTAATAAAAATCTTAATCCTGTTTCTAGTGATTTATCTATTATTTGTCCAAAAGTAGACTGAAAAAAATTATTTATATTATTATTATTTTCAATATTTAAGTTTTCTGATAATTCCATATTTTTCTCCTTTTTTATAAATTATTTTTTAATTAATTATTTATTTA